>CAYFGQ010000007.1:0-4648 GCA_964342525.1 uncultured Arcobacteraceae bacterium
TAACCTTGTTTTGTTTTATACCATGGATATTCACCTTTTACTTTTGTTTTTACACACTCTATCTCTAATAAATTATTTGCTTTTAAGATATCAAGTAGCTTAGAACTATCATCTGCTTCTTTATATAAATTAAGATCCTTATTGTATATAGTATAAACTTTATCATCATTTATACTTGCTTTTCTATAAATTGTGGTTTTAGGATTAAAACTATTATCTAGGTCTTTAAGAAGCTCAGCAGAGATATATCCACTTTTAGTTTGATACCATGTACCATTGTTTTTGGTATATATTTTTCTAACTACCTCTACCGTATCATTTTTAGGTCGTACATTTATAATATCCGAATATACAGAGGGTTTCTCCCTTACATTTGCGTCTTCTAATACAAGTGCTTCACCACTTAATAAAATTGGCAAGCTTATTAATGATAACTTTAATATATCTTTTTTACGTTGTCTTATCATTTTATCTCTCCAAATATGCACTACCACTTAGTACACATACTTTTTTTGTATCATCACTTAGGTGTCTTAAATCTACTGTTGTAGAAGAGGTGTTCTTTACTAAGGTGTCCCCACTTTGTATTGTTGTAAAACTTAACTCCCCATTACAATCTACTACTGTTACTTGTGTTGTTTTGGATGTAGTGTTTGAACCACTTGAGCTATCTAAACTAAATGATGCATCATTTCCATCACCACAAGCAGTAAACATTAAAGGAGATAGTATTAAACTAAATCCTATAATTATTTTTTTTATAGTCTTCATCTTATCCCCTTTTCTTAAAACTCTAAGTTATCATTTATTTTAGTGATTGTTTGTATCTCAACTAAACCATTATTCTCTTTGATTGTTATATTATTATCTTCTGGGTAAGTGATATTATTTGCTACTGTTATTTGCTCACTTAAGAAGTTATCATTACAATCATATTTTAAGAACTTAGTGATGGATGTTCCATCACTATTAGTCTCTACTTTAGCTTTAACATACTCTGTTCCTGTAGTACATAAAGTATCTTTACCACTTGCTTCTGTTTCTATTACACCAGATGACTTAATAGTTGTTGTTGCACCTTTTATCTCAGATGTAGCAATAGTATCAAAGCCATTACCTTTTACTTCATGACTAGCAGTTCCATCAGGAAGTGCTCTAACAATTGCAGCTACATTATTTGTAGAATCCACTGTTGCATTAGTTTCAACTGTTCCATTTACATCTACAGTTGTTTTTGCTCCTGCTATTTGTGAAGTTGCTTGAGTTGTATACCCATTTACTTCCACTTTATGTATTGCACTTCCATCAGATAGTGCATCTATTTCTATGGCTACAGTTTGATTATTATCATTTGTTGTTTCTACTGTTGTTATAACTTTTGCATTTCCTGATTCATCTTGGTCTATTGTTGTTTGCGCACCAATAATATCTGATGAAGCTTCTGTAGTAGTTCCATTATTTAACTCTATCTTATGACTTGCTTTCCCATCAACTGTTGCTTGAACTTCTGCTTTTAGATTAGATGTTGTATCTTGATAACTTGTTGTTACTCCACTTGATGTTACATTTACATCTGCTCCTTCTAAGTTTGATGTTGCTTCAGTTGTTTTTCCACTTACTCTTACTTCATGTTTTGCTTTTCCATCTATATAGTTATTTATCTGTATAGTTGAACTTCCACTACTTACTTGGGTTGTAATTGATCCATCTTCTCCATTACTTGTCCTTGTGATATTTCCATCGGTAACAGAATTATCAATTTGTGTTGTTGATGTAATTGTATTATTTGATGTATCTTTTACATCAACTGTTACAAGTCTTGTATTTGATAAATCAACTTGTATCTCTGATATAGATGTTCCACCTGCTGTATTTAGTTTAGCTCCTGCTGCATATATTTGTGCATCACTATAAGTCACCTCTTGGCTTGAGCTATCTTTATATACTTTTGATGCATTTATATCTCCACTATCTGAATCAATTTTAAAATTTAATCCTTGTAGTGTTGTAGGGTTTGTGCTATTTTGCTCTAGTGGTGTTGTTGTATCCACATTACCATTTACATCAATGATTACTGTTGCCCCTGGTTTATTTACTGCTACAAAGGTTCCATTTACATCTGCTATTTTTGTAATTGTTGATATTGATCCATCACACTCTACTAATCCTGTTACATTTACATCTTTTGAGTTGTTATTTGTAAAACTTCCTAAGTGTTTAACAATATTATCTCTTGAGATATCTATACTTGCATTTGGTATTTTCATAATCACTGTTGTAATAACTTCATCATTTAGTCCTTTATTCAGATAGTGTTTAGTTACCATATCTGATCCATCATATGCAATATCTAACTTATAATTACAAGTTTTACCATTTGCTCCTATCAAACTTGGAGTTGAAATGGTCATATTCCCATCACTAGAAATATTTACATCTGCACCTGGGTTTACTATAGATATTTTATGAGATCCATTACTCTCATTCATATCTATATTTAATCCTCCTGTACTTGTGATATTTATATCTACATTTGGATTATTATCATTTATTGATACTATAGTATTATTACTATCATTTATAACAGTAGATGCCTTATTGATTGGCATTGTTATTTTTGTTGTGCCTTTATCCCCTGGTTTAGCAGTTTTATTAAATGTACTAGTTTGAGTTCCATCTCCATTATCTTTTGGAGTTGAGCTTCCTTTATCATTTACATCTAGATAATTTTCAATACCATCTTGATCTATATCTCCTCTAAGTTCTACTGAATCAGGTTTACCATCTCCATCAGAATCTTTATCTTGGAAATTTGATATACCATCATTGTCCACATCAGCATCACTTACACCATTTACTTTAGCTGCTTTTTCAATACTATCTAAGATCCCATCATTATCATAATCTAAATCTTGTTTATCATCTATACCATCATTATCACTATCTTTTTCCCTAAAGTCTGGAATGGAATCTCCATCTGTATCACCTTTAAACTCATTTACATCTAAGATTCCATCTCCATCAGAATCTGTATCTCTATAATCTGGTATGCCATCTCCATCTGTATCTCTTGAAATTGGTCCCTCAAGGCCATCTGGTATTCCATCTTTATCAAAATCAGAAATATTATCATCTTCAAAGATATCATTTATATTTACTGTGATTGTTTGCGTATCATTTAGATCATATATATCTTTTACCACAACTTTTACTTTATAAGATACTTTTCCTGATTCATAATTTGGACTAGCACCACTTGCAAAACCTAGAAGTCCATTTGTTTCATTTAGAACAAATGAAGTACTATCATTTCCATTTACAATATAATACTTTAATCCATCCCCATTAGGATCATTTGCTTCTACAAATCCAATAAGTACGCTATTTTCATCCACATTAAATATTGCATTTGAAGTAATTATTGGTGCCTTATTTGTGTTCTTTTCTATATGAACTTTACCATTTTCATTAACATCAATTTTTGATCCTGATTTATAATCTATATTTGATGTTTCTTGATTATTTGAATCATACTCTTTTACATTTGATGAGCTATCATTATTTACTGTAATCACTGTAGATGTATTATCATCCTTTTTGATTGTGTATACTGTCTTATTCTCATCTACTTTTACACTAGTATTATTTCCCTTTGAAATATTTACTATTGTCTTATTTACATCAACTGGATTTGTACTTGCATTTATATCTCCATTACTATTTTGTGTGATTGATACATTGGTATCTCCTATAGTGATACTATTTTGTACAGTTCCATTTGTATCTATTGATGTTGTTACATTAAGATCTTTTGATACTTCTACACTTGTATTTGATTCTGCTGTTTTTATTATAGTTTTCACTGTCCCATTTTCATCAATATTTAGTGTTGTGTTTGTTTCACTTGATGTAATTGTTGTACCAGTATTACTTATATCTACTTTTGTATCTTTTTGAGTTGAGCTTATATCTGCACTTGTACCATTTGATTTTGTAGTATTTACATCAACTGATCCATTATTATTTTGAGTGATTGTTGTATTCACTTCATTTGTTGATACTTTTGTCTCCACTGATCCATCTGTTTTTATACTAACATCTTGTGAAATATTATCTGTTGTTACTTCTGAATCTTTTGTTGGTGTATCTACGGTACTGTTTGTCTCTCCATTTGATCCTATATTTACATTTGTATTATAGTTCTCAGATGAAGCATTTGTTCCACTTGTATTTACATCTACACTTCCATCTTGGTTTTGAGTTACATTTGCAGTTGTATCTTCTACAGCTACATCTATACTCTCTCCATTTGATAGGCTTGCATTTACCTCTTTTGTTCCGTTTGAGTTATTTATCACATTTACTGTAATCTTTGGCTCAGTAACATTTACACTTCCATTTGGAGCAACACTAATATTTGATCCTGATTTATAATCTGTATTTGATGTTTGTTGATTATTTGAATCATACTCTTTTACATTAGATGTTCCATTATTATTTACACTTATCACGGAAGATGTATTATCATCTTTTGTAATTATGTACACTGTTTTATTTTCATCCACTGTTACTTTAGTATTATTTCCATTTTGGATATTTACTATTGTCTTATTTACATCAACTGGATTTGTACTTGCATTTATATCTC
>CAYFGQ010000007.1:4748-50073 GCA_964342525.1 uncultured Arcobacteraceae bacterium
CTCTCTCCATTTGATAGGCTTGCATTTACCTCTTTTGTTCCGTTTGAGTTATTTACCACATTTACTGTTGTTGACTTTGGTGCTTCTTTTACTGTTACTTGGAAGTTATAAGATACATTATGCTCACCATCACTAAGGGTAAGATTTACATCATGTACACCTATCTCGCTACTTGGTGGGGTTCCTACTAGTTTTATGCTTGTATCTATTTTTTCAATTGTGTGATTATCATATTGAGATACATAAATATTACCATTGCTATCAACTCCAATTCCAGTAGGAATATCAATATTTGCTATAGTAGTTACATTACCATCTTTATCTATTTTTCTGATTTTATAATTATTAGCATCTGCAACATACATATTTCCCTTACTATCTATATCAATTTTACTAGGGGAATTAAATGATGCTAAGATTCCATTTTCATCATCTGAGCCACGATTTCCACTTCCTGCTATAGTAGTTACATTACCATTAGTATCTATTTTTCTAATCTTATTATTACCACTATCTGCCACATAAATATTACTACTACTATCTAAAGCAATTCCATTAGGTGTATCAAAGGAGGCAGAGACTCCATTAGCATCAGATGAACCTCTTATTTTAAATGTCCCTGCCACAATAGTTACATTTCCATTAATATCTATTTTTTTAATAACATGATTAAGAGTATCTGCTACATAAATATTACCACTGGCATCTATTGCTATATCTCTTAGTCCAAAAAATCCACTTACAGCTAAAGTAGTTACATTACCATCTTTATCTATTTTTCTAATTTTATTATTATTTGTATCTGCTACGTAAATATTGTTATTACTATCTACAGCAACTCCATGAGGATAATAAAATGATGCAGAAGTTCCATTTCCATTATCTGAGCCTGTACTTCCACTTCCTGCTACGGTAGTTACATTACCATTAGTATCTATTTTTCTAATAAGATTATTACCAAAATCAGCTACATAGATATTATCATCACTATCTACAGCAAGTCCTCTAGGATTATTAAATTTAGTACCTGTTCCATGTCCATCATCAGAACCAGCTTTTCCACTTCCTGCTAAAGTAGAAATAGTATTACTAGAAAAGCTAAGCCACGATGGTAGTATACTATCCTCAGCAACACTCCAAGTTATATTATCCCCATCTACATCAGTTCCCATAAGAGTATAACTAAAAGAAGTATTTTCAACTCCTTCACTTACACCTGAAGAATCAAAACTAGGAGCATCTGCTACGGATGTAACATTTATAGTAGCTACATATGCATTTGTAGAGTTTGTCTCACCATCATTTACCTTAAATCCAAATGTTGTATATGGTATTCCATTTCCATTTGCAATAGGTTCAAATACTAGCTTTGAGATATCTGTATTACTTATCTCTTGATTTAAAGTTACATCTGTATCATTTAGTTTTAAACTCCCTTTATTTGGTAAAGATGTAATAAAGATAGAATTAAAACTATCCCCTTCGTTATCACTAAAGTTAAAGTCATTTACTACAAAGCTTTTATTTGTATCTTCAGCTATTGTGATATTTATATCTTTAGATGTGGGAGCATCATTTATATCATTTACAGTTATTTGAAAATTATAAGATACATTATTTTCCCCATCACTAAGAGTAAGATTTACATCATGTACTCCTATATCTGCGCTAGATGGGCTTCCCACTAGTTTTACATCACTCCCTATTCTTTTAATAACATGATTATAAACTTCAGATATATAAATATTATTACCATGAAGTGCAATTCCATGGGGATAATTAACACTTGCTATAGTAGTTACATTTCCATCCTTATCTATTTTTCTAATAAGATTATTATTAGTATCTGCTACATAAATATTTCCACTATCATCTATATCAATTCCCTTAGGAGAGCTAAATAATGCCGAGACTCCATTGCCATCAAGAGAACCTCTTTCCCCAGCTTTACCCGCTATAGTTGTTACATTTCCATCCTTATCTATTTTTCTAATAAGGTTATTATTAGTATCTGCTACATAGATATTTCCACTATTATCTACTGCCAGATCATGGGGAGTGGAAAATGAAGCATCAGTACCTATGCCATCCTTAAAAGTCGATATGTTACTTCCTGCTACAGTAGTTACATTTCCATCCCTATCTATTTTTCTAATAAGATGATTATTAGTGTCTGCTACATAAATATTTCCACTATTATCTACATCAAGTCCTTGAGGAAACCAGAAAAATGCAGCAGTTCCATTTCCATTGACAAAACCATGTGCTCCACTTCCTGCTATAGTTGATAAAACATCATTACTATCTATTTTTTGAATAAGATGATTATTAGTATTTATCATATGAATATTTCCATTACTACTTATATCAATTCCACTAGGTCTTCTAATAACTATAGGCAGGCTAGTTACCTTACCATTAATATCTATTTTTCTAATTTTATCATTATTATTATCTACCACATAGATATTTCCACTACTATCTATAGCAATCCCTTGAGGAGTAAAAAATCTAGCCGAGGCTCCATTGCCATCAAGAGAACCTTTTTCCCCAGCTTCGCCCGCTATAATAGAAACTGTAGTTTCCTTACTTAAACTAAGCCATGATGGCAATGTAGTACCAACAGCAATACTCCAATTTATATCATCTCCCTCTACATCGTTTCCAATAATAGTATAACTATAAGCTAAATTTTCACTTACTGATGTTACTGCTGAGGAATTAATAATTGGAGCATCATTTATATCCTTTACATTTATAGTTGTTGTATAAGCACTTGTTGAATTATTCTCCCCATCATTTACCTTAAATCCAAATGATGTATATAAATTTCCATTTTCATTTAATAAAGGAGTATAAATAAGACTTGATAACTCTGAACTATTTATCTCTTGATTTAAAGTTACATCTGTACCATTTAGTTTAAAACTCCCTTTTGCTGGTAAAGAAGTGATAAAAATAGAGCTTAAACTATCCCCATCACTATCAATAAAGTTAAAATCAACCGTACTAAATGATCTATTTGTATCTTCATCTATTGTGATATTTGCATCACTTGCACTTGGAATGGTATCCACTTTTATAGTAAGATTATGCTCAATAGTACTTGTTCCATCTGAAACACTTAAGATCACATGGTGTTCTCCACCATCATTATTACTTGGAACTCCATAAAGATTAGGAGCGGTGAGTTTTCTAATTCTATTATTTCCTAAATCTACTATATAAATCTCTCCATTTTTTCCTATAGCAACATCATGTGGTGAATTTAGTTTAGCAGATATTGCAAGTCCACCATCTCCTGCAAAACCGCTACCACTACCCCCTGCAATTGTAGAGATATTTCCACTTAAAAGGTCAATTTTTCTTATTCTATGGTTATTATGATCTGCTATATAAAGATTACCTTTTTTATCAATTGTAATATCTTTAGGAACATTTACATCCATATTTGTTGCTATACTATAAATATTTCCTGCACTCATAGTTTGATTAAAATAAGTTCCATCTACAGATGGAATCATTCTAACCCTATTTCCAACATTTTCACTTATGTAGATATTGTCATTATGATCAATATGCAGACCTGATGGTTCATTTAAAGTTGCTGCTGTGGCAGCCCCTGTATCTCCAGTTGAACTATTTACTCCCGTTCCTGCTATTGTTGTGGTATTACCATTTATATCTATTTTTATAATTTTATGAGTGCCACTTTCAGAGATATAAAGATTATCTTTACTATCAACAGCAAGACCCCGTGGAGCTTGTACCTGTTTAACAACATAAATATTTCCAGCTATCATATCCTTACCATAATATCTCCCACTAACTTTTGGAACTATTTGTACAATATTTTCACCATAAGTTGAAATATAAAGATTATCTTTACTATCAAGGGCTATACCAAGAGGAGTATTAATATTTGCAGCTGTAGCAAGTGTACCATCTGTTGAAGTTTCTGCTGTTCCAGTTCCTGCAACTTTTTCAAGTTTACCTGTAGAAATATCTAACTTTACTACCCTATGATTGGAAAGATCTGCAATGAAAATATCTCCATTACTATCAATTGCAAACCTTGTTGGAACATTAAAAAGATCCTCAGATACACTTGAAATATAATATTCAGAGGAAAGTTTTAACCAAGAAGGAGCATTTGTACCAGCTTTTATACTCCAGTTTAAATCTTCCCCATCAAACTCAACAGCTACTGGTATATAACTAAGATTAGAATCAGCGAGTATTCTTACACTACTAGAGCTAGTAACACTTGGAGTATCATCAATTGCATTTACATTTATAGTTGCACTATATGCATTTGTTGAGTTAAACTCCCCATCATTTACATTAAAGCCAAATACAGAGTATGGTGTTCCATTTCCATTTATTGCAGGTGTAAATACGAGGTTTAAGATATCTGAGCTATTTATCTCTTGATTTAAAGCTATATCTGTATCATTTAGTTTTAAAGAACCCCTTGCAGGTAAAGAGGTGATAAAAATAGAATTTAAACTATCCCCATCACTATCACTAAAATTAAAATCATTTACACTAAATGATCTATTTGTATCTTCATCTATTGTAAAGCTCACATCACTTGCACTTGGGATAGTATCTACTTTTATAGTAAAGTTATGATCTGTACTATTTTTACCATCTGAGACACTTAAGCTTATATTATGCTCTCCCACATCATTCATTGTTGAGGTTCCCAAAAGATTAGGAGCGGTAAGTTTTCTGATTTTATTATTTCCATACTCTGAGATATAGAACTCTCCATCTTTTCCTATAGTAATATCATGGGGTCCATTTAGCTGTGCAGATGTTGCAAGACCACCATCTCCATTTGAGCCACTACTTCCATTCCCGGCAAATGTTGAGATAATCCCTGTTGAAAAATCAACTTTTCGTATTCTATTATTTTGATAATCTACTATATAAAGATCACCTTTTTTATCTACTATAGCAGCCTTAGGTTCAGCAAGTCTAGCAGATGTCGCTACACTGTTATCCCCAGAAGAACCTCTACCTCCATTTGCAAGTCCTGCAATTATATAAGTATTTCCAGCACTCATATTTTGATTAAAATAAGTTCCATTTGAAGATGGTACCATCCTAACTCTATTTCCTTCGTTTTCAGTAATATAAAGATTATCTGCATCATCAATATGTAAACCTGAGGGTTGCCCTAAAGAAGATACAACGGTTGTACTATTACCACTACTATCTATTTTTACAACTCTACCATGACCACTCTCTGTAATATAAAGATTATCTGCACTATCAAATGCAAGACCACGTGGACCATTTATATTTTGAATTTTATAAATATATCCAGCACTCATATTTCTACCATAATATGTCCCATTAAGCTTTGGGATCATTACTACAACACTCTCTCCTATATCTGAAATATAAAGATTATCTTTACTATCAAGGGCTATCCCAAGAGGAAGACGCATTGGTGAACTTGTAGCAATCTCACCATCTTTTATATATCCTGGAGTGTTATCTGTTCCAGTAATAGTTGTAAGATTTCCTGATGAAATTTCCAATTTTCTGACTCTTTGCGCATTAATATCTGCTATATAAATATCCCCATTACTATCCATAGCAAATCTTGTAGGACCTTTAAGGGCTCCTTCAGGTTCAGTTTGAGAAACACTAGAGATATAATACTCTGCAGAAAATGTCAACCACGAAGGTAAGGTTGTACCAGCTTTTTGACTCCAGATTAAATTTTCCCCATCCACCTCAGTAGCTAGAGGAATATATTTATAATCAGAACCTACTAATATTCTTTTAGTAGCACTACTAGTAACAACTGGTGCATCATCTACTGCTGTTACATTTATAGTTGCAGTGTATCCATTTGCTGAGTTATTTTCTCCATCATTTACTTTAAATACAAAGCTTGTATATGCTGCCCCATTTTCATTTAAAGATGGAGTATATACTAGTTTTGAGATATCAGAAGTATTTATCTCTTGATTTTGGGTTATATTTGAATCATTTAGTTTTAAAACACCCTTTTGGGGTAAAGAAGTGATAAAAATAGAGCTTAAACTATCCCCATCACTATCACTAAAATTAAAATCATTTGCGCTAAATGATTTATTTGTATCTTCATCTATTGTAAAATTTACATCACTTGCACTTGGAAGAGTATTTACACTTATAGTAAAACTATGCTCTACCGTTTGTGTTCCATCTGTAACACTTAGACTTATATTATGTTCCCCTCCATTATTACCATTTGGGGTTCCTACTAAGATAGGAGTTGAGACAAATTTTTGAACACGAAAAGTATTATAATCTATTACATAAACACTACCATCAGTACCAACTGCAATACCTATAGGATGATTAAACTCTCCATCTGCTACTCCTTTTGTCCCAAATTTTGTAATAAAATTCCCACTATTATCAAAAATTTGAATTCGATTATTCATATATTCAGTTATATAAATATTATTATTTTTATCAATAGTAATTGCTTGAGGGGCATCAAATTCCCCATTTCCACTTCCATGTGAACCAAATTGAGTTATATAGTTACCATTACTATTGAATTTTTGAACTCTATGATTAAAAGAATCAACAACATAGATATTTCCACTACTATCAATAGCGATTCCCCCCCATGGTGTTAAAGTTTCCATTTCCAGTTCCTGATGAACCAAATTGAGTTATATAATTACCATTACTATCAAATTTTTGAACCCTATGATTATTTTGATCAACTACATAAATATTTCCACTATTATCAATAGCAATTTTACTAGGAGTATTAAACTGTTTATTTCCACTTCCAGTTGAGCCAAATTGAAGTAAATATACACCATTACTATTGAATTTTTGAATTCTATTGTTTCCTGAATCAACTACATAAATATTTCCACTACTATCAATAGCAATTCCATTAGCTTTATCAAATTGTCCATTTCCATTTCCAGTTGAGCCAAATTGAGATAAATATTTTCCATTAGCATCAAATTTCTGAATTCGGTTATCAGTTCTATCAGATATATAAATATTTCCATTACTATCAAGGGTAATATCTTGAGGATAGTTAAACTCACCATCTCCACTTCCCCCTAAGCCGAATTTTGATTCAAATTTCATTCCATTTTTTATACTAAGCCAAGAAGGAAGTGTTGTACCACTTTTTACACTCCAATTTAGTTCAATATTTTCTGCACTTATTTTATCCAATACGTAAGTATAAGTGTTTCCTTCATTTACACTTGTAATAGGTGTAGTAGTTACACTTAGTGGATCTATTATACTATTTACATTTATTGTAGTAGTGTATTCATTTGTTGAGTTTTTATCACCATCATTTACTATAAATTTAAAGCTTGTATATGGTGTTCCATTTCCATTTGCTATAGGTACATATTTTAAATTCGTATTTTGAGAATATTGAATAAAGTCATTTTTAGATACTTCAAAAGTTCCATATCTTAATAATTTACCCTTATCAGGTAAAGAAGTGATATAAAATCCATCTATCTTATCCCCATGAACCTCATCAGGATCACTAAAACTACTATTAAAATCACCCATTGTAAATGTTTTATTTGTATCTTCATCTATTGTGATATTTATATCTGCTGCCATTGGGGCATCATTTATAAAATCAACTGTTATTTGAAAATTGTGATTAAGTTGTGTAGTTGAATCACTAACTGTTAGGTTGATATCATTCACCCCCACATCAGAGTTTGCGGGTGTACCACTTAGTCCATCAACTTTTTCTAGTCTTTTTAAAGAATGATAAGAATTAAAAATCTCATCACCAACTGAAAGATAAAACTTATTATTATGATAAACTAAATTAAGGTTTTCTACACTAGATCTACCAATATTTTCTTGACCTATAAGCTCCCAAGAAGAATTTGTTTTATTATATTTTACAAATTGTGCTTTTTTACTATTATCATTGGCATCTGAAGAATTATATCTATAAGCAAAATATGTACTACCATTATTATCTGTTACAAAAGCAGTAGAATCGACAAGAACACTACTAACTCCTGTAGTAGGAATATCCTCCCAACTTGAACTTGAAACTAGATATTTCTTTATATAAAACTTCCAAGAAGGAGATTGACCTTTATATTTATAAGCTACAAGTAGGTTATTATCAACATCAAATCCCACTTGAATGCCAGTTCCTTGCTCTTGGGTAAGATAATCATCTCCATCATACTTTACAATATCCCAAGTTCCATTACCCTTATCATATTTCATTACCATAATACGATACTTGCCAATTGGATCTTTACGTGAAAAAACTACATAAATATTATCATTTTTATCAATTGCTATTTTCCCATTAAAGATAGAATCACTAGTAAAACCCTCTTGTCCAACTGCTACCCATGAAGAACTTGACTCTGTATATTTTAAAACAGTAGCTTTACTACTTTTATATTCATCTTGATATAAGATATAAGGAGTACCTTGTGAATCTGTAGTCATAGATAAGAAGCCAGCTCTTCTATCAAAATTATTCATACCTACTAATTCCCAAGTAGAGTTTGCATCTACTTTTCTTTTTATTTGTAGTTTATTTGACTCATCTTTTATACTATAAGCAATAAAAGGGATATCTTTACCATCTACTACGATATCCATATCTTTAGGTTCTGATGATGTAATAGTCTCAAAACTAGAAGATAACCCATCATATTGATTTACATACCCTTTTTTATCATCAATACCCCCAGTTATACTAACAGAATAAAATTTATTCTTACTATCCAAGGCAAAAGACACTTCATCATTAGCATAACCTGTTATCCTATATTCATCTCCAGATGATAATCTTAAAGATTCAAAAGAATCTAACTTCCCAATACTTAACCAAGAAGGAAGATTTACATCGCTCCTAGCAGCCCAAGATAAAAGATCTAAATCTATATCATATAATTCTAAGATATATTTATAAAAATCACCCTCAAGGGCTTTTGGTACATCATCTAAAGTAACAACCGGTGCATCATCAGAAGGATTGATAATAAGCTTAGTTTGTATAGTTGATTCTAAGCCTACATAATCATTCTTTGCATCAATAGAAAGATAAGATAAGTTACCAAATTTATTTTCTTCTGGTGAATATGAAAAAGTATTTGAATCTAAATAACTATTTATAAGCTCAACACTTCCTGTTATTTTTATCGTCTTATTTCTATTTGAGATCACAGCAGGAGAAACAGGACTTAAAAAACTTCCATGGGGTGCAGTTATTGAAAACTCTACATCAGAATTACTATCATCAGATAAAGTAATAGAAGATAGATCAATTATATTACCCATAGAATCTTCATCCATAGTAAAACTAGTAGGTGCACCAGTAACTACAGGTCTAATATATAAACCAATATATGCAAAGAATTGGTTTGTACCCCATTTAGAAGCATCAGAATAATCATATAGTCTTATTTGACTAGCTCCACCAACGCTTATAAATGGATTTGCATTTTCAGAATCAAAATAAATAGTTTGACCATGTTGTGTAGCCGAAGTATGATTTGGGTCATCTAATCCATAGCCTGTTGTACAGTCACCACTGATATGCCATGCGGGAAAAAATTTACGTTCATTTGAATTATATGAACTTTCACTAAAAGTATATGTTCCAACACAAAGCCTTTTACTATAAGTATTATCTGAAGTATCTACAACTGTTACAGTCTCGCCCTCAGTCCAAGCAAATAGCTTTGAGCTTAAAACAATTATTAAAGCCATAAAAAGATTTATAAGTTTAAAACTACTTCTTTTCATTTTGACTTCCTTCTCTTACAGAAGTGTTTAGTATAAATACTTAACATCTCTTCTATCTTTATTTTTTTCATAGTTATCCTTGAAAAATTTTTTTCTAATTATAAAAAACTAAAACCACTAGGGAACCACCAAATAAATAATTTAATAAAGTTTTTAGTTGCAAAAATAATTTGGTGGTTTTATAGTGGTTTTGGTATGATAAAATTTATTATGAAAGATTTAAGCCAATTTAAAAACCTAAATGTACTTTATGTGGATGATGACCCCCTTGCTTGTGCTAAACTTGAAAAAATACTTTTATACTATTTTTCAAAAGTTTATCTAGCAAACTCTGCTAGTGAAGCAATGGAGATTTATAAAAAAGGAAGATGCAATCTATTACTAGTGGATTATGATATGCCCATAATGAATGGAGCTGATTTCTTAAGAGAGATTAGAAGAGTCAATTCTGAAATTCCTGCTGTAATCATAAGCTCCTATGATGATAAAGAGAAACTTTTCAATGCCATTGAATTACAGCTTGTAAGTTATCTTGTAAAACCCTACTCCATGGATGAGTTAAAAGAGGTATTTTATAAAGTACTTGATTGGATGGAAGATAAAGGACTTCTCGAGAAGGTTTTAGCAGAAAATATAATATATAGCTATAGTACAAAAAAAATTTATAATAATAAAAAAGAGATAGTTTTAAGCCCTAGCGAATTTAAAATATTTGAAGTCTTACTTGGAAATGAAAAGCAATTAGTAAGTTATGATGAACTTATGGATACAATAGGAGAGAATTGCACCCATAAATCTTTGGTAAACCAAATGCACAAACTAAAGAAAAAACTGGGGATAGATATCATAAAAAATGTTAAAGATTTAGGGTATATATTAAGTAGATGAAAAAATATTTTCTTATTATTCTTTTACTATGGTCAAAAGTTCTAGCTAGTGAACTTATTATAGATACACCCGATAAAGAGTTTAGAGAGTTTGAACTTAAATACTATCAAGATATTAACAGTTCACTTAATCTTAATCAGATACAAAAGCACAAAGATTATAAAAAAATCAATAATAAATCTTCTTTAGGACATATAGAAGGGACAATCTGGCATCACTTTTCTATCACTAATAAAACAAATGAAACTTTAAAAAGAATTATATATTTTGAAGATTTTAGTTTAGATGAACTTGATATATATGTAATTGAAAATAATCAAATTAAACAAATTATTACTAGAGGATTAACTAGACTAGATAGTGACAATACTCTTGATAAGACAAGACCCCAGATTGAAATTAGTTTATTAGCAAATAGCTCAAAAGATATTTACATCAAAAGCAAAACGGCATACCCCCATGTGATAAGTATAGAAATACTCTCTTTTAAGGCGTTGGTAGAGAAAAAACTTCTACTAAATACTATATTCTATCTTTATTTTGGTGCATTGATGGCATTGATTCTATACAATCTATTTTTATATGTTACACTAAAAGACACTAATTACCTTCTTTATATTTTATTTGTTTTCTTTTATGGATTTTCCCACTATTTTCAATTAAGTTTATATCCTTTGGATAGGCTTTCATCTATAGAGATGACAGATGTATTTGGAAGTAGTTTTCTTTTTTGGTTTGCTTTTCATACACTTTTTAGTGCAAGAATTCTAAATATAAAAGAGTACTACCCTAAAACTTGTAAGTTTATTGTCTATAATGGTTACTTTTTACTAATTCTTGGCTTTATTGGGATATTTGAATTACCATTTGCTATTTTTATTATGAATTTTTTATTGCTTATTTTACCATTTTTTATATTGGTAGTAGCCATCAAAATTCATTTTCAAAAAAATAAAGTTGCTATCTACTATATAATTGCACAAAGCTTATTTATCTCTTCAAATATAATATTTGGATTATTATTTTCTGGTGCCATAGAATATACATATTTAACAAGATATATCCATCTTGCAGGCTCACTAGCTGAGATTATACTCTTTTCACTTGCCCTAGCATATAAAACAAGGCTAATAATGACTGAAAATCAAAAACAAAAAGAGCTAGTAGATGAATACTCAAAATTCTCATTTTTAGGGCAAACAATTATCAATATCTACCACCAATGGAAATCACCAGTAAACAATATATATAACTCAATCAACCATATAGAAACAGCAAAAGAATTTAAAGATAAAGATATAAATAAAATCATAGATGAAAACCTATACCAAATCAGAGAAAACACCCAATATCTAAAAGATACAGCATTAAACTATCTAGGACACTATAAACAAATAGATGAACCTGCAAAAAAAGTAAATCTATACAATGAAATATCTTCTGTAGTAAATCTAATAAAACTAGAAGCATCAAAAATAAATCTCAAAACCACCATAAAATGTGAAGATGATATATCTATTATCTTAAAAAAGAACCATTTTACAAATCTACTTATGATCCTTTTAGAAAATGCTATCTCTGAATTTAAAATGAAATCTATAAAAAACCCAAAAATTGAGATAATAGTAGAAAAAAAAGAAAATAAAATCATCATGCAAGTACAAGACAATGCAGGTGGAATAAATATAAAACCAATTGAAAGAATCTTTGAGCAAAACCATTCCCAATCATCATCTACAGGTATTGGTTTATTTTTACTAAAAGAGTATTTATTGCCAAAACTTGATGGTGAAGTGGATGTGGAAAATTATGAAGATGGGGTTAGATTTACATTTATATTTGATATAAAAAAAGGGTAGTTTTTTCACTACCCTTTTTTTAACTTTCCTTTCTTTATGATAAGTAGTTAATTTATCAGAATGGATAAGTAATCTTCATAAAATTTTTCAATTTTAGCTTTTACTTTTTAAGATAATTAACGATTATTTAACACTAAAACAGTAAACTACCAAAATCAAAAAACAAATTCTAATATAAAGAGAAACAAAATGAAAAAACTAGTCCTATCAGCACTACTTAGTGTATCTACCCTATTAGCTTCAAACATTGAAGTTGAAGATGCTTATGTAAGAGCTACTCCACCAAATCTTCCAAACTCTGCTGCTTTTATGAAAGTAGAGAATAATACAGATAAAGAGGTATCTATTGTAAAAGCATATTCAGATATTGCTAAAGTAGTTGAGCTTCATACCCATGATATGAAAGATGGTGTTATGAAGATGTATCAGGTTCCAAAGATTATTGTCCCTGCAAATGGTGAGACTATCCTTAAGCCGGGTGGTTTTCATATTATGCTTATTGGACTTAAACAATCACTTAAAAAAGGTAAAGAGGTATCTTTAACTCTGGAGTTTTCAAATGGTGAGTCTCAAACTATCACAGCTCCTATCAAATCTGTTATGGGTGGTATGAAACACCACAAACATATGAATCACCACAATCACCACT
Organism: uncultured Arcobacteraceae bacterium; assembly: GCA_964342525.1. Taxonomy (GTDB): domain Bacteria; phylum Campylobacterota; class Campylobacteria; order Campylobacterales; family Arcobacteraceae. Next base: position 17,934 of record CAYFGQ010000007.1, read on the forward strand.
AAGAAATATGGCTGAAGAAAAAAAAGATATAAAAAGTGCCCTAGTCTCACTAGTAGTTATTTTAACACTAGTGGGGGCTTATTTTTTGATTGATTTTAATGAAGTGAGTCAATCTTTAAAGGGTGAAGCTAAATTTATCACTCAAGATTCTAATTGTGATCTTCACAAAACCCCTTGTAGTATAAAAATCCAAGATGGTACTAGTTTTGAGCTTGAAGTGGTACAAAAAGATATCCCTTTGATGAAACCTTTAAACTTTAAGATCAAAAGTGATAACCCTAACTTAGAAAATCTATCTTTAAATATCTATGCTACCAATATGTTTATGGGTGAATTTAATCTACCTTTGAAAAATCTTGGTGATGGAAACTATGAAGCTACAGGTACACTTCCAACTTGTCCTGTAGGAAATATGCAATGGAATGCGGATATAAGAGTAGAAAAGCTTAGTGAAACTATTGGAGCTAGATTCCAATTTACAACGGATATATAAATGAAAACTATTTCAAAATTAAGTATTATAGTTATTGTAGCAGTTGTTTTAATAGTACTATTAAAACCTTATGTTGATACATATAAAGACAATCAAAAATATGCATTTAAAGTAAATACTATAGATGGAGAAGTTACAAAAGATAGTTTTAAAGGTAAGGCTTTGGCTATCTATTTTGGATATACATATTGTCCTGATGTTTGTCCGACATCTTTGGGTAGTTTATCTCAAGCTTTAAATAGTTTTGATAAAGAAGAGACAAAAGATTTTGTTGGTTTATTTATAAGTGTAGACCCTGATAGGGATACATTAGCAAATCTAAAAGAGTATGCACAATATTTCCATACAAACTTTATAGGTGGAACTTCAAATAAAGAAAATATCGATGATATTGTTAAAAGATATGGTTCAGTGTATAAAAAGATAGAGTTAGAAAATTCTGCTATGGATTATAGTGTGGCTCATACTTCTTTTATTTATCTATTTGATAAGGATGGAAGATTTATAAAAAAGATAGATCATTTTTCTGATCCTAAAAAAATAAAAGAGGATCTAAAGAAGGTATTATAGACTTTAACGTCTATTATACCGACTCTCTTCTCCTACAAGTAATCGTATCTTTGATTCAAGGTGATCAATTACATCCCTTAGATTTAAAATAGTCTTTTGATCCTCTTGTCTTTCAACTGTGATTTTTGTAAGCATCTGCTTAACCTCATCATAACTCTCTTTTGTTTTAATGAGTTTTCTTGTGATGGTATTTTTATCTGAAGATAATTGTTTAATCTTTTCACTTGAATTTATCAAATGATTTCTCGCTTTTTGTATCACTTCCCTTTCTTTTTGAACCTTTTGTCTTAGTTCACTCTCTAGATAATCTATTTGATCTTTTAATTGATCTATCTCTGAAAGGTTTTTATTTGGAAGATAAGATTGGATTTTATAGCTATTTATCTCCTCCTCCATCTCTAAAATTTTTACCTGATACTCTATCTCCATCTTTTTATATTTTTGAAGACTTTTCATCACCTCTTTTTTAAACTTTCTTTTCTCCATCTCTTCATCTGTAATTACTGAGTTGATACAAACATATCCACTTGTACACTCGTGAAATACATCATATACAGGGATAGTTGATACCCTTGAGAAGAGTTGCTCACCATCTTTTGTGATATATTTTATTTTTCCTTGCCAGATCTTATTTTGTTTTAATTGGGTAACACTCTCTTGAAGTAATGCCCTTGACATATCAGGATGGATCAAAGTTTGATAGTTTACATCTAAAAGCTCTATAAGATCATAACCCATAGCTTCACAAAAAGAGTCATTTGCATATGTTATCAAACCTGTGATATCAGTTTTAAAAAGCATAGTAGTTCGCTCTATAACCTTTATATACTCTTTATGTTCACTAAGTAGTTGCTCTATTTGTTTTTGTTGTAGTTTTTGTTTTGTGATATCTGTAACTATACCAAGCCAACACTCTTGATTGTTGTATGTTACTTCTGTTAGGGATAATAGTCCTGAAAATTCATTTCCATGGATATCTATAAAGGTTTGTTCTAGGTTTTCTAAGTGTTCTTCACTTAGACTATATTCATTTAATATTTGCTCTTTTTGATTATCTGAGACATAAAACTCTTTTATGTTTTTTCCTATCAATTCAGAAGGTTCAACCTTATATTGATTTCTAACATATTTATTTGCATATACAATTTCACCAGTAGTTTTTAAAGTAACTATAACAGGTGCAGCAAGATTGTTTAATAAAGTATCGATATTTTTAATATCATTTAGCATATACTATCCACTAAAAAATTTTACGTAATTCTAATGTAATCTTATTTTACAACACATAAAATTTAAAAATAACGACATTATATTTTTCACAAATAATTTTACAAGCCCTTAAAAACTACTCTTTTTTACTTTTTAAGAGTATCACAAATTTTACACCTTTTGTAGAATTTTCAACCTTCATATCCCCACCAAAACTACTCTTTACTACTAGTTTTACCATATAAAGCCCTGTACCAGTTCCCTCTGCTTTTGTGGTAAAATATGGATCAAATATCTTTTCCAGATTAGCATTTGGTATTCCCCCTGCATTATCTTCTACAGTTAAAAGGGTCTTCTCTCCAAACGAACCTGATCGAATAATAATATTTCTAGGAGACTTAATATCCTTTTCAATAAAAGCATCTTTTGCATTTGTGATAAGATTTAAAAGTACCTGTTCAAGTTCAGTAGATACCCCATAAACCTTTTCATCATCCACATCTATATCTATATTTATATTGTTTGCTTCCATCTGTTTATCGATAAGATTTACTGTGTGTGAAATAGCATCTTTTAGTAAAAACTCACTTTTAGTTTTATCAGGATTAAAAAAATCCCTAAAACCATCTATAGTCTGGGATAAAAACTTTATCTGCTCCTTAGTGCTTTTATCAAAATCTTCAACAAATTCATCATCTATAGCACCAAACTTATGGGAACTACTCACATCTGAGCAATATAAAGATAATACATTTAAAGGCTGTTTTAATTGGTGTGCAATTACACCTATCATCTCACCCATTGTTGCCATCTTTGCTTGGTGAATAAGTACTTCATCCTTTTCATTTAGTTCATTCTCTTTTAGGTCAAGCTCTTCTGCTTTGATCTCAAGTTCATTTTCTGTTTGTTTTTTACTCTCAAAAAGATCAATATATACCTTTAGTTTTGAACTTAAAAGATTATCATCTATTGGTTTTGTGATATATTCTATAGCTCCTATATCATATCCCTTTTTTTGATACTCATCCTTATCATATATCCCTGTTATAAAGATAATTGGTATATCTTTAGTTTTATCGACCCCTTTTACATACTCAGCAAACTCAAACCCATCAATCTCTGGCATCTGTATATCTGATAGTATAAGATTTACCTCATCTTGCATAAGAATCTCCATACCCTCTGTAGCACTTAAGGCACTATAAATATTTACATCAAAACTATCTTCTATCATAAACTTTAAAGAGTGTATATTTTGTTCTATATCATCAACTATAAGTATGCTAAATTTATCCATCTCATTTATCCTTTAAAAATGTTCCATTCTTCAAAAGAGAACAACTAGTTGTTCTTTAAAATCATCTTTTTTATATTTTCTATATCTATTGGTTTTTGTACTATATTATTTATATTTTCAAATTTTATATTATCTGCTATGGCTATAGTATTTATATCCATATCATCTATGATATTTTGTAACTCTATATCTTGATTATCCCCATCAAAGATCAATACATTTGCATCCATAAATTTTACTTCATCTAGTAATTTTGATTTATCATTTATTTGTACAAATTCTATCTCATCTATTTTTTTCAAAGCTACAATAAGAGCAAAAAATAGTGATGGATTATTATTAAAAAGTGCTATTTTAGGGGTATATTCTTCACCTTTTTGGGATTCCTCTTCAAAAAGCTCCATCTCCATTTCATGTCCGCTTTGTACTTGTGTAGGCTCTTTTATTAGATCATTTTTATCTTTTGGTTTAGAAATAAGTTCACTGGATAATTTCTTTTTAATAGTTACTAAAAAAGCTGTACCTATCCCCTCTTTACTTTTTACTTTGATATCTCCACCAAGAAGATGGGATAACTCTCTACAAATAGATAAACCAAGACCTGTACCACCAAACTTCCTAGTGGTACTTGAATCTGCTTGTTTAAATCTATCAAAAACACTCTGTAGTTTATCCATTGATATTCCTATACCATCATCTTGAACAAGGATTCTAATATCTTCACCTAGTTCATTTACGATCAATCTTATCTTTCCAGATTTTGTGAATTTTAGAGCATTGCTTAGTAGATTTTTTGCTATTTGTTTTATTCTATTTTCATCACTTTTAATTATGCTTATAGAATCATCTATTTTAAACTCAAAGTCTAAACCTTTATTTCTTATTAGAGGTTCAAACATATCAACAACACTTTGCATAAGTGCCCGCAGATCAAAATCAAAACTATTAATATCCAACTGCCCAGCTTCCATTTTAGAGATATCTAAAATATCATTGATCAAAAATAATAAATCATTTCCACTATTATTGATAACACGAAGGTTTTTAACTTGTTCCTCATCTAACTTATTTTGTTTGTTTTTCATCATAACTGAACTTATAAGGTTTATAGAATTTAGTGGAGTTTTTAACTCATGGCTCATATTTGCCAAAAAGTCATCTTTAGTCTGACTAGCCTCAATTAACTCTCTTTTTTGAATCCTTAGCTCTTCAGTGATGCTTTTTAGCTTTTCACGTCTTTGTTTAATATCCTCACGCATCTGATGCATAGCACGGGATAAGGCACCTATCTCATCCTTTTGATCTTGATACTCTATCACTACCTCTTTATTTTCACCAATAAGTTTTGCAGTTCCTGCTAAATTTTCAAGTCTTTGGGTAATCCTTTTACCTATAAAGTATGATAAAAATGTAGATATCAATATCTCCACAAGGATTACTAAAATAGTATTTTGTTTATTTTTTTGAATAAACTGTGCATTTTCAGAGTTATCATAAATCAAAAGCATTGAGCCTATTTTGATATCATCTTCAATAAGCTCTTTAAATCTTATCTCATAAGACTCTTCATCTATTACTACACTTTTATTTGCTTTTTCATTTATAAGCTCTTCAAAGCTTGCATATTTATAATTGTATTTTTGAGATAAAATATTGTCTTGGGAATCTAAAACAACTATGGAGTTTACTACATTTAATCTATTTGAGCTATCCACAATCTCATCTAAAGTAGCAAGATCATAAATAGAAACTGGTATTTTAAGTAGTCTATCTAAAAATACTAGATTTGATTCTATCTTACTCTCGATTAGCTTATTAGATGAATTTGTAATGGCATAAAAATTCATAGAAACAATTAGTAAAATAAATACTATCTCTAAAAGAACAAAAGATAGAATAAACCTATATTTAAATGACATCTAAAGGCCCTATTTATTATCCACAGCTAAACTTTTGATAATATCATATTCACTAGAATCAATAGCCTTAAAAGCTTTTATACTAAGTGTCTTTTTAATCTCACTTGGCATATCAATAAAAGCTTTTTGAATCTTTGCTACAATCTCTTTAGATACTCTTGGATGAGCTGCTATTGGGTGACTTGGATATGGAGATGTTTTATATACAATATTTAACTTCTCTTTATCATTTTTCGCTGTAAAGTTATTGAAAGTCCTTACAATACCCCCACCTAGATATTCTATATCTCTAGATATACCCTTATAAACAGAATCGTGTGAGTTTACATAAAGCACCTTAGTATCTTTATCTATATCAATGCCAAACTTCTCTTTAAATTCTAATTTTGGAAGTAAAGTAGCTGCAAAAGCATTTGGTGCAGGAAATAAAAACTTTTTCCCCATTAAATTCTCTTTTGTAAATTCAACTTCTTTATTTTTTGATAATACAATACCTACAATATTTTTATTTGCCCTAGTAAAAGCTGTATAGTTTTGCTCATTTTTTGCCACTATAAAATGGTATGGATTCATATATGAGATATCATATTTACCAGCATAAAGTTCTTTCTCAAACTTAGGAATCGATCTCTCTGTCTTAAAAACAACCTCAATACCTGTTTCATTATAAAGATATTCTGTCACTTTAGACCATTTTTTTGAAAGCTTTAGTGGACTTTGTTGTGGAACTACACCTAGTGTTATTTGTGTTGCATTTAAAGACAATGCAATCGCTATGATTAATAGTATTTTTTTCATTGTTTTCCCCTTTTAAATCTTATTATCACATAAATTAGTGTAACATAAGTATAACAATTATCCATAGTAACACAATCAAATTAAATCAAACCTAAAATAATAACTTTAAAAATTCTTAATTTACTTATAATAGATATTATCATAAATTATAACATCTTAAGCTATAATTAATTTTACATTAACTAAAATTCGACCTAATTAATCAAGAAGGATAGATAATTGACTAAAAAAATAATCGCAATATCTATATTACCTATATTTTCATACTCCTTTGAGATAAACTTCACTGAAGCCTTAGATTTAGCACTACAAAACAATAAAGAGCTAAAAGCAAAAAAGCTATCTATTGCAAAAGCAAAAGAGGATTTAAAAGAGGCCAAAGGTTATGATTATGGTACATTAAAATTTAATGAAAACTATTCAAGAACAGACCATGCTGGATATGTATTTGGAATGAAGATGGCTCAAAGAGGAGCTACTTTTAGTGATTTTGGATTTGACTATTTTATAGATAATATGGGTGGACTTATGTCCAACTCTAGCTCTACACAAGCAGCAACAAGAAGTGATCTATTAGCTCACGAACCAAATGAGTTAAATAATCCAGATGATCACTCAAACTTTGAGACTAAGCTATCATATGATATCCCTTTATTTACTGGATTTAAACTTAGCTCAGCTAAAGATATGTCAAAACTACAAGTAAAAGCAAATGAGGCAAAATACACCTATGATGAAAAAGCTTTAGGATTAGAAGTACTAAAAGCTTATAATGGTGCAGTTGCAGCTAGATACTTTATAGATGCTACAACAAAAGCAAAAGAAGCTACAAGCTCTTTTGTAGAGTTTGCAAATGAACTTTATAATGAAGGTCTTGTAACAGCTATAGATGTAAAACAAGCAGGAGTTTATGATCTAGGTGTAAATGCTAGATATGAAGAAGCAAACAATAGATACCAACAAGCTCTTGCTTATCTTAGATTTTTAACTGGAAATACAGGGATAAATGGGGTAAAAGAGTTTATAAACATCTTACCAACAACAAGTGAGCTGACTACCCTACAAGATAATGCTATTCAAAATAGAGATGATTATACTTGGATGGATTTAAATACTCAAACTATGAAAAAGAAGATAGATTTTGACTCTGCTGGAGAATATCCTATGGTAGGAGCACACGCAGAATATGGATACAATGAAGAAAGTGTATCTATGGATAATGATCAATCATACTACCTTCTAGCAGTTGGTTTAGAGTACAAAATATTTGATGGTATGAAAATAAGCACAGCAAAACAAAAAGCAAAAATCGAATACCAAAAAACAAACTACTACTTTGAATATATGAAAGATGGTATCAAACTACAAGTGGAAAACAATCTTTTAAATCTTCAAACAAAACAAAAAATACTAAAAGAGAAGATCAAAGCAGGTGATCTAGCAGATGAAGTTTTACTTCAATCAAAAGAGATGTATAAAAACAACCTAATAAATATGTCAAACCTACTTATGCAACAAGCAAATGCCCAAAGAGCAAGAGCTGAAGTGATCAAATCAAAATATGACGTAACAATAGCAGCAGCAGAGCTTAAACTTTCACTTGGTGAATCATTAAAAGAAAACTAGAGGATAAAATATGAAGAAAATAAATTTAATAGCACTATTATTAATCATCACAAGCACAATTGCTAGTGCAAAGGTGATAGAACTAAGTGGAACAGTAATCTCTGATAATGAAAAGTTTATGACAAGTAGATTTATGGGCTTTGTAAAATCTGTAAATGTGGATGCGGGATCTATGGTAAAAAAAGGGGATCTACTTTATGAGATCGACTCTATAGAGATAGATAGTAAAAAACAACAAGCTACCCTAGCAGTACAAATGTATGAAAACCAATACCTAAATGTAAAAAGAAACTATGAGAGATTCTCTAGACTTTATGATAAAGGACTTGTATCTAAGTTTGAAGTTGAGCAACTTGAACTTGGAGCAAAAAACCTAAAAAATATGGTAGATATTTCAAAACTACAACTACAAGAAGTAAACAACCAATACCAATACCTAAAAATAGTAGCACCAAATGATGGGGTAGTGATCAAAAAGATGGTAAAAACAGGTGAAATGGCAATGCCGGGAATGCCTGCAATTGTTTTATCTGATCTTACATCTCTAAAAATAAATACAGAGATAGCTGAAGGTGATCTAAAAAATATCAAAATAGATCAAAAAGTAAATATCCAAATCCCATCAATCTCTTATAAAACAACAGGAACAATCTCAGCAATCGTACCAAGCTCAAACCCTATGACCCATAAATTTACTGTAAAAATAAAGTTTAAATCAAACAGTAAAGTTTATCCGGGAATGTACACAAAAATAGTGATCAAGTAGGTAAAAATGGATAAAGATTTAAATCATATAAAAGTAAAGGATTATGCAGGAAAGTTAGCAAAAGCTTTTTTGTATAATCCCCTTACAGCAGTTCTAGCCATATTTTTACTAGCTATTGGATATATAGCTTTAGAGATCACACCTAGAGAGGAAGATCCACAAATATCAATTAGTGGAGGTACAGTAATAGTACCAGCCCCAGGACTTACACCAAATGAAGTAAGAAAAGTGATCATTGAACCTTTAGAGCGTAAACTTCGCGAGATTAAAGGTATAGAGCATATTTATGGAATCTCAGCTGATAATGTAGGTATCGTAAATGTGATGTATTATATTGGTCAAAATAGAGAGGAATCAAACCTAAAACTATATGATAAAGTGATGCAAAATATGGATCAAATGCCAAAAGGACTTATGCAACCACTTGTAAGACCTTTTGATATAGATATTGATATCCCTATTGTAAATATCGCCTTTTATGCAAAAAATGATTCTGTATCAAAGATACAACTATTTGAAAAAGTAAGGGAGATCCAACAAGAGATAAATGCCCTAGATAGTGTTTCAAAAACAACATTAAAAGGAGCAAATAAAGAGCAATACAATGTAGAAGTAGATATCAATAAACTAAAAGGATATCATCTATCTTTAGGTCAAATCATGCAAGCTATCAAATCAATAGCAGTAAATGTACCAGATGTAAAAGGTAAAACATCAGATAATCACCTTGTAATCTTTGGTGTAAAAAATGCAATTGAATCGGTAAAAGATGTACAAAACCTAATAGTAGCTCAATATATGGGAAGCCCAATCTACCTAAAAGATGTAGCAAAAGTAAGCTCAGGAATAGATATACAAAACTTCCAAAGTGCCCAAATTTTACTAAAAGAAGATGGATTTAAAACAAAAGATCAAATCACCCTATCCATCTCAAAACTTGGTGGAACAAATGCAGTATATGTAGCAGATGATACATTAGCTAAGCTTGAAGAATATAAGGATGAACTAGTAAATCTAGGTATAGGATACACTATCACTAGAGATTATGGACAAAGGGCAGATGTAGCTGTAAATGATCTTGTAAACAATATCATAGTGACAATTGTAATCATATCTATCACTCTAATATTTTTCCTAGGATGGAGAGAATCTCTTATCGTAACATTTACAGTTCCAGCCATCTTAGCAGTAACACTTTTCATAGCCTACTTAGGAGATCAAACAATAAATAGGATCACCCTATTTGCCTTTTTACTCTCCCTTGGATTACTAGTGGATGCAGCGATCATTGTGATAGAAAATATCCATAGACACTTACAAAATAGTAAAGGTGAAGATATTGATGAGATAGCAGTAAAAGCAACAGATGAGATAGGATCACCAACAAATATGGCAACCTTTGCCATCATCCTTACAATGGTTCCTATGGCATTTGTAGGTGGTATGATGGGTGAGTTTATGAAACCTATCCCACTAAATGTACCAGTAGCCCTACTAGCATCCCTAATAGTGGCTTATATCTTTACCCCATATCTAGCAAGAAAACTTCTTAAAAGACCAAAAGATAAAGAGATAAAAAATGTAGAAGTAAAAGAGGAGCAAATCTAATGATGCAAAAATTTGAAAAATTTATATTTGAGATACTAAACTCAAAAACAAAAAAACTCCTCGTAATCCTTGCAACCCTTGGAGCTTTAATGGGATCAATCATGATGCTACCTACAAAAGTAGTACTAGCAAAAATGCTTCCGGGAAAAAGTGCAAATACCTTTTCAATCTATGTGGATACACCTACGGGGAGTTCAATAGAACAAACTAAAAGTGTAACTTCATGTGTAACTTCAATTCTAGCAAAAGAAAATGAGATCACAGATATAGAGGTATTTTTAGGTCAAGGAGCACCATTAGATTATGCTGGACTAGTAAAAGGTTCAGGTATGAAAATGAGTGAAACAAATGCTGAGATCGTAGTAAATCTAACAGATAAAGCTGATAGGGATGAAAAATCCTTCATAATGGTTCAAAGACTAAGACCAGAGCTTCAAAAAGGGTGTGAGCCTCTAGTAAAAGATACAAATATCAAAATGATCGAAATGCCAGCAGGTCCTCCAACCCTAGCATCACTAGTAGTTGAAGTTCATGGAAAAGATAATTCTAAAGTGATAGCTCTTTCACATGAAGTAGCAAAACTACTAAAAAATACAGATGGCTTAGTAGATATAGATGTAATGGCTGATGAGACATATAAAAAATATGAGCTAAACCCAATTTCTGAGAAAATATCAAGAAGTGGTTTAACAGTAGAGCAAGTAAAAAATATCCTATATCTAGCATTTGAGGGTATGCAAGTAGCTGTTAAAAACCCAAAAGATACAAATGATCAAATAGGTATCTTTTTAGTTTTAGAAGAGGACTCTCAAAAGATATATGATAATACAGCTGAGAGCCTAAGAGCAAAACTATCAAGCCTAAATCTTATGAATCAAAAAGGTATGATGATACCTTTAACAGAAGTGGTAGAGATAAAAGCTGTAGACTCAACACCAACTATCATGCACAAAAACTTATCTACTATGGTAAATGTAGTTGCTGAGACAGATATGGTATCACAAGTATATCCACTACTTGATGCTAGAGCTGAGATGATTGAGTACTTCTCTAAAAACTATGAAGTAAAAAAAGAGCCGGGTATGTCAACATATATGTTTGATCTACATCTAAAAGACAAAAATACTGGTGAGAGATATCTTCTAAGATGGGATGGGGAGATGAAAGTAACTCTAGATACATTTAGAGACCTTGGTGGTGCTTTTATAGCTGCTCTAGTACTTATCTTCTTACTTTTAGTGATCTACTATAAAAGCTTTGCCATAAGTGGTATCGTACTTGCTGGTAGTTTCTTATCTATCATAGGGGTAATCATAGGACACTGGGTAGCAGATCTTTTCACAGATGAGACATTCTTCCTAACAGCAACTTCCCTTATAGGATTTATCGCTCTTATGGGAATAAGCTCAAGAAACTCTTTACTTCTTGTGGACTTTTCAAAACTTCTAATGGAAGAGGAAAATATGCCAAAAAGAGAAGCTATAGCACATGCAAGTGCAACAAGGGCTAAACCTATCTTTTTGACGGCTATTACTATTATCCTTGGATCTGCTTTATTGGCATCTGATCCTATTTTTGGTGGACTTGGGGTGGCATTGCTTTCAGGGACTGTTGCGGCTGTGGTGGTTTCGCTTGTGTTTATTCCGGTTTTGATGGATAATTCGAAAGCTATATAAAATAAGTTCAGAAGTCTGAACTTATTTTCTTTTAATATTAATAATATTTTAAATCACCTATAATATTTAAATGAAACACTATCAAGATACTATTACAGGTCAAATTTATGCTTTTGAAGAAAATGTAGATGTTGAAAAACTTATTAAAGAGAAAAGAAACATCCCAGAAACTTTAACTAAAGAAATTATAAAGAAACCCAGTGATAAGCATATATGGTATGAAAAAAATTGGATTCATGAAAATGATAAACCATTAGATTACGAAGAACCTATTTCAGAAATACCATCTTATGATCCAGCATGGATAACTTTTCTTTTTGATCCGCTTGTAATCATTTCAAATAAAGATAATTTCAATATTTCACTTGATAAAATTAATAGTAATATATATGATTCTAATATACTTTCAACATTTGTTGCAAAATTAAAAAATTCTGATAAAGATTCTTCCCTTGATATTCTAGTAACTTATGATGGCTCATTAACTTTACCTATAGATAATAATTATAATACACCAGAGAAAACAATTGATAAATTTAATGAAATAATTGGAGCTTTATTTTTAGGAGGCATACTAGTAAAACCTATAGATATTACAAGTTTACATCAAGGTTCAATTATTGAAGGTGGAGGATCTAACTTTTCATATATTCCATCAATAAACAATGATTTTAGATTAAAATCTCTAAATATATCAGATAGAATAAAACTATCACACCCTAACTATATTAGAATTAATGAATTAATAGAAAATTATAACTTTGGTATATCAATTGTAAATAAAATAAATTTCTCACCTATTTTTTTAGCTTTAGGATATCACTATTTAAACCAAGGAAAAATTGCTGAATCTTTAAGTAACCTATGGATTGTAGTAGAGCAATTAACAGATTTCTTATATCAATATAAAATGGATAAAAATACATTAAAACTTTTAAAAAGAGTATTACCTAAAAAACCTAATATTGAAACAAAACATATTACTTTACATGAAATAAAAATAATTAATGAACAAACATTTCAGATTTTAATAAAAAATAGAAGAGAAAGAAACAAACTTTTACACGAAGGGAAAATTCCTACTAAAAAAAATATAATTGAACTTTGGAATACATTACTTAATTTACTTGAAATGGCTATAGATGAAAAGCTTACAAAATTACAAGAAAGCACTAATCAAATTTTAGCTCATAATATAGAAAGATATGAAAGAAATATAACTCCTAAAAAAACTAATTTTAATCAATGGAAGTTAGATTGTAAAAAACAACCTTGACAAAATAAATTGAGAGTGCGTATAGTTACATCACTTTGATTCCTCTCCCTTTTTCGACCGGGAAAAAGTGAAAAGGAATCGAAGTGAAATGTTGATCACTAACACTCTAGTAATCTTGTCTTGGTTAAAATTTATTATAGCAAAGCACTTAAAAATCTCCAAACAAACTAACAATTCCTCAAATATATAATCCAATTCTACAATTCATAGAATCAAAGCAAAGCTATCCCAAAAGATAGCCCTACCCACCCATTAAAAAAACTTACTCTTAAAAGTTTTCTCACTCTGCATTTTCTCTTTAGCAAAAAACTTATACATATCCTCAAAACACTCTTTATTCATACCTAAAGTATATTTTCTTTCGTATCCCTCTCCATATTGAGTACCAAAAGATTGAGCTATAAAATAATTATAATTATACTTTCTTTCAATTTCATCACCGCTATAAGAATCAGAATAAGATTTTACACATCTATAAAAGTCTAACTCATTTACATTTTCTATTTCACAATCATTTTTATATCTATTCATTAAATCTTCTTTAGCAGAATTAGTAAAATAATAACCTGCCTTTAATTCAACCTCACTCGATACTATAAATTTACAGATATTATCAGATTCATAAATATTAAATTTTCCACCTACTGCACCCATAGTATCTACATCAAAACCTCTTTTTTTATTAGTTGCTAATTTTACATTTTCAATTTCATATTTATCTATCTTTAGTTGTTTTGTTACATCATTATATTGAGGCTTTAAGCTTGGAACACAACCACTAAAGATAAAAAGAGAAGTGGCTAAAACTCCCATTGTAAGAATTCTCATTTATTTCCTTTTTATTTTTGTTTATTATATCTATAAAGATGTATTATTTGTGTCACTTTTGGTCTCTTAATTAATAATTCCCTATAATACATAAAATAAATTTCATAGGATATATAAATGGCAAAAGAACACCAATTTGATATTTCAGCAAAACTAGATATGCAAGAGATGAAAAATGCTGTAATACAAGCACAAAAAGAGATAGACAATAGATACGACTTTAAAGGACTTACAAAAGAGATAGACTTCAACCAAGGAGCAAAAACTATCACACTTACAACATCAAGTGATAATAAAATAGAAGCAATGTACGCAATCCTAATCTCTAAAATGAATAAAAGAGGAATCTCTATCAATTCACTAGAAGAATTAAGAAGTGAAGACAGCTCAGGGGCAAATAGAAGATATGTATATGGAATCGTAGATTCTATCAAACAAGATGAAGCAAAAACAATCCAAGTAGAGATAAAAAAACTAAAACTAAAAGTAAAAGCAGTAAATCAAGGGGATGAGATAAGAGTATCTGGGAAAAATATCGATGACCTTCAAGCTGTTATGAGACACCTTAGAAGCCTAGATTTTAAATCACCACTAGTATTTGATAACTTTAAATAAAAACTTCATAGAAGTACCTCAGCTATACAAGGTACTTCTAAAAAGCTTAATTCTCAATCAATTCAGCAATCTTAGATTCAATCTCAGTTAAATTTTTAAAAGGCTTTTTTATATAGTGTTTAGCTCCATATTTATGAGCTTCAAGAGCTTTATCCATAGAATCAAATGCTGTCATCATTACTACTTTTGTTTGATCTTGTTTATCTCTTAACTTTTTTAAAAACTCTAATCCAGTCATTTGGGGCATCATAATATCACAAAGTACAATATCATAGTCATTTTCCAATACACTTTCAAATGCATGAATAGGGTTTTGAAATATTGTTACATCGTATTGAAATTCTAAAAACTCATTTAATACATCTAAAATATTACGTTCATCATCAACTATTGCTACTTTATACATTTTATCTCCTAATCTAATTTCTTAACACTAAATAGTGATTCTATTATCTCATCTGGTGTTGAAGTTGCTTCTTTCCCATCAAAGTTTACATCTTTATTAGCATTTACTAGTTTTGCTGCCACATTAAAAGATTGAATCGATATCTCATTTACTAGTTTGATAGCTTCTGAGTTTGATTGGGTCTCTTCATCTATTTTTTTGATGGATTCACTTATGATCTCTATATTTGATTTTTGTTCTTGAGAGGCATGTACTATCTCATCAAGTCTTGTAATTGTTGCATCGATATTTTCATTTAAAAGATGAAACTCTTCCCCCATAGCTATAGCAGAGTTTTTACCTTGGTTTGTTTGAAGTTTTAAATTATCCATAAGGTCTTGGATAGTTTGGGCTGACTCAGCACTTTTATTAGCTAGATTTCTAACCTCTCCTGCAACCACTGCAAAACCTCTTCCTGCTTCACCTGCTGTAGCTGCTTCTACTGCAGCATTTAAAGATAAGATATTTGTTTGAAATGCTATTTGGGATATCACTCTTATGGCATCATTTACAAGTTGAGTTGAGTTATCTATCTGCTCCATAGTTGTTTTTGTCTCTTCTATCATTGATAAACTTTTTGATGCAGATTCTTCAAGTACTTTACCTGAACTATATATCTCTTCTGTTGTTTTTGTATTTGTATGGATACTTCTAGATATGCTATCTATGGATTCAACTGTCTCTTTTACTGAAGATGTTTGTAATTCTGTTGATTTATTAAGTTTTGAAACTTCCCTTTGAAGGATATCTGATTGGTGTTCCATAGTCATACCTATTTTGTATGCTTGTAAAACCCTTGAAGTGATCGCACCTTGAAGTTCATTTATCCCTTCTAGAAGCTCTTTAAACTGACCACCCCTAAATATATTTACATCAACTTTATCCCTATAATCATTTTGTCTATATTTATCCAATATCTCTACAACTTTTTCTAAAGAGCTATGGATAGTCTCCACCGCTTCATTGATACTATAAGAGATATAGTTTATCTTATCATCGCTGGATTTTAAAGTAACATAATCATCTGTATATCCATCGGAGAGCTTTTCACATACAAGCATAATCTCACCAAAAACCCTAAGATCATCCCTCTTTTTTTCAGATATAAGATTTGCGATGGAGAGTATTTTTGATTCTACTCTTTGTAGATTTTTATCTCTTGCACTCTCTTGCATACTTAAAGAGTTTCTTTCATCTTTTATAAACTCTTCTAGTTTATCAAGTTCAGCTAGTAGATTATCTGTGTCATTTTTTTTTGAGGAAAACATTATTCTTTCTCCTTTAATTGTTTATATAAAGGTATCACACTTTGTACTTCCTCTTTTGTAGGTTTTCTTCTAACAGATATAAGTGTTTTTGTACCATCTCTTTTTGTTACGGGATAAGCTGTGGCATTTACCCAATAATAATCTCCACTTTTAGTTCTATTTTTAACTATACCATTCCAAGTTTCACCCCTTTGGATAGTGTCCCATAAACCCTTAAAAGCTACCTTTGGCATATCTGAATGTCTTACTAAATTGTGAGGTTGACCTATTAATTCATCTTTTGTATAGCCTGCGATTTTACAAAAGTCTTTATTTGCATAGATTATATTACCTTTTAGATCAGTTTCAGAGACTATCATTGTAGATTTTTCTAAAAAAACTTCCTTTGCCATAGTATCCCCTTTTTCTATATGAAAATTATTTTATTTAAACTTACTTTTAAACTACATTAAAATTACATCAGATAACATCTTCTAATCACTTAGGTAATGTTACTTCAAATACAGCTCCCCTATCATTATTATATGCTTTTATTTCACCTTCATTATCTTCAACAATCTTCTTAGCAAAGCTCAAACCTATACCCATACCAGAGGATTCTTTATTAGTTTCAAAGGGTACAAATATCTTATCAATTATCGATTCTTTAATACCTCCAGCATTATCAATAAATGTCACTTTTATACTTTGTTCATCATCTTCTATAAAAATTTCAAAATCCCTATCTTCAAACTCTTCTATCTTTGATAATTCATCTAGCGCGTTATTTATTATGATAATCCAAACTTGCTCTATTCTTTGTTTTTGAATATTTGCTTCAAGTTGATATTTATTTTTATCCATATTCATCTCAAAAAATTCATTATTTATTTTTATTTTTGTGATATGTTTAGCTCTATTGTAAGCTACGATACAAGCTATAAGTACTGTTTCATAAATATTTGACTTAGTAAAATCTTCATTTGCTTTTACAGCTACTTCTTTCATAGAATCCACAATATTTACAAGCCTATCTATGCCATCATCAACTCTTATATATTGTTTTTCCCATATCTCTCTTATCCTAGCATCTCCCATCATTCCTACTGCCCTATTCATAATCTCTATGGAGCCTTTTATATATGTAAGTGGGGTATTTATCTCATGGGTTAGTCCAGCTGCAAGTTGACCAATGGCAGAAAACTTAGCACCCATTAATAACTTCTCTTGTACTTCTTTTTCTTTATCAGCTAATTTCTTTTTTAAAATGGTAGGTTCTAGTGCTTTTTTTATAGTTTTTATCAGCTCATTTATTGATATGGGTTTGATAAGATATGCATCTATACCAATATCTATGGATTGATGTAAAAAAGCATTATCATTATGTGTAGACGTGATTATAATAGGTATATTTGGATTTATAGCCTTTATCTCTTCAGACATACTTAGACCATCCATCACGGGCATTGTAATATCACTAATAATTAAATCTATTTTTTGATGATTGTCTTTAAAAAATTCTAAACCCAATTCACCATTTTCTTTAGTATATACTTCGTTAAATAAGCCCTCTAATGTTCTTTTCATAATAATAACAAACTCTTCTGTATCCTCTACAAATAGGACATTAAACTCTTTTAACATACTTTTTATACCTTTTAATAAAGATTGATAATCATTGTAACCTTTATATAGTTAAATATCTCCATTAAAAAGTATATATTTTACTAAATTTTTTTATTAATTTTTCAAAAAATAATTTTTTTAAATATAAACAGAAAAGTTAAATTGTGAGAATAAAATAAGATAGAGAGAAATATAAGCCTTCCAAGTTTTTATTTTGGAAGAGTTATTTTAAATCTTGCGCCTTTGGTATCATTAAAAATAGATATTTCACCAGATTGTTCATCTACTATTTTTTTTGCTATACTCAAGCCAATACCCAAACCAGAAGAATCTTTTGTACTTTTAAATGGCTCGAAGATATTTTTCATTATCTGTTCATCTATACCTCCACCATTATCTTCAAATTCAATTACAATATTTTCTTTTTCATCTTTGATATGGATATTTAATTCCCTATCATCAAAGTTTTTTATTTTGATCAATTCATCTAGGGCATTATTTATCATGATAATCCATACTTGCTCTATTCTTTGTTTTTGAACTTTGGCTTTATAGGTGTATTTATTTTTATCCATTTTCATGGTAAATTGTTCACCATTTATTTTAATATTTGAAATATGTTTAGATCTATTATAAGCCATAATACAGGCAATAACAACAGTCTCAAATATATTTATTGATAAAAACTCTTCACTGCTATTACCCACTACTTCTTTCATGGACTCAACAATATTTATAAGCCTATTTACCCCACTATCTATTCTTGAAAACTCATCTTTTAAAAGCTTTTTCATTTTTTCATCTTCAAGATCATCCATCAAGATATCAATTATCTCAACAGAACCTTTTATATAAGTAAGAGGAGTATTTATCTCATGGGTAAGTCCCGCTGCTAACTGACCTATAGCCATATATTTCGCACTTTTAAGTAGTCTTTCTTGGTTTTCTTTTTCTTGTATCTCAAGCTTTTTTTCTAAAACTTTGGGAGAGAGAACTTTTTTTATACTAGGAAGAAGTTCTCTTATATCAAGAGGTTTCATCACATAAGAATCAATCCCTATCTCTATGGCTTTTCGTAAGAACTTATTATCACCATATGCTGTAGTTATTATAATAGGTATATTAGGATTAAGAAGCTTTATCTTTTCTGCCATCTCTAATCCATCCATTATAGGCATATTTATGTCTGTAATAACTAGATCAATTTTATTGGAATTATTTTTATAAAACTCTAATCCCTCTTCACCATTTTCTTTAAGAAAAATCTCATTAAAAAACTCCGATAAAGCAGCAACTATTGCTTTAGAAATAACCTCTTCATCTTCTACATATAATAAATTAAATTCACTAAACACATAAATTCCTTACTGATGTAAAAATTATATAATAATTATATAAAATCTATTATTATCAAATAACTATTTTAGATAAAATACTTCAGAAGCTATATAAAGTAAAACTATACAAAAAAAGTAGATTTTTACCAAAAATGGTAGATTTGTTTTTAATACCTCTTGTATATCCACCTTATACCGAGAATGTAAAGTAAGATTCAATCCGGAAAAAGGTGAAGTGGATACAGTAAGCCCCCATGCCATTAAAAATGTGATAGCTACAAGGGTTTGATTAAACTCCTGCAGCATATGTCCAAAAGTTGCAATTGTAATAATAGGATGTATCCCAATTAAAGATAAGATAATAAATATAGCCAAAACTATAGAAGCAATCTTATAATCAAAATAATCAAAAGGCAAAGTAAAGCCTATACCATTTAAGATAGAACTCACACTCACCCCAAACATACCCGCTACTAAAAATAGTGATATCTCACTTTTCATATTTGGAAGATCTTCATTGATATGTTTTTTATATTTATTTATAGTTTTTTTGATCCCATTTTTTATGGGAAGAACTACTAAAGATAAGGCAAATGATAAAAGGGATATAAGAACTATGATCTTAATATTCTCATCAAAATAGTGAGTAAGCAATACAAAAAATGCTAAAGAAAAAGGGATGATAAGAGTTTCAAGATTTAAAGGATAGCCCTCAAAACTAGCTAAATCCTCCCTATCTTTTACCTCCAAATAAGTTAAAACAAAAGTGATAAAAGCAAGGACAAGCCCACTGATACTGATATAAAAAAGATCCAACTTTGGAGCAAAAGTGATAGCCGCACCAAATGCCACAAAAAATGGAGACCAATAAGCATCAGAACTAAAACCACGGGTTAAAAGGATAAGCTGTAGATTTGATAATTTTCCTGCTTTTTTATATAGTTTATCAGCCATAATTAAAAGAGCAGATACATTTATCATAGAGCCAAAAAGATGAAGACTTAAGTATGTTTTTAAAAAGCCACTTTTACCTTTTGATTTATGATTTATATTCTCTTTATTTGGATCAATAATAAGACGTAAAAAACCAACCCCAACTAAAAGCATGATAAGGTATTGATTTATAGAAAAAGCTTTAGATATATCTACAAAAAAACCATTTATATATGAGATAAAATAAAAGATCAAAGATAATAAAGAAAGTATCACTACCACTTTTTTATTTTTCAAAGATACAAAAAGCAAAATAGCACTTAACCATAAGACAAGTGAGCTACTTAGTAAAAATCTTTCATCTATAAAATAACTATAAAGTGTAGAGATAAATGATATAAATATTAATAAACCAGAGAGTTTTTGCATGAGCAATTATACTCTTAATTGTTTTAATTAAGATAAATAGCTTTTATTTAAACTCTACTATATTATTTGATGCTTTTTCTAGTATCTCTTCTACAGAGTATTTATCCCCTGAGAATATTTCAAATCCGATTGAAGTGGAGATTTGATGTTTTGCCCCATCTATTGAAAACTCTTTTTTTAGATTTGTATCTATCTTTTTAATGATAGATTCCGATTCTTGTTTTGCTTGGGCATTTACGGTACTAAGATTTTCCAATAAAACTACAAAATCATCTCCACCTATTCTAGCTAAGGTATCTGATTCACGTATGGAATTATCTATCTTTTTTACTATCTCTATAAGTATTTTATCCCCTACTATATGTCCATGTTTATCATTTAAGTCTTTAAACTCATTTAGACTTATATATAATATAGCACAATTATTATACATACGATTACTACGTTTCATACTCTTTTCAATCTCATCTATAATAAACTGTCTATTAAATGCACCTGTTAGACTATCATGCATAGTAAGCTCTTCTAGTTCATTTTCAAGTAATTTTGTTTGAGTTATATCTGTGGAGACACCTAATATACCTACTATAGTTTTACTATTTTTGCTCTTATAGATTGGCGTTTTTTTCTCTAAATATACATTTAGCTTTCCATCCACATCTGTGCGGGACATCTCCTCTTGTATGGTTTTACCAGCCAATACCTCAGCATCACTTTTTAAAGAACTATTTGCTCTATCACTAGAGAAAAACTCTCTATCATCTTTTCCCACTATTGATTCACTAGTACAATCAAAGAGCTCCAAAGTAGCCCTATTGGCATAAATATATTTAGAATCTTTATCTTTCATATAGATATAAGATGGGATATTATCCAAAGCAAATGAGAGTTTATAAAGATCATCTTTTGTATTTAAAGTCATAATATCCTCCTAAATCATAATTATTAACGATAGCTAATATTTTTTAAAAAAATAATAAAAAGATTAATTAAACTGAAAGTTTTAGTAAAGTAAATTTTACGATTTTTTTTATATATACTATTAAGTTTAGCTCCATATAATACCGAGCATAAATCAAAGAAAAGGTAAAAAATGATTAAAAAAATGTTGTTAAGTTTAATGCTACTATCTTCATTAGCAATTGCCCAGACACTAAAAGTTGGTGATACAATTAATCCACTTAATGTAAAAGATCAATTTGATAAAAATGTTGAGATCAATTCAAAAGATTACAAAACTATAATCTTCTCTGCTGAAAAAGATCCTGCTTCTTGGGTAAGCGAATACTTAAATGAAAAACCAAACACATATCTAGATGCAAATAGTGCAGTTGTGGTATCTGATATCTCTGGTATGCCATCTTTTGTAACAAAATGGTTTGCAATGCCAAAGTTTAAAAAATATAACTATTCATTAGCTCTTATCAAAGAAGAGACAAAACTTTTCCCTAAAGAAGAGGAAGCACTAACAATTATCAAAATAAAAGATAATAAAATCGAATCAATCAAATTTATAAAAGATTCAAAAGCTATAGCAGGTATTTTTAACTAATACCCCTATAGCAAAACCTCCTCCACACTTATCAAAATCACCAAAACATTAGAGTATAATCCTCTCTTAAAAAATATTGGAGTAAATATGAAAAATAAAAGTTTATTATTAAGCTCAGTTGTAGTTCTTCTAGCTATCTTTTTTGCGGGAGGATATTTTTATAATAAAAGCCAAAGTGAAAAATCCCAAGCTCTAGCAAAAGAGCAAGCCTTACTTTTTGAGAGACCCTATTCCGTAGTAGTGGGAGATAAAGATGCAAAGGTACAACTTGTAGAGTTTTTTGATCCAGCTTGTGAGACTTGTGCACAGTTTCATCCATATGTAAAACAGATACTTAAAAAATATGATGGAGAAGTAAAATTAGTACTTAGATATGCACCATTTCACAAAAACTCAAACCATGCTATAAAAATGCTTCTTGGAGCTAAAGAGCAAGGTAAGTTTATGGAGACTTTAGAGCTTATGTTTTATACACAAAAGTACTGGGTACAACACCATGTAGTAAATCCAAAAATCTTATGGAAAATCTTATCAAAATCAGGTCTTTTAGATATGAAAAAACTAAGTGAAGATGTTAAAAACCCAAAAACAGATGAAATCATAAATCAAGACCTAGCAGATGCAAAAACACTAAACCAAACAAAAACCCCAGGATATATTGTAAATGGGAAACCATTACAACAATTTGGACTTGAGAATCTAATCAATCTTATAGATTCAGAAGTAAAAAAATAAATACTCAAAGGGCAAAATAACTTTATTCTTTACTTTGCCCTTAAATTCTACTACATTTTTATTACATTAAGACAAACTTGATAGAGTTTTTGATATAAATATCAAAAATAATTTGGATAAGATTAATGAATAAACTAACACTACTTATAGTAGATGATATTGAAGCAAATAGAATATCTTTAGAGTATCTACTAAAAAAGTATTATGATGATATAGATATTATTATGGCTGGAAGTGGAGAAGAAGCACTTAAAGAGACATATACTAAAGAGATAGATATTATCATCCTTGATATTCAAATGCCGGGCATGGATGGCTTTGAAGTGGCACAATTTCTTCAATCAAATCCAAAAACAAAACATATCCCTATCATATTTTTAACAGCAGCATTTGTAAAAGAGGAGTTCCAACAAAAAGGTTTTGAATTAGGTGCTATTGATTATCTTACAAAACCTATTGATGACCTACAACTTATAAATAAATTAAGACTATATAAAGAGATCATCTTCAAAACAAAAGAGCTTGAAGAAAAAAACAAACTTCTTGAAAAACTAGTAGATACAGATAACCTTACCCAACTTTACAATAGAGTAAAACTAGATGAAACTTTAATATCAGAGACAAATAGATCAAAAAGATTTGCCTCATCTTTTGGAATTATTCTAATAGACATAGATCACTTTAAAGAAGTAAATGACACCCATGGACATCAAATGGGAGATACAGTACTAAAAGAGTTTGCACAAATCTTAAAATCCCACTCAAGAAAAACAGATACTGTTGGAAGATGGGGTGGAGAAGAGTTTATGATAATATGCCCTGAAACTGAAATAGAAGGGATATTATCCTTAGCAAATGCTCTAAAAGAGAAAATATCCCTATACCCTTTTAGTTTAGGTGAACAAAAAACTGCCAGCTTTGGGGTAACAATATATATAAAAGATGAAAAGATCGATACCATGATCAAAAGAGCAGATGATGCCCTTTATGAAGCAAAGAAAAATGGTAGAGATAGGGTTGAGTCTTTATAAACTACTAAATAAAATAGAAATACTAATGACAAGTAAAACAATACCAGAAAACTTCTCTATGATATAAGAATACTTTTCCATAAAAATCCTACTTCTAAAATTTGTTACCAAATAAACTATAAAAATATCCCAAACTAAAACAGCTAAAAACATCCAGATAACATAAAATGATTGAATAATAAATGGTGTATCATTTTGTATAGAAATAGAAAATATCGTAAAGTAAAAAATAGAATTTTTAGGATTCAAGATAGCTGATAAAAAACCCATAACAAAATATTTAGTAATCTCTTTTTTTGTATGATCTTTTTTAATTTTATCAGAAAAGAGTTCTCTTTTACTAACTCTCAAAAGTAAATATGAAATATACAAAAGATATAAAGAGCCTAGTATTTTGATGGAGCTAAAAATAAACTCATTATCTTTTATAAGAGTTATACCTAAAAGTGCTAAAAGTATATAAACTAAATTTGCTATAGCTATACCAAAAGAGGTAACAACTCCAGAAAACCTACCATATTTTGAAGAGTTTGAGAGAATCAAAAAAAAGTCAACCCCGGGACTTAAAAGTGCTACAAAATGGGCAAGAGCTAAAGCTAAAAAACCTGATAAATATATCTCCATAAATATTCCTTCTTATAAAAAAAGGATTATAGGAGATTTATAAGTTTTTAATCTTGTACAAAATTGAGTTTATACTCTTTTGGTGTAGTTGCCACAATCTTTAAAAAGTTTCTATGGAAATGACTTTGATCGCTAAAACCACACTCTAGTGCAGTATCAACTATGGAATAGCCCTCTTTTAAAAACTCTTTTGCTTTATTTATTTTCACATTTAGTAAATATGAATGGGGAGTTATATTTAGATTTGTTTTAAAAAGACGTATTATATAAAAAGGGTTTAGATCAAACTTTTTTGATAGTTCATCTAAGGAAATATTTTCTTGATAGTTTTCATTTAGATACTCTTTTATCTCTTCAAATCTTTCGTCTTCAATTGGCTCTTTTGATTCATTTATATATTGACTAAAAAGTTTTGTAAAAAAATCTATAAGAGCATCCTCCTTTTCCATATAGGAGATTTCAGAAAATAGATTCTCACAAAGGATTTTAAACTCAAGGTAAAGTTTCTTATCATCTAAAATATCCTCAGGAAAAGCCTTAAAATTCTCTATATCAGATGAGATAGAGTTTTGAATACCACAACACCACTTTTCATCTAAATACATCATATAGTATAGATTTGGTGTTTTATTTATAGGATTACAAGAGTGAATAGTATTAGCATTTACA
Source organism: uncultured Arcobacteraceae bacterium (assembly GCA_964342525.1). GTDB lineage: Bacteria > Campylobacterota > Campylobacteria > Campylobacterales > Arcobacteraceae. The sequence goes on from CAYFGQ010000007.1 coordinate 43,243, forward strand.
ACTGCAATCATGCCCTCATCATCTAAATCATATTTTTTATCTTTATTTGTATAGATAGATTTTCCTTCTAGATTTATACCTATGGAGAAAGTATCGTGAAGATGTTCTTTATAGTGTTTTGTATTGTTTGAGTATCTAAGTTCTAAAAAGGGTAGTTTTTTGTGGGTGAAGATTTTTGTGAAAGTGGTTTTATTTGACATATTAAATAGTAAGAGCTTTTTAGCCCTTACTATTATTTCTTTTTAGGCATTTGAGCCAAGTATTCTTTATATTGAAGTTGATCTAGTTTTTCAATCTTAGCTTCAACCTCTTGTCTCATCTCAACTTTGAAGTTTGTCACTTTATCTTGGATCTCTTTATCACTTGATCCGATGATTTGTGCTGCTAAAATACCTGCATTTTTTGCTCCATTTATTGCTACAGTTGCAACAGGAACTCCACCTGGCATCTGTACAATAGATAAAAGAGAATCCATACCCTCTAAGTTTGATCCTCTAACTGGTACACCAACAACAGGAAGTGCTGTGATAGCTGCTACCATACCTGGTAAATGAGCTGCTCCACCTGCACCAGCGATAACTACTTTTAAACCTCTATCCGCTGCTGTTGATGCATACTCATTTAATCTATCAACAGTTCTATGAGCTGATACAATTGTCACTTCATACTCAATTCCAAACTTCTCACACATATCTGCTGCTGCGCTCATTACTGGAAGATCTGAATCACTCCCCATGATAATACCTACTAGTGGCTGGCTCATACTTTTTTGCTCCCTTTAATTTTTAAAATATCTTTTGCTTTCATCGCTTTTTCTAATGCTTTGTTTATATCATCATCTAAAACTGTAACATGTCCCATTTTTCTAAATGGTTTTGTAAAACTTTTTCCATAGAAGTGGAAAGATAACTCAGGAATCTCTAAAGCATCATGTATACCATCAATAAATGGCTCACCCTCATACCCTTGTTCACCAAGTAAGTTAATCATAACTGCTGGTGAGATAAGTTTAGTTGATCCCAATGGTAAGTTTGTAACAGCTCTAATGATCTGCTCAAACTGTGATGTGGCACAAGCTTCAACTGTATAGTGTCCAGAGTTGTGTGGTCTTGGTGCGATCTCATTCACTTGAACCTCTCCAGATTTGGTAAGGAACAGTTCAACTCCAAAGATACCAACACCATCAAGAACTTCGATAGATTTTGTAGCGATTTCAATTGATTTTTCCTCAATCTCTTTTGAGATATTTGCAGGAGCCATAACTGAATCACAGATATTTACTCTTTCATCAAATAGCATCTCAACCACAGGATAACATTTAATCTCACCCTCAATATTCCTTGCCACTATGATCGCTAACTCTTTATCTATATCAACCATCTCTTCAATAAATGATTCAGCTTCAATAGCTTTAGTCTCAACATCCTCAGCAGATTTTAATACTTGAACACCTTGTCCGTCATATCCACCAAGTTTTGCCTTTTGAACAACAGGAAAACCAAAAGATGCTAAATCCTCTTTTGATTTTACATCTTTATATGCTGGTACTGCAACACCCCTTTCATCTAAAAGTTTCTTTTGTTCATATTTGTTTTGGATAAGTTCCATTACATATGGAGATGGGTGGATATTGTGTCCATGATCATATAACTCTTTTAAGATAGATGTATCAATATGCTCTAACTCAAAAGTAGTCACATGAGACTCTTGAACAATTTGTTCAAGTTTATCTTTATCATAAAATCCACCAATGATATGTTTATCAGATACTTGTGCAGCAGGACAATTAAAAGTAGGATCTAAAATAGTTACATGAAATCCCATCTTTTTTGCTTTTTGAGACATGATCTTTCCAAGCTGTCCCCCACCAATAATTCCTAATTTTAAACCTGAATAGTTAAAATCTTTATCCATTTATTCCCTTTAATACAATTGTATGTAGTCCTAATATTTCGCGATTATATCTAAAATTTACTTGAATACCTATTTATAAAAGGATTCTATCTTCTCTTTATGATTTGCTGCCCAATCTTCAAAGCTCATAGCTTGCTCTTTTTCCACATTTGCTTTTGTTTTTTCATAAATCTCTTCACATCTATCTTTTGGGATAACAGCCACACCCTCTTCATCTGCCACAATAATATCACCCGGATTTACATTTATACCACCTGCTACAATTGGAACATTTACTGGTACTGCATTTTTTTTACCCCCAGGCATTGGTAATACACCCCTACCAAAGATTGGCATTTTATGCTCTCTTATCTCAGCGATATCCCTTACAGTTCCATCTATTACAAAACCAGTGATTCCTTTTAGTTGTGCAATTCTAGCTACATTTCCACCAATTACCGAATAATCAACAGTATTTGATTGAGCTACGATGATAGACCCAACTGGAGCTTCATAAATCGCCCTATGAAGTGCTAAGTTTTCACCAGCTACCATCTCAACTGTAAATGCTGGTCCAGAGATTCTTGGGATACCAGTCCATAACTCTTTGATACCCACATCCATAAAACTTTCTCTTTTTAATGGTCCTGCATAATCACAAGGGGAAAAATCTGCAAATTTTTTATAGTCCATATAATACTCCTAAAGGCTAATATTTTTAATTGGCGTATTATACAGTGTGTAAATAAAATAAATTTAAAAATAGTTTTTTTGAAAAAACAATAAAATCTTTTCTTTTATAATTAAAGTTATTTTTTTAGAATTGAATGCAACTTTTTTACAAATTTTTCCCTAATTATGTCCATGTAGAATATGTTTGTTTTAGTTATTTAAAGATAATTAAAATATAAACTTTTTTATTAACATAAGGAGAACAAATGGATACAACAAATTTAAAAAGTTGTTTAGCTAATGGTAAATCAAATGAATATAGTTTAAAAAAACTACTAAAAGAACATAATATTTCATGCCCAGATGAAAATATTATTAATAAGTTTATGCTTAGAGATTTAAAAGAAACAAGTACAGGGAAAGAATTAACTTTTAATGGAATTATTCAAACAAATAATCTTCCATTTGAAACTAGCATAATAAAAGAACTCTCAAAACTAATCAAAACTGAACAAATAGATATAAAAATATCTATAGATGCAACTAATACAGACCAATGGACTTTAACTATAACTTCAAATTTTAATACTATTCAAATTAATACGGGAGAAGATACAACTTTGAGTATTAAAAACTCTTTATTAGTATTAAAAATTGATGAAGACACAAGCTCTATAGATTGTAAAATCACAGGAGATATTCCTTTTAAAATACAAGGTAAGTCCTTAGATTTAAATGCATTTATTATTTTAGATACTACTAAAATTGCCATAGGTGGTATATTAGATGGATCAGAAAATTTATTTAGCATACCATCAGTTTTAGGTGATTTTAAAATAGATTCACTAGGTTTAAGTGGAGAAGTTCAATATGACTCACCTTCTCTAGATGTGGCTTTATCAGGTGAATTTAAATTGGATTCAATTCAAAATAGCAACTCTAAAGATGATAAATTTACAATTGTTTGTAAAGAGATAGATTCTCTTATCACACCAGAATATCTATCTTTTTATATAAATGAACTTTCAATAAATAAGCTATTTAATCATTTCTTAGGTACAAATATAAGCGAGCCAAGCTTTGATTTTAAAGACCTTAACTTTTCATGGATGATAATCCCTTCTTCACAAATCATTTTACCAAATGGAAAAAAACCACCAAGTGGAGTACTAAACTTTAGTGCAGATTTAGATATTTGTGGACTTGAATTTTACGGAAAAGTAGAGATAAAAGATGAAAAGAATTTTAGTGGAGAATTTTCTATGCCACCAATTAAATTAGGAGATATCTTCTCTTTAAAAGGGGATACAGAAGATAGACCTGAGTTTTCTTGCACTATGACAGATGATTCACCTCAATTTAATTTAAATGCACAAGTAAATCTTTTAGATTTAACTAGTGCAAAAGTAGATCTTGAAAACGATAAATTAACATTTAATATAAAAGTAGATGAAATTATAGATAGTTCTATTAGTGGGTCACTTACTACTAAAAATAAATATTGTAACTTAGCTGCTGATTTTGAATATGGAATTGATAAAAAGATTGATTTAAGTATAGATAATTATAGCTTAGGGAGTATTGATCTTGATAGCACAATCAAGGCATCTTTTAGTGGAGAAATAAATAGTAATGATTTTTCTCTAGACATATCTGCTAGCTTTGATTTTGAAGGTCAAGAGATTGGACCTATTTCATTTGATATAGATAAGCAAGCTACACTAAAAGATGTAATTAGTAAAATAGAGGATAAAATAGAAGATGAAATACGTGAACTATTCAATGATGCCACAAAATGGGTAGATGGTGTAGTAAAAGGACTCATTAAAGATGTGGATAAAGATGCAAAAGAATTAGCAGAAATACTTCATAAAGCCTTTGGAAAAGATTTAAAAACAACTATTGCATTCTTAAAAAATCATTTTGGATGTTATGAAAAAGAGGTTATAAAAGCATTATATGATATTGGTTGTGATGCATACAAAGTAGCCCATGAAATAAAAAAAGAGTTTGATACAGATGCAGATAAAGTAGCACAATATATAAATAATGCATATAAACTCACAGCAACAGAACTTGCAAAGGAATTAAAAAAAGCAATTTACGATGTTGATGATGTGGCAAAAGCTATCAAAACTACCTATGAAGCTGATGCTAGATTAACTATGAAAGCATTAAAAGAAGGATATGAAGCAAGTAAAAAAGAGATAACAAAAGCACTAAAAGCTGCTGATTATTCAGCTAAAGATATTGCAAAAGCATTTAAAGATGTTTATGGTTTATCTGCTGATGCTATTAAAGACTTACTAAAAGGTGCTGGTTTTGCAGGTGATGCATTAAAAGATGCATACAAAGCAGTTGGGGGAACAGTTAAAAATATTGGAAGAGATATTGAACATGGAGTTGAGAGTATTTTTTAATAAAATTTATTAATTTAGATTATTTTATTTTAGAGATTGAAAAATATATCATAAAAGTATTAAGCTATCTATGTATTTTTCTTTTCTCTAAAAATCCACAAGTATATAATTATTAAAAGAAGTAAATATCCTATTAATACAAATTAACTTATAATAATTTTTATAATATTTTTAATTAATAAAGGGATTAACGATGCAAAAAAATTTAAAACTATTTATTATTTTAGGAGGTCTTGTATCATTAATCATTCTATTTTTCCTATCTTCATTTTCTTTACTTATTCTTTTATACTTAATCATCACAGCAATAGCACTATATGATATAAAACAAACAAAACACTCTCTATGGAGGAACTTTCCAGTTTTAGGAAGATTTAGATGGGTACTTGAAGAGTTAAGACCTCCTATTAGACAATACTTTGTAGAATCAGATATAGACGGTGTACCTTTTAATCGTCAAACAAGAGGTCTAATATATAGAAGATCAAAAGATATAGTAAGCACCATCCCCTTTGGTACAAAAGAGGATGTTTATAAAACAGGATATGAGTGGATAGCCCATTCCATGTAAGCATTAAAAGCTCATGAGCTAAATCTAAATCCAAGGGTTGAAATAGGTACAAAAGAATGTAAACAGCCCTATTCATCTTCTATATTTAATATCTCAGGTATGAGTTTTGGAGCACTTAGCTCAAATGCTATTTTAGCTTTAGGAAATGGTGCTAAACTTGGTAACTTTGCACTAAATACTGGGGAAGGTGGGATAAGTTCTTATCATCTAGATAGTGAAGCTGATCTTATTTGGCAAATAGGTACTGGATATTTTGGATGTAGGGATAAAAATGGAGATTTTGATAGGGATAAATTCAAAGAAAAAGCTTCACTAAAAAATATAAAAATGATAGAGATCAAACTATCCCAAGGGGCAAAACCGGGACATGGAGGAATACTTCCAGCCCATAAAAACACACCTGAGATTGCAAAACAAAGAGAACTACAGCCAAATACCCAAGTGGACTCACCTCCAACCCATAGTAGTTTTTCTAATCCAATAGAGATGATGAATTTTATAAAAGAGCTTAGAGATTTAAGTGCTGGGAAACCTATAGGATTTAAACTCTCCCTTGGAAATAAAGATGAGTTTATTGATATTTGTAAAGCTATTTTAGAGACAAACATAAAACCTGATTTTATCACAATAGATGGTGCTGAGGGTGGAACGGGTGCTGCACCTTTAGAGTATACAAATCATGTGGGTATGCCCCTTAGGGATGCTCTTATATTTATAGTTGATACATTAAGGGGATATGATCTAAAAAAAGATATCAAAATCATTGCAAGTGGTAGAATTACTAATGGAATGGATATAGCAAAAAATATTGCCCTTGGAACAGATATTTGTGCTAGTGCTAGGGGTATGATGTTTTCTTTAGGATGTATCCAAGCTTTACAATGTCATAAAAACACTTGCCCAACAGGAGTAGCAACCCAAGATAAAACCTTAGCAAAAGGTTTAGTTGTAAGTGATAAAAAAATAAGGGTAAAAAACTATCAAAAAAATACAGTGGAGAGTTTTATGGAGATCATAGCTTCAGCTGGACTAAAAGAGCCAAATGAATTAAAAAGGAAACATATCTACTATAGACTAAGCCCAACAGAGTATAAGTCTTATGATGAACTATTTAAAGAAGTAAAAGAGGGAGAATTTAGAGTTAAGAATTAAAAGTTAAGAATTAAGAATTGCCTATCATGGAGTAAAAGATTTCCATATTCATCTAATTTTAAGGTGCATAACTATTAACTATTAACTATTAACTATTAACTATTAACTATTAACTATTAACTA
>CAYFGQ010000007.1:50173-83572 GCA_964342525.1 uncultured Arcobacteraceae bacterium
AACTATTAACTATTAACTATTAACTATTAACTATTAACTATTAACTATTAACTATCTAATCCTAATTTTTCTATTTCCCCAATATAATTTTATAGAATAATAAGCAAGGGTAGACAAAGTGATTGAATAACACAAAGCACCCAAATATAAAGGCATAATGATATTTGAGAAATTATCATTAAACCATTGTAAGGTTATCTCAACCTCTAAAGGCTCCATACCAATTAAAGACATACCTGTCATATATTGTATATAGTAGATAAATGGCATTGTAAAAGGGTTTGTGATCCAGCACATTGCAATAGCTATAGGAAAATTAAACTTACCTACAAAGGTAAATAAAAACACAGCAAGCATCTGTGCTGGCATAGGGATCATGGCTATAAATAAACCTATAAATACGCCCCTTGATACCATTGTTTTATTTAGTACAAAGTATCTTTTTGACACATCATATTTATTTAAAAATTCATTGTTTTTTATATAATCTTTTATTTTATCTATCATTCTGGCATTATAGTACATAAAATTTAAAAAAGTTTTTATATAAAATCTTTAATCATAATCCTTAGAGATAGATTTAATTCTCTTGTTCATGTTCACTAATCATAGTGATGATTTTTCCATATACATCTTTGGCATCTTCCTCTGAGAGTTTATTTTGAGCAATCACTTCAAGGATAGTTTTAAGCTCAGATATAAAACCCTCTATATCACTTTTTGCTTCAATATCTTCAGGGTTTGCTGTACCATTTTCTATACTTTCATTTAAATCTGCTAAATACTCTTGAGTTTCTGGCAACATCACATCTTCAATAACTTTTCTAAGTTCCTCTTTTATATTTTCCATCTTCCTAAACCTTTTTTAATATCTTTAATAAATCTTCTTTATCTTCCCACTCATTTATCACACCTTCTGAAAAGATAACTTTGGCTAAATCTAATTCGATTATATCCATATCATGCCTAAAAGCTTCAGCATATCCTGTCTCAGTTTCATGTACACGTACAGAGGAAACCTGAACATCCCCTTCCCCATTTTTAAAAGTAGTATTTTTTAAAATATTATCAACAAATTTTAAAAACATCAAACTATATGACTCAGCACTTGGAGATACAGGCATCTCTATCCACCTTTGCGAGTTTGATTTAAAAAAGTTTTTAAACTCATCTGATTCCCCAGACCATAAGGAATAAGCATGATCAAAAGAATCAATAATATTTTTTATGTGTTTTTTTGTAAGACCAAAATCTAAGATCATATAGCCATTATCCAATTTATTTGAAGTAAAAAACACTTCCACCTCATAAGAGTGCCCATGGATAGATTTTTTGCATCTATCTGTGGAACAGTTTCTAACTATATGGGCACCCTCAAATTTAAACTTTTTTCTAATAATCATATTCTATCCCCTAAACAATACTCCAAGATAAACTCTTTCCACTATTCATAGGAACTACTTTTTCACCCTTATACTCATAATACTCAGGTACTATAAAATCTTTTTTTACCAGTTTTATTTCTTTAGCTACTGGTTTAAGATCGTAAATCCTCCTAGCATTTAAAGATACAAAAGCATTTAGATTATCAAGCTTTCCATGCTCATCAAATATCTGAGTAAGTACTTGCAGGGCTATTGGTGCTGTAAAGACACCAGCTGCTCCATGATGGCACTCTTTTGCTTGTTTTTGATGTGGTGCAGAGTCTGATCCAAACATCACTTTTGGATGAGCACTTAAAGCGAGTTCTAATAGAGCTTCCCTATCACTTGGAGTTTTTACTATAGGTTTACAAAAAGCATGTGGATTTAACATACCACCAGCAAGATCATCTAAAGTATAAAGTAAGTGATGCACTGTAATAGTTGCATATAAATTATCATATTTATGAAGTAGATCAATTGTCTCTTTTGTGGTAATGTGCTCCATCATAATTTTTAACTTTGGAAAATTTATAGCTAAAGATTCATAAATTGGTAAAAACTCCTTCTCTCTATCCATCACAAAACCTTGTGTTTCACCATGTACACATAAAGGGATTCCTAACTTTTCCATAGATTCTAGAGTGGGTCTTAATAGCTCCACATCCATAGAAGCTACACCTGTCTCTGAGTTTGTAGTCACTCCAAATGGATAAAGTTTTACAGCAATAATCTCATCTTTAATATCTTCTAAAAACTCATAGGAATAATCAACTTGAAAAAAGATAGTCATTCGAGGATCAAAACTATCATCATTACAGGCTTCAATAATCCTTTGTTTATATGCTAAAAGTGCCTCTTTTGTTGTAATTGGTGGTTGAAGATTTGGCATAATAAGAGCACTAGCAAAATCCTTTGAAGTAAGTGGTCCCACTAGTTTAAGCATATCCTCATCACGTAGATGTAAATGCATATCAAGGGGAGAGTTTATAGTAAATGTTTGTGTATTATTCAATTTTAATCCTTTAATAGTTTATAAAAATAGTAAATGCGACTAAGTTGCATTTTAAATTTGTGTGCTATGATACCTAAATGCAACTTAGTTGCAAAAGTAAATATTCACCAAAATTTAATTGGGGACATTTAAAAGGAGTAAGAAATGTTAAAAGAAAGAGATATTCAACTTCTTAAAGAACAATTACTAAAAAGAAAAGAAGAATTACTTGAACAAGTTAACTCTAGTAAAACCATAATAAAAGAGCTTCTAAGTGAAACTACTTATGATGAGATGGATTATGCAGAGGTATCAAGTGATAGTTACAATCTAAGCTTAGTAAGGGAAAAACAACTTCAAGAATTAACTGAGGTGGATATTGCTCTAAAAAAGATCGCAGATAGTACTTATGGAGCTTGTGAAATGTGTGATGAGCAAATAGGAATCAAAAGATTAAGGGTAAAACCTCATGCTAGGTTTTGTGTTGAGTGCAGACCAGTTTATGAAGAGAGTTTAAAATAAGCTGTTGTAATTTTTTTGTACTTTTTACTTATGCTATTTATTATCAATAATATTGCATAATTCAAAACTAAAATAAAAGGAAAATATATATGAACAAACCAGAAGATATTCTAAGAGAATGGATGCATGGTATCAATACAGCAGATGTGGAAAAGTTAACAGCTTTATATGATGAAAAGGCCGTGTTATTCCCAACATTTTCAAATAGAATATTAGAAACGCCTGAAAAAATTAGGGACTATTTTGAAAAAGTAGGAGATAAAGAAGCTTTAAGTATCACCCTACACGATAAAACAGTTATCACTCAAGAATTAGGTGAACAACAATATTGTTTAAGTGGTATTTATACTTGGCGTTTTTCTATTGATGGGGAGCCATATAATTTTGAAGCGAGATTTACTTATGTGTTTGATCTATCAAAAGATAGCCCAATCATACACCATCACTCATCTCAAATCCCAAGAATGTTATAAAAAACTTTAGGAGTTCATATCTCCTAAAATTTAAACAGCATATCCTATTTTTATAGCTTCATCTTCAATTTTATTTTTTAAAAGATCAATTCTCCAATTATGCCTTTTAGCAAACTTTGAAATCTCTTCTTCTTTTTCCTCTTCATTACATAAAAAATATATTCTTTTCAAAAAAGGTTTAGGAACTTGTATAGCAACAAGTTCAAAATAGTTTTCTTTACAGGGTTTTGAACAAAATACCTTACTCATAGATATTTTTTTCTTACAATAAAGACAGTGTTGAGACATAAAATATTCCTTTTTATTTACCTGAAAAAATGCAACTTAGTCACATTTATATTATATTAACAAAAAATAATTAAACGCAACTTAGTTGCATCTTAAAAGCTTTGCCACTCGTCATTATCATTATTTTCTTTCAAAGCTTGTCCAGTTTGATCTTTTTGCTGAGTTTGAACATCATTTTGAGGTTTATTGTTACGACTATCTTTGATTGTTCTCTCCGCTCTTCTACGCTCAACACCCTTATAATTTAAATCACGACAAGCAGATCTTCTATCTACAACATCATTTTTCCCCTCAAATTGATTAGAGTTGATAGAACTTAACATAGTCTCAGATAATTTATCTGTACTTATAGCGATATCATTAGTTTCCAGCGCTGCGGCTGAATTTCTTTGGGTCTGTTGATCAAGCTCGGTAACGGCATCATTTATTTGCTCAATTCCTGATTGTTGTTCTTTTGACGCGGCATCTACACTATTTATCAAATCTAAGGTTTTTTCAATATCAGAATTAAGACTTTCATATCCATTTAACATATTTTGTGCAATCTTTTTTCCACTACTAGCTTTTACAGTAGCTGACTCTACAATATTTTTAATCTCACTTGCAGCTTCTGCTGATCTTGCAGCTAAGTTTCTAACCTCACCTGCAACTACAGCAAAACCTTTTCCTGCTTCACCTGCTGTAGCTGCTTCCACTGCAGCATTTAGTGATAAGATATTTGTTTGAAAAGCAATCTGATCAATTACAGTAATAGCTTCATTTATAGACCTAACCTGCTCATCAATCTCATCCATAGCTTTCATAGTATCATTAGCAAGTTTTTCCCCATCATTTGAAGATTTTGTTACTTTTGATGCATAATTTGCCATATCTGTTACATTATCTGAATTACTAACAATAGTTGATGTTATCTCTTCAAGGGCTGCAGCAGTCTCTTCTAAACTTGCTGCTGCTTCATTTGATGATTTTGAAAGACTTTCCACATTATCTTTTAAAGTATTTGCACTACTTTTTAAAGTAAGGGCATTTCTTTTTCTTGTTTGTAAGCTTTTAGTAATAACATCACCAAGTTCATTAATTCCATTTGATAAACTTAATAGATGCTCTTTTAAACCTTCTGCTTTTACCCTATTTAGATAATTGTTATTTCCATATTCTGATAATACTTTTAATATATCATCAATATTATGTTCTAGATTATCTCCCATTTGATTTAGTAAACGTGTCAATTCATTTAATGCAGGATTATGGGAGTTAGCTTTAATTCTTTGAGATAAATCCCCTACTTCAAATTCAGCCAAAATTTTAATAGTTTCATCAATAACACCCCTCTCTTCTTCAATAAGTTGTTTTGATTTTATAATATTATCATTTAATACTTTTGTCATTTGACCAAACTCATCCCCATCTTTATCATCACCCATAGATATTTCACTACTTTCACGATTTAAAAATTTAAAAAATGCTACAAATGAATTTTGAAATGTTTCAAATTTTCTTCTAATCATCTTAAGTAAAGCAAATGTCATAATAGAAGAAATAAGTATCGCAATAAAAGAGATTATCTCAATAATACGCAATGCAAATTTTTCATCCATTTCTGCTTGATGGGTAGAGTGCTCTAATAACTCTTCCATTTGATGCATAAGTTTAACGATATTTTTATCCATTAGTTTAAGCTCTTCTAGGACTAACTCTTTATCTTTTTTTATATGGGATACATCTCCACTTTTAATATCATGCTCAAATTTAGCCAGTTTTTTTTCGAAAGATTTTTGCTCTTTTTCTAAAACTTTTAACTCTTTAAAAAAAAGCTTATAAATAGATTTAGTCTTTTCATCCCCATTATGATTTATCGCTTTTTCAACAATATGTTCAGCTTCTTTAATCAATTTATCTGTAGATTCTTCAAGTTTTTTAATCTTTTTTTCTACCTCTTTAAATTTAGAAGAATTGATATTTTTACTCTCTATAAAAAGCTCATAAGTTAATATTTCTTCTTTTAAAATACTCGCTTCTAATTCAGTAATAACTTTATTCATAGGTACTTGATACTCTGCAATCTCTTCAAGTTCAGAACCAATTTTAGAAAAACAATATAAGATGATGTAGAAATAATCAACATCCCTAAAATTGCGACCAATAAACTACTAAAAACTTTTGTTGTTAGATTAATATTTGAAAACATTGAAACTCCCCTTAGTATCAAGCTTTTAAAACTTTTTTATATTATTTGATTTTTAATTACGTAAAGTATTACTTTATTGTGGTAAATTTTTGGTTAAAAAAATAATTTAATGAAATAAAAAGATAATTTTTAAATAAAAAGTTTATCAAAAACAAGAAAAAGAAAAACCGAATATCAAAAAAGCAAAATAACGTTATAATTTCACTATCACTTCCCTAAGCAAAAGGATCTAAAATGAAATATGAAAACATCATTGTAAAAGAAGAAAACTCGATAGGGATAATCACCCTAAATAGACCTAAATATTATAATGCCCTATCCTCTAGTTTGATAAAAGAGCTATCAAATGCCCTAAAAGATTTTGATGATAATGAAAATGTAGGGGCTATCGTTTTAACAGGTGGAGATAAGTTCTTCGCTGCTGGTGCAGATATAAAAGAGCTATCAAGCTTTGACTTTGCCTCGGCATATAATAGTGACTTTATCACAAAAGCATGGCATGGTATAGAAAACCATAAAAAACCAATTATAGCAGCTGTCTCAGGTGTAGCACTTGGTGGTGGGTGTGAGTTGGCATTATTATGTGATATTATCATTTGTGATACCACTGCAAGATTTGGACAACCTGAGGTGAAACTAGGTACTATGCCCGGTATTGGTGGGACTCAAAGACTTATTCGAGCTGTAGGAAAATCAAAAGCTATGCAGATGTGTCTTACAGGAGATATGATAGATGCCAATAAAGCCATGACTTATAATTTAGTAGCAGAGATTTTTGAGCAAGATAAACTTCTAGATGAAGCTATATCGATGGCACAAAAAATTGCTTCCATGTCACAGCCAGTAGTAAAACTTATAAAAGAATCTATAGATAACTCATATGAAAGTACCCTTGAAGCTGGAATCAAAAGTGAGAGAAAATACTTTTATACCACCTTTAATCTAGAAGATAAAAAAGAAGGAATGAGTGCATTTTTAGAAAAAAGGGAAGCAAAGTTTATAAATAAGTGATGAAAAACAAAACTGTATAGCTTTTTTAGCTATTTCAGTTTTTATCTTTATTTTCCATCGCTTTTATAAGAATCCTTTTTAATTCTGCTAAGTCTTTTTCATCTAAAGCATTAAAAGATTCTTCATCCACATTTTTTAAATCTTCACTTGCAAGAAGAAGTATCTCTTCACCTTTTTTAGTTAATTGTACTAAGGTACTTCTTTTATCATCTGGGTTTGATACCCTTGTAAGATAATCTAATTTTTCAAGCCTTTTAACTAGTTTTGCCAAACTACTTGATGAAAAAAGTAGCCGTGAACTAAGCTGAGTAGGAGTAAGAATATAATCATCTCCCCCTGAATAATACAAACTAGCTAAAGCATCCAACTCTATAGATGTAAGAGCATGTTTCTCTTTTAAAACAGTATCTGCATTACCTAAAAATCTTTTATAAAACTGATGAAGAGGTACACTCACTTGAAATACATCACTATACAACTCTGGCGTTTTTTTCTTTATTTTTTCTAAATCTTGATCTAATTCTTCTATTTTCATATGTAATGATATAAAAAATATTCTTTAAACTATTTTATAGTCTTAGGACTATATTTTTATTTAAGTTTTCTTTAGTTATAGTCCCAAGACCATAAAATTATAAAAAGGATCAAAAATGAAAAAACAAACTTTACTTGCACTTACTTTAGCAGTATCATTAGGTTTAACAGGATGTAGCCATATGATGGCTACAAATCAAGAAAAAGTACTTGAATCAAACAAAGAAATTGTAGTAAAAATGTATGAAGAAGCTCTTTTTAAAGGAAATGTGGATGCTATAGATAAATATGTAGCAGAAGATTATATTCAACACAACCCACACGTAGGAGATGGAAAAGAAGCAGTTAAAGAATATATCAAAACACTTACTCCTATTTATAAGAAAAAAGGAAAACCTCTAGGTGAGATTGTAAGAGTTATTGCTGAGAAAGATTTAGTTGTTCTCCATCTAAAAGATAATACTTACGGAGGAAATGGATCAGCAGTTATTGATATCTTTAGATTAGAAAATGGCATGATTGTTGAGCATTGGGATGTTATTCAAGATATTCCAAGTGAATCAGCAAACAATAACACAATGTTTTAAGGATAAATATGAATAAAGAGTTTGTAGGGAAAACAATCAATTTTGAATATGAAGGATTTGTAGTAAATGATACATTTGATGAGACACATATCCATTATGAAGTACTTGAAGGTCCATTTAAAGGATTAAGTGGAAAGGTTGAATATACAGCAAAACAAATAAGTGAAGGTGTATATGCAATCTCTTGGCAAGAAGATGATGGGGCTACAGTTACCCATGTGGATGATTTTAATAAAGGAACTTCACTTAGCTTTTTTACAGCAGCAGATTTAAGCTTTTATAGAATGGAAGGGAAACTCTCACAAGTTAACTAGGCTTATTATAAACTCCAAATTGAAAAGGAAGAGAAAAATAAAACATCTTCCTTTTTAATAAATTTAATTTATATTCTTTAAAAACCATAAACCTAGATAAAACATCATAAATTTGACAAAGCCAAATATTAATATTATAATTTCAAAAACCAACCGATCGTTTGATTGGTAATTAAAAAGAGAAATTATGTCTATACAATACAATTATTAGCCAAATGAGGATTTGATTATAGGAATGAATAAAGGTGAGATAACAATAGATATACTTACAGCCCATATATTAGAATTGGACTATTATTATGATGATAAAAAAGTATCAAATTTTCTCTCCATACACAAAGAATCAGCACACAATTTTACAAATGAAGAGCTACAAAGGTCTATAAGTATTTTTTCTTCCATATTTAAAAAAATGAAACTAAGAAAATGTGCTTTGATATTTAACCCCAATGAAAATATAAAAAAACTTGAACTTATTTTCAATGTATTTTTTGAAGCAGATACCATAGATATCAGATTTTTTCACCCTAATGAAGAACAAGAAGCATATAAATTTCTTGGCATAGATAAGCAACAATTTAAGATATAAAAATTTGACAAATCGTATTTTTAATACTATAATTCTGAAAAACCAACCGATCGTTTGGTTGAGATTATTCGATATTCTAAAAGAGACTAAATGAAAACAAGAGAAAAACTACTAAAAATAGGAACCGAAGAGTTTGCAAAACGTGGATATGATAGCGTGAGTTTAAATGATATAGTAAAAAAAGTGGGGATAAATAAAGCAACAGTTTATCATCACTTTAAAGATAAACAATCCCTATATCAAAAGATAATACAAAATGAGCTATCTTTAATCCATGAAAGTATTGAAGAAAAACTTCATGATGGACTTCACGTAGATGAAATGCTTAGTATTTATATAGATTCTGTACTGCACAGTTTAAAAGCAAATCCAAATATCATCCCACTAGCTTTAAGGGAATCAGCAAACTTTGGATCAAATATAGATGAAGGTGTTGTACCTTTTTTTGAAAAAGAGATTCAATATATCAAAGAGATTTTAAATAAACAAAATATAAAAGAAAAATACAGATCTATGGATTCTTATGCCTTATATTGTTTTATCCATGGCACTATTTTTATTTTTTATACGGTTCAGATGACTTCTTTATCAGTGGGAATAAATGAGATCAAAGGTGATAGTGAGAAATCATTAGAATATATAAGCAAATACATAAAAGATATATTAATAGATGCATTGGTAGAAAAGGAGCAAATATAATGTACATAAAAGCGATAATACTAGGTTTGACATTACTTATTTTTAGTGGATGTCAAGAGCAAAAGATAGAAGAAAAAACAATAATCAGAACTGTTAAAATATATGATCTAAACGAAAATAAAAGCTTCCAAAGATCAAACAACTACCCTGCACAAATAGAAGCCTTTCAAGATGTAACTATGGCATTTGAGGTTCAAGGTAAAATTATTGAAATGAATATTCAAGAGGGACAAAAGGTTAAAAAAGGAACTATCATCGCAAAATTAGATGATACTATCTATAAAGCAAACTACTCCTCTGCAAAAGCAAACTATGAACAAGCAAAAAAAGATTTTATACGATATGAAAAACTACTAAAAACAAAATCAGTTTCACAAATAAACTTTGATAAACAAAAACAAAATGTAGAAGTTACAAAATCAGCTTATGAAATAGCAAAAAAAAACCTAGAAGAGAGTCAGTTAAAAGCTGAATTTGATGGGGTTATTGCTAAAAAGATTGTAAATGACTATGCAAGGGTTACAGCAAAGCAACCAATTGTAAGACTTCAAGATAATTCATCTTTTAAAGTAAAATTCTTTGTGGCGGAATCAGATATAAAAGAAGCTAAGGGTGATATCTCAGCAGAACATATATCAAAACAAGTTGATATTTTTGTAATACTTGATAATGATAAAACAAAGAAGTTTAAAGCCTCATTTCTAAATATCTCCACAGCTGCAGATGAAGTAACAAGAACATTTGAGACAACTTTAAAACTAGATGCACAAAAGAATATCACTATCTTACCAGGAATGACAGCGCAAGTTGAGATCATAGAAAAAAATCAAAAAATACAAAGGGTATTTATACCTTATAAAGCAGTTTTCACAAATGATACAAAAAAATCTTTTGTATGGATTGTAGATTCAAATAGCAAAGTATCAAAACAAGAAGTAGAGTTAGGTGCGCTTACAAAAGAGTATGTGGAGATCAAAAAAGGTCTAAATGATAATTCAAAAGTAGTTACTTCAGGTGTTAGATTTTTAAAAGAAAATGATGAAATAAAAGAATACAAAAAACTGGATAAATAAAATGGACTTTGCAAAATTTAGTTTAAAAAACAAACTTTTAATATATATCCTTACAATCCTATCCCTTGCCTATGGATTAATTGTATATGAAAAAATGGGTAAACTTCAAGACCCTGAATTTACTATCAAAGATGCCTTGATCATCACAAATTATCCTGGTGCTACAGCTGAGGAAGTGGAAAAAGAGGTTTCAAATAGATTAGAAGAGACTATACAAAAACTTCCATATATAAAAAAGATCAATACCACAAATAGTGCTGGACAATCTTTTATCCAAGTATCTATGAAAGATAAATATAAATCTGAAGAGCTACAACAGATCTGGGATGAGCTTAGAAAAAAAATAGCACAAACATATCTTCCACCAAGGGTTGAAAAACCATATATAAACGATGACTTTGGTGATGTTTATGGGATTTTATTATCAATTTATGGGGATGAATATACATATGAAGAGCTAAAAGATTATGTTAGCTTTTTAAAAAAAGAGCTTATCTTAGTTGATGGTGTAGGAAAAATCGATACCTTTGGAGATCAACAAAGAGCACTAATAGTTGAAATCAATAAAGACAAACTAGCCCAACTAGGAATAGCAAAATCCCAAATAGTACAAGAGCTATATCTAAAAAACCTAATCCCAAATTTTGGTCAAATCAATGTGGGGACAGAATTTATAAGAGTACATGCAGATGGTTTTAATAGTATAAAAGAGCTTGAAAATATCATCATAAAAGGAAATGCAAGCAATTCACAAATCTTCTTAAAAGATATCGCTACCATAAAAGACTCATATCTTGAGCCAAGTTCAAGTATTTTAAAATATGATGGGCATAACTCAATTGCTATTGGAATTTCTACTATAAAAGGTGGAAATGTTGTAAAAATGGGAGAGCTTATTGATCAAAGACTTCAAGAGTTAGAATCAAAAAAACCATTAGGAATACAAGTGGGAGTAATATCTCACCAAGCAAAAGATGTGGCAAATGCCATAAACTCATTTATGATTAACCTTGCACAAGCTGTTGGGATTGTAATAATTGTACTTCTTCTTTTTATGGGATTAAGATCAGGGCTTATTATTGGTGCTGTATTATTAGTGACCATTATTGCAACTTTTATCTTTATGCCGATGTTAGGTGTACTACTTGAGCGTATCTCTTTGGGAGCTTTAATTATTGCCCTTGGTATGCTTGTGGATAATGCTATTGTTGTGGTTGATGGTATATTGGTTCGTATAAATCGTGGTATCGATGCCAAAGCTGCTGCATCTACTGTAGTAAAACAAACGGCATGGCCTCTACTAGCTGCAACAGTTGTAGCAATCTTAGCTTTTGGAGCTATTGGATTATCTCAAGATGCTACAGGGGAATATACAAGATCACTTTTTTATGTTGTGATGGTATCTCTAGGGCTTTCTTGGGTTACAGCTATGACACTAACTCCAATATTAGCAGTTCAATTTTTAAAACCATCAAAGAAAAAAAGAAGTGCAAGTGATGTGGAGAAAGAGCAATACGATAATATAATCCATAAATCATATGATGCTGGTTTAAAATTTGCTATGAACCATAGATATTTAATCTCAATCATCGCTGTAGCTGTATTTGCATCTTCAATTATGAGTTTTAAATATGTAAAACAAAGCTTTTTCCCTGATTCATCTAGACCTCAAATCATTGTGGATTATTATCTACCTCAAGGTACAGCAATAGAGACTACAAGTGAATATCTTGGTGAACTAAATAAAGATATAAAAGATATCGATGGGGTGGAACACATCTCCACTTTTATAGGACAAGGAAGTCTTAGATTTCTTCTTACATATACACCTGAAAAACCAAATTCAGCCTTTGGACAGATGCTTATTGATGTGGAGGATTACACAAAATCAGATGCTATTATCAAAAAGATTGAGACTTTATCAAAAAACAAATACCCTGATCTAAATGTAAATGGTAAAAAATTTATCCTAGGACCAGGTGATGGTGGAAAAGTACAAGTAAAAATCTTTGGTGAAGATTTAGATAAGATTAGAAAATATGAAGAGCAGGTATTAGAGATATTTAATGACTCACCTTATTCAAAAGGGGTTAGAAGTGACTGGAGAAATAGAGTTAAAGTACTTAAACCAGTAATTTCATACGAAAAAGCAAATCTAAATGGTATCACAAAAGATGCTATAGCTGAAGCTATTTTAGATACCTTCCAAGGAAGAACAATTGGAATCTTTAGAGATGGAAAAGAGCTTTTACCAATTATTCTAAGATCACCACAAAGTGAGAGGGGTGATATTAAAAATATTGAAAATATCCAAATATTCTCACCAATTGCAAATAAGATGATACCTCTAAAACAACTGATCATATCTTATGAGAGTGTATTTGAAGATGATATTATTTATGAATATAATAGAAAAAGAGCCCTTACTATTCATGCAGATTCAGTTGAGGGAACACTTGCAAATGATCTTCTTTTTGATATAAAAGATAAGGTTGAGAGTTTAGAGTTTGAAGATGGATATTATATAGAGTGGCATGGGCAATATAAAAGCTCAAGAGATGCACAAAAACCAATTATAGAGTCATTACCATTATTTTTTGTTTTAATGGTTTTAATAATCATAGGACTATTTAACTCTATGAAAAAAACCCTTGTGATTTGGCTTACAGTTCCTTTTTCACTTATTGGAGTTGTTATAGGACTACTGATAATGGATCTACCATTTGGATTTATGTCTTTACTTGGTTTCTTATCCCTTTCAGGAATGCTTATAAAAAATGCAATTGTTTTAATTGATGAGATAACCTTAGAAAATGAGAAAAATGGACTTCCTTTAAATGAAGCGATTCACCACTCAGGGATAAATAGACTAAGAGCTGTATCTATGGCTGCACTTACAACTGCTTTAGGTATGATACCTCTTATCTCTGATCCATTTTTTGCATCAATGGCTGTTGTTATTATCTTTGGTCTGATGGTAGCTACTCTACTTACTATGATCTTAGTTCCAGTATTTTATTCAATATTATTTAAAGCAGAAAAACTATAAATAAAGGTTGGATAGCCTTATTTTAGGCTATCCAATACAGCTACTACTTCTAAAAACACTTCACTCTCTATTATTAAAATAGCAAAGAAGATAAGCTCAAATTTAAATAAAATAAGTCTATTTACTTTTTCATATAAAAAATGAAAGTTTTTTCTCAAGATATCATGGCTATGCATTGAAAAAGCATGTTCAACATTATGGGTATACCAATTGATATACTCCTCTTTATCTTCTATATTTTTTCCTGAAATTAACTCATGCATAAAATATACATGAAGAACAGCAACAAAGGCTGAACCTATAGGGATCACATTTCCAAATATTAAATATATGGCAATAATTAAAAAAGGATAATAAACTATAAAAAACCTAATATAGCTATGATTATGAAAAATATAATTGATCAAAAAATATTTTGAAGCTAAATTATTTGCTAAACTTCTATTTAATATGAAATAATTTATACCAATAAGTAAAAGACTTACAATATGTAAATGTAATAATGAAATCATGATAGTTCCTCCATTTGATGGAATAACATTTAATGTTCTTAAATTTACACCAATAGCTTTTAACCATTCATAAAAAATGTAATATAGAAAATGATTTAATTTATATCTAAAGTTTCTAGTTTTTATACATAATTTATACATTACTTTTAAATACCATATACAATTAATAATTTGTAAAAAAAGGATTTAAATGTCTCTTGATACTTGGCTATTATATGTAACAACTGTTTTTTTCTTTTTGTTGTCCCCAGGACCTAGTCATATTTATATGTTATCAACCTCCCTTTCATTTGGATTTAAAAAATCCATTGCTACAGGTGCAGGAGATTTATCAGCTCACGTATGGCAAACAGCTGTTGCCTCATTAGGTCTTGTGAGTTTTATTTACACTTTTCAAGATATGTTTATCGTAATTAAATGGTTAGGTGTTCTTTTTTTAGTATATTTAGCAATTAAACAGTTTTTAAAAAAGGATATAAATATAAAGGATGATAAAGATAAAAGCATCTCAGCTAAAAAACTATATCTAAATGGTTTTTTAATGTCTTCAAGTAATCCTAAAGCAGTAGTATTTTTTGCGGCACTATTTCCTTTATTTGTTGATCCTTCACAGCCTACTATCATACAATTTTTTATTTTGGGATTAACATATATTATAATAGATGGAATCTTTTTACTTTTTTATGGATACTTTGCGTCTTGGAGTAAAGAAAAGTTTGGTGCACATATAAATATGTACTTGAATAAAATTTCGGGTAGTTTACTTTTAATATCTGCCCTTTTACTAGCTTTAAAAGATATAAAACAACAAGCTGAATAAAAGATCACACATAGAGTGATCTTTTATTTCACAAACTATATACTCGCACTTAATAAACCAACACCCACAAAAGTTATAACAATTGTGATGATTAAATTTCTTAAAAATTCCATGATACCCCTTTCATTTTTATTAACTAAATTCATACTAAAGAAACATCAAGATAAAAAGGTGATAGATTTACACTTTTTAATATAAAAAAAAATAAAACTATTAAGTACTAAAACCTACAATACCTAAGCCAACAAAAAATATAATAACTATAGGAATTAGTATTCTAAAAAGCAGCATATATCATCCTCTTTAATCTTGATATGGTATTTTGACACAAAAGTGTCAAGAGAAAAAGGTGATGTTTCTTTACAATTCCTTGACATTTAGATAAGTATTTTTAAGTGGATAAAGTGTTTCTTTTTTCTCTTCTTTGATAAAATATTAAAAGTATATATGAGATAACTATTGCACTTATAGTTCTAATCACAACAACCATTGTAAAATCAGCACCAAAAATCACAAACAATAAAGTATCTTCGATAATAGCATGGCAAATCATTAAAAATGTGCCTATATAAAATATATCCTCTTTATTTATCCTTTTATTTTCAACTTCATTTATTAAAATTCCAGCCCCATAGGTAATACCTAAAAATATTCCTACTGTTAAAGAGAAACCTTTACTTACATTCTTTTTTGAATCAAGAATAAATTTTCTTGTTTTTATAAAATCCATTATAAAAATCAAAACAGTAATTAAAATGATAATTTTGATTGTAAGATCAACTGCATCTATTAAAGAATTGTATAAAAGCTCAGTGATTGATGAGTATTGAACTATCTCAAAAGAGTTATCAATAATTACTGAGCTAAAATATTCACTTGGCATCAAAGCAGTTAAATATGCAACAACAAAACCAGCTACTATTCTTAAAGTATATGAATAAGTATTTGATAATCCAATCTTTTTCATGATTATACTTTCAACCACAAGGGAGTGACAAATACCTATAAATACAGCTAAAATACTCCACTGATGAATACTCAAATCTAAAGGAGCAGCAAAAGCAATAGCTCCATAAACATTCAAAAACATTCCACTGATAATTGATAAAGAGGCTTCAGGAGGTAAGCCGATCAAAGCAGTAATTGGCTCTACTAAAAATGATACATAAGATAAAATATTGTAGTAAAATAAAACATCTGCAATTATATAAATAGGGATTACAAGTTTCAGAATAATCCAAATACTTTGAAGGGATGTTTTAAAGGTTTGTTTTAAATCCATACAAGAGACCTTATTTTTTTAATTTTATGGAATATTATCAAATATATAAAACTTTATATAGTAAAAAACTGACTTTTTATAGATTTTTTAATTATGGTATAATTTCAATAATATGAAAAAGATCTATGATGAAGATGGCAAATTATTTGCTGAATTAAACTTTAGTGAAAACTACTATTTAAACTATTCAAAACACTCCCATGACTCACTAGCTTTTAGTGTTTTTTTAAGTGGAGATATGGAAGTCTCATTTCATAATCAATGTGATTTAGAGATAAAAGCAAAAGAGATCATTGTTTATAATCCCCATCAAGTTCACGTAACAAAAAGCAAAAAAAACAATGTAAAAAACTACTATACTTTACATATTGATTCTAAGTGGTGTGAAGAGATTCAAAAAAAACTATTTAAAAATAAAAATGAATTTATCTATCTTCAAAATATGATTAAAGATGAGTCTTTATATAAAAAAATTTATGATTTATGTGAGAGTATCTATTTTGATAAAGAATTTAAAATAAAAAGGATAAAAAATATATTAATAGATATCATAAAAAGATACACTTTATTAGATGAAAAAGAAGATAAGAAAGAACCAGAGCTACTAAAAGAAATTGAAAACTATATTGATAAAAATATACAAGAGCAAATAAGTATCGGAGATATATCAAAAAATATCTCTTATGATGAATCATATATAACAAGGGTATTCAAAAAAAAATATGGCTTAACTCCCCATGCGTTTATAATCAATAAAAGAATCCAAAAAGCAAAAGAAAAATTAGCTTCATCAGAAAATATAAACCTAGCACAACTATCAAATGAAGTTGGCTTTTATGACCAAAGCCATTTTTCAAAAGTTTTTAAAAAAGTATTTGCCATGACTCCAAATAAATATAAAAAATTTTAAATACTATTGCTATTTTCATAAGCTAAAAGCACTTTTTTTCTATCAATCCCCCATCTATATCCACCCATAGCAGCACTTTTTGAGATAACTCTATGACAAGGTATTAAAAACCCAATATGATTTGAGCCAATAGCACTTGCAACTGCTCTTACTGCTTTTGGTTTTCCTATAAACTCTGCTACATCTGAATAAGTAGAAAGTTCTCCATTTTTTATATTTAAAATAGCTTTCCATACATTGATTTGAAAATTGGTTCCTTTTACAAAAAGATTCATTTTTTCTTTTTTTATAAAAATCTTATCTAAAAGTTCTTGGGCTTTTTTATCATCTTGAATAAATATAGCTTTACTCCATGTTTCTTGAAGTCGTTTAAAGACCTCATCAGAGGATTTCTCATAAAACTCTAAAGAGCAAATCCCTTTTTGGGTTGAAGCTATCATAGTCCTTCCAAATGGACAATAAGCAAATCCATAAGTGATTTTAAGATTTTCACCCATTTTTTTATATTCATTGGGTGTTACACCAATAAAGTTTATAAATAATTCATGCAATCTACTTGAACTAGACAATCCCAAATCAAGGGATGTATCTAAAATAGAATTTGAACTTTGGAGTTTCTCTTTGGCATAAGATAGAGTGGTGGCTTGTAAAAATTGCATAGGTGTTACACCCACATACTCTTTAAATATTCTTGCAAAATGATATTTACTCATACCCACATATGATGCTACATCTTCAAGTTTTGGTTGATAAGAATAATTTTCATCCAAATATACTATTGCTTTTTTTATATCTTCATAATATCTACTTTTCTCTTCTAATTTACTCATAATCTACTTCTTATTAATTAACCATAATGATACAAAAATAACTCCTGTACCAAAAATCATATTTACAGTAAACTTTTCATTCAAAAATGTTATACCTAAGATGGACGCACTTATTGGAATCAAATATGTTACCAATAACAATTTTACTGCACCTACACTAAAAAGCAATCTAAAATATATGATATAAGCAATTGAGGTTGATACAATTGCAAGTAAGATCAAATCTTTAAACTGGTAAAAAGAGTTAAATTCTATAGTATTTATTGAAGTAAAAAATAAAAAATACATTATCACAGAACTACTACTAAGCATCCCAAATACATTAAAAATAGGATCATTTTGTTTTAGTTTTTTTCCAAATATACCAGCAAAGGCATACGAGATAGCTGCTAAGATTGCAAAAATACCAGCAAAAGTAATATCACCAAAACCCTTAGGAAGAAGTAATATCATCATTCCTACAAATCCAATTAAAATACCAATAGTTTTAACAAATGATATTTTTTCATCTTTAGTTAATAGGTGTGCTAGTATAGCTGTAAAAATTGGAGTAGTTGCATTAAATAAAGAAGCTAAAGAAGCACTTATATTTATCTGGGCATAAGTGATACTTAAAAACGGAATCACATTATTTAAAGCCCCCATCATAAAAAACATA
The DNA here is from genome assembly GCA_964342525.1 of uncultured Arcobacteraceae bacterium. Classification (GTDB taxonomy): domain Bacteria; phylum Campylobacterota; class Campylobacteria; order Campylobacterales; family Arcobacteraceae. The sequence goes on from CAYFGQ010000007.1 coordinate 68,928, forward strand.
CCCCAAAGTTTTAGATCATATACAATCTTTATTTTTTTAATAAATAAAACACTCCAAATAAATAAAGTAGCAAAAAATACTCTAAAAAATACAATTTGTTCAAAAGTAAAATATACTAAAGCTTTCTCTATAAAATAAAAAGATCCACCCCAAACTATTGATAAAATGATTAACAAAATCCAATTTTTTAAATCCATTGAGAAATATCCTTTTTATTAAAAGTATATATTTATCTACGAAATTTTATCAATCCGAATCTTGCTATTAAACTGCTTTGAGATTTCCTTATTTTCAAATCTCCAAAAAAATTAATATTTAAAATCTAAATCTACTAAATAGTCATGAATTATAGGGATATTATCATTTCTACAAACTAAATGTGTAGATAGTCCACAATCTACTTTTGTCATCTTAAGATTATCTTTATATCCATATTTTTTTATAATGGATATAGGGACTAATGCTTTTCCCATTCCCATCTGGGCACATCCTAATATGGTCTCAAAATTCTCAAAAGTATTTATTTTAAAAGTTTGATTACTTTGTTTTCTAAACTCTGAATAGAGATATGTAAAATATGCACAGCTATCTTTATATCCTAAAATACAATTTTCGCTCCCTTTATCTTTTGATTCAACCAGATAGATATCCTCTTCAAAAACTTGTAAAACCTTGATATCTTTATGATTTGGATCACCACTTACAAAAGCTATGTCCACTTTATAATCCAATAAAGCACTTACAACAAAAGGTGTAGTATCAGTAAATATATCAATTTTCATAGAGGGATAATCCTCATTTAATTTTCTTGCAAAGGGCAAAAGTCTTATGGGTGCATTTGTTTGGGTTGAGCCTATTTTTAAATTCTCTTGTAGGTTATTGTTTTTGATCTTTGAAACTGCTTCTTCTAGTTTTTTTACTATCTCCACTGCATAAGGATATAATTTTTCTCCCTCATGGGTCAATTTTACCCCTTTGGGGATTCTATGAAAAAGGGGGTAACCTATGCTTGACTCTAATTGTTTTATTTTTGTTGTTACATTTGACTGGGCATACCCTAACTCTAAAGCTGCTAAAGAGATGCTTTTATTACTTGAAACTGCTAGAAAAACTTTTAATAAATTTGAATCCATATCTCATTTCCTTATATCTCATATCTAGATTTGATATTTGACTTAGTATCTGATTTAATGATACCATACAAAAAATTAAAAAAGGACACTTATGGAAATAAACGATACTTATGAATTTAAATACACTGTTGAGCAAAAAGATTTGGCTTCATTATTACCATTATCTAAAGAGGATGCTTTTCCAGCAGTTTTAGCCACATATAGAATGATCGCTTTAATGGAAATGGCAGCTGGAAGATTAATGTTTCCACTATTAAAAGATGGGGAATTATCTGTTGGTGTTGATGTAAATGTAAAACATGGAGCCCCTACACTTCCAGGAGACACTATAACTATAAAAGCTTCTTTTACTGGAATGCAAGGTAAACTTTATGGATTTGAAGTTGAAATCGTAGATGGTGGAGGAAGTGCAGGAAAAGGAACACACACAAGAGCTATTATTAATGATGAGAAATTAATAGCAGGAGCTAAAAAAAGAGTTTCTTAACTCTTTTTTTGTAAGATTAAGATATGGATGAACTAGTATTAGGACTTATAAGTTTTTTAACTTCTACTATTGCAGGAGTTGTTGGTTTAGGCGGAGGTTTACTTCTTATAGCTATCCTACCCTCTTTTTTACCTACAAATGCTTTAATTCCTGTACATGGTTTAAGTCAAGTATCTAGTAATCTATCCCGCGCATATTTTGGATATAAAGACATCCAATTTCAAGTAATACCAAAGTTTTTAATAGGCTCATTGATTGGGGTAGGAATATTTGCTCTATTGCTAAATATAATATCAATTGAGTATATTCCACTATTTATTGGTATATATATTCTTTTATCCTTATGGTCACAAAAATTCAATGATAAAATAAAAAAATATGAAAACTACTATCTTATTGGTTTTTTCCAGTCAGGTTTATCTGTGGTTGTTGGTACTACTGGACCACTTACTATGACTATACTGCTAAAAGAGTTTAAAGACAAAGATAAAGTTGTAGCTACCTCTGCTATTTTAATGAGTATCACCCATATTTTAAAAGTTTTTGTTTTTATCTATTTTGGATTTATATTTTTTGAGTATCTTTCTATAATCATAATTATGATCATTGGCTCAATTATTGGCTCATATGTGGGAACTAAATTAAGAGACAAGATTGATGGAAAAAAATTGATACTTATTTTAAAAGTCTTACTTTCAATTTTAGCTGTAAAATCTATTTTGATGGTTTTTACAAACCCATTTTAATAAACCCTTTTTTTATCTAAATATATCCCTCAAAAATAGAATTTGAAAAGTTGTGAAAATAATACACAATAATTACCAACTATCCTATACTATTTACAAATATGTAAGTAACCATTTAGATATAAATCTATACAATTATGGTCAAAATATATTAACTTTTTATAGTTTTTTTAAAAAAGTTAAAAAGGAATGAAAATGAGATTAAGCTCAATTTTAAAAGGTACTGTGTTAGCAGCAACCTTATTTAGCTGTGGACTTCACGCTAAACCAGTTTATATTGCAACAACTGCAATTGTTGAACACCCTGCACTTGATGCGGTTCGTGATGGTGTTAAAGAGACATTAAAAGAAAATGGTTATAGTGGTGATAAGCTAAAGTTTACATATGAAAGTGCTCAAGGTAAACCTGATATCGCAGGACAAATTGCACGTAAAATGGTAGGTGATCAGCCTGATATTATCGTTGCTATTGCTACACCATCAGCTCAAGCTGCTGTATCTTCTACTAGATCAATTCCTGTTGTATTTTCAGCGGTAACAGATCCTCTAGCAGCAAAACTTGTACCTACACTTAAAAAACCAGGTGGAAATGTTACTGGTTTATCAGATATGGCAAATCTTAAAGAGCATCTAGCTTTAATCAAAGAGTTCATACCAAATCTAAAAGCTGTTGGTATTCCATATAATCCAGGTGAAGCAAACTCAGTTTCAATGTTAAATAGTGCTAAAATTGTAGCAAAAAAAATGGGAATCAAAATCGTAGAATCTGCTGCACCAAAATCATCTGATGTTATGATTGCAGCAAAACAATTAGTTGGTAAAGTAGATGCTATTTATTGTCCGATTGACAATACTATCATTTCTGCAGCTGAATCTGTAGTAAGAGTTGGTATGGATGCACAAGTTCCAGTATTTGCTGGTGATACTAGTACTGTTGCTCGTGGTGCAGTTGCTGCTGTTGGTTATGACTATTTTAATTTAGGTAAACAAACAGGTGAAGTTGTTGTTAGAATCTTAAAAGGTGAAAAACCTGGATCTATCGATGTTGAAGTAGCAAAGGGTACAGACCTTCACGTTAATCCAAAAATGGCACAAAGAATGGGTATAAAAATCCCAGATTCAGTACTTAATCGTGCAACTAAAATCATTAAGTAAGAGTTTGTAAATTGTCACTTTATGCTTTTTTAGGAACGTTAGAGATAGGTATTATCTTTGGTTTAGTAGCGATGGGAGTTTATATCACATTTCGTGTTTTAGACTTCCCTGATTTAACTGTTGATGGAAGTTTTACACTAGGTGCTGCTGCTACAGCTACTATGATTGTGAGTGGTTTTAATCCATTCTTAGCTACCTTAGTTGGTACACTAGCAGCTGCTAGTGCTGGTATAGTAACAGCTTGGTTAAACTTGCGTTTTAATATTCTGCATCTACTTGCTAGTATTCTTACCATGACTGCTTTATATACAATCAATCTACGTGTAATGGGTAAACCAAATGTTGCTTTGATTATGGAGCCAACAATGCTTACTCCTTTTGAAGGTTTAGGTATCCCAGCTATGTATCTAAAGGTAATCTTTGTAGCTACTTTTGCTATTGTTGCTGGATTATTGGTAGCTTGGTTTTTATATACTCAATATGGTTTAGCGATGCGTGCAGTTGGGTCAAACAAACGTATGGCTCAGGCAAATGGTATTGTAGTAAATGAAAAGGTATATGTTGGACTAGCTTTATCAAATGGTTTAGTTGGACTTGCAGGAGCTTTATTTGCACAAACAAATGGATTTGCCGATTCTACAATGGGGATTGGAACAATTGTAGTTGGTCTTGCTGCTGTTATTATCGCTGAATCATTACTAGGTACTAGATCTATGTTAATTATTGTAATGGGTTGTATAATAGGATCTATCCTTTATAGAATCGCTGTTTCCATGGCGCTTAATGCTGACTTCTTAGGATTCCAAGCATCTGATCTAAATCTTATTACAGCTGTACTTGTAACACTAGCATTGATCTTTCCAAAGTTACGTAGTGAATACAAAGCAAAAAAAGCTAAAAGGGTAAACAAATGATTCGTTGTGAAAATTTACATGTAACTTTTAATCATGGACTAGCAACTGAAAAGTTAGCTTTAAGAGGAATTGATCTTACAATCCCAAATGGTGAATTTGTAACAGTTATCGGATCAAACGGTGCAGGGAAATCAACTCTATTAAATACTATCGCAGGTGATATAGACTCGACTAGAGGAAAAATATTTTTTGAAGATAGGGATGTAACAGACTTACCAGCACCAAAACGTACAAAAGACGTAGCTAGAGTATTTCAAGATCCTTTAGCAGGGACTTGTGGAGATTTAACAGTAGAAGAAAATATGGCACTTGCTTATGGTAGAGGAAAAAGAGGAACTTTAGCCTTTGCATCAAATGCTAAACTTCGTAAACTATTCCAAGAACAATTAGCTCGTCTTAATCTTGGTCTTGAAAATAGATTAAATGCCCAAATGGGACTTCTATCAGGTGGACAAAGACAATCTGTGAGTCTTTTAATGTCAGCCTTACAACCAAGTAGTATTTTACTACTAGATGAACATACAGCAGCCCTTGATCCAAAAACAGCTGCACTTATCTTAGATATCACTTCACAAATCATTGAAGAGAAAAAACTAACAGTAATGATGGTAACCCACTCAATGAGACAAGCACTAGATTATGGATCACGTACAATCATGCTTCATGAGGGTAAAATCATCTTCGATTTATCAGGAGAAGAACGCTCTAAATATGAAGTAAAAGATCTACTTAATTTATTTGCAAAAGCACGTCATGGAGATGAAGAGCTTGATGATGATAAATTATTATTGGATGGATAAAATAAGTATCCTTATTTAGTAAATTAATCCCTTCGAATATTTATTCGGAGGGTATTAAATCAAAAAGTTTATACTACTTTTTATTCTATATACTCTACTCTATTTCTACCTTTTTCTTTAGCTTTATAAAGTGCATTATCTGATATTGTCAGTAAAGAATCAATTGAATTTTCATTTAAAGGTATAATAGAAGATATTCCTATACTTACAGTTACATACTTTTCAACTAAGGAATTTTGATGTGGTATTTTTTTATTGTAAATTTTTGTAATTAAATTTTCTGCATGTTTTTTTATTTGTTCTTTATTTGTTTCAACTGTTGCTACAATAAACTCCTCACCACCAAAACGAGCCACGATATCTTCATGTCTTTGAAACACTTCTTTAATAGATTGAGCAACTTTTTTTAATGTATTATCTCCCATTAAATGTCCATATGTATCATTATATAACTTGAAACAATCTACATCAATCATTAAAACTGTTACAAGTTCTTTTCTTCTTATACTTCTAAACCATAGTTCGCTAAATTTTTCATCAAAATAACGTTTATTATATAACCCTGTTAAAAAATCTTTTATTGATTGTTCTTTAATAATTTCATTTGCTTTTTCTAAATCTTCACTTATTTTTACTTGATTTTGTAATGCAATACCAAGCATTTCATTTGCTTTTTTATTAATAAGTTGTTCATCTTTATATAATTTTTTCATTCCTTTTAATTTCCAAGCTAATTGCATAGACATCTCTTTTGAAATATCTTCTAGATTATCTGAAGTTAAATTTTCTATAAAATTATCAATTAGCTCATTTGAAAAAGACTTATCTTGAAGTTTAAAATTATAAATAAACCTTGAATGAGTATAACCTTGGGATTGACTTAATACCTCTGTATGCATATCTAACCATAATAAATCTCCCCACATATGTATTCCATTATAATATACTCCTTTAGTAAATTCAAGTGGAAACATATCTGAGTTTTCTAAAACAGCGTAACCTTTCTCAATATCAAGCTCAATTACTTTTGAAAATAACTTACTTGAGTCATAATCTTTAAATACATGCTTTATACCCTCTGAATTGTCCTGCATTTTAAATTGACCAATGCTTCCATGAGCTAAGGATTTTCCAACATTATCATACCATGCTTGAATAAATGCTACACCTGCTTGATAAAACAATAAAGAAGATACATATTTATTTTTTTTTAAAAGGTTAAAAACATAAGTGAGATCATTAAGAGGATACCAATCATTTGGAGATATATTTTCAAATAAATTATCTACTTTTTCTTTTGTTATTGCATTTAAACTATAAAAAGTTTGAATTACTCCAATTAAAAAAGTACCATGTATTTTTGTTTTATCATCCATTTTACTATTACCCTATACCTTTAAAGATAATTATTATACAAAATACAACTTAAATAATTTAGTATAAAAAATTAAATACCCATAATACTAACTATCATTTTATTAATAACCTTACCCTATACTCAAAAAAATAAAACTATAAAGTAACCATAATTAAAATAGATTAAAGTATAATAAGCATATTTTAAGATAGGACACATAATGACTATTACTATAAAAACACTTCTTTTTTTGTCACTACTAATAACTTCAATATATGCAAATGATACATTAGAAGTTTGTACAGATAATACAGATTGGGCTCCATTTACATATTATGAGAGAGATAAAAATGGTATTAAAAAAGATAAATTTACTGGGGCATCAGTAGATGCACTAAGAATTATTTCTAAAAAAACTAATATAAACTTTAATATAAGTGGATATCCATGGAAAAGATGTCTCAAATCTGTTGAACTATATAGTAAAGTTAAAAAATTTGAAGCATTTATGGATGGAACAAGAAGTAAGGCAAGAGATGAAAAATATTTAAGAACTGACCCCTTTTATGCTACCACAATAGGTGTATTTTATTCAAGAGATAGATTTCCAAATGATCTTAATATCTCAACAAGAAAAGAACTAGCCCCTTACAAAATTTGTGGGATTCATGGACAAAATTATGATATATATACTCAATTAGGAATAAAACTAGATACTGGTTCAAAAAATATTACTAGTGCATTAAAAAAGGTATTGGTTGGGAGATGTGATGTATTTGTAGGTTCATTAGAACCTATTTTAGGTAATATATTACTTAGAAACATAACTACACCAGATGACAAGTTAAAATATACTCAAATAAAAATTAAAGAAAACAATGAATTTTATTTTTGGGTAAGTAAAGAATCTCCTAGAGCCAAAGAGATTGTTAATAATATGAATAAAGCAATTAGGCAATTAAAAAAAGAAGGAAAATGGGAAGATATTTATAAAAATTATATTCCCACAGGAAGTGGACTCTAAGTTATATATACTATCTTCTAAATCCCCATAATAGTAACTACAGCTTTCCTACTTCCACCATAGTCCCTATGCTCATTTAAATATAGCCCTTGCCATGTTCCCATATTAAGCTCTCCATTTGTGATAGGGATAGTTAAGGAAGCTCCTATCATAGAAGATTTTACATGGGCTGGCATATCATCAGCTCCTTCATAAGTATGTCTATAGTATGGTTTATCATCACATAGATCATTGAAAAGATTTTCCATATCAGATCTTACTGTGGAATCACAGTTTTCATTTAAAGAGATACTTGCACTTGTGTGTTTTAAAAAGAGATTTAAGGTTCCAGCTTTTATAGCTTTTATCTCAGGAACCTTAGATAAGAATTCATCTGTTACTAGATGAAAGCCACGTCTTTTAGCTTCAAAACTTATCTCTTTTTGGATTACATTCATTTTTTAATATATCCTAGCTCGATTAGTTTATCGTAGATTTTTCCTACCATTGGTCCAGCTGCACTACCACCGTGTCCACCGTGTTCTACTAAAATAGTGATAACATATTGAGGGTTTTCAAATGGTGCATATGTTGTAAGCCATGCTTGTGATCTCTGAAAATATTCTAGTTCAGATTCTTTCATCCTTTTTTTCTCAGATTGAGGGATAGATACAACTTGTGCTGTTCCTGTTTTGGCTGCTATTTTTGTTTTACTTCTTATATATTTTGAAGCTGTACCATTTCGATGATAAGAAACTTGATACATACCCTTTTGTAAAAGTTTTAGTTCTCTTTTTCCTATTTCTACTTTTTGCTTTTTATTATTTAGCTCTTCTGATTTTAAGAAGTGTGGTGTTGGAAGTTCTGCATTTGTAAGGGCAGCTGTATATCTTGCCACTTGCATTGGAGTTACAAGGATAAATCCTTGCCCGATAGAAGATACTACCGTCTCACCAACATACCATGGCATCTTGTATTTTTTCTTTTTCCATACTTTATTTGGATTTGTACCTTTAAACTCATTTGGCTGATCCACACCTGTAGCATGTCCTATACCATATTTATCTAGGGTATCATGGATATTGTTTATCCCTACTTTTAAACTACCCTTATAGAAGAAGTCATCACAACTCTCCCTAATAGCCTTAGAGAATCCAACAGTACCATGTCCATCTTCTTTCCAACATCTAAAATTTCTCTTCCCTAGAGGCATCTCTCCATTACAATAAACCTCATAGTTTCTTGTAAGTCCATTTTCCATAAAAGAGTGAGCTACACCCATTTTTATAACAGATCCCGGAGGATAGTGTCCATTTACTAGTTTATTTGTAAAGGGATGATTAAAGTCATTGATAATATTTTGCCACTCTTGGTGAGATACCCCATTTACAAAGATATTATTATCAAACTCTGGAAAACTTCCTGCGGCTAAAATCTCACCATTATTTGAATCCATCACTATTACAGCTCCAGCTCTTTTACCAAATAGTTTATGGATATACTCTTGTACTCTAATATCTATAGTAGTCTCTATATCATTATTTGCTGATGGTAATACCTCTTTTTGGATCTCTATCTCTTCATTTAGGGCATTTACTTTTACATCTCTAAAACCTAAAGTTCCTTGAAGCTTATCATTGTAATATTTCTCTAGTCCACTTTTACCTAAGATATTTGTATATTTTACAGTCATATCTTTTTTGATATCTTTTATATTTGCACGACCTGTATATCCAAGTACATGTGCTCCCACACTTTTATAAGGATAAAATCTTTTTGTAGCTGTATCAATTTTTAAATCTTTATTTCCATTTAAAACCACATACTTAGGGAAAAACTCCTCATATGGGATAAACTCGATCAGTTTTACATAATCATGTTTATAAGGGGAGTTTTTCTTCTTATATTTTTTAATAAGCTCCTCTTTTGTAAATTTATCAGGAAACTGCTGTGCTATAAGCTCACATACTGCCTCTAGTCTTTTTATGGTTCTTGAGTATTCAAGGTGTGGTTTTACTTCTATACTAAATCCAAGATTATTAATAGCTAATGGCACGCCATTTCTATCTTTTATAATTCCACGAATAGGTTTAGTATAAACCCTCTTTACATAGTTTTGAACAGAGAGTTGTTCATAATATTCATTTGACTTTATAGACAATGAATAAACCCTTACAAGCAATATAATCATTATCACTGTAATAAAAAATATAATTAGTTTTAATCTAGTGTTCATTAAAATAAAATCCCTACAAGTATAAGATCAACCAGTACATTTAAAACTATTTTAAAAAGTACTGATAAATTTACACCTTCTAATAAAAAATAAAGTAATAAGTATGAGCTATAAAATATAATCATAAAAAGCAAGAAGTCCAATTCACCTAAAGAGAATATCTGCTTAATTTTTGGTATCAAAAACATATAAATTAAAAATGAAAGTAATGAAAGACTTAAAAATGGCATCCCTTGGGATATCTCTATCATTATAAAAGATAAGATTGTAAGAGCTAGGGAGTAATAATTCTCCCTCTCATATACATATATAAAAGCTGTAAATACTACACCAGCCAACATTAAAGGTATAAAATGAACAGTAAAAATTATATTAAAAAAAGTAACTACAAAAAATAATAATACAATATAAAAAGGATTATCAAATAGATTTTTAGTCACTAGTTACCTTTAAATATCTTTTATCATTGATATCTCATCACATTTTGGGAAGTGTGTACACTTAATACAATCTGCCCAAATTTTATGCTCTGGTATCGATTCCTTTTCGATCTCTTTAAAGCCAAGTTTTTCAAAAAATCTTTTTTGATAAGTTAAGGATAATACTTGAGATAGATTTAGTTTTTTTGCTTCTTTTAAAACAACATCAATCAATCTATTTCCAATAGCCTGTCCTCTATAATCTTCATGAACAACTATACTTCTTATCTCAGCTAAATTCATACTATAGATATGTAAAGCACAAAATCCTACAATTTTATCTCCATCTTTAGCTAGAGTATATGAGCGTATATTTGTAGCTACTTCATCATCTGTTCTATTTAAAATTATCCCTGCTTCAATCTCTTTTTTTACAATACTTTGCATCTCAGGGATATCAAGCAAAGTTGGTTTTTCAAAAGCTATAGACATTATTTTAATTCACCAAAAAGATATGAAGCGATTGCATTTTCTAGTTTTTCCATACCTCTTTTTTTAAGGTTTGAGATAAAAATACCATCAGGATATGCACGTTTTAATTTTGATAAATCGTTTTGTTTTAGTTTATCAATTTTTGTAAAGGCATTGATCACTAATTGATCTCCCCTTTTTATTTGATGTAAAAAATCATCCACAGATGCATCAATCTCTAAATTTGGATGTCTTGCATCAATTAGGTGAACAAAAATCTGAAGATTTGGTCTTTTTTCTAAAAAGGTAGTAAGATTGTGGTGCCAATCTTTTTTTAAAGATTTTGAAACCTTTGCATACCCAAATCCCGGAAGATCCACAAATCTACAATCATGGTGATTTACTTCTTCTTCAGAGTTAATAGATTTAAATCTTATATCAAAAAAATTGATAAGCTGTGTTTTCCCTGGTGTTGAAGATGACTTTGCTAAATTCTTCTTTTTTGTAAGGGAGTTTAGAAGTGAGCTTTTCCCCACATTACTTCTACCTAAAAAAGCGATCTCTGCCACATCTGGAGTTGGACTATCAGCTATTGATTGAGCTGATTTCATAAAAGCTGATTCTGTTACTTTATACATATCTACTCTTTTATCTTCATAATAAATCTTACAGGCTTTTTCTTAGTTCCTTTGATCTTAGCCTCACCACTTTGCTCATCAAGATAAATAGTCTCTCCATAAAGTTTAGTACCTTCTATTTTCTCTTCTACTAAACCATTTCCAATAATTGTATATTTCATCTCTTTTGGATTATATACTAGTTTATCGCCCTTACCTTGATAAATCTTTTCTTTTGTATAAACTGTAAAATAAACGTTTCCAGTAGCAATGAATTTCTTCATCTCTCTTACACCCTTATCATCCATTTCTGAAGTATATATCTCAATAAGACCTGCATCTATCCTATCATCCCCACGTTGCATTTTCACATTTCCAGTAAATACAGTGGAGCCAGTTTTTTCATTTAACTCAAACTTCTCAGCATCAATAATTAGTTTATTTGCATAAATATTTGTTAGTAAAAATGTTGTTATAAAAATATATTTAATTAGTTTCATTGTTATCCTTTAGTTCTATTTCAAAATGTGTATTGTTTGCTTTAAAAATTCTAGAGTTTGAATCAAAATATATATGTGTACCAGTCAATCTCTGCCCCTCATATATCATCTCAAAAGCTTTATCATTATAACCTATCTTTTTATTTAGATCGTAAAAAAGTTCATCTGAATTTAATGTCATAAAAGAGCTACGATTATATTTCACATCACCCCTCATAGTTATAAAATCACCTTTCTTTTCTAAATAATTTGCTCTAATGGTATCTGTAAAGTCATTTTCAGCAGAACTGTTAGAACGCTCTACCATAACTGTTTCAAATAACTCTTCCCTATCTTTATAAATTGCCACATCATTTGTCTGAACAATTCTTTGTACTTGTTTATCATCAATGGTATACATTGTAGCACCATTAAATGTTAATAAAGGGCGTTCTTCTTTTTTAGTATTATCTACTTCTATATCTATTTGATAATAGTGTGCTCCAAGAGCAATTAAAAAAAGTGAATAGATAAATATCTTTATACCCATAGCTTTAAGAACTCTTCCTCTTCATTTTGATTTTTTAATATGTACTCTACCATCTCACGTACAGCACCTTTTCCACCATTTTTTGAGCAAACCACTTTTACCATATCTTTTATATAATGGCTTGCATCATTTGGTGCAAAAGAAAGTCCCACCTTTTGAAGCATTTTATAATCATTTAGATCATCTCCAATAGCAGCTACCTCGTGCCACTTGATCCCCTCTTCATCTAAGATAGATTGAAGTACTTCATCTTTATTGTGAATTCCTTGATGAAGATGAGTGATACCAAGCTCTGATGCTCTTTTTTCTAAAAGCTTTGATTTTCTACCAGTAATGATTGCTGATTTTTTACCAAGCATTTTTGACCAAGATGCAACTCCTAGTCCATCTTTTACATCAAAAGCTTTTAACTCATCCCCATCATTTGTATGGAAGATCCCACCATCTGTTAGTGTACCATCCACATCAAGTACAATTAGCTTGATCACAGTACACCTTTTGTGCTAGGTACACCAAGCTTTGCATTGTGAGCTAAAGCACGTCTTAGGGCAACTGCAACAGCTTTAAATGCTGCTTCTAAGATATGGTGTTTATTTCTACCCCTATCCATAATAATATGACAAGTGATACCAGCATTTTGCATTAAAGCATGAAAAAACTCTTCAGCAAGTTCCACATCAAAAGCTCCCACTTTTCCTACAAGATCAACCTCATATACTAAAAATGGACGATTACTTAAATCAAGTGCACAAGTTACAGCTGCTTCATCCATCACAACTGTTGCATTTCCATATCTTTCCACATTCTCAATAGGAAAAATCTCTTTTCTTAGTGCTTGCCCTAAAACAATCCCACAATCTTCTACACTATGGTGATCATCAATATGAGTATCACCATCACATTTAAGATCGATTGAGATATTACTATGTTTTGATAAGGCCTCAAGCATATGGTCAAAAAAACCAATACCAGTATCGATATTGCTTTTTAGTTCCCCTGTTTTATCTACACTACATTTTATATCTGTTTCTTTTGTTTTTCGCTCAATTGTAGTCAATTTATTTCCTTATCTATTTTGCTATTAACATGGCACGTTCAAGGCCATTGTTTTGTTTAAAATCTTCTGCCTCAGCTTCACTTCTAAATCCACCAATCCATACACGATTTATAGGCTTACCATTTACTTCAGTCTCTTTAATTACAGTATGATATTTATCATCAATAACTAAATCAAATTTTCTTTTAGTAGTTCTTGCACCCTCTATTCTTGAAAATGCTCCAACTTGAACAAAATATTCACCTACACTAGCTCCAGCATTTCTTTCAGCCTCAGTTTTTGCGATCTTTGCATTAAATCCTAAAATGGTAAGTTTAACTTGAACAGTTCCTTTTTTTACCATCTCAATTTTATGAGCTGCTGCATTTGAAAGATCGATGATTCTTCCAGTTACAAAAGGTCCTCTATCATTAATTCTTACAATAGTGCTTAGACCATTTTCGAGATTATCAACCTTTACAATAGTATTCATTGGTAAAGTTTTATGGGCTGCTGTCATGGCATGCATATTATATATCTCACCATTACTTGTTTTTTTAGCATGGAAATTTGGTCCATACCAAGAAGCAATCCCCCTAAACTCATCACCAACATATGCCATAGATGGAGTATATCTTTTTCCAGCAATAACATATGGTCTCATAGTTGCCCTATGCATCGCTTTAGAATTTCTTATCTCACCCTCAGCAAAGTGAGGATAGTTTCCATCTTTATAATACACATTTTTTTTACCACTAGTTCTTTTAGTTCTTTGTGATGATTTATATGTTGAAGAAGAACCTGAGTAATATCCACCATCACTACTATATCTTTTAGGAACACATCCACTAAAAATAGCAGCACTTAAGGCTACACTTAAAGATCCAATTATAAATTTCTTAGTCATATCTAATTCTTAACTTATCACCAATTCTAATGAAACTAGTTTTTAGATTATTATCTTTCATTAGTTTTGCTAATTTAATTTTATTTGTTCTAGCAATACTTGCTAAAGTATCCCCAGCCTTTACAAAATAATCTTTATCTGCTTTAGGAAGTTTTGATTTTCCTATAGGGATTATAAGTTTTTGATTTATACGTAAAAGGTTTGATTTAACCCCATTAAAACTTTTGATCACCCCATATGGAATCTTATATTTTTTACCAATAGAAGCAAAAGAATCTCCACTTTTTACCACATGTACATAATATTGACTTGGTTTCATATTTACAATGTTTTTA
>CAYFGQ010000008.1:0-83299 GCA_964342525.1 uncultured Arcobacteraceae bacterium
TCACTAAATACGATTTGATTATTTCCTTCAACTGCATCGATATCTCTTGGAGATTGTGGTCCAAACCCTTGAGATGCAGCTTTTGCTAAAGCAGCTCTTTGCTTAGATATTGTCTTATCTGCAGACGACGTTTGTGTTTCTAGTCCTCTTGTCACTATAAATAATAGTACAAGTCCAACTAATAGCCATAGTAATGGTTTCTTCATTTCTTCCCTTTCTTGTTATAAGTAGAAAATTATTTTATATTATTAATTCTAATAATAAAATTATAAATTAAAAAAATTATGAAAAATTGCTATAATTGAGATAAAAAATAAGAGTATAAATGAATTTAGAAAAATTAAAAGATTTAGAATCGGAGTTTTTATATAGATATCCAAAGGGATTTCAAGATGAGCACTTTTTTCCTACTATGAAAAAATTTAAACCTGAAAAGCTTGAAGAGTTTGCAAAAGAGGCATTAAAAAAAGAGAATTTCTCTAATCCAAATCTAGTAGTTGAAGGCTTTTTTAAAACCATACAAAAATCAGTGATGGTATCACTTTTTGATAAACTAAAATTAAAAGATGCCTTAGCTACTTTAAACTCCTATGAAAAAGATATGCTAAGTATTGAGATATACGAGCTTTTATATGGAAATAAAAAAAATGGTTTTGAAGGGCTTGTGGAGTTTTTAGATGAATATAGACTAGCAAAGTGGACTATTATAAGTATCGTACCATATAGTATAAATAGACAAAAAGAGTATTTTATCAAACCAACTACAACAAAAAATATCATCAAATATTTTGGTTTTGACGATGTGGTATATAAACCAAAACCAAGTTTTGAGTTTTATGAAAAATACACAAAACATTTAGATGAGATGAAAAAACAACTTGATCCATCACTTACCTTTGATAATGCTGCTTTTTCTGGTTTTTTTAAGATAGCTATTGAGATGTGTGAGGAGTAACCCAAATCCTGAAGTATAAATTCACACTCTAGTATTCATCATTGCAACATATGAAATCGATAAAATTTCTTGATGCAATCCCGCACAAAGGAGGACAATTATCTACGGCTAGTCCTTCAAAATTTTATCAATCCCCTATGTCACAAGCATAAACACTATATGATAAATTTCTACTTCATGATTTGGGTCTGAAAAATACAGTAAAATAAATAAAGATAAATCTTGATGATATTGCCAAAAATGTCACATATAGGATACATGTTTTATCTAAAGTTATATAATTTCTTGTATAATTAAATAATTATGGATTTTTATTAAAAAGCTTTATAAAGGACTAAAATGTCAAATACTGTGGTTTATAATAATGGGGAATTAGAATTAAATATTTCAGTAGATAATGAAACTATTTGGATTACTCAAAAACAACTTTGTGAGCTTTTTGATAGGGACAAATCTGTTATATCAAGGCATTTAAGAAATATTTTTAAAGAAAACGAATTAGATAAAAATTCAGTTGTTGCAAAAAATGCAACAACTGGAACTGATGGTAAAACTTATCAGGTAGAATATTATAATCTAGATGTTGTTATTTCAGTAGGATATAGGGTAAATTCATTAAAAGCAACAAAATTTAGACAATGGGCTACAAAGGTTTTAAAATCATATATTGAAAATGGATATGTGATAAATACACATAAAATTACTGAACAAAGATTATCATCTTTAGAAAATGATATGGCAATTATAAAGTCTCATTTAAAAACTAATACATTAGAAATAAAACAGGGAATTTTTTATGATGGTGAGATATTTGATGCTTATAGTTTTGTATCTAAGTTAGTAAAAAATGCTAAATCTAATATATTAATAATAGATAACTATATAGATGACTCTGTACTTACCTTACTATCAAAAAATAAAGATATTAAAATCATAATATATACAGCAAGTATTTCAAAACAATTAAAGCTAGATATAGAAAAGTATAATAAACAATATAACAATTTAGAAGTAAAAATAGCAAAAAATTTCCATGATAGATTTATTGTAATAGATAAAAAAGAGATTTATCATATTGGAGCTAGCTTGAAAGACCTTGGAAAAAAGGTATTTGCTTTTAGTAAAATGCTAATGGACATAGAAAAGTTGCTTAGTGATTTAGCTTAATATGAATATATAAAAGAAGGTATATGGATAGTAATAAACAACTTATTGAGGATTCTTTTAAAGAACTATTTAAAAGAGATGAAGAGTTCATCAGCATTTTATCAGGTGATTGGGGAATAGGTAAGACATATTTTTGGAATGAACTCTCTCAGAAATTAACTTGCACAGATAAACAGGTATATATCTCTTTATTTGGTTTAGATTCAATTCAAGCTATAAAGACTGATATTTTATTTAAAATATCAAAATTTAAAAAATCGGCTAATTGGTTGAATAAAAATATTACATCTAGGTTAAGAAGTTTAAAAACTGTATTAAAATTAGATGATGATGTAAGTATTCCATTAAATATGGAAGTGATAAGTAGTTTATTTTCTTTACTCTCACAAGGGGATTTTAAAGATATAGTAATTTGCTTTGATGATGTTGAGAGGATATCTAATAAAATTGATTTTAAGGATTTTATGGGATTTCTATCTGAATTAAAAGAAAAAAATAAATGTAAAGTTCTAATTATCTTAAATGAAAATGAATTGAATAATTTATCAAGTATTGATCAGAAGCCTTATGGTGAAATATTTTCATTATATAAGGAGAAAATAGTAGATTTTGAATTTCATTATAAGCCAAATGTTGAAGAGTGTTTTACTATTGCAAATGGATTAGTGGATATAAAGTTTTTTGATAAAAATAGTATATTTGAATTTTTTAATAAGAAAGGTATTAAAAATATACGAGTTATAAAGCAGTGTTTATATTATATAAATCAATTTTCTTTTGTTTTAGACTTAAATTTGGATGATCGAATAGTAAAAGACTTTATTCAAAGTGCCTTAACAGTTTTTTCTTTTAAATCAATTTATAATTTATCAGAAGATAAGTTTAAAAAATTTAAAGAATATAAAAGGAAGAAAAATAGCTTTATTGTTCAACAATCAATAAATAAACAATTTGATTTAAAGAAAGATGATGAAAAAGAAACTTTTCATGAAATAGAGGAATTTGAAAAATGTCTAAAAGATCATAGTAGTGGTGTACATTGGGATGATCTTGAAGAGATATTGTATAATTATCTTTACACTTTAGCTAAAAATAAAGATAAAATAAAAGATTTTTTAAATGAAAAGAATGAAAATACTTATCGATTAGATATTCAAGAAGAATTATTGAAAATTGAGGATGAATCTATTTATTGTCTAAATTTAAATGATGTGACTCAAAATAAACGACTTATAGAAATATTGAATGAAAGTAAACAGATATTATCTAAAATATTCTCATTGGAGGATTTTAGTAAAATTATTGATATGCTTGATATATCTAAATATGAGTTAAAGGATAAGTTAAAGCAAGAACTTTTAGAAAATTTTATTAAAAATGTTTTGGATACTCAAGATAATGAAAAGAATCATAGAAGAAATGATAATGAAAAACTTATATTTACTTATCCTCACCTAAAAAATTATATAGATAATTATAGATCTACTTATAAATTGAATTCTGATTTATATAGTTTTATTAAAAAAACGATATATCATGATAAAGCATTCTTAACTAAGAAAGATGAAATACTTATTGAAAGATATAAAAGTGATATAAAATTGGAAATGATTAATTCTAGTGAATTTTTTAAATTAATTACTCAAGTGATAAATAGTCATACTAGAGATTCGAATATAAATACTTTGAAAGAAATTTTAGTAGAACTTAAAAATGATGAAAAGTATAGACCAAGAATAGAATTATTAGAAAAAAAGCATTTAGTATGGGATTTGGAGAGCCACGAGTAAAATGAAAGAGACACAAAAATATTTTGATCAACTAAAAGAGCAGTGTAAACAATACCATGATTTTAGCAATGAATCCTTTGAGATGTTTAAAGATATATGTTTTGTAAAAGAAGTAAAAAAAGGTGAGATACTTCAAGATACTTATTCAGTTGCAAAATATATTTATTTCATATGTAAAGGTATACTTCGTACATATTATTTAAATGAAGATGGAGATATTTATACAAAAAATCTTTTTAGTGAAAACTACTTTTCAGCTTCAAAGGTATCTCTTATCACAAAAGAGGAATCTTATTTAAATATAGAGGCTTTGGAGGATTGTATACTTATCTATATAGATTATGATAAATATAAAGAGTTGATAGCTAAATATGATGTGTTTAAAAACTTTTATATAAACTATCTAGAGAAAAACTGGATAATAGTAAAAGAGAAAAATGAGATATCTTTGATTTTAGATGATGCCACTACAAGGTATGAAAACTTTATAAAAAACAATCCTAATATCCAAAATAGAATACCTCTACATCATATAGCTGATCATCTTGGTATCACACCTACACAGCTTAGTAGGATAAGAAAAAAGCTAAAAAAATAAAGTAGTTTTATAAGCTTATAAATATTTAACTATTTTTTTCGCATTATTACACCTCGCTTATGTCTTGGTCAGACATAAGCCCTTGAAGGTGAACATATGAAACAACTTATCCTTACTCTACTAATTTCAAATTTACTTTTTGCAAACTATACCTATCAAGGTGATAATGGTGGTAAGATAGATATGCATGGAGGAAAAAAGCAAAAGCTTATAGATAGACCTTCGAATCTATCATCAAAACCTTTTATAATTGGAAATTTTGGACTAGGTAATGGTTTGAAAAAAGATGATAATAAAGAGAAAAAAACAAAAGAAAATTAAAATCAACATATGTAAATGACAAATCATTTTTTATCAGATAAGATTTCAAAATGAATAAAACATTAAACGCTCATTTATTGGTAATACTTGCTACATTTTTAGTAGCTTTATCTTTTTTAGTTTCAGCTAAATTATCTGGTGTGATTGATCCCATATCCCTTACTTTATATAGATTTGTGCTGGCATCAACAATCTTAGCTCCAATTATATTTCTAAATAAAAAATATCGATCAAAAATAAAACAAAGTTTTAAAAAGGCTTTAGTTATAAGTCTTTTTTACTCTTCATATTTTATAGGTCTTTTTAAGGCTTTGGAGTTTACTAGTGCTTTAAATACTGCTACTTTATTTACCCTTACTCCTTTAGTTACAGCTATATTTGCTATCTTTGTTTTTAAACAAAATATTTCAAAAATAGGATTTATCTCATATATCATGGGTATAGTTGGTACTGCTATGGTAGTATTTAAAGGTGATATGGAGCTTTTTTTAAGTGTCTCTTTGAACTATGGGGATATTATCTTTTTGTTTGCCATAGTTTTTATGGCTATGTATTCCATAAGTGTTAAGTATGTCTATAAAGAGGGTGATGAGGTACTTACTCTTACTTTTATGACACTTATTGGTGGATGTGTTTGGATGGGATCTGCTTTATTTATACTTGATATTCCTTTAGAGTGGCAAAAGATACAAGGGGAGTTGCTTTTTCATATGTCTTATCTTGCTATTGGAGCTACTTTGTGTACTGTGTATCTTTATCAAAAAGCTACTGTGGTGATTGGACCAAAAAATATTATGGCATACGTGTATATAAATCCAGCATTTACTGCTATTTTAGTTTTTACTTTTGAAGGTGCGGTTATTTCTTTTTGGAGTTTGATTGGTATTTTAATCTCTACAATTGTAACTGTAATACTCCTTTTAAGGGAATAATTTATAATTTTAAATAAAGTGCTATGGTTTTGTTATGGTTTTGAAGTAGAATGTTCTAATATATTAAACATAAGAATTTTAAGGAGACTTCATGAAGATTAAAGCAGATGATTGTGTATTTGTACAGGTGGATGTTCAAGAAAGATTATTCCCTCATATTGCGGATAATTTAGATTTAGAAAAAAATTTAGTAATTCTAGTAAAGGGATTAAAACTTCACAATATCCCTATTATAGTAAATGAGCAATATAAAAAAGGGATAGGGGAAACTATACCAAGTCTAAGAGAACTTGTGGATGAGTATCCTCACTATGAAAAAACTACATTTTCATGTTGTGGACAAGATGAAGGACTACAAGCTATAAAAGATACAGGTAAAAAGTTTGTGATCTTAGCTGGGATTGAGACTCATGTATGTGTACTTCAAACAGCACTTGATCTACTAGAAGAGGGACTTCAACCAGTACTAGTAACAGACTGTGTAAACTCAAGAAGATCAAAAGATAGAGATATGGCAATACAAAGACTTATCCAAGCTGGCGTGATACCAACTACTTATGAGTCTTTACTTTTTGAGCTTACTGTAAATGCTAAAAATCCAGTATTTAAAGAGATATCAAAATTAGTAAAGTAAATTAAAAGGAGGAGGGATTCCTTCTTTTAAAGTATTTATAATATTTAGTTAGTTACTTTACGATTTATGCTTACAAAAGAATTTATCGAAAAACATCAGACTTATTTATATAATTTAGCCCTTAGATTGGTATATGATAAACAAGATGCACAAGATCTTACACATGATGTTTGGATAAAGATTATTGAAAATATAGATAGTTTTGAAGGCAAGTCAAACTTTAGCACTTGGTCTTATCGTATTATGATGAATCACTTTTTTAATCAACAAAGAAAATATACACAACTTGATTTTAAAAACTTTGCAAATACTATGAATAATTTGGAAGATATGGTATTTGAAAATGAATATAAAGAACCACAAAAACAACTTTTAATAGAAGAAGCAAAAATAGGTTGTATGATGGGTATGCTTTTGTGTTTAAATCCTGAACAAAGAGCAATCTTGGTTGTAGGTGATATTTTTGAAATAGATAGTAATATTGCAAGTGAAATATTTGATATCTCAAAAGAAAATTTTAGAAAGAAATTATCCCGTGTTAGAAAAGAGTTGTATGGATTTATGAATACTCATTGCTCTTTAGTAAATAAAAAAAATAATTGTAATTGTGAAAGAAAAACAAAAGCTTTAATAAAAGAGGGTTATGTGGAACCTACAAATATAAAATTTGCTCAAAATACTGATAAAATACTAAAAAAACAAATGAAAATAAAATCAGATACTTTAGATAATACTATGGAGTATTTATATCAAAATCTATATCAAAATCATCCTCTATATGAGATAGATTCAAAACTATTTGCAACAAATCTATTAAAAAACCACAAAATTAAAGAAATTTTTGAAATTTAGTGTCACACTTGGATTTTTGATGTGTCTAAATATATAGAGATGTAAAAATCTCAATATATTATAAGGAGTCAAAAAATGACACAATTAAAAAATATACAAGAATTTGGGGCAATAGAGATTGCTACTTTTAGACTTAAAGATGGTATATCTGAAGAGAAAATGCTTGAACTGATAAAAGAAGTGGATAAAGAGTTCTTACAAAAAGAGAATGGTTTTTTAGGGCATAGTACATTAAAAGGAAAAGATAATTTATATCTTGATATAGCTTTTGCAACTACACAAGATAAGGCTGAAGAGATATGTTCAAAATGGATGAAAAATGATTTGGCCTTAAACTATCTAGAACTAATTGATGAGTCTAGTGTGGATATGTCTTTTTGGACTAGGATAAAGTAATCTTTTAAGAAGAGTTTATAATAACTCTTCTTTATTTACTTATCTCTATACTGTTTTGAACTTTTTTTATTAAATTTTCCCTATCATTTTTAGCTTCTTCTATAAATTCTTTTGGTGCAGATGAATCACCATATTTTTCACCCCATAATATTAGCTCAATAAGTACAGGTATTAGATCGGCACCTTTTTGTGTGATTGTATATATCTTTTGTTTGGCATTATTTGGATCTTTTTCACTTATGATAATATCTGCATCTACTAAAAGACGTAATCTACTTGTCAGGATATTTGTAGCTATTTTTTCATCAGAAGCTAAAAAATCACGAAAATACCTTTTTTTCATAAATATGATATCTCGTAATATAAGTAAAGTCCATTTATCCCCAAAAAAATCTAAGGAGATACTCACCGGGCATTGTGAGCGTATTTTAATATTTTCTTTTTTCATTTAAGCAATTATATCTAAACCACTTGCAAAATACAAGTAAAGATGATATACTTTCATTACTTGCAAAATGCAAGTTATTAAAAGGAGCAAATTATGAACATAAAAAAAATAGTTTCAGTTACACTGATATATACAATTACAACATTTTTTATAGCAATAGGATGGCATATAGGTTTATTCAAATCATTATATTTAGAGTTTGGGTATTTTACTGGTGAGCCAAATTTATTTTATGGTTTTTTGACTATGGTATTTCAAGGTCTTATACTTTCTAGTTTTTACCCTTATGTAAAACTTTCAGGTACTGGTTTTAAAAAAGCATTTAAATATTCCATGATATTTGGACTTTTTCAGTGGACATTACAAGTTCTTGCTCTTGTTGCTAAACAAAATGTGCCAAATGAGTTTTTATATATTGCTATGGAGAGTTTTTATCTGTTTGTACAGTTTAGTATTTTGGCTTTAATTTTGGCTTTTGTGTATAAAGAAGATGATAAATCATCTATTAAGAATTAAAAGGAGAAAAAATGAATTTAGAAAAACTAAAAGATGCAGAGGGGTATTTCTTTGAGATATATCCAAAAGGTTTTGATGATGAAGCATTAGCAGTTATTAGAAAAAGACATAATACCGCTAAAATAGCTGAGCAGGTTCATGAGATGTTTTCAAAAGATAGTTTTGGACAACCAGAACTTATCTGTGAAAATTATGCCAAGATAGTATCCAAATCATCACTTATCTCCCTTTTTGAAAAACCTAAAATAAAAGATATGGTAAAAGCTATGAGTACTGCACAAAAAGATATGTTGAGTATTGCACTATATGAGCTTTTATATGGGGATAAAAAAGATGGCTTTGAAAGTTTGGTTGAGATATTGGCTGAGAATAAACTGGCTAAGTGGTCTTTAGTCTCACTTATCCCTTATTATTACTATAGAGACAAAGAATATTTTATAAAACCAACTACTACAAAAAATATACTAAAACATTTTGAAATACCAGAGCTTGTATATAAACCTAGACCAAGTTATGAGTTTTATGAAAAATACTCAAAGATTTTAACAAATATGAAAAAATATGTAAGTCTCAAAGAAAAAGATAATGCTGCTTTTACTGGATTTTTGATGATGAGTATGGAGGAATAGATGTATAATAAATTGCACTTTTTATCAGGAAAGATGGCTTCAGGTAAATCGACTCTTTCAAAGAAACTACAAAAAGAACACAATGCAGTTCTTTTTAGTGAAGATGAAATCCTAGCTAGGCTATATCCAAATGAGATACATAGTATTGAGGATTATGTAAAATATTCATCAAGAATAAAAGATATGATGAAAGAACCTATAATAGAACTTTTAAAAAAAGGTTCAAACGTAATACTTGACTTTCCAGCAAATACACAAAAACAAAGGGTTTGGTTTAAAGAGATATATCATGAAGCATGGGTAGGGCATACTTTACATTTTGTAGATAAGAGTGATGATATTTGTAAATTACAACTAAAAACAAGAAGTGAAGACTTACCTAAAGGATCTCCATTTACCACAGATGCAGAGTATGACTTTATCACTAAATATTTTGAAATACCAAAAAAGCAAGAGGGCTTTAATATAATCACTTATAAAGATTAGTATTAAAGTATCTCTTTAACTCAAACTATGCTAATATCTCAAAATGAATAATAAATATGAAATCCTCAAAAATACTTTTGGTCATGATTCTTTTCGCTCTTTTCAAGAAGATGTGGTAGATACTATACTTTCAGGGCAAGATGTACTTACTATACTTCCTACTGGTGGTGGTAAGTCCCTTTGTTATCAGCTTCCTACTCTTTTGATGACTGGGGTTACTGTGGTGATTTCTCCTCTTATTGCTCTTATGCAAGATCAGGTTAAGGCTTTAAATGATTTAAATATAGAAGCCTCTATGATTAGTTCATCTCAGAGTATTGAGCAGAATAATCAAACTATGCAAAGATTACTTAGAAATGAACTAAAATTTGTATATGTAGCACCTGAGAGATTTACTTCAAATGATTTTGTAGGGGTGTTACAAAGGGTAAATATCAACTACTTTGTGATAGATGAAGCTCACTGTGTATCTGGATGGGGGCATGAATTTCGTGCTGAGTATAGAAATCTAAATAGATTAAAGCAATTTTTCCCACAGACTCCTATATCAGCTTTTACAGCAACTGCTACAAAAAGAGTGGAAGAGGATATGGCATCAAGCCTAAATCTAAATAATGCTAGACATTTTAGAGCAAAAACAGTAAGGGATAATCTTGATATAAAGGTTGAGCCTCGTATCTCAAATGGAAAGTCTCAGATTTTGAACTTTTTAAAATCTCATAAGGGTTTATGTGGGATTATTTATACCTTTACTAGAAAAGAGGCTGAATCAATGGCTGAATTTCTTGTAAAAAGTGGGTATAAAGCAAAAGCTTACCATGCAGGTCTAAGTCCTGATCTTAAAGATGAGGTTTTCAATGACTTCGTATATGAAAATGTAGATATTGTAGTAGCAACTATCGCCTTTGGTATGGGGATAGATAAATCAAATATCCGTTTTGTGATCCATACAAGCTTACCTAAAACCTTAGAGAATTATTACCAAGAGATAGGGCGTGCTGGTCGTGATGGGGCTATGTCTTATGTGTATCTGCTTTATTCTAAAGGTGATGAAGTAAAAAGAAAGATACAAATAGAAGAAGCCATAGACAACTCCTATAAACAAACTGGACTTGATAAGCTAGAATTTATGTATAGGTATTGTGTATCAAATAAGTGTCGTCATCAAATGATCGCTTCTTATTTTGAAGATGAGATAGATGATTGTGGAACTTTATGTGATAACTGTACAAAAGGTGAGGTTGAGCAAGTTGATCTAAGTGTAGATGCCCAGAAGTTTTTATCTGCCATATATAGAAGTGATCAAAGATTTGGAACAAATCATATTATTGATATATTAAGGGGATCAAAAAATCAAAAGCTTTTAGAGTTTGGACACGATCAGTTAAAAGTATATGGTATAGGTACAGATAAAAGTAAAAATGAGTGGATTGCCATAGCTGATAAACTTATAGATATGGAAGCTGTAAGTTTAGGTGAGTTTAGGGTATTAAAACTAAATGGCTTAGGTATGCAGATATTAAAAGGGCAAGAGAAACTATTTTTAGATGCTGATAAATTGGGAAAAGCTGTAAAACAAGAAGAAGAGAGTGAAGAGCTTTCTTTTGATGATGAGCTTTATGAGAAGTTTAGACACTTACGTCGTGAAATGGCTGTGGAGAGTAATGTACCAGCTTATGTGATATTTGGTGATAAAACCCTAAAAGAGTTTAGTCAAAAACTTCCAACTACAAAAGAGGAGATGCTTGATCTAAATGGTGTAGGGCAAGTGAAGTTTGAAAAATATGGGGAGAAGTTTTTAGAGTTGTCAAAAAGTTTAAAGGAAGAGTTTAAAGAAGAGATAGATAAAAGAGCACCTCTAAAAAAACTAACTAAAACATACCTTGAAACCTTTGATCTTCTAGAAGAGGGTAAAACTCTAGAAGAGGTATCCCAAATAAGAGATTTAGGAATCACTTCAGTTTTAAATCATATCTCTGTATTATCAGATCATGAAAAAATTTCAAAAGAGAAAAAAGAGGAGCTTTTAAAACCTATAGCAGTTCCACCAGAGATAGAACAATGGATAGAAGAGGGCTTATTTTTAGATAACTTAAATCAGTTAAGACAATATATGTTTATCTACGATTATATGAAAAAGGAAAGTATTTAAATATAAAAGTTAAGATATTTTCAAAATGCTAAAGTTGAAAATATCTTAAGTCTGTGTTTTTATACAGATATACTACTAGAGTAGTTTCCGTGCAGGTTACATTTTGCTACTGCAGATAGTTTTTTTATCTTTGATACATTTACCCTTGAAGATAAATATCCCCTTGATATTTCAGGTTCTAAATCTACTTTTGCGATCTTTTTGCCATCTGCATATAACTCTATCTCATAAATCCAGTGATTTGCTGAAGAAGGGTGGATGATACCTTGTTGTCCTACATTTACTTCAATTAAAGAAAAACCTTTTTCATCTTTTTTACCTATTGAGATTTCTGGAGAGTGTTTTAGCTCTGCTTTGTTTGGGTTGTTAGGGTCTTTTAACTTCATATCTTTTGTATTAACGATAAGTTTTTGATCGTATGCTTGGGAAACTGTAGCTGCAGCAGCTGTGATACATGCAACTTTTAGAAAGTCTCTTCTTTTTAATGTTTTTGCCATGTTTGTCCTTTATATTTAAGATTGAATTATATTATAGTGTATTTGTGTCACAAATGAATCACAAAAATAAAGAAGTTTAGTATTTTTAGGATAAAAGTTTCAAGATGATAAAATGTCATTTTTAAAAATATTTAAATGGTATATAAAGATAAGGAAAAGAATAAACTTGTTAGTAGAAGAATCTATAGAATCAAGGGATGTATGTTATAAATGCTATAGACCCAAAAAAAGCTGTATGTGTAAATATATAAATCAAATAGATACAAATACTCAGTTTATAATTTTGATGCATCCAAAAGAGTATAGAAAGACTAAAAACGGTACAGGGTATTTTACTCATAGATCATTATCCAATTCACAAGTTTTTATAGGTATAGATTTTACAAAGCATGAAGTGATAAATGAGATCATAAATGATAAAAACAATAATTGCTATATTTTATATCCTGATGAAAAGAGCATAAAGTTAAACACCACAAATATAAAAGAGCAAGGTAAAACAAATGTGATATTTATCATAGATGCCACATGGCCTTGTTCCAAAAAGATGCTAAGGGTAAGTAAAAATCTAGAGTCTCTTCCTAAAATAAGTTTTGAACATACAAAACATTCTGCTTTTAAAATAAAAACACAACCAAATGCTTACTGTCTATCTACTATAGAATCTACCCTTTGTATTTTAGAACTATTAAATTATCATGGTATAGAATCAATAAGTCAAAAAGAACTTGATGGATTTTTAAACCCATTTGAAAAAATGGTTGAGTACCAAGTGCAATGTAGTGTGGATTCAAATGGACAGGCTATAAGGTATAAAATACCTTATAAAAAGAGGTGAAAAAGTTTAATTTTGTTTTGAAATTATATGGTTGCTAGTAATCTGCTTACATCCACAAATATGACTTCTATATGTTTTAATCCCTTTTTGATTTACAATACAAGTGATTTGATTTCTATCATATGGAGGAATAAGCCAAAACATACCATATCTAACTGCTTGACTTCCTTTTGATGTATATATGGAAGAGCAGTTACCTGTCACAGGCATAACCTCTTCAGGTTTTCCCAAAACTTGCATACTTTGCTCAATAGTCATGCCCGGCCATACTTTTTGAAGAAGTGTTTTTTTATCTATTTTCATAGCTTTATCAGCCATCATATTTTCATGATTATCTGCATTTACATTGATAAGTATTAGCAGTAGTAGTGTAATAATTCTTGTCATTAATTTTCCCCTAGGTAAATATATTTATTAGTAAATTTTGAATTTGATGTTATTTTATAATAATTATATTTATATTACAAATAAACGATGTTTTTTGGTTTAAAAGAACATGTGTATTATGGGATGATGTGAAAAATATTAATATGTTATTGAGATATTTCATTATATTTTTTTATTTCTTCATACAGATTATTTTTAATTTTTTTAGCTAAATTGTATACTTCTGCTGATAAAGAACTTATTTTATTAAAGTGTATTTCTTCATTTATTATTTTATTGTGTTTTTTTATGCTTAATATACCCATTCTTTTTTGATCATAAAATAGTTCTGAATTTGTATTGATCTTTTCTATATCTTTTAAATAATTATGAAAATATAGTTCTATTATCATTCTTGATATATCAATATCTATCTTCAATTTCTCATATTCATTATCTAATTCCTTAAGTGATGAGTTAGATAATGTTTTATAGTCTGCAGTAGGAGAATTATCTCTTTGAATTTTTGATAGAATAGTATGAAGTTTTTCTGCATTTAATAAAAAATTTTCTTTATTTTTTTGAATATTTTGATATTTGAATTTATTTTCTTCAACATCAATAGAATTATTGTTTTTTAGTTTAATTTGCTCAGTGTTAAAATGATTATTAATAAATACTACAATTATTGATACTATTGCACTAATTAAAATTGTTGTAAATTCCAAAATATATCTCCTTATCTTTGAGTATAGATTTTATATAAAATACCCTTAATTTGAAAATTGTTATATATTTAATTAGTAAATTGATAAGTAGTAATTAAATTGATAGTATGAATCTGATAAAATACGAACAAATTAAAACCTATATAGAATTTATATAGATTCTATATAGATAATCTATATTTTTCAAAATTAATTAAGGAATATCATTGAAGCAGTATTTAGATTTATTACAACATATTTTAGACAATGGTGTTAAAAAAGAGGATAGAACTGGTACAGGGACTACTTCTGTATTTGGTTATCAGATGAGATTTGATCTTAGTGAGGGTTTTCCTTTAGTTACTACTAAGAAGACTCACTTAAAGGCTATCATATCTGAGCTTTTATGGTTTATTGAGGGGTCTACGGATGAGAGACGTTTAGCTGAGATCCATTTTGGGGATAAAGCTGAGAATATTATCGGTAAAAAAACTGTATGGACTGCAAATGCAGATGCACAAGGTAAAGACCTTGGATATACAAATACAGATACTATAAAAGAGCTAGGTCCCGTATATGGATCACAGTGGAGATCATGGGAAGGTGCAAATGGTAAGAAAGTAGATCAATTATCTGAAGTAATCAATATGATCAAAACAAATCCAGACTCTAGAAGAATTATCTTAAATGCTTGGAATGCGGCTGAGATTGAAAATATGGCTTTACCACCTTGTCATACTTTTTTCCAATTTTATGTGGCAAATGGAAAATTATCTTGTCAACTATATCAAAGAAGTGCGGATGTATTTTTAGGAGTACCTTTCAATATCGCTTCATATGCACTACTTACTATGATGATAGCTCAAGTTTGTGAGCTTGAAGTGGGTGATTTTGTACATACTTTTGGTGATGCGCATATCTACTCAAACCATATGGATCAAGTGAATTTACAACTGAGCCGTACACCTCATAAAAAACCTACTATGAAAATTAATCCAGATATTAAAAATATAGAAGATTTTAAAATGGAAGATTTTGAATTAGTTGATTATGTATGTGATGAGCCTATCAAAGCTCAAATGGCGGTGTAGTATGAAAATTTCAATGATCGTTGCATATGGTAAGAATTGGGAGATTGGTTTAGATAATCAAATGCTTTGGCATATCTCTGAGGATTTTAAAAACTTTAAAAAGATTACATCGGGACACCATATCTTGATGGGTAGAAAGACTTTTGAATCTATTGGTAAGCCTTTACCAAATAGAACTTCGCTTGTTCTTACTCGTGGTGATTTTAGCTATGAGGGTGTACATACTTTTGCTGATGTTCAAGAAGCTTTTGATTTTGCAAGAAGTAATGGTGAAGAGGAATTATTCATCATCGGTGGAGCAAATATCTATGCTACACTTTTTGAGTATGTGGATAAGATGTATTTATCTGAGGTAGATTATGAAGGTGAGGCTGATGCATTTTTAAAGGAGATTGATTTTTCTACTTGGGATATAAAAGAGCAAAAAGATTATGAAGCTATTCTTGAAGATGGGGAAGTTAAATCTCCAGCTTGGAAGTTTGTAGTTTATGAGAAAAAGGACTAGTCCTTTTTCATCTTTAAAAAGTCTCCATCTACTATCATAAGTCTTGCTCCATATTTTGAGAGTGTTCTATGGGCGATGGAGTCGTCACTTACTAGATAAGACATCCCTTGTTTTATGATAGATTTTGCACCTTCATATTGTTCATTTATCACTTCACCTGCTAAACAGTGGATAATATGACCCTTTCTATACCAATGATCCGATATATATCCTGCACTAAGTTCAATAAGTCTGATTCTAAGTCCATCAAATTGTAGGGTCTGACAAAAAGAGACACCTTTTTGTCCCTTTTGTTCCACTTTAGCTATGTCAGTAAAATTTATTGTTTGATTCATTTTAGTCCTCCATAGCCATTTTTTGTGCTAGTTTGAAGTCTGTTTTACCACTTCCTAGTTTTGGTACATTTTCTACTATTTTATATACACTTGGTATCATAAGATTATTATCAAAGCTATCTATTATCTCTTTTTTTAGATTACTTAATTCTTCTTCATTTATATTTGAGATAAGGGCTACTACTTTTTCACCTTTTTTCTCATCTTTTATGGCTGTGGCAACTATATCTATCTCATCGTTTGGTAGTACTTTTCTGATATTTTCTTCCACTGCACCAAGGCTCACCATCTCACCACCAAGTTTTGCAAATCTTGAGTATCTATCTACAATGGTTAAGAATCCATCCTCATCTACTCTACCTTTATCACCAGTGATATAATAGGTCTCACCTTTTAGTTTTACTAGTACCTCTTTTGTTTTGCTTTTATCTTTTAGGTATCCTTTCATCACTTGAACACCACCAATTAAGATCATACCCTCTTCACCTGTTTCTAGTTCTTCATGGCTATCAGGATCTACGATTTTAAATTTTGTACCAGGGATTGGCATACCTACTGTACCTATTTTATTACCCACTTGTACACTTTTATCTGGTGATTGGATATCTGGGATATTACAAGAAGCTACAGGGGTAGTTTCTGTTACTCCATATCCTTCGATGATCTCTTTTCCAAATTTATTTGTAAAGTCTTCCCTTACTTTTGGTGATAGTTTCTCTGCTCCAGCTACAATATATCTAAGGGTTTGAAACATCTCTTTTTTTGCTTTAGGGTTTTTTGCATAAAGTCTAAAAAATGTAGATGTACCAAGCATAATAGTTGCTTTGTATTTCTCTATAAGTTTACCTATAGCATATCCATCTGTTGGATCAGGATGTGCTACACATTTTATACCTTCTATTAGAGGTAAAAATAGGGTTACTACAGTACCAAAGGCATGGAAAAATGGCAATGATCCTACAATCACATCTTTATCATTTACATTTAAGATCGATGCAACTTGTTGGGTATTTCCTACTATATTTGTATGGCTAAGTTCTATCCCTTTTGGAATACCCTCACTACCACTACTAAACATAATCACAGCCGTAGAATCCTTTTTTTGTTTATTTATATGTAGCTTTTTTAGTATAAAACTTGGTAAAAGAACTACAGATAAAAGTGTTGCTAAACCTTTTGGTTTTGTGATAAGTGGTTTTAAATCTTCCACGTATAATACTTCACAAAGCTCTAATATTTCATCTATAGCTATCCCTTTTTCTTTTAGTTTCTCAACAAACTTTTTAGATGCTATGATAGTTTGGATTTCAGCTTTTCCTACACTTCCTTTTAGGGCTTCCATTGAAGATGTGAAGTTTAGGTTTACAGCAGTTTTTCCAAGCATAAGGATTGAGGTATTGAAAAATGCTCCACCTGCACTTGATGGGAAAAGTAGACCAATATTTTGACCTTTTACCCTAGATTTTAGTATGTTTTTAAAAAGAATAGATGCTGTTAAAAATCTATATCCTGATAATTCTACACCAGTTGTATCTGCAAAGATAAGATCTTTTTTTACTTTTTTTAGCCTATCAAATACAAGCTCTGGTACTGTAGATAGATTCTCTGTATGGTCATGCCATGATCTTACCGCAAGGTTATTTACAGCTTTTTTTACTGTAACGATATTTGCATTTTCTTTTTTAATAGCTCTTGAAAATGATACTGTTACATTTTTGATATCTTTTGTTTTTTTATACTTAGCTGTGGCACGGCTAAATTTTGACTCCCAAAGTCCTCTTATATAAAATGGAATCACAGGAATTTCATTTTTAGTTTGTTTTAAAATCAGCTCAAAACCTCTTTTAAACTCTCCCATATGTCCATTTCTAGTGATACTTCCCTCTGGGAATAAAACTATTACATTTCCTTTATCAAGTTCATTTGCAATGGTTTTTATAGTCTCTTTACTCGATGCATTTGATATTGGTATGGCATTAAATAGTTTTAGTACCCAATTGATATACCATTTTTCATAAATCTTTTTATGCATTACAAATTTTATCTCCCTTGGAGAACTCATAAGAACTACAGCCCAATCTATCCATGAGATATGATTTCCTAAAAGTAAAGCTCCACCAGTTGATGGTATATGTTTTACCCCTTTTACATCAAGTCTATATTTTAATCCCACTACAAGTTTCATAAAAAGTAAAATCAAAGATTGTGGTAATCTATACATAGTATATAACATACCAACAATAGTGATAAATAAAATCAGATAGATAGTATTTAAAGGATCAAGATTGTTTAGTGAAACTATAGTAGTCATACTTAACATCAAAAACATTGCTAAAGAGTGGAACCAATTATTTCCTGCTAAAATAGTACCTAGGGACTTTTTATTTGCATTGAATTGGATCAGTGAGTTTAGTGGTACTACAAACATACCACCAAAGATACCAAAAGCTAAAAATGATAATGCAAGATAAAGTACATCAGATACCTGAGTCGATACAAAAATCATCACAGCCATACCAATAGCAGCTAGGGGGATTGTTCCCACTTCTATATAGTGTCTTGAGATTTTTGAATAGATTATAGAACCTATAGCTATACCTATACCTGAAGCTGCTATCACTCCATTTATCTCAAATACATTTTCTATTTGTAAGTATTGTTTTGCAAATGATGGAAATACTGCCATAAGACCTTGGGAGATTCCCCAAAATACAGATAGACCAATCACTGATAAAAAAATGATATTGTGAGAGAAAATAGTTTTTACATTTTTACTTAAAAGTTTACCTTGGAAAAGAGCACCTTTATCAAGGCTCATATTTTCTCTTTTTGTATATGTTGTATGTAGTTTTCTTAAAACAAATAGTGATATCACCATCTCTAAAAATGCCACTGGAATAATATAATATGTTAAAGGTAGTATTGCATCAAGTAGTGCTTCTTTTGTAGTAAGTACACTTAAATTATTTGCTGTATAGTATGATTCAAATACAAATGATCCACTTGCAATAGAGAATAAAATAGCGATAATAGATACAGCTTGTAGGGCAGAATTACCCTTAGCTAGATTTTTTTTACCCCAAATATCAAGGATGATACCAAATTTTGCAGGGGAATATATAGCACTTTGTACCGCAAGAAGTATAAGATTAAACATAGCTAAATAGAAGTTTCCACTTAGATATGAAAACACCATAAGAACAGATAGGGTAAATGATGAGATTGCACCATAAACTAAAATATCTTTTTTATTATATTTATCTGATAAATATCCACTTACTGTAAAAAGAAGTAAAAAGGGGATAATTATCATAGCATTGATTATAGATATCCATACAACTTGTTCACTTCCATCAAAAACTTTAAATGCGATATTTTGTAAAAGCACTTTATGTGCCACATCAACTATCACATTACAAAATACAACAAATAAAAATGATAGTTTTATGATCATCATACTTTTAGCTGTAGATAGGATTTTATTTGTTTCCATCTTTTTACTCCTTATTGTTCTTTTTTAAACTCTTCAATAGTGTGTCTATTGAATATATAAGGTTTAAATGAGTTTAAAATATCAAGTACCAAAATCTCAGGTAAGTGACCTGTTTCTTCTAAAACTTTATCTGTTAGTTTCCTCTCTAAGTTTGCAAGTTTTTTACTAGTACTTACATACTCACTTATAAGTTCTTTAGATATATCATAATCCCTTAGTTCTTCATATACTCTTAAAACTTCAATCTCTGTTTTAAAATAAAGATTCTTATCATCTATAAGATCAAGTTCTATTGCTTCAGTAACTGTTCTTTGATTTAGATCTTTTTTAAAGATAGGATTTGTGATCTCATTTGAGATCATTTGTATAGATTGTAAGATAAGTTCAGCTCTATCATTAAAATTGATACGATAATAATCAAAAAGATCTTTTATATAATCAATTGAAAAGTTGTGTTGATCTTTAAAATGTTTGATCATATTTAATACTGTGATCGTTATCTCTGGATAATACTTCATATTTTTTGAAGTACTATATGTCTCTGGAAGTAAACCTTTTTTTGCATAAAAAGATATTGTGTGATTACTTAAATCAGTTTGCTCAACAAGTTCACTCATTTTATAATATATTTTATCATCAAATTTTTTCATGTGTCTCTCCTTAAGTAAAGAGCTTAACTCTTTACTCTTGGAATTATAATCGATTTTTTTATCAAAGTCAAGAGCTCAACTCTTTACTTTTAATTTTTGAGGGCTTTATATTTAAAAAGGTAATTTTTTTGTAAAAAAACAAAAATATACAACAAACCATATTATGGAGCTTTTGCATAAAATGCTACCTCTTTTGTATAAAATAATAAAAAATTTGAAAATTTTTATTTCAGGATTTGGGTTATATAATACAAGATAAAAATAAGCGAAGGTAAATGATGAGTAAAGCAATAGTAACTGGTGGAAATAAAGGTATAGGTTTAGAAGTAACTAAAATGCTTTTAGAAAAAGATTTTGAAGTGATTGTAATAGCTAGGGATTTTTCAACTTTTGCTTTAAAAGATAATGAAGCTGTAAAAACTATAGAGTATGATATGTCAAATCTAGAAGGTATTCCTGCACTTGTGGAATCAATAGGTGAGGTGGATGTACTTGTAAATAATGCAGGTATAATGTATACCCTTCCATATAATGAATACCCACAAGATAAAATAGAATCAATAATGAATGTAAATCTTCATGCCCCAATAAAGATGATAGAAGAGTGTGCAAAATATATGAAAGCAGGAGCTAGAGTAGTAAACAACTCATCTATCTCAGCACATATTGGTCATCCTGATATTTGGTATGGAGTTACAAAAGCTGGTTTATGGAATGCTACTGTTAGTTTTTCAAAAATCTTTGAAGGAAAGATCATCTTAAATGCAGTAGCACCAAGTCCAATTGAGACAGATATGCAAAAAACAAACTCTGAAGAGAGAAAGACTGCTTTTAAAAAGACTGTGATAAGCAAAAGATTTGGTGAACCTGAAGAGGTAGCTAAGACAATTGTTTGGCTTGCAACTGAAAGTCCTGAGTATATAAATGGATCATGTATAGATATAAATAATGGATCATACCCAAGATGATGGATATAATTAGATTAGAATATACAGATGTATTTGATGAAAATAAAGTAAAAGAGTTAGTGTTTTCTTCCCATTTAATCAAAGGAAAATACAACCAAGGCTCACTTTTTCCCCTTATGGTAGATGGTAAATCTATGCAACCAGTTATAAATGATAGGGCTGTGATAGTTACTGACCTTTCCCAAAAAGAGTTAAAGGATGAAGCTATCTATGTGGTTTATTATGGGGATAAAATGTGGGTAAAAAGATATAAAGAAGATGATAAAACTTTTGTATCAATAAATCCTGATTTTTCCCATTTAGTTTATAAAAAAGATGAGGTGCATATAGTATCAAGGGTTCTTCTTACTTTTACAAATTTGTAAAAGTAAGAAGGGGGTCTATTTGATATTTGGTTTTAATAGAGTATCTTCCATCATACTTTTGATAGTAAGCCATCTTACATGTGCTTGTTGTTGAAAGAAATCTTTGTTTTCCCCTTTTGTAAGGGCATCTTTGTGCTCATTAAATGCTGTGTAGTGTAGGGCATGAACTGTGTATTTTGGATCATTTTTAAATGCTTTATTCATATCTTTTACATTTTGTAATGTATCATCTATAAAAAATATCTCAGTG
Source organism: uncultured Arcobacteraceae bacterium (assembly GCA_964342525.1). GTDB lineage: Bacteria > Campylobacterota > Campylobacteria > Campylobacterales > Arcobacteraceae. Next base: position 21,942 of record CAYFGQ010000008.1, read on the forward strand.
ATTTTAGAGTCTTTATATTGTGAAAGAAGACATTTTAGCATTTCGCCTTTATTTTGTCCTGCTAGATACATTGCACCCCTTTGATAAGATACTTTTCTTGCTTTTTCTTTACCACATGGGATAAATGGGCTTGCTAAACTTGCCATCTTTTCTTTACCAAATTTTAGTCCATTTTGTTCAATTAAATCCATAAATGTGCCATTTGAAGTTTTTAGTTTAGTAAATTGTGTAGTGGTTGCATTTACAGTATCTCCTCCCCTAGCTGTTTCAACTAAAAGCTTTACACCTTTATTTGATAGTCTTGAAAGTACGTTTGGGATGCTTTTTTCTGTGTAAGGCATCTTATTTAGATTAAACAATAAAGTGGAGATATCTATAAGTTCTTGTTCTGTTGAAGCTATTCTATATACATTGTCTTTTCCATAATTTAGATAATCTTTTAATATTTTATCTTGCCATGCATACCAAGCTGGACCACCTAGATATTGACAGTTTTTAAAACCTTTGTTTTTATTACATTTCATCATAGTAAGGGTGTCATCATCATCCATTACTATTAAAGTTTGTTTTAGATTTTTTGCTTTCATTACTCTTTTTTCTAATTCATAAAAGCTTTTAACTTCTCCCCTTTTTGAATCTGCATAGATAAAACTAGGCACTAAAACTAATAGTATAAGTGAAATATACTTCTTTGTAACTTTTCCCATAAGAATCCTTTATTTAAATTTTTGTATAAAAGATTAGTAAAAAAAAGTTGTTATGAGGTCCCTAATTTGTGATTTTTTTAAACTTGATAAAATTCAGAAAAAAGTAGGATATCTTTATTTTTTTTATTCTCTTTATCTTTTAGTACTAGATTTGATATGATATTTCCTATGGCTGGGGCAAAGGTGATACCAAGCCAACCTAAACCTGTAGCATGGATAAGGTTTTTGTATTTTTTATCATATCCAATTAGGGGCATATCATTTGGGCATAGGGGTCTAAAGCCTGTCCATTCTATTGCATTTTTCATCTCAAAGTCGTTTGTGTATATGGATAGATTTTTTTTGATACTATCTATTTGTTTTTTTACTACATTTGGATCTTTTGATCCTAGTTCTAGTTTTGAAGTGATTCTTACTGTATCTCGCCTTGGTGTTATGGCTATAAAAAGATCTGCAAAGAGTGCGGCAGTTTTTGGTTTTAAGGATTCTTCCATCTCAAAGGTTATACTATATCCTTTTGCAGGAAGCATTAAAAAGTCATTGCCTGCTTGCTTTGATAGGTTTAACTCCCAACCTGTGGATAAGATCACATTTTGTGGTTCATATAGGTGTTTGTTTGTAGCTATGGTTGAGACTTTATCTCCTATAAATTCTAGTTTTCTAACCTCTTCATTTAGTTGAAATTCAACTCCTTCTTTTAAAAGGTAAGCCTTAAGTTCTTTCATTAAAAGTCCAGAGTCAACATGACCATTTCCTTTTAGAAGTACTGAGCCTACTATTTTATCATTTGCACAAGGCATATATTCTTTTGTTTGCTCTTTTGAGAGGATTAGATATTTATTGGGATCTTTAGTTATTTGTACTTTTTTATTAAAGGAGTCATTTTCTGTATAAACCATAAGAAGACCATCTTTATGAAAAAAGAAATCCATCTTATCTTTTTTTGTCATATTTTCGTAGGTACCTAAGGAGTATTGTCCATAGGTTTCAAATAAGACAAGGGATTTTTTTAGTCTTTTTTGATTTGCACTTGCTGCGAATTTTAAAAGCCAACGATAAAGCTTTGGATCAAGATTTGGATGTATATTTACAGGGGATTCTCCTTTAAGCATAAGTTTTAAGGTATCACCTATTATCCCTGGGGTGCTTAGTGGGTTTTTGCCTTTAAAAGATACTAGACCTGCATTTCCAAAGGATGTACCTGAGGTGATATCACCTTTATCGATGATAGTTGTTTTTATGCCTTGTTTTAGCATATGGTAGGCTATCATTAATCCGACTATTCCCCCACCAATAATAACTGTATCTTTTTTCATAGGAGATCCTTTTTCATAATTTAATGTAGCACTAAATATTCCAAAAAAAAATAAAGCCTGATATTTAAATGTAAGTTCTAAGTTAATAGATATATGATAGTATAGAATTTATTAGTAAATAAATATTTAAAATAAAAGAAGAAAATATGTTAAAAATCTCAAATGAACAAATGAGATCTTTATGGTTAAAATCAAATGGCTTATATGGTGAGATAAAAAAAGAGTTTGATCTTTTAGGTATTATAAAAGATTTAGGTTTTGTACAACTAGATACTATACAAAATGTTACTAGGGCACATCATCATATCTTATACTCTAGGGATAAAAGATATAAGGAGTATATGCTTGATGCTCTTTTAGAAGCTGGTGAGATTTTTGAGCATTTTACTCATGATGCTTCTGTATTGTCTATAGAGTTTTATCCTATGTGGGAGTTACAGTTTAAAAATCTAAAAGAAAAGATTGATAGATCAAAATATTATAAAAATATCTTAGATGAAGATGGCAAAGAAGATATTATAAAAAGGATCAAAGAAGAGGGTGCTTTAAATATAAAAGATTTTGAAGCTATTGATACTCTTAAACAAAAAACTTGGTCAAAATCTGTATATAAATCTACACTAGATTATATGTGGTATAGTGGAATACTCACTACAGCATATAGAAAAAACTTTAGAAAGTATTATGATCTAAGGGAAAATAAAATCCCAAAAGAGTTTTTAGATAAGGAAATATCAAAAGAGGAACAAATAGATTGGCTATGCTCACAGGCACTAGATAGAATGAGTGTGGCAAGTGCCAAGGAGATAAAAGAGTTTTGGGATGTACTAAGTATAAAAGAGGTAAATACTTGGATAAAACAAAATCAAAAAAATATAATTGAACTTCAGTGGCAAAATGATGAGGGAAAATATATAAAAGCTTTTGCACCTTTAAATATAGAAGATAGGTTAAATGATTTAGAGCTATTTGAAGCAAATATAAAGATCATAAATCCATTTGATCCTACTATAAGGGATAGAAAAAGATTAAAAAATATATTTGGATTTGAATATAAGATAGAGATATTTGTAGCAAAAGAGAAAAGAGTATGGGGATATTATGTTTATCCTTTACTTTTAGGGGATAAGTTTATAGGTAGAATAGAATTAAAAGCTGATAGAAAAGAGAATTTTTTAGAAGTATTAAATTTTTGGTTAGAAGCTGGTATTGTTTGGGGTGATAAGAAACAAAAAAATTTGGATAGTGAACTAAAAAGTTTTGCTTCACTTGCTGGAATAGATAAGATAATTTGGAATGAAAAAGATTAGTATATTAGGTAGTGGTTGGTTAGGTTTAGATTTAGCAAAAGAGTTAAAGAAAAGCTACTTTATTAAATTCTCCACAAGATCAAAAGATAAATATGACCTACTTAAAAAAGATTTTGATATGTATCTTTTTGATATGAAGAATTTAGATGATAGGTTTTTTGATTCGGATATTCTTATTATCAATATCCCTTCAAAAGATATAGAAATATATAAAAAGATTGCAGATAAAATAAAACAAAACAATATATCAAAAGTGATATTTGTAAGCTCGACTGCAGTGTATAAAAATACAAATGGTATAGTAAAAGAAGATGATGCTATTTTTTTAGCTAATAATATTTGGCTTGATATAGAAAATATTTTTTTAGAAATAGAGCAGATTCAAACTATAGTACTTAGATTTGCTGGATTGATAGGATATGATAGAAATATAGTAAGGCATTTTCAATATAAAGAGGTGAAAAATTCTAAAGCTCCTGTAAATATGATACATAAAGATGATTGTATTAGTATCATAAAAAACTTGATTGATGTAGATGTCGATACAGGGATTTTTAACTGTTGTGCGTCATCTCATCCTAGTAAAGAAGAGTTTTATACATACAGTGCAATAAAAAGTGGATATAATATCCCTAAATTTGATGAAAAAAAAGAATCATATAAAATAATTGATAATACAAAATTGATAAAAAGATTGGGGTATAGATATATCCATGATGATCTTTTAACGATAGATTTTAAAAAGGTATAAGATGCAAGAGTATTTAAAAGAAGATGAGATTATAGATTTTTCAAATCCAGATATTCAAAAGTTAGCAAAAGAATTAGCGAAAGAGTGTACTAATGATGAACAAATTGCAAAAAAATGTTTTTTATATGTAAGAGATGAGATAAGACATGTGGGTGATTATAAGCTAGATATTCAAAGTATAAGTGCTAGTGATGTATTAAAAAATAAAGCAGGGTGGTGTTATGCAAAGGCTCATCTTCTTGCAGCTCTTCTTAGAGCAAATGGAATTCCTACTGCACTTTGCTATCAACGCCTTTCGTGTTCTGAATACGAGAAGGGTATATATTGTTTACATGGATTAAATGGGGTGTATTTAAAAGAACATGGCTGGTACAGAGTTGATTCTCGTGGAAATAAGGAGGGCGTAGATGCACAGTTTACTCCTCCTATTGAAAAGCTTGCTTTTGAAAAAGGTGAAAATGAATATGATATTGAAGGCTTTTTTGATAAACCTTTAGATGTGATAATAGAAAAGCTAGAAAAAAATGATACTTATGAAAAGATGAAAGGTGACTTTCCAGATTATAAATAGATCTTGGGTTAAATAAGACCTTTTAAATATTTCTGCCTTGTATCTTTATCTAATTTCTCAATAGCATATCTAAGCATGGTTCTAGGCATAGTTTTATATCTAGGGGCTAAAAACTCTATCATAAGCTCCGTATTTTTTATCCCTACATTTCTTATAGCCCAACCCACAGCTTTATGTATAAGATCATGGGAATCATGTAGTAATATATCTGCTATTTTTAAAGTATCATCAAATTGATGATCATTTATAAGAGCAAAAGTGGAGATGATAGAGATACGTTTTTGCCAAAGATTATCAGAAGTGGCAAATTTATAAAGGATATCCTTATCTTTATTTCTAAGATGTACACCTATTATATGGGGACAAGTTACATCTATAAGATCCCAGTTGTTTATTTGAGAGGTATTAGATATATAAAATTGATATATTTTTTCCCTTTTTTTATCATCTGAGAATCTTTTGGTTTTATATTGGTAGACTAAAACTAAAAGGGCAAACATTCTATGTTCATGGTATGGTGAATATAAAAACCCTTTGATCTCATCAAAGTTCATATCTAAGAAGTTGTTTTTAACCACTTTTCTAATATCAGGTACTTTGATACCTAAGAATTGATCCCCTTCGCCATATTCACCTTTGCCTGTTTTAAAGAATTTTTTGTATTCGGGGATTTTGTCTGGGTGGCTATATGATTTTAGTTCATCTAGTATATTTTTTCGCATAATTTACCTCTTAAAGTTCTATGGTATTATACAATATTTAAATATCATATCAGGGGTTAATATGCAACTAGAAAAAATAGAATCAATTTTTATGGCAAAAAATGGTGCAACAAAAGAGTTTCCTTTTGGCGATGATGTGATGGTATTTAAAGTGATGAATAAGATGTATGGGCTTATAAGTCTAAATGATGATCCTTTAAATATAAATCTAAAATGTGATCCAAATGATGCAATAGCATATAGGGATATTTATGAGTGTGTAAATCCTGGATATCATATGAATAAAAAACATTGGAATACGATCACTTTAGATGGTTCTATGGAAGATGATATTGTTAGAGATATGGTTGATGAGTCTTATGATCTTGTGGTATCAAAACTTACAAGAAAACAAAAAGATGAATTAAAAGCCTTATCAAAATAGGAAAATAAATGTATAGATGTGAAAATAAAAAAGCTAATATTGATGAATATTATTCTTTATATTTAGAGACTGGTTGGAATGAGATTCAAAAGTTAAATAAAGAGGAAGTACAAATAGCACTTGATAATAGTTTTATTTGTGTAAGTGTTTATGAGGGAGATACTTTAGTTGGTGTTGGTAGAGTGAATTCTGATGGAGTAGTGTATGCTTGTATCTATGATGTGATAGTTAAAAAATCCCATCATAAAAAGGGTATAGGCTCTATGATTGTAAATATGTTAGTAGAGAAATGTAAGGAGGTAAATATGAGAAGTATTCATCTTTTTACAGCTGAGGGTGTAAAAGAGTTTTATGAAAAACTTGGCTTTGAAGTAAGACCTGAGAGTGCTCCGGGGATGAGATATATAGGAAAAGAGGAATAGATGAAATTAGATATATACCAAATAGATGCTTTTGCAAATAAAACTTTTGAAGGAAATCCAGCGGCTGTAGTACCATTGGAGTCTTGGCTTGATGATGAGATTTTACAAAAAATAGCAAATGAAAACAATCTAAGTGAAACAGCATATTTTGTAAAAAATGACAAGGGTTATGATCTTAGATGGTTTACACCAGCTGATGAGGTAAATATGTGTGGACATGCCACATTAGCCTCAGCTTTTGTTCTTTTTAATGAACTTGATTTTAAAGAAGATAAGATCATCTTCGATACAAAAAGTGGGGAGCTTATAGTATCAAAAGAGGGTGATTATTTAGTTATGGATTTTCCTGCTTTGGAAATTGAGCAAATTGATTTACTTGATAAGTTTGAGAGTATCTTAGGGCATAGACCTATAGAAGTATATAAAAGCATGGATTATATTGTAGTGTTTGAAGATGAAGAGATTTTAGCAAGTATAAATCCTGATATGAGAGCCTTAAAAGAGCTTGATCTAAGGGGTGTGATTGCCACATCAAAATCTACAAACTATGATTTTGTATCAAGGTTTTTTATACCAAGTCATGGCATTGATGAAGATCCAGTAACTGGCTCAGCCCATACACAGCTTGTAACTTATTGGTCTGGAGTTTTAGGGAAAAATAGTTTTAGTGCAAAACAGATATCAAAAAGGGGTGGGGAAGTTCTTTGTGAACTAAATGGTGATAGATGTATTATGAAAGGTAAGGCTGTAAAATATTTAGAAGGTGTGATAAAGATATAGAAAGGTTTGTAAAATATTCTGCTCATTGATAATAAATTGTTTTGTTTTAATATATTGGGAAGGTGTATAATTTAAAGCCTCTTTAAATTATATTTTGATTTAAAGAATGGCTTTATTTTTATTTGATCGTAAAAAATAAAATATTTTTCCTATAATTCCAAATATTGAAATCATAATTAGACCCAACATTAGATATCCAATATCTGGTGAAAACATTAAAAACACACCAAATGTTAAATTATATAGTTTAGGCAATAAAATATATAAAGACAAGATGATTAAAATATCAAATATTATAGATATTGTTATTTTAAATTTTGAAATATTTTTAGGTTTTTTGATAAAACGATATATAAAAAATAGTTTTATGATTATAGCTATTATGAAAAATATATATGCAATTATAGAAATAATATCTATAGCTTTATCTTTTGGTTCTTTATTTTTGATGATATCTATTATATCACTAGCAAGTGAGGTTAACCTGCTATTTCCTAGTGTATAGGAAGTTGTATTTGAGAGTAAAATAATACCTAGCTTATCTTGTGGATAAATTATCATTGTACTTGTATATCCTGGAGTTGATCCTAAGTGATCAAGACTTAATTCATCTTTTGTGTGTGTAAACCATCCAAAACCATAATAAAGACTATCTTTAACTATAGGGGCACTTTGTGTTTGTATTTGTTTTATGTTTTTAGATACTTCAATATTTATTTGATTGATCAAATATTTACTCATATCTTCTATATTTGAAACTATATAACCTGCTGGAAGCATAATTTTACTAAAAGGATAATCACTTTTGATAGGATGCCCAAACCAATGTATATGAGCTTGAACTAAATTGTTTTTATCTAGATTATCTAATGATGCAAAACTATTATTCATAGATAGTTTTTGAAATATATTTTTATTTATATATTGATCGTAAGATACTCCAGATACTTTTTCTATAATCAGACCTAGAATTTGATAATTTATATTTGAGTATTGAAATGTTTTAGATGGCTCTGATTTTAAAGAAATATCTTTTAATGCCATAATAGTTTTTTCTAAAGCAAAATCACTACTATCCCAGTCATCAAAATTTTTTAATCCCTCAAAAGTAGAAAATCCACTTGTCTGATTAAGTAGTGTTCTTATCGTAATTTTATCTATGTTTTCCATATCTTTGATTTTAAACCAAGGAAGATGCTTTTTTATTGAATCATCTAGATTAAGTTTTTTTTCTTCAATCAATTGTAGTATTGCTAATGCTGTAAAAGATTTGGTTAATGAACCAATATAATATAAGGAGTTTTCATTTATATTTTTATCTTCTGAATAACTTTTTTTATAAACTAGCTTATCATCTTTTACTATACCTATAGATATGGAGGGTATATTTACTTCATTTTGCACTTTTTTTATGTGATTATCTATTTTGTTAAAAGTTTGATTATCGATATTTTTAGCATTTAAAGAAAGAGAAAAAAGAGTACTTACTAAGATAATGATTTTTATGAACAATTGTAAGCCTTTTTAAATTTTATCTTTGTATCTTAGCTAAAAGAGCGTTTTTTTGGTGTAACTTTTTATAAAATGATCTCTTGCAATGCCAAAATGGCATTACAAGTATAGGTGAATTGTTGTTTTGATTTAGCTTAGTAGTGCTAAATCAGCTGGGGTGATTGTACTAACTTCTGTAATACTCTCATATGGTAGGCCTATTTTATCATGGACTCTTTTTACAGCTTGTTCATTTGGTGCCATATTAAAACAAAAAGCTTTTCCATCTTCAAATCCCACATGGATTCTAAGGGATATTACACCTTCTTCATTGCAAGCATCTTCATATTTTTTATAAAAATTTTCCATTTGAGCTGGTGTGATACCTGCTGGAAAGGTTTTGCTATCTTTGTCATGGGTATCTATGAAAAACTTCATTTTTCCCATAGCAAGATTTTTCTTTAGTATAGAGTTATTTGCACTAAGTGGACTAAGGCTAGGAGATAGGGCTAGTACACCTGCAACTAGCCCAGCCTTTTTAATAAAATCTCTACGATTTAATTCACTATCCTCTATACTCTTAGGATCATCATGACTCATTTTTTACTCCTTTTGATCTTAGCTTAATAGAGCTAAATCACCTGGAGTGATTGTATTTACTTCTGTAATACTATCGTATGATAATCCAACCTTATCATGAACTCTTTTTACCGCTTCCTCATTAGGAGCCATATTAAAACAAAATGCTTTACCATCTTTAAATCCCACATGAATACGAATAGATATCACACCTTCCTCGGCACAGGCTTCTTCGTATTTTTTATAAAATCCTTCCATTTGTGCTGGTGTTAAACCTGCTGGGAAAGTTTTATTATCCTTATCATGTGTATCTATGAAGAACTTTAGTTTACTCATTTTTTATCCTTTTATATGTAGTTTGTTTTTAATGTACATTGGTGAAATTGTAGGAAAATGTATATTTTAATTCTGTGACGTAGATCACAAAAGGTTTGATGTAAAAATATTGCTATATTTTAATAAAATCCCGGAGAATATATATAAAATGAATAAAATCCCGGATATAAAAAAGTAGCTTTTCCATCTTCAAACCTTTTCATGGCCTTAAACTTTATCATGGATATATATGAAGAATTTTAATTTACTTTTTTATGTACATTGGAAAAATTGTAAGGGAATGTGTAGATTTATTCTGTTAACTGAGTAACAAAAAAGATAGTAGGTTTTATTAGATAATATAAATATAAAACAGTATTAATTGTATTTAGATATAATTGCTTCAAATAATTTACTTTATGTAGTAAATAAGAAGGGTTAATTAGTGGAAAACTATATAACTAAAATAGATATAAAAAAGTTAAGACACTTAGAAGATATAACTATTGATTTTGGAGATGATAAAAAACATCTTATTTTAACTGGGAAAAATGGAAGTGGAAAAACTTCTCTTTTGGATAAACTAAATTTATTTATTTCTAATATATTTAATACTCCTAATAGTATGAACAAATTTTATGAGTATAAGGATAAATTAGATATTGTAGATAAAGTAAGACATAAGTCATTATATGATCTTGTAACTAAATATAAAGATTGTGTTCCTACCTTTAAAAAAGAAATGAATTCAGATCTTTCAGAATTTACATATGCTTTTTTCTCTGCAAAAAGAGTGAATAAATCAAATCTGCCTAAAGGGATAAATAAAGTTGAACTTTCTAAAAAAAAGACGGAAAAATTAAATAAAGATTTTCTACAATTTATAGTAAATCTAAAGGCTGAAAAATCATTTGCAAATGATGATAATGATGTGGAAACTGTTCAAAAGATAAATGATTGGTTTAATAGGTTTGAAAATATGTTAAAAACTATATTTAGAGATGAAAATCTAGAAATCAAATTTGATAGAAAAAACTATAATTTTACCATACAAAGAACAAATAGAGAAGAGTTTGATTTTAATACTTTAAGTGCTGGGTATTCTGCAATTATAGATATCATCACAGAATTAATTTTAAAGATAGAAACAACACCATCAAAGAGTTTTGAATGTAATGGTATAGTTTTAATAGATGAAATAGAAAATCATCTTCATGTGGAACTTCAAAAAAATATTTTACCTTTTTTAACTACATTTTTCCCAAATATTCAGTTTATAGTTACTACCCATAGCCCTTTTGTTTTATCATCTATTGAAAATTCAGTTGTTTATGATTTAGAAAGAAAGGAGCAATTAAGTGGTGAAAAGCTTAAAAATGCTTCATATTCACAAATAGTGAAAAACTATTTTGAATTAGACAGTGAGTTTTCGAATATTTTAGAAAATGATATCTCAAGATATAAAGCACTTATAGAGAAGATCGAAAAAGATATAAGTATTGAAGAGGAAAAAGAGTTGTTAAATTTGGATATCAAATTAGATAAAATAGCACCAATGCTTTCGGATACTATATATTTGAAATTTAAAGAACTTCAAGATGAACTTAAAGCATAATGATTAAAATAGATAGAAAACAAAATCCAACTTTTACAAAGTATGATGAACAGATTGTACAAGATAGTCTTAAAATTGATTTCTTTAAAAAATGTTATTTGTGTGAAGAAGTGACAAGACATTTTGAAGTAGAACATTTTTATCCTCAAATATCCCATCCACAACTTACAAATGAATATTCAAATCTATTTTATAGTTGTCAAAAATGTAATAAAATAAAACCAAAGCAAACAAATACAACTCAAGAGAAAGAGATACTTAATTGTTGTGAAATAGATGTAGAAGAATATATAAAATTATCTTTAAATATGCAAGAATGCAAAGTGGATGTGGAGCAAATAAAAGAAGATAATTCTTTAGAAGTAAAAATAAAAAATACAATTGCACTTTTAAATAGAATATATAATGGAAAAGACTCGCAAAGTAATTCTTGTGAAGATTTAAAAGATGATATAATCCAAGAGATCGAGAAGTTTAGAAAAATACTTGATAAATACGAAACAACAAAATTAAAAAAGGCATCACTAGAAGAGATAGAAGATAATTTAAAAGTAAATTCATCTTATAGTACGTTCAAGAGGTGGATTATAAAGGATAATGAAAATTTAAAAAAACAATTTATACAATATATTAATTAGCAAATATTAAGCTTTTATATTCTTTATGTTACTATGGATTTTTAAATTCAAAAGGAGTAAATATGCAAAATACAAATAGTACAATCCAAAATAAAGCAGTAAGTTTACTTCTACTCCTCCTTCTCAAATAGATTTAGATAATAAAATAATTCGAAACTGTAATTAAAACATAATAATATATATAGGTAATACCAATGAAAACAATACAAACATATTGGAATCCATTAGATATAAAAAATATGGATAAATGGGAAGATATAGAAGGAACGGATGGTAATTTAAAACAGATTACAATAGCGCAAGATAAAATTACTGGGGATTATACAAGGCTTACTCTTTTTAAAGATGGGTATTCTACAAAAGAGTTTGGAGCTAAGTCACATGATTATCCTGAAGAGATATTTGTAGTCTCAGGTGAGCTTTATGATGAAGCTTTTGATATGTGGTTGACAGCGGGGTTTTATGCAAGTAGACCACCATTTGAAGAGCATGGTCCATTTATTGCAAAGGGGGATGTAATAATATTTGAGACTTCTTATCCAAGTCAAAGTGTAAAAAATTAAAAGGGGAAACAATGGGTAATAGATATAAAGTGATGAAGATGCATGATATAAACTTTATAAAGGAGCAAAAGCTTTTTTATATGGCTTCATGTAGTGATGCTGAGGTGAATTTATCACCAAAGGGTTATGATACTATTAGGATAATAGATGAAAAAACAGTTGTGTTTGCAAACTACCCGGGGAGTGCAAATAGAACATATAGGGATGCGGTAAATGATGGGGAGTTTACTATCTACTTTAATGCCTTTGAGGGAGAGCCAAAGATACTTAGACTTTTTTGTAAAGCAAATATTATAGAAAAGGATCATGAAAAGTATGAAAACTATTTTTCTCTTTTTGATATAAAAGATACACAGATAAGAAATATCTTTGAGTTTAATATTTATGCTGTAGAATCTAGCTGTGGTGAATCTGTGCCAATTATGGAGTATAAAGAGGATCGTGAAGGTTTAAGAGATTGGGCAATTGATATGGATAAAAAAGGTGAGCTTGAAGCTTATAAAGAGAAAAACTTTACTCCTCCAAATTTGAAAGAGTTATAAGGATTCAGAATGGCAGTATATTTATTAGGGCAAATTTCAGGTATAAAAGATGAGAAAAAATGGTTTGAATACAAAAGTAAGGTAGGAGAAACATTACAATCTTTTGGAGCAAAGTTATTATTTAGGGGAAATAAAACAAAAAGTCTAATAAATTCTTCGACTACAATAGAGATAGTATCCATAGAGTTTGAATCAAAGGATTTGGTTGATAAGTGGTTTGAGAGTGAATCTTATCAAAATTTAGTATCCATAAGAGAAGAGGGTGCTGAGGTGACCTTGGAGCTTTATGAATAGGAAGGATTAATATGAATCTAGAAAAACTAAAAGACGCAGAGGCATATTTTTATGAGCTTTATCCAAAAGGTTTTGAGGATGAGGCTATGGCTGTTATTAGAAAAAGGCACAATACTGCTAAAATAAGTGAGCAGGTTCATGAGATGTTTTCTAAGGATAAGTTTGGGCAGCCTGAACTTATTTGTGAGGCTTATTCTAAGATAGTGTCTAAATCTTCTCTTATCTCTTTATTTGAAAAGCCAAAAGTACGTGATATGGTAAAAGGGATGAGTGTAGGGCAAAAAGATATGCTTTCTATTGCATTATATGAGCTTTTATATGGGGATAAAAAAGAGGGCTTTAATGATCTTATAGAGATATTGGCTGAGAATAAATTAGCAAAGTGGTCACTGGTATCTTTACTTCCTTATTATTTTTATAGGGATAAAGAGTATTTTATCAAACCAACTACTACAAAAAATGTGATAAAACATTTTGAATTGCCTGATCTTGTATATAAACCTAGACCAAGCTTTGAGTTTTATGAGGCTTATACAAAAGTTTTGGAGCAGATGAAAAAGAAAGTAAATATAAATACTACGGACAATGCTGCTTTTACAGGGTTTTTAATGATTAGTATGGAAGATAATAGTTAGAGATAACTAAAGATCTTTCATATTATCTCTTACTTTTAAAAACTCATCTAGATTTTTAAAAAATAAATTTATCAAAATAGGATCAAAGTGTTTACCTGATTCTTTTTTGAAGTATTCAAATATAGCCTCATCTGGCCAAGCTTTTTTATAAACCCTCTCACTTCCTAACGCATCAAATACATCTGCAACAGCTGTGATTCTTCCATAAATATGTATATCTTCACCACTTAATCCCCTTGGATATCCGCTTCCATCATATTTTTCTTGATGTTCGTGGGCTATGATTGCTGCTGCTTTTAGGATAGCTTTTTTGGATTCTTTTAACATATCATATCCGATTTTTGCATGGGCTTTCATGATCTCAAACTCTTCAGAGGTATATCTTCCAGGTTTATTTAGTATGGCATCAGGGATAGCTATTTTACCTATATCATGCATTGGACTGGCTGTTTTTACTATCTCTGCTTCATTTTGTGATAGTCCATAGTGTCTGGCTAAGATTTTTGAATATTCTGCTACTCTTTTTACATGTTGTCCTGTCTCTTTGCTTCTTACTTCAGCTATAGCTCCAAGTCTAAAGATGATCTCTTTTTGAGTATCTGTGATCTCTTCATTTAGGGTTTCTATTTCTGTTTTTGCTTGTTCTATTAGTTTTTTTGCTGTGATATCTTCACTAATTGCAGTATAATTTACAAATTGACCATTTTTATCGTATTCTGGTGTGATTATTGTTTGTAGTGTGTATGTTTGCCCATTTTTCTTTTTATTTATAAGTTCACCCATCCATATTTGTTTTTTATTTAGGCTTTCCCATAATTCTTTATATGTTTTTTTATTTGTTAATCCACTTCTTAATAAAGAGTGTCCTTTTCCTATTAATTCTTCTTTTGTATAATCGGATACTTTACAAAAGGCTTCACTTACATAGATGATATTCCCATCTTCATCTGCTTTGGAGGCTATTACATTTTTATCAAATGTTGATAACATTCTATTTAGCTCATAGTTTAAGGCTTTTGATTCTGTTATATCAAAGATTGCTCCAACTATACCTGCTAGTTTTCCATCTTCATAAAATACATTTTTATAAAAGATCAGATCTTTTGTCTCCCCATCTTGGGAAGTGATATATCCCTCATACTCTTGTAGTTGTTTTGATTTTAAAAGTTCAGTATCTTTATTTTGGTAATATTTTGCCGATTCAAAATTTACTATATCGTAGGCTGTTTTATTTAGTATTTGTGATCTTGGCATTTGCATCAATTCTTCAAAGGCTTTATTACATCCTATATATTCTCCATTTAGGTTTTTATAATATATTGGTGTATTTACATTGTCGATTAAGTCTTGTTGGAATATTAGTTGTTTTTTTATGAATTCTTCTGCATTTTTTCTACGTTTGATATTGATTAGTAGGATGATGATTGAGATAAACATAAAGATAAAAACAATGATAGCTGAGATAATCTCTTTATAATATATCTCATAAAAGGAGGTCTCTTTATTTATAAATATACTATTTAAAGGGAGATCATTTTCATTTATATTGTGTGATCTTATTTTTCTATAATCAAACATATATCTATTTGGGCTTTTATATAAAACTGGTATAGATTTTACATCTCTTCCTTCAAGTATTTGTTTTGCCATTTTGGCTGAGCTTTCTCCTTGGAAAAATCCACTTGTAAGATACCCACCAATTATTCCATGACCCAAGACAAAATCCCAGAGAGCATAAATAGGGGTATTTGTATTTTCTTCTAGTAGGTGGGCAGCTTTATAGTATTCTAAAAAACGATTGTCTTTTGTTTTAAAATATACTGTAAGAAGTAGGGCACTATTTTTTGGTAGTTTTTTGATTGTTGATATAAAGTCATCATAAGTAAGGTCATCTATTATATGAAATTTTATATCTTTATTTTTATATTCTGATGCTATTTTTTGAGCTTCTTTTTTTACTATTTTACCTGTTTGGGTTGTGTCTATAATAGTATAGATATTTTTAGTATTTGGATGGAGTTTTAAGATAAGTTCATAGTTTTCTTTTATATCTGCTTTTTCATTTACTCCTGTGAAGTTTTCATATCCTTTTAAATCTTTTGGTTTTATATAGTTTGTACCAGAAAAAACAACAGGGGAGTTTTTAAATAGGGTGGAGTTGTATTTTTTTAAAAAATTAAAGGCATTGTTATCTGAAGAGATTATTACGTCAAATTTTATATCATGGTATTTATTGTAGTAGATATCTTTTAGGCTTTGGAAATATTTATTATCACTATATTTTTTTGTATCCATATATTCCACATATAGATCAACTTTTGTGAGATCATTAAAAATTGAATTTATACCATTGTTTAGATCATTTGTCCATTTATAAGAAGGATGGTAGGAATGCAAAACTAAAATTTTTGGATTATGTTCTGCATATAAAATACCAATGCATAAGAAAAATAAAAAGACAAATTTTGCAAATTTTCTTACCCCGTTCATCTTTAAACCTCATAATTTTATTTATTATAACACTTTTTCTAAAATTTTTTATTAGGCAGAAAAATTATTGGATTTTTATAACATTTTTGACACAAGTTTTTATTATAATTGAGTATTTTAATAAAGTTATGTAGATGAGTAAACTATAATAAAAGATATTATTATGCGTGGTAAATATGGATAAAGAGAAAATAAAAAAATTACGAAATCGTGTTATAGGTAGTACAATTATTATTATCGCAATAATAGGAGGACTAAGAACATATGATGATCTAAAAAGAAATCAAGAGGTTTTAGAAAATAAAAACCAAAGATTTTACAAAGATATAAACTATATCTATCAAGAAGAGATAGATAAGATAAAAAGACTAATCACTCAAAACCTTACACTTATCACAAAATCACCCCAGACTATAAAATCTTATAAAAATAAAGACAAAGAGGCTTTATATAACTATGCAAAACCTTTTTATGATTCTATAAAAAATGTACTGCAGGGAACTACCCGTATGCATTTTCATGATAAAAACCATATCTCTTTTTTAAGGGTTCATAAAAAACATAAAAGTGGAGATAATCTTAAACTTGTAAGACCTATGATCACCCATGCCATTGAAGAGCAAAAGATCACAGTAGGTTATGAGCATGGAAAACATGACTACGATAAGATGACCTTTAGGATGGCATTTCCTATTTTTGATAAGGATGAGTTTTTAGGTGTTGTTGAGATAGGAACAGACACAAACTATATAAATGATAAACTAGAAAAGGTTATATCTGATATATATGATAGGGATACAATGGTGATAAATATCATCAAAGAGGATACTATCAATTTTGATAAGTTAGGAGACTATACTGGTAAGATAAATGGATATAGATATAGAAATTCTGAGAATATTGATCATATAATAAAAAATGCACAAGATACTATTTCTGATCAGATAGTTGAAGTTGATGAGAATGTATACTCTTTACAGTTGAGTGATATAAAGCTTTATAATAGTAGAGATAAAATTATAGGAAACTATTTTTATATAGTTGATATTACAAAAGATATTGAAGAAAATAAAATGTTTTTTCTTTCATCTTTAGCTAAACCTATAATTGCAACTATCCTTTTAGTCCTTTTAGTGGGATGGGTGTTTTTATATTTTTATAAAAATTTTTTAGTTTTAGAGAGACGTACAAGGGCTATTTTAGATGCTCAAAGTTCACTAGTAGTACTTTCAAATGGGGAGAAGATACTAGATACAAATATTACTATGCTTGAGTATTATGGTTTTGAAAATTTAGATCAATTTAGGCAGAAGTTTGATTGTATTTGTGATTCTTTTG
Source organism: uncultured Arcobacteraceae bacterium (assembly GCA_964342525.1). Taxonomy (GTDB): domain Bacteria; phylum Campylobacterota; class Campylobacteria; order Campylobacterales; family Arcobacteraceae. Next base: position 39,445 of record CAYFGQ010000008.1, read on the forward strand.
AAGAGGGAGCAGATCTACTTCAAAAATATGATGAAGATGGTTTTTTATGGATAGAGCAACTTATGAAAGATGATAAGAAGATTTATAAAGCTGGTATAAAAGATAGAACAGGGAAGTTAAATATCTTTAGTATAGTTTTAAATACTTATTCTTTAGATACTAGGGGAGATAAACTATATTATGTGGTGACATTGACAAATATATCTGATCTAGAACGTGCAAATACACAACTAATAGAGCAATCAAAACAAGCATCTTTAGGTGAAATGATAGGAAATATTTCCCATCAGTGGAGACAGCCTTTAAGTACCATATCTAGTATAGCTAGTGGTATAAAGCTAAGATTTGAATTTGGAAAGTTTGATATTAAAGAATTGACTAGTGAGATGGATGCCATAGTAAATAAAGCTAAATATCTCTCTGAGACCATAGATACCTTTAGAAATTTTATCAAAGAGAAAAAAGAAAGACGGGATGTAATTCTACAAGATAGAATAGATGTGGCTTTAGGCATTGTACAATCAGCAGTGACTGATAATCATATAGAGCTTATAAAAGATATTGATTATGATAATGGTGTAAAAATCAATTTAGTGATAGGTGAACTATCCCAAGTGATTATAAATATCATAAATAACTCCAAAGATGCCATAGTAATAAATGGGATAGAAAAAGGTTTTATAAAAATATCCCTACAAGCAGCTGAAAAGGAAGCCACAATAACTATAGAAGATAATGGTGGAGGTATTAAAGAGGAGATTATCAAAAAAGTATTTGATCCATACTTTACCACAAAACATCAAAGTCAAGGAACAGGGCTAGGGTTATATATGAGTTATAAGATAGTTACTGAGAGTCTTCATGGTAAATTGTATGTGGAAAATACAGATAGGGGAGTGAAGTTTTTTATTAAACTACCTTTATCATAAGTAGATTAGTGATTTTTATATAGTTTTATTTTATTATTTATTGTAAGAGTTTATGTTCTATTATTTAAATTTCTAAAATATAAGGCCAAAAAATAGGATATTTACTCTTAATGGTATAGAAAATGTATTTATTATTTTAATATCTTTTTTATAAATGAGGTTTAAAATGAAAATACCAGAAATAAATTTAATGTCAGTAGATAAAAAAATGGAGCTAGCTTCAAAGAGTTCAGATAGCATCATCTTAGCAAAATTATCAAAAGATCCAAACCCAAAAGTTAGAAGAATCATTGCAAAAAATAGAAACGTATCAAAAGGTATAGTCAATATCCTAGCTAGAGATCCAGTTTTAAATGTATCATATATAGCTGTAAATAATCCTAATTGTGATATCAAAAGAGATTTTAGATCTATTTCTCATCCTTGTATCACCTGTAGTGAAGATGAGCGGTTTATGGATTGTCAAAGTTGTAGATTAGTTGAGAGTTTTAAAAAGTTTTAAGATATGATATTTTTTATGAAAGATATAAAGAACTATATAAAAGTAAATGATAAAATCTCAACAGCAGGTCAACCCACAAAAAAGCAGTTTAAAAAGATAAAAAAAGCAGGCTTTGATGTGGTGATAAATCTTGCTACATGTAATCTAAGTAGAGGAGCTATAAAAGAAGAGGATAAGATAGTATCATCTTTAGGTATGAGTTATCTCCATATTCCTATCACTTGGGAAAAACCTGAACTAGATAGAATGAAACTATTTTTAATAGTTTTAGAGGCTTTACAAAAAGAGAATAAAAAGGTGTTTATTCACTGTATTATGAACTATAGGGTTTCAGTTTTTATTTATAAATATAAACAATATATTTTGAATGAGAAAAATGTAAAACTAATAGCACCTAAAGATTTTAAGCCAAATAAGAAGTGGCGTAAAATACTTAAGGGGAAGTTATTATAGTACTATAAAATAAAAATGCTCCAAGTAAGATGATAAGTAAACCACCAAGTATCTCTAAAATATAAGCTTTTTGATTTATAAAGCTATTTGCTTTTTTATTTAGCATAATAGATAATATACCTACTACTGATATGGTAAGTCCCATACCTATGCTCATAGATATGGCTGCTAATATCCCTAAAACATATTGTTTTAGCATAATACAAAAAAGTACAATAGTCATAACCCCTGGGCAAGGAACTATACCCGCACCTATAGCTAAAGCATATTTGCTTTTATTTTTAGGTATATCTTCATCCCTTTTAAATCTTGATATATAAGATGAGATGATTATATATAGACCCACAAGTATAATTAATGCTGAGCTTATTTTTATGGATAGATTTGAGTAGTCATTGAAGTTTTGTCTAAACATGGTACTGATGATAAAAAATATCACAAAGGTAGATACTATTGCTGAGAGGGCATGAACTATTGAGATAAGATATCCAAGTTTTAATGCTCCTGTATAATCGCTTTTATTTGTTGAAAAATAAAAAGAGATTAAGGCTTTTCCATGACCTGGACCAGCAGCATGTATCAATCCATATAAAAAAGCTATGCCTATTACTATAGCTGAATTATAAAGATTTCCTTCTGTTTTTGCTGTTCTTATTGATGAGGTGATATATCTGTTTATTTCAAATTGATACTGTACAAGAGTATCAATAAATTGTGCATATAAGTCCATTTAGTTTATTCCAAAGATGTTTGTTAGTTTTTTATCATTACTTGCTATATTTATATACTCTTCTTTTAGGATCATACCCACAAAAAGGGTCTCATCTTTGAAGTTTATTTTTATATTTGGGATTTTTACTACCTCTTGAATATCAAAATTATATACAATTTTATTGTCTTTTATAGTGGCTTTGAAGTTTTCAGGTATTACAGGTAGGCTTGTGGATTTTTTTGATTGTATATCCATATAAAAATTGTATTGTTCTAAGGAAGCGAAATAGTTATCATGGATAAATTGGTTTTCATCTTTATCAATTTTTCCATTTCCATTTACATCAAACTCCATAATTAGCATCATAGACGTGATCTCATCAATAACCCATTTTATATTAATTTTATCAATATTTTTATTTTTAGAATACACAGTTGGGTAAACCTCTATAAAGGTATGTGGATGTGCAAATGATAGTGTTGTAAATATAAGTATAGATAATAGATATTTCATACTGTATTTTAGTAAAATATTCATTAAACGCAATTGAGTCGCATTTTAGAATTTTTTGAGTATTGATACTTTTAGAAACACTATGGAAAGAAAATGTAAAAAAAATTTGAAAATTTTTTATTGATATTTTTGAAGAAGTGTTTATCTATAAGTATAAGCAATAGATATATTAGTATAAATGTAGCAAATAGTTACTAAAAAAGCTGTGCTCAGATACCACTAAATAGGAGTTTTGAACTAGAATAGGAAAATAATAAACTTTACAAATATAGTATAGTTTATATAATCTTGACTAATACTATCAATAATACTTGATAATCTATGCTATCTTAATGCTATTTTATAAATAAAAATTATAAAAAAAACAAAAATATTATAATTTTTACTTAAGTTTTATGAGTGTATTATTATCCCATAAGGCATAGGAGTGTTGGTGCTTTTTAGGAAAAGCAATGGTCATATTACTTGACAAAAACAATAAGGTGAAAGAATGAAGAAAATTGCAATGGCAATATTATGTGCAGCAAGCTTAACATATGCGGCTGACAACTACGATCCTGTAAAAGGAGAGATGTTATCTCTATCATGTGCATCATGTCATGGAACTGATGGTAGATCAGTTGCTATTACTCCTGCAATCGCAGGAATGGAAAAGATTACTCTATATAATAAATTACTAGATTACAAATATGGAAGAACTCAAGGTACTATCATGCAAAAGCATGCAAAAGGTTTTTCTGATGCTGAGTTAAAGCAAGTTGCAACATATTTCTCAAAAGTAAAAAGATAAGGGGTAGATCATGATGAATAGAAGACATTTTAATAAAGTACTTTTAGGAGCTACGGCTTTATCTTTTGCAGCGTGTAGTAGTATGAAACAAAGCTTAGGTGAAATGCCTGAGAGTGGTGATAGAGTTGTTGTAGTTGGTGGTGGTTTTGGTGGTGCTACTGCTGCAAAATATATCAAAAGATTCTCTCCTGAGACTGAAGTTGTATTAGTAGAGATGAACAAAGTATATCATACTTGTCCATTTGGAAATACAGTTTTAGCTGGAATCAATGATATCTCTTACATTAGACATGACTATAAAACTTTAGAGAAGAAATATAAGATCAAAGTTGTACATAAAAAAGCATCTAAAGTGGATGGGAAAGCTAAAAAAGTTATCCTTGAAGATGGTACAATGATCCCTTATACTAAAGCAGTAGTTGCTCCTGGTATCGATTTCAAATTTGAAAAAGGATATGAAGCAGATTCAGAGATGTATGCACCTCACGCATATAAAGCTGGGCCACAAACTACACTTTTAAGAAAACAATTAGAAGAAATGAAAGATGGTGGAACATTTGTAATGGTAGCACCTCAAAATCCATTTAGATGTCCTCCTGGTCCATATGAAAGAATATCTTTAATTGCTGATTATTTCAAAAAGAATAAGCCAAACTCTAAGATCGTAATCCTAGATCAAAAAGGAAAATTCTCTAAGCAAGGTCTATTTACAGAAGCTTGGGAAAACTTATATGGTGAGATGATTGATTGGAGAAGTGTAGAATTTGGTGGTAAATGTGAGAAAGTTGATCCAAGAAATAGAGTTGTAACAACTGATGAAGGTGATGTAAAAGCTGACGTTCTTAACTATATCCCAAATCAAAAAGCTGGTCAAATTGCATTTGATTCTGGACTTACAAAAGGTGATTGGTGTCCTGTAAATAGAATGACTTGGGAGTCTTCTTTAGTATCAGAAGTATATGTAATTGGTGATGCGTCAATTGCTTCAGCTATGCCAAAATCTGGATTCTCAGCAAACTCTCAAGCTAAAGTAGCTGCTCTTCAAATCTCAAGAGCACTTAAAGGTAAAGGTCCTGTGACTCCACCAAAATTAGCTAATACTTGTTACTCTTTAGTATCTGAGGAGTATGGTATTACAGTTGCGGCTGTATATGAGGCATTCCCAGATAAGATTGTAAAAGTTAAAGGTTCTGGTGGACTAAGCCCAATGGGATCATATAAAGATGAAAAAATCATTAGTATGAGACTTCAAGAGGGTGCATTTGCAAGAGGTTGGTATAAAAACCAAACTCAAGATATCTTTAGATAATTCACTTCAAATCTATAGTAGAGCTTTCTCTACTATAGAATTTTAAAATAATAATCTACATTATAAAAACTTCCAATACTAATTTAAGGTTAGTTACTAAATAGAAACCTTTTTAAAATCTACATTAAGTTTAAAAAATAATTTCAAAAAATAAGTATACTTTTGGTATATTAAATAGTTAAATTAAACAAACTATTATCTACACTGGAAAAAAATTGGAAATATTAGGAAGAAAAAACTCTTATACAAAAATCACAGCCAAAATTATGGGGCTAACACTAATCGTAACACTTTCATTTGCTTATTTTTATGGGGAGTATTTAAAATCCCAATCAATAGAAAAACTTTCAAAATCAGATGCACAACAAACAAGTAAACTTGTATTTGAATCTTTGTATTCTGCTATGGAGAAAGGTTGGACTAAAAAAGATTTAGAAAATATTGTACATAGATTAAACAACGTAAATAAAGATCTTAAGATAAATGTATATAGATCAGAAGTAGTAGTAAAAGATTTTGGTGAAATTCAAAACGATAAAGAGGTAAGAGAGTCGCATGAAAGTGTAAAAAAAGCTCTTAAAAATGAAGAGATACTAAATATAATCAAAGATCAAAATATAGATTATTATTATCCAATTATTGCCACTGAAAATTGTTTAAAATGTCACGTAAGTGCAAATGTAAATGATGTAATGGGTGTGATAAACATCCTATATCCTGTAGTTGATCTAAAGGTATCACTAAATGAGATGGTGAATTTTTTCATATATTTTCTTATAGTATTTACTGTAGTTTTATTTTTGATCTTATTTTTGGAGTTTGATAAGTACCTATTAAAGCCAATTAAAAACTTTGTAACTATGATTAATAGTATCTCTAAGAGTCATGATATCACAAAAAGAATAGAACTTATTGATGATGTGGAAGAGATAAGCTCCATGCAAGAAGTATTTAATGAGATGCTTGATTCCATTGAATTCCAGTTTTATAATGATCATCTTACAAAACTACCAAATAGAAGAAAACTAATTGAGATACTAGAGCGTAGAGAAACAAAAGTATTGATGATAGTAAATATAGATAAATTTCAAGAGATAAATGATCTATTTGGACATAATGAGGGTGATACTATACTTATAGAGTTTGCGGCATTTTTAAAAGGGAAATTACCTGAGGGAACAATGTTATTTAAACTTCATTCTGATGAATATGGGATATTATTTTCACAAGATTATGATATAGAGTATTTTGAGAGTTTTACTTCTATGCTAATCGCTTCAATCACAAAAGCAAAATTTTATGTGGATAATGGAAAGAGTAATATTTTCCTAAACTGTACCATAGGTATAGCCCATGGAAATTCACTGCTTCTTACAAATTCAGATATTGCTTTAAAGCAGGCTAAAAAAAGAAAAAAAGATTATCTTATCTATGATCCATCTATGCAAGTAGAACACCAATATGAACAAAATCTTCAGTGGACAAAAAAGATAAGAGATGCCATAAGAGATGATAAAATAGTTTGTTTATTCCAACCAATAGTGGATTGTGAAACTCAAAAGATTGTAAAATATGAATCTTTAATAAGAATGGAAGATGAAAAGGGTGAGTATATCTCTCCTATGTACTTTTTAGACCTTGCAAAGAAAAATAAACTATACCATGAACTTACAAAAATAGTGATAGATAAAACTATCCAAGCCTTTGCAAGCTCAAAATATCAAGTATCTATAAATCTTTCTGTAGATGATATTTTAAATACAGAGATAGTAGAACTTCTAAAAAAGAGACTAAAAGAGACAGGTATAGGATCAAGACTTGTATTTGAGATCATAGAGTCTGAGGGTATAGAAAACTTTGAGAGTGTAATGGAGTTTATCGAAGATATCAAACAATATGGATGTAAAATATCTATAGATGACTTTGGTACAGGTTATTCAAATTTTGAGTATCTTATGAAGTTAAAAGTGGATTATATCAAGATAGATGCCTCTATGATAAAAAATATAGATGTAAATACAGAATCAGAAATGATCACGGAGACCATAGTAGATTTTGCTAAAAAGTTTGGTATTAAAACTATTGCTGAATTTGTTTATTCAAAAAGTGTATATGAAAAGGTATTTGATCTTGGTGTAGATTATGCACAAGGTTATTACTTTGGTAAACCTGAGCCTTTAGATAAAAAGAAGAAAATAAAAAAGAAAAAGTGATATAAGTTTAAAACTTATATCCAAATTCTTCTATATCTTTATGACATATTTCTTCAATATGTTTAGCCATTTTGGGAGTATAATACTCTTGATATTTTTTATGATCTGTTCCATTAATATTAGGAATAGAATCTATACTGATACCAAACTTTGAAAAAATATCTTTAAGGTCTTTTTCATAGTTTTCAAATTTTCCTATATAATCTATACATTTTTTTTTATCTTTGTAAATATAATCATATTGACAAGGTCGAAAACTATGGATCTTGGCATTATTAAATTCTTCAAAATTTAATATGTAATCTTCAAAACTAAATTTTTTATCTTTTGCTACATCTTTTGTAAGAAGCTTATACCATGAAAGAACTCTATCCCAAGGGTTTCGAACAAAAGCAAATGTTTTATACTTATTTAAAATATCAAAATCCTCTAATAAATTCACATGACCATGGAAAAATTCTTTTTCATAAGTTTTTAAAGATAATTTATGACACATTTCTCTTATGGACGTACCACCAGTTCTTTGTATATGTATAAACATAAAATTATGGGAATCACAAACTAGCAAAAGATCTCCTAATTATTTTTATAGTTATTTTACTAAAGTAATCTAAAAATAAGGAAAAGTAGTAATTATTTTTACTTTTATTTAGGTTATGTTTTTATAAGCAAAGGTTCTAAAAGCTTTAAAGCCTAATTTATCCCAAGCTTGCTTAGCTACAAGGTTCTCAACTAGATATGAAAGTTCTATAGTTTGTATCCCTTTATCTTTTGCCCAAGATTCAATCCCTTTTAAAAGTATAGAAGCTATCTTTCTACCCCCTTTGTTTCTCATCAACCCAACACATAGATATATAAGCAACTTTTTGTAATTTACTTGGAGGAAAAGAAGAATCTTGTATAGATGCACTTATCGCTCCTACAGCTTTACCCTCTATCTCATAAATAAGAGTTAGTGAGTTTTTATCAGCTAAGAGATTTTTTGCCATGTTAAGAGTAGATTCATCCACTTCGCTAGGTAAGTTATCTATATAGATATTTGAGCCTTGCTCTTTTAGATATAAAGAAAGATTTATTAGACACTCAGCTATATAGTTTGTGTCATTTGTATTTGCTTTTCTCATAGGGTAAGTATAACATCATTAGATTAAAGAGAATAGAGTTTTTATTTTTAATTTAACTGCTTCTTTAACATCTTAGCAGCCATAGCATATCCACCATTTGAAGCATCTACAAAGTGGATATGTTTTCCATGTCTCTCAAAGATAAGGCAGGTCATCAAAGATGAATCTGCCTTATGGATACCATAAAAAAGGTTTTGATCCTTATACTCTTTTTCTAGGTACTCTTCAAGCTCTTTTGTTTGGGTATAGTTTGTAGTAACTATCATACGAAGCATATCATCGAATTTTTCTGTATCGGTTGTAGATACAATTCTATCTTTATAGTTTGCCCACTCATTTATTTTAAACTTCATTAAAAAATCACCGATACTATTTATCATTTTTATTTTAAATAAGATAAGCATTTTTATAAAAGCATTTTGGGCATATATAGAAGCTTCAGTATTTAGACTTTTATCATCATAGGATAAGCTCAAGTTATCTTTTACAATAGGGTGTCTAGTGTAAGTATCACCTAAGATATCTTCTAAGTTTTCAAGTATATTTTCATAGCTAGTATCATCATTTGCTTTTATAAGTATAGATAGGGTTTCATCCTTTGGACTAGGTATCGCTTCCCATCTACACTCTAGTCCTTCAATATCCACTTCAAAATTATCATCTATCTTATCTTTTATCTCATACTTATCAGAATTTTTAAGTAAAAAATCACAATACTCTAAACCACCACCTTTTATAATAGCTTGGGAATAATCCTTTGAGACTTTAAACTTAGTGATTAAAATCTCCTTTTGATCCCCATAAATATCTTTAATAGGAACTATACCTATCCGTAAATGTAAATCATAAGCATCCATAGAAATTTTTTGAATAGCCAAAAGAGCTTGTCTAGATCTATCAAAAAGGCTAGGAGGAATAAGTAAAAATGCTCCATCCCCACCAAAGATAAAAGGGATATCAATCTTTCTATCAATATTCAAAATAGATATAATAGTAAGAGCACCTATCATATTCACATCTTTATATTGACCATTTTCTATAGCCTTTGTAGAACCCTTCACATCAGATACTATCACATACCAATCATCAGGCAAGGCTTTGTATTGATCATTTTTAGAGATATCTTTTAGATCATCAAACTCTTTTAGTTGGCTATAGAAATTGTTTGTGTTCATGCCTTTCCTTTTGTGACGATATTTAATTTCTAATTGTATCAGAATCTTTATATTTTATATATGACAAAATAAAATTTGTCAAAAGTATTGACAAAATATTTTTTGTCAGATATAATGACAAAATAAAATTTGTCAAAAGGAATATCTATGAAAATTGTAGTAGGACAAGCTGTACATGGTGAGGATTTTTGGAAAAGAGAAGATGAACTTCTAGATATTTGGGATGCTATTGAGAGTGGAAGTCATATATTGATATCTGCACCAAGAAGAGTAGGGAAAACTTCTATTATGCACAATATCAAAGAGAATCCAAAATCTAACTTTATAGCGATATATATAAATACAGAATCTGCAGATAGTGAAGTGGAATTTTGGCAAAAACTTTTTCATCATATGTTAGATGAAGAGTTTGTTAATAAACTAAAAGCTATAGCTAAAAACTTATGGCAAAAATTAAAAGGGATAAAGCTTAAAAAAATCACAGCAGCAGGTGTAGAGTTTGGTGATGGTGAAGTTCTTGATTATAAAGAAGCTTTTACAAGACTTATAGATGATCTTGATAGTGATAAGAAAATTATAATTATGATAGATGAGTTTGCTCAGACTATTGAAAATATCATTAAATATGAAGATGAAAAAAATGCAAATAAGCTTTTAAAGGTACATAGGGAGCTTAGACAAGATACAAAAATATCATCAAAAGTGGCTTTTATATACGCAGGCTCAATTGGACTTGAGAGTGTTGTAGCTAAGATGGGATCATCAAAACATATTAATGATCTTAATAGTATAAAAGTATCACAATTACATCCAAATGAAGCAAAAGAGTTTATAGAAAAACTTTGCTCAAATAATCAAATAGAGATAGCTGATAGTGAGATAGAATATATTATAGAAAAAATTGAGTGGCTTATCCCTTTTTATATTCAACTTATACTTCAAGAGTGTAAAAAACTATATAGAAAAGAGAAAAACATAACTAAAGAGTCAATAGATAGAGCTATAGAAAATTCCTTGGAACATAGAAATCATTTTGAGAGTTGGCAAGATAAATTGAAAAAAGCATTTTCTAATGAGACATATCTTTTCTCTAAAGAAGTTTTAAATCTAATAAGCGAAAATTTTACTTTAGATTTAAATGATATTATAAATATATCAGTAAAACATAAACTTAGTGAAGATGAGGCTAGAGAGACTTTACACTCTTTAGTATATGATGGGTATATAAACAATAATGAGGATAGAAAAATATATAGATTTAATTCTCCAATTTTAAGAATGTGGTGGTATCAAAATGTTGCTAACTAGTTATGCTAGATTTAAATACACTCCTGATGAGATGGATGAAAAAGAGTTTTTAGAGCGCTTTGTGGTTAGGCAAGATATATTTGAAGATATATATGATGATCTTAAAGCTACGGATTACTCTTTACCTTCTCAGCATTATATTATCATAGGTCAAAGAGGACAAGGTAAGACTACACTTCTTAGAAAGATATTTATAGAAGTACAAAATGATAAAGAACTCTCAAAAGTATTAGTTCCTATAAAGTTTGCAGAAGAACAGTATCAAATACGTTCACTTTGTAGACTTTGGGAAGAGGTGGCAGAGTATTTACAAACTATGCATGAAGATATATTTAGTGATATTCTTGATAATATGGAGGAACATTTTGAAGATGATGACTATGATTTTAAGTGTTTTTCTTATTTAGAAAAAGAGCTAAAGGCAAAAGATAAAAAAGCTTTAATCCTTGTAGATAATATAGATGAGCTTTTAGGAAAATTAAAAGAGAAAGAGCAAAGAAGACTAAGGGAGATCATGATAGAGTCTTCATCTTTTAGGATTATTGGTGGATCAACCAAAATGCTTGAGCAACACTTTGACTATGGCAAACCTTTTTATGAGTTTTTTAAAATAGTAAAACTCCAAGGATTAAATAAAGAGGATAGTATAGAATTCCTAAGAGCTATAGGAAAAGGAGAACAAAAAGAAAAAATAGAGCTAATCATACAAAATGAGCCAGCTCGTATAGAAACCCTTAGACGTCTTACTGGTGGTGTACCAAGAACTTTAGTGATGCTTTTTGATATATTTTTAGATGATGGTGGAAATGCCTTTGAAGATTTACTAAAAATACTTGATGAAGCTACACCTTTATACAAACATAGGATGGATGATCTTCCACCAATGCTTCAAGATATAGTACATACCATAGCAATAAATTGGGATGGTATGTACACAAAAGAGATAGCAAAAAAGACAAGACTTTCAAGTAGAGAAACCTCTGCCCAACTAGGGCAACTAGAGAAAAAGTATGGAATTGTAGAATCTGAATCCGTTGGAAAAAATAAGATATATAAAATACATGAGAGGTTTTTTAATATTTGGTATCTTATGAGATTTGGAAGAAAAAAAGATAGGCAAAGAGTAGAGTGGCTTGTGAAGTTTTTAGTATCTTGGTGTACTCCAGAGGAACTTGAAAATAGAAGTAAAAAGTTAATTGAGCTTGTACGAGATGGGAAAGCAAGTGAATCATATGCTTATTTTATGTGTGAGGCATTATCCTATGCTGGTGTAGATATGGAGTTAGAACATAAAATGAACGAAAGTGTTAGAAATTACCTTCATATTATTAGTTCCAATTATTTAGCTGATATATCATCAAGTGATAAGAATCTAATTATAGAAGCAGATAAATTGTTTAAAATTGATGAATATGATATAGGATTAAAGAAACTAAAAAAGGTGAAAAATAAGTCTAAAAAACTTATTGATATTATTAATAGTACTATTAAAGCGGAAAAGCTACTAAATGATTTGATTGAATTAATTTTAGAGGAAAAAGAAATTAATATTTTATCTCAGAGGTACAAATATAAGTTTGCGAGAAGTATTTTTCTTGTTATACGTGGTAATTACGAAATGGCAAATTTACTTTTCTTAGAATTTGCAGATTATTGTATAGAAAATAATCTAACCTTATCAAATTTTAGATTTTATTTTATTTTTTTAATGGCTAATAAACAATATTATATATTAAAAGAAATTTTAGAGTTAAAGAAATATAGGTTTAAAGATGAATATAAGCCAGTATGGTATGCTTTAATGCATTTAATGAAAGATGAATTTCCAGATGAAATAAAAAAAATGGGAGATGAATTAAGTGATAGTGTAGATGAAATACTTAAGCAAGTTATTAGTGTAAGTGAAAAAAAATCTAAACTAAAATTGTAGAAATGGAAAAATATAGAGATTAAATTTAGACTATGTTTAGAAATAGGCGTATCTTTTTAACGCCTATTTTCAAAGTAAGATTTGAATTAGATTTAGTTTTACTCTTCTAGCCAGCTTGAAAGACTTCGTGGCTTACCTAAATAATACCCCTGCCCATAAGTGATACCAATCTTTCTAAGCTCATCCACATCTTCTTGAGTTTCAACAAACTCTGCAACAGTCTCTTGTCCTTTAAAGTCTGCAATCTCTTGGATATATTTGATCACTGCTTTATCTGTTGGGTCGGTGTGCATATCTTTTACGAAGCTTCCATCTACTTTTACCACATCAAATGGCATACTTTTTAGGTATTCAAATGATGCCATTCCTGTACCAAAGTCATCTAGGGCTAGGCCTATTTGGTTTCCTTTTAGCCATGCTATAAATTCATTTGCAAGATTGAAGTTTCCTATGGCTGAGCTTTCTGTTACTTCTAGCTCTAGTTTTTCCCATGGGAAATTAAAGTGAGCTATTGCTTCTTTTACTTTTGCTTGGAAGTCTGGGTTATTTAGACTTGATCCTGCTAGGTTTATATGTGCACTATGAAGTTTATCTATATGTTTTTTATCTTTTGATACTGTCTCAAGGTATGTCCAAAGTACATGGGCATCAATATCTGCCATTAGTTGATATCTCTCAGCTGCTGGTAGGAAATCACCCGGAGAGATAAAGTTATTGTCTTTGTCCCACATACGGATAAGGATCTCATATCCTATCTTATCACTATCTTCTTGTAGAGGTACAATATCTTGTGCAAAAAGTTCAAAACGTGATGGTCCACCATTTAGTGCTTCTTTTATCATTTTTGCAGTTTCTATTTCTATATTTACCCTTTTGATCTTTTCATCACTTGGATCATAGATATGTGATTTTCCACGACCTTTTTGTTTTGCTGTATAAAGGGATGAAGTGGTTGCTTTTAGAAGCTCTTGCATTGTAAATTCGAATGGTTTAAAATATAAAAGTGAAATACAAGCAGATACACTATATGTTTCATTTTTGTGGGAAAATCTAAAGTCATGAAGTCTTTCAAGACTCTTTTCTAAGAACTCTTTTCCATATTTTGCACTTGTATCTTTTAGAAGTACTGAAAATGTATCACCATCTATTCTTGCAAATACACTTTGTTTTGGAAGTATTGCTTGATAGTGTGTTACGATCATTTTTAGAAGCTCATCTCCTGCTTGATATCCTGCTGAATCATTTACCATCTTAAATTGATCTAAATTGATTAAAAGATAGTTATATCCTTTTATATTTTGATTGTCATTTTTTAAGGCTGAAAGCACTTCATTTTTCATATGGAAACGATTATAGATACCTGTAAGCTGATCATGATTTGCTTGGAAGTGAAGCTCTTTTGTAGAGTCTGCTATTTGCTCCATTTGGGCATTGAATCCATCAAATATCTCTTTGATCTCATTTTGAGAACTTGTACTTACTTTTATGATTTCATCATTTGTTGGATCACTTTTTTTCATAGCATCAAGAAGTCTAAAAAATGGTCTAGTGTAACTTTTACTTAAAAACAATCCTAATATTATTCCAAAAAATAAAGCAAATGGGAAGATTGCTAAAATAGTATATGTGATCTGCTCTTCTTTTAGTTTAAAAGGTGTAAGATCCACATCAAGTATCACCTTACCAAATTCATATCCTTCAGCTATTAGAGTATTTTTTAAAAGAAGATTATCATCTGTAAATATAGGTGCTTCTTCTTTTATAGTTTTCTGGGCTTGAGTGATCATATCTACATTGTTAAATTGATAGATTGGTGTATTTGATTCGTTGTATACTATTACTCCAGTGATATTTTTAAAAGCAGATAATCTAAAAGTGATATCAGATAAGGCATCTGCATTTGGTGCAAGTAGATATTTTAAAAAGTCATTATTTAAAGAGCTACTAATAGCCTTAGCTTCTAAGACTGCATTTCTTTGATTCTCTTTTTTTTGAATATTGAGTATAAAAAAGAGGGTAGTGGCTTCCACAGCCACTACGATAAAGGACATAAATATGATAAGTTGTAGTTTTATACTAAATTTATTCCACATGTTTAATCTTTATTTTTTTGATGGATTATCGATAGGAAGATTAAAATCATTTCCCCACTCTTTCCAAGAAGCATCATAGTTTGCCACATCATATCCTAGTTCTCTCATTGCAAAATAGTTTGTAGATGAGATTCTACCTACAGCACAATAAAGTACCACTTTTTGTTTTTTACTTACATTTTTATATGTTTCTTCAAGTTCTGCAATTGATTTTAGCTTTGCTTTACCACTTTTTGTAGCAAGGTTATGTGCAGCTGGTATATGTTGTGCTGTTGGTATATGTCCAAATCTTTGAGCACTTGATACTTTACCTTCATATGCATCAATACCCCTTGCATCGATAACTGTTTGTGTTGGGCTTTTTGATGCTATTTGAGTAGCAAATTTTGTAGCTAGCCTTTTATTATTTATTGATGCTATGTAGTTACTTTTCGTTGTTTTGATTGGTGTTGTAGAGGTAGGTAAATCTAAGCTATCCCACTCATCAAAACCACCATTTAGAAGTTTTACATTTTTAAATCCATAAACTTCAAGTGTCCAAAAAAGTCTAGCTGCATCAAAAAAAGAACCATTGTCATAAACTACAACATTGTCATTTATATCTAGACCTAAATCTCTTAGAATTGATTGCATCTTATTTGGTTCTACAATTTTACCATTTTGGGATTTGTTTTCGTATGTTAGGGCTATAGGTAGGTTTACAGCACCTTTTATATGTCCTTGTAGAAATAGACCACTATCTCTTACATCTACGATTTTATACATTGATAGATTTTTTGAAAAATCTTCTATACTTACTCTTAGTGATTCTGCATGGGCAAAAACCACACTTAAAAAAATTGTTAGTGTTATAAATACTTTTTTCATGGTGGGCTCCTTTAATTAATTATTGTACCATAAATTTTATTTTTATATTTTATATTATAAATGTTTAGTAAGTATGTAGTATATGGATTATAATTTAAAAATTTGAAAGAAAAATGCTTTGAATCTAAAATAATAGATCCAAAGCTAAAGTGTTATTTATTTTTTATATCTTTTCTAGCTACAAACTCTAAAACAGTAGCGTTTATACAAAATCTTCTTTTACCAAATTCATCAAATACATGTCCTAGATGTATTCCACTTTTTGAAGCAAGTACTTCTGTTCTTTTCATGCCGTAGCTATTATCTGGTTTTTCTATGGTTGCTCCATCTACAGCTTTTCTAAAACTAAGCCATCCTGTGCCTGAGTTGAATCTATCTCTTGTATCAAATAAAATATCTCCAGATACTTTATCTACAAATACTCCATCAGGTGTATTTTTAAAGATATCATACTCTTTACAAAATCTTGCATCGGTTCCTTTATTGAAAGCTACTTTAAAAGCTTCAGATGTTGGATCTAGTTTAAGTGCTCCAATAAGTCTATAAAAATCTTTTTCATTTAGATATCCACGGTGGGCAAATATCTCCACTCCATCTTCAATAAGTAAAATAGTAGGAGTAGCATTTAGTTTTGTCATGATATCAAAGCCCCTTAGACTTTTTGCAAAGGCTTTTCTAACTGGAATAGTTCCTTCATATTTAGAAAGTACATCCCGCTCTAGTTTTTCACAATATGGACAAAAACCATCTTTTTCTATTACAATCACCTCTTTCCCACCTAAAGGTATAACTTTATCAATAGCTTTTTTTACTTCTTTTTGTTCTTCTTTTTTAAATTTTATACCAGTTGAGTGATCAGGGCAATATCCAAATGGATTCTTTTTAAGATAATCTTGATGATACTCTTCTGCATTGTAAAATTTTTCAAGAGGTTTTATCTCTGTTACAATCTTTCCATAGCCATGCTCAGCTAATAGAGTTTGATAAGTTGCTTTTGTTTCATAGGCTATTTTTCTTTGATTATCATTTGTAAAGAAAAGGGCACTTCTATAGTTATTACCCACATCATTACCTTGGCGGTTTAGTTGTGTAGGGTCATGTACTTCCCAAAAAGATTTTATAAGTGTTCTAGCATCTGTTTTAGTTGTATCAAATTTTACTAGTACACCTTCAGTGTGATTGATGATACCATCAATATCTTCACTTTTAAATTTTCTTACAGCCAATACTTTTTGGTATGTTGGTTTTTCAAAATTTCCACCTACATATCCTGACTTTACATCTACTACTCCGGGTAGTGCTTCAAAGTGTTTTTCTACACCCCAAAAACATCCTGCGGCAAATACTATTTCTGCAATCATATCGAGTTACCTCTTTTTCATTTATTTTTATATTAAAATTATAGAAAATCAATGTTTAGTTAATGTGTAGTGATTGAGATATAATAGCTAAGTTTAAATTTCCCATCATCTTCTATAAAATGGTTCTTTTCATATACTGCAAATGATGGATTTGTAGTAGTCTCATATCCACTATTTATAATCCATTCAAAATAAACCCAATTCATAAACTCTAAAATATCCCCATATTCACCAGAGAAATCAAATCTAGCATATACACCTTTTGGTAGAGTTAGAGTCGGTAGGTTTAGTTTTTTCTCTTTGTCTTCTATATAGATACAAGCTATATATCTACACTCATTTAGTGGGGTTATAGTTGGATTATCATGGTGTAGTCCTACTTGTTTATATTCTTCTATATCACTACATAAGATATGGGTTTGGAGTCTTTGCCATGTGTCACTTATAGATTTATCATATCCTTTGTGTCTTATATAGTATAAATCAAGTTCAGGCTCTTTTTCTATCTTTGGTTTTAGGTCTTTAAACTTATCATTTGATTTAAAATGTTTTGAAAACTCTTTATATCCTCCTGTTCTCCATTGTTTTGGTGTCATGGAAAACTTTTGTTTAAATACCCTGATAAAAGCACCTTGGGCTGAGTATCCACACATATTTGCAATTTCAGTAATAGTTGAGCTTTTATTTGTAAGTAAAAGACTTGAGGCTTTTTGAAGACGTATGGATTTTATAGACTCATAGATATTTTCACCAAACTCTTCTTTAAAGATACGATGCATATGGTATTTACTCACATTTAACTCTATACTTAAATCATCTAGGTTTATATCTGTATCTATATATTTGTAGATATAGTACATGATATCGTTTGCTATTTTGGTGTGTTTTTCTATAGTGTCTTTTTTCTTCATAAAATATTATAGCAAGAATTTAAATAAAAATAAGCAATATTAGTTAATAAAATTAGCAAATTTAAAAGAGAATAAAAGATTTTATTCTTCTATAATTTCTCCAATTAAATCAAAATTATAATAAGTTCTCTTTTTAATTAGACTATAAAGAGGCTTATAAAGGAGACAAAATGAAACGATCGTTTATAAGACAAATACTAGAATCAATAGATAAAGATACCATATCCTTTGCAGGTGGTTTACCCGATGAGGATTTATTTCCTATGAAAGATTTACAGTGTGCTGCAAAAAAAGCTTTTAAGGATAAGAAAAACCTTCAATACATCCTAAGCAATGGTATCAAACCACTAAGGGAAAAGACAGCAAAATTTTACAATGATGAGGGCTTTGAAACAGATATAGACAATCTACTCATCACCACAGGTTCACAACAAGCCATGTATATCATTGCAAATTATTTTGCAAAAAAAGATATAGTAGTAGAAAATCCATCATATTTAGGTGCTATAAATATTTTAAAATCAAATGGACTAAATATGAAAGGTGTGCCTTTAGAATATGATGGTATAGATATAGCTAAGTTTAAAAAAGAGTATAAAAAGACAAAACTAGCTTATCTTATCCCAGATTTCCAAAATCCAAAGAGTTCCTTTTATTCTAAAGATAAAAGAAAAAAAGTAGCCAATATAGTAAAACAAAATGGTGGATATATCATAGAAGATGCTCCATATTCACAGCTTTATTTTAAAAAAGGTGAAAAGTCTATAAGTTCACTTATTCCAAATAATAGCTTACATCTAGGATCATTTTCAAAAACACTAGCACCAAGTTTTAGATTAGGGTGGATAAGAGCAAATAAAGAGATAATCAAAGAATTAACTATGATAAAAGAGACTATTGATCTACATACAAATGGTATAAGTCAATATATATTAAATGAATATTTAGAAGATGAAAGTAGATATTTTGATCATATAAAGGTATTGAGAAAAGAGTATGAAAAAAAGATGGAGTATTTTGCAAAGTGTTTAGATAAATATTTGCCACAGTTTATATATGAAAAACCAAAAGGTGGTATGTTTATTTATGGAAAACTGCCAAATAAAGATACAAAAAAATTAGTATATGAAGCATTAGAAAATAAAATAGTATATGTACCTGGTGGAGAATTTTATATAGATGATGGTGGAGTTGAAGAGATCAGATTTAATTATAGTCATTCAAGTAAAGAAGAGATCAAAGAGGGTCTAAAGAGATTGGCAAAGATACTATAAGATCAGAATTCTGGTCTTATAGTTTATTCATACTTCTAATATAAGCCGCGATAGCTTTTATCTGCACATCACTTAGACGTCCTTCAAAGCTAGGCATAGTACCAATCACACCTTTTTTCCCATTTTTTAGTACAGTTACTACTAGATCATTTGTGTAGGTTTTAATATTTGGAGCTATGTATGCTATACCTTCTCCACTATCATCATGGCAGGTGGCACATTTATCCCATGCTTTTGGTTTATCTCCTTTTAGTCCTGAGGCTACATATTTTGCTACTTTTTTGGCATCTTTATCATTTATAAGATTTGCTGGCATTCCTGCTGGATAGATAGATTTAAAATTGTTTGAGCCATTTTGTATCACATCTAGTACTGATTTTTCAGCTATTCTTTTTGTATGATCTTGGGCTTTTCCGTTGTTTCCTTTTCCATTATATCCATGACAAGAGGAGCAGTATACTAGATACATGGATTTGCCTGTTTGTTCTATTTGTTTTTCTTTTGCACTATATTCTTTTGGTTCTATTACTGTGAAGTTATTGAAGTGTACTAGGTTTAATGCCATAAGTACTTTTGATACTAGTAGGGTTATTATCAGTGATACTGCGCCTATTACAAAATATTTCATATCTCTCTCCTAAATCATTTTTAGAAATATATCTGTATCTACTCTTTTTTTATGTGATGTGAATCACATAAAAAAATATAAATATTTATTAGTATTCAAATATAAAATATAAGGAGAGTGATATGAGATATTTAATATTAGTATTTTTAGTGATAGGATTATATGCCAATGATGACTTAAAGCTTTTGAAATTAGCTCTAAATAATGGTCTAAAACCAGTACCAAATAATTATGAGGCTTTATTGAAGATATTGGATACTGATTCAAAAGAGTTATCAATTGATAAGATAAAACTTGGGGAAAAGCTATTTTTTGAAAAAGATTTATCTTTAGGCAAAGATATAAGTTGTGCTTCTTGTCATAGTTTTGATAAGGGTGGAGCAGATGGTATAGCTACAGCCATAGGGCATAAGAATAGAACAAATCCCTTTCATCTAAATACTCCAACAGTATTTAATACAGCTTTTTCACAAAATCTATTTTGGAATGGAAGAAGTAAATCCTTAGAAGATCAAGCAAAAGGACCGATGCAAGCACCTTTTGAGATGTCCATAACTCCAAAACTTGCAGAGCAAAGAGTAAAAGCAAATGAGAATTATGTAAAAGAGTTTGAAAAGATATATGGAAAAAATTCTATAACCTTTGAAAATATAGCAAATGCTATAGCAGCTTATGAAAAGACAATTATCACAAGGGGAAGGTATGATGAGTTTTTACTTGGTAATTTTGATGCTCTAAATAAGTATGAAAAAGAAGGATTAAGTCTATTTATCACTAAGTCATGTGTGGGATGTCATAATGGTATGGCTTTGGGTGGACAAACTCTTAGGAAGTTTCCTCTTGTTTATCATACTATTTGGAGTAAGGTTAAACCTTTAAAAATAAAAATACTTCAAAAAAGATATTTAGATTTGATAGGGAGTAGGGAGTATAAAAATAGTATAGATAAAGAAAACTATCTTATATCAAAACTTGGAAAATATGATTTTGAGCTTATAAAAGAGGGGTACTTTCATCAGATAGCTGAGGATAAAAGGGTAGATAGCCTCACAAGTACTTCCTGCACACAATGTCATCAAGAAGATATATATAAGATAAAAAAAGAAAAGTTTTCAAAGATAGCGTATCCTTTTGAAAATAAAGGGGGATTTGTAGGGAGTGAAGATAAAAATCTTTTTAGAGTGCCACTTCTTAGAAATATAGTACGTACAAAACCATACTTTCATAATGGAAGTATTGAGAGACTAGAAACAGCCATAAAGATAATGGGCACACATCAAAGTAGGAGTGAACTAAGAGATGAAGAGATAGATAAGATAGTGAGCTTTTTAAAAGCTGTGGATGGGGAGGTGATAAGTTATGATAAATTGTGATCCAAGTTTAGAGGGTATAGTATTACGAATAGTTGTAGCTGCTATATTGATTTCATATGGAGCTGTTTATAAAAACTATTGGGTAATGGCGATAGGGTTTGTACCTATATTTAGGCTGGCTTATTATTTCTTATATAAATATGGCTATATAGGTTAATATGATTTCAGAAGGGTATAAAAAGCTTTTTGTAAGAATATAAAAATAAAAGGATTAAGAATGGAACTTTTAGATTATCATTGTTTTGGAGGGCTTTGTTTAGAGGATCAAAATAAGATACAAAATGAAGCAAAAAAGATTATACTTCCATCGGAGCAGATACTTTACTATACAGGGGATGTATGTGCTGAGGTGCTATTTTTAAAATCTGGAATTGTACGAGTATATATCCAACCAAAAGAGATAGGTGCGGAGGAGATGACTCTTTATGAAGTAAAAAGTGGAAGTCAATGTATCGTAAATCTATTTAGCACCATAAGTTCCCAATCCACTCTAGCTACAGCAGAGTCTATAACTCCTATAGAAGGATGGCTTGTACCAAAAGATACTATTCTTTGGCTTATAAATCATTCAGAATCATTTAGGGATTTTAAAATGCAGATGTTTGGAAAAAGGCTAAATGCCCTTATTGATTTATTAAGTGATGTAAAGTTTAGCTCAATAGAGCAAAGACTTCTAAACTGGCTTTATGTACAAGGACTAGATACTATAAAAATCACTCACGAAAAGATAGCTACTATTATAGGAGTGACAAGGGAAACAGTAAGTCGTAACCTTAAAAAGCTAGAGCAACAAGGTCATATAAAACTAAGCCGAGGGAAAATAGCTCTTAATTAAAGTATTCCCCAAAGCTTTTAGGCTCAGCCAAATAAAACCCTTGTAGATAATCTACTCCCAACTCTCTAGTGATATCATAAACCTCTTTGGAGTGTACATATTCTGCTATGGTTTTTGCATTTAGATCTTTTGCCATATTTATTATATTTTTTACTATGATCTTTGATTCATTTGAGGTGTCTATATTTTTTATGAGTGAGCCATCTATTTTTATAAAATCTGGTTTTAGTTTTAGGATATTCTCCATACTAGAATATCCACTTCCAAAATCATCTATGGCTATTTTACATCCGAAAGTTCGGATATATTTTGTGAACTCTTCTACTATAGAAAAGTCTTCTATAAAATCACTCTCTAGTATCTCAAAGATGATATTTTTTGCTTTTGGGTGTTTTTTTATTTTTTTATAGATTGTTTGTTTGAATGATTCATTTGATATATCTTCATAGGATAGGTTTATACTTAGTTCTATATCTTTATCTTCTAGGTTTTTTAAAGATTTATCAAGCATGATTTTCATCATTTTTTCATACAGTTTTACCCTTTTTGCTGTATCTAGGTAAGGAAAAACTGATAGTGCAGGGCTGTTTTTATCTAGTAAGAGTCTCATTAGGGCTTCATATTTATTTGCTTTTTTTGAGTTTGCTTCAAAGATAGGCTGGATATATGGCTCTATGGAGTTGTTTTCTAGCACTTTTTTTAGTAAAACTATTTTATCTACTAGTTTTGTTTGCTCCTCATCTTTGTATGAGATTGTAAGTACGTCTAAATTTATATCTATGATTTTATCTATTGACATAAGTACTTCGTACTTTTTTTCTTTTATGATGATCTCTTTTATAAATGATCGTACAAAACTAAAAGCAGCATTTACATAATGAGCTGGTAGACCAATATGTACGTGTATCTCACTTATGCTATATAGTTTTTCAAAATATTTTGTATTATATTCCCCACAAAAAAGGTTTAGATACCATTGCTCTATACCTTTTTTATGACGCTTTAAAATCTCTTTACTATGCAGAAATTTTTGTGCATGATTAAATTCAAAGATAAATTCATAAAACCCTTTTAGTAGTTCATCTTTATATTTGATGATTATATTTTGTATCGATTTTAGATTTATAGTATCTTCTTCTTTAAACTTATAGTTTTTTAAGATGCTTTTATAGTTGTTTTCATCTTGTTTATATCTTAAATCCATTTTTTATCCCTATGCACATCTACTACAAGAGATAGTATCTTTATTTTCAAACTCTTTTTCATTTGCTTTATCTACGATAGTATTTGCTATATCTGAAGTAGCTATGGCAATAGTATTTGCTCCTGCTGATACTTCAGAGTTTGTTTGTATTTGCTTATCTAAAATATTCATTGAAGTGTTTATTTGTGTTACTCCTTTTTGTTGATCTTTCGATATTTTGGCTACATTATTTATGATATGGATAGTTTTGTCTATATCCTCACTTAGGGATTTATATCCATTTATCATATCATCTGCTATATTTTTCCCTTGATCTGCTTTTTGTTTTGCTGATTCTACTATATCTTTTATCTCTTTTGCTGCCTCTGTACTTCTATTTGCTAGGTTTCTTACTTCACTTGCAACCACTGCAAAACCTTTACCTGCTTCACCTGCCGTTGCTGCTTCTACTGCAGCATTTAGGGATAAGATATTTGTTTGAAATGCTATTTGATCAATGATTGAGATGGCTTCATTTATTTGATTTACTTGTGTGTTTATCTCATCCATTGCTGATGTGGTTTGGGTGGCTAAACCTCTTCCTTTATTAGCTGAGTTCGTTAGAGCATCTGCAAGATTTGACATTTCTATTGTTTGCTGAGAAGTCTTAGATACATTTTGTGTAATCTTTTCAAGCACTTTAGATGTGTCTTTTAAACTTTTTGTAGCTTCATTTGAAGATATATTTAGTTTATCTACATTGTCTAAAAGTATCTCTGAAGAGTTTTGTAAATCCACACCATTTTTTTTGTTTTCCAAAAGCATTTGTGTTATAGCGATTTTTAGTTGATTGATTGAAGATACTATATTCTCAAAATCTCCACCTTTTTTTAGCTCTTTTATTGATAGATTGTTTCTATAATCATATTTTGTGTATTGATTTAATATATTATTTATCTGAGAAAAGTGCTTTTTACTCTCCAAAATCATTTCATTTACACTTATTTTAAATTGTTCAAGTGGTTTATTTGATGTTGATGAATTTATTGTATTTGAATATACACCTTGTTTTAGGTTATCCATGATTTGATTTGCTTCTTTTATAAGATTTAGATCTTCTTGCTCTTTTTTTAGTAATAAAATTTCTCTTTTATCAATTACCTCTTTTATCTCTGTGTATTCACTTGCCATAGAGGTATTGATTTGTAGGGATACATTTTTATTGTCCATGTTTTTTAAAAATTCAACAAGTTTTTTTGAGAGTTGTTTACCATTTTTTCTTTCATCAAGTTCATGTATCACAAGTGCAAGGGTGATAAGAATTTGTACTGTTTGTGATATGGGATTTGTGGTAAATAAAAAAGCATTGATCGGTAATAAGATCATACCAACATAATGGATGATTGTCATTCTAAAATAGAGTGATTTAAAGTTTGACATTTTTGCTCCTTTTGATTTTTTAATTTTGGATATTGGAAATTTATCACAAGAAAAAAAACAAAACATTGATATATGTCAATAAATAGGAGTATTTTAGTCCTATTTCTAAAAAAGATTAGAAATTCTAAAATATAGTGCTTTTATAAAGTATAAAAAATTATGTATTAAAAGGGAAAGGGATAAAAGAAGAAAATTATCTTTAGATATAGAGTAGAGCATAAAAGCTCTACTATTATGCCTCTTTAGGCTTTTTGATAGTACATTTTTTAGAGATGATACAAACTGGGCAAAAATCTGCTAGTCCAGCTATAAGAGGTATCACACCTAGATAAAACCATGGGTTTGAAAGGTAAAACCCAATCGCTATAAGTACTAAACCAATTACAATCCTAAATGGTCTACAAAAAGCTCTAATCTTGTCAAATATATTCATAATCTTCACCTATTAAAATTTGTTATGTTAAAAAGAATTATATCTTATGTAGATTATATCTAAATTAAAGTTTATAATTAAAGTTGATCTTTTTAGTAATATTTTAAAAATTACTTGAATTAAGAAATATATAAAATTTGTCTTTAATTCAAAAATTAGCAAAAAATTTAAAAATTATTTTTATTTTCGGTTATTATCAATAAATTTTTTAATAATTTTTGGAGGTTATTTTCACAATGAAAGAAAACAAAGCAAGTTCCACTGCTTATACTGTTGTACATGGTATGTTACATGCCCTTAAAAATCCTAAATTTTCTCATATACGTGATGATGAAACTGTAGATGCCTGTACTAAAATTTTGTCCGCTACACCAATGGGGCGTAAGCGTTTAGAGGAGTTAAGTGATCCCATAAAAAGCAAAATGCTTCCTTTTTTAGAATGGTTGCTTATGCCTGGGGGATCTTTAAATTATGTTTTAAGAAAAAAATATATTGAAGAGAGAGTTTTAGAGGCTATCGAAGATGGTGTAACTCAGGTTATTAATATTGGTGCTGGTTTTGATACTTTAGCATGGAGGTTGAGTTCTCTTTTTTTAAATTTAAATTTTATAGAGATAGATCATCCTGCTACTAGTGGAGAGAAAAAAAAGGCTCTAAATACTGAGAGATCAAATTTATCAAATCTTCATTTTATAGAAGCTGATCTTTCTCGTGTATCTTTAGAGTATGCTCTAAGTATGTGTGATGCTTTTGATTTTTCAAAAAAGACCCTTTATATATGTGAGGGGGTATTGATGTATCTTGATGAAAAGGATGTGCATGGGGTGTTTGAATCCCTTAGTAATCTAACTGGTAGGGATAGTGTTTTTATTTTTTCTTGTGTAGAGCCAAGTAATAGTAGTAAAAATAATATAAGATCCCTTTTGCAACTTTATCTTATGTTAAAAGATGAGAATTATCATTGGTATATTAGAGATTATGAATTGCCTAGTTTTATAAAAAAACACAATTATAGTTTACTCCATATGGCAGACAGTGAATATTATAAAGAAAACTATTTACCTAGCGACTTTGATGGAACTTTACACAAAGGTGAATATATTGCAGTAACGAAAGTAGACTAATATGAGATATCAATTTTTACATGTAAAGAATGAAGAAATTCTTGAAAAGGTTCATCGTTTTAGATATAAAGTAATGCATCATGAATTAGAATTGATAAATGAAAATGAAGATAAAAAAGAGACAGATATTTATGATGATTATTGTGATCAATTTGCTATTTTAAATTGTGAAGGAAAGATTTGTTGCACTGTACGTTTAATACATAATTCTCCTATAGGATATCCTACTGAAAGATTTTTAGATTTGAAAGAAGATAAATATCAATTTGATAGGAGTAAGCTTGCAGAAATGTCTAGAATTTTTATAGATCCCCAGTATAGAAATATGAGAGAGACAAAAATTTTCCTTAATGTTCTTGCAAAAAGTCTTATTTATGAAAAAATGAAAGAGCATGGCATTGAATATTGTTATGGAATGATGGAACCCAAATTTATAAAACTTGTTAATATGTTTAAAATTCCATATCAACCTATAAGTAAGTTAGAATATGATTTTAAAAAAATGAAACATCCAAGTATGATGTTTCTTAAGGATTTAGAAGAATTAAATCCTCAATTAGAAAAACATTGGAATATATATAAAAAAGTTTCTCTTTTTCATTTGGATATAAATATTAAACCTGATCAGGTTATTATATAGTAATAATAGTTTGTATTGTAATGTAAATTATTATTTTTGCTAGGATTACAAAAAGCGCCTTTGTAACAATTTAGAATATTTTATAAAATAAAAATAATAATTTAAGTAGTGAAAAAATTATATTATGATAAAATAATCTTTATTGATGATTAATTTAATATAATTATAAACTACAAGCTTGTTTTAATGGGGAAAGGGACAGTGTGAAGGGTAAGTTTTTTTGGAAAATTTTAGGTGTTAATTCACTATTATTTGTAGGCCTTACAAATTTAAATGCTCAAAGTAATGATATTTTAGCTTCCATCTCAAGTGATATGAATCGTTTTAATGATGTTGCTACAATAACAAAACAAAATGAACACTATCAACCATATATTATATCTGTATTTACAGGAAAAGAGTTAGAAAAATTAGGTATGTCAAACCTAAAAGAAGCTCTTTTACTTGTTCCAGGTATAGATATGAGTACTGATAATACAAATATTCAAACTCCAATCTTTAGGGGGTCAAATTCTGTTGCATATGGGCAGAGTAAACTTTTTATAGATGATGTTTTAGTAAACAATCTCTTTTTTGATGCTTATTCAGAATATCTTGGTATGCCTATTGAGATGATCAAAAGGATAGAAGTAGTTAGAGGTCCGGGGAGTAAAACAAATGGAGTAAATGCTTATGCAGGATCCATAAAAGTTGTAACTTATGCTGAGGACTTTAAGGATTTTGAGTCAAAAGATAAGACAGTATTTAAATATGGCTCATATGATTATAGAATGGCTGGTTTTATAAAAAAATTTAAAACTGAAAATTTAGATGCTACTGTCGATTTTTATTACCAAAAAGATAATAAAAAATTATATGCAGGACCAGATGGATATTCTACTGGTTCTATGAGTCATGATACTTTAGGATATAATAATAGAGGACTTGCTCAAACAGGAGATGCTCCTGTTTGGGTTGAAGACTATTCTTTTAGTTTAAACCTTAAATATAAAGATTTATCTGTGAAAGCTCGACATCTTGATCATAGCCAAGGAAGTGCTTATGGTATTAACTTAGCAATACCACGAGATGATGATAGAGTAAAAATACCAAGTACTTATTTTGAATTAGGATATGATAAACAACTTGATGATTATTATGTTGATATAAAAGCTGGTGTAAAATATGATTCTTTTGACTCTAAAGCAAAGTTAGGTCCAGATGGTGTAAAATTTATGGATTACTATACTTATGTAACATCTGGTGGTAAGGTTATAAATGATGTTACTTTTAATGACGGTATTCATGGGGAACATTTAGCAAAACAAAGAACTATTTATCAATCATCTTATCTAACATATACTGGAATAAAAAATCATATTATAACTACTGGATATAAAGTATCAAAAGAAGAGACAATAGAGATGATTTCAAAATTATCAAATTGGTCAACTGGTGAAGGAACTCCTACAGATTACACAGATACCTTTCCCTTTTTTAATAAAGACGCAGAACGTGAAGTTCAGATATTTTCAATGCAAGATGAGTTTTTTTATAGTAATAGTGTAAGTTATATATATGGTTTTAATTATGAGCAAACCTCATATAAAGATGCTGGCTTTGAGCCAAGGGTATCTATGGTATATCAAAAAGATCCAAAAAATATATATAAAGCGATTTATTCTCGTTCCCATAGAAATCCATCTTGGCAAGAGATGTTTACAGCAAATAACTCAGCAAGGGTAGGAAACACTGAACTAGAACCAGAAAAAGTAGATGCAATTGAGCTTGTACATATTAAAAAATATTCAAGTGATACGTACCTTCAAACAAATCTTTTTTATCTAAAAAATGAAGATCAGATATATAATTCAGCAACTGATCCAAAATATAGAAATGTTTTAGATAGTGATATTTATGGCTTAGAGTTAGAGTATGCTGGGCATATTACTCCTGCTGATAAATTGTATCTAAATTATTCATATGTGACAGGTAAATCAACGGTAAAAGATACAGGAGTTACTACCCATTTAAGTAATGTAGCTCACCATTTAGCTAAGGGATCTTATATATATGATATAAATAATGCTTACTCAGTGAGTAGTGTTGCAAAATATGTAAGTGAAAAATATAGAGCAAGTGGTGATAATCGTGCCCATGTACCTGCATATGCTACTTTAGATATGACTTTAAATTATAAAAATCATTTATCTGATTATGATGTTTCATTTTCTATAAAAAATATTGCTGATGCTACAGTTAAGTATCCATCTCCTGTGAATACTTATACCGAAGATTATACCCAAGAGGGTAGAACTTTCCAAGTAGCTTTAAGAAAGGAGTTTTAAGATGAAAAAGATACTTTTTTTATATTTGACTCTTGTAAATCTAGTTTTTGCATATACTTATGATGATATTGTTCTTAAAGCTCAAGCTTCTATTTTCCCTAAGATCATACTTTTGGATAAAAAAATAGAAAATAAATTAATTGATAATAAAATAGTTTATACTATAATTTATGATAAAACAGATCACCTTACTGCTTTATCCATTGAAAGTTTTATCAATAAAAACTTTAAAGGTAAATTGGATAAATATGAGTATAAGGTAAATTTAGTAGACTTTAGGGATTTTTCTGCTGATACTGAAGCTTCAGCTGTATATGTACTTAATCTAAATGAGCAGATTGATAAGATTGCTAAAATATCAAAACAAAAAGGGATAATCTCTTTTTCTTATGATATCAATAATCTTAGAAAAGGTTTGATGTTTTCACTGGTGATTGAAAAATCAACGGTGTTGTATTTAGAAAAAGAGACATTGTTTACTGAAAAAATAGATTTTGTTGATGCATTATTGCAAATGGTTCAGTTTATTGAAAAAGACCTTGTAAATAGAAAGCTACACAATAGTATAGAAAGTAAAACTTTTTATGCTAGTTTGTTTGATTAGGATATATAAGGATTTATGGTGATATTTAGAAGTATAGAGTTAGGAAATGAAAATTAGAACAAAGTCACTTTCACGAAAAATAGTTTTATTAATTGCTGTGGCAACATTGGCTACTATTTTAATTATTTTTAGTGTTTTTGAGAGAATAAATAAAGAAGCTTTTCATAATGTTGAAAAAGAAAAGGCACACTTAGTACTTAGTACTATTGAGCCTTTAATTGCTGTAAATATGTATCTAAGCCTAAATAATAGGATCGATCAATTAACAAAACAACTTATCACAAATCCAGATATATTAGCTATAAAGGTATTACAAGGGGATAGTCTTATTAATCAAAGAAAATCAAAAGAGTATGAAAATGAGATCATGGATTCTTTTGAGGTAAAAAGTGATATTTTTCATCCAAGTTCTAAAAAACAAATAGGTACTTTAATCCTTAGTTACTCAAATAAAAAATATAATGAACTAGTAGATAGATATACAAGTCTTTTACTTAAGGTACTTTTTTTATTTGCTATATTCTTCTTGATCTTTTCTTTATATGTTAAAAAATTACTCTCTCCATTAAGGGCTATTGCAAGTTTATTAAAAGGGTATAGTCCTGAGAAAAATATCTCTATCCCTTTTGATAATCAAAATAATGAGATAGGGTTTATCTCTAGTGCCCTTAATAATATGCAAAGACGTATCACAGAATACTCAGAACAACAAAAAAATATCAATAAGATTCTTGAAGAAAAAGTAGATGAAAAAACAAAAGAGCTACGTAATCAGCTTTATACAAACTCACTGACTGGTTTACCAAATAGAAGAAGTCTTTTGGACAATATATCTAAGCATGATGATGGTGCATTATTGATTGTAAATATTGATGACTTTAAAGAGATAAATGACTTTTTTGGACAAGCTGTTGGGGATAGTGTGCTTATTGCATTTTCTAGAAAACTATCTGATCTGATCTCAAATGTAAGTGAGGTGAATTTAGTACATCTTTTTGGTGATGAATTTGCTTTATTTTTTCCAAAAAAACCTTCAAGGGATGAGTTTATAAGATTTGGGAAACAACTTATTGTTGATATAGAAAAGATGACTTTTTATCATGAAGAGAATGAATTAACTATCAGGGTAACAATTGGTGGTACTTATCAATCTCAAGAGGCTATAGAAAAAGCAGATATTGCTCTAAAGTCTGCTAAAAAACAGAAAAAAGAGTTTTTACTTTATTATGAGACTTTTAATGTGGAAGAGCAGTATAAAAATAATATGGAGTGGACAAGAAAACTTAACTGGGCAATTGATAATGACAGAATCAGTACTTTCTTCCAGCCAATATATGATAATAAAACCAATAAGATTGTAAGTGCAGAGTGTTTGATCAGATTAATAGATAAAGAGGATAAAGTTATATCTCCTTATTTCTTTTTGGGTATTGCTAAAAAGAGTAAACTATATTCAAAACTTACAAAGATAATGATTGAAAAATCTTGTCAATATTTTGAACATCTTGATTGTGATTTTTCTATAAATCTTTCAGTTGAGGATGTTCTTGATGAAAAGATTGTAGAGTTTATTACCCAGTGTATAAAAAAATATAATGTAACAAATAAGATTGTATTTGAGCTTTTAGAAACTGAAGGTATTGAAAACTATGAAGAGGTTTCCACTTTTATTCATGAGATGAAATCTTTGGGTTGTAGAATAGCCATAGATGATTTTGGATCAGGATATTCAAACTTTGAGTATCTTTTACAATTAAATATAGATTATATTAAGATTGATGGTTCTTTAATAAAAAATCTTGATAGGGATAAAAATACCCAAATAGTTGTGGAGACAATTGTAAACTTTGCTAAAAAACTTAATATTACTGTAATTGCTGAGTTTGTTCATAATGAGGGTGTTTTAGAAAAAGTAAAAGAGCTAAATATTGATCGTTCTCAAGGTTTTCATCTAGCTGAACCTAAAGGTAGTATCACTTTAGAATAAAGAAAAAAGAAGATAGCTTGTCTATTGTTTAGTAAAACTATCATCTTTCTTTAAAATATAATATAAAAAATAATTTTATTTCAATGTATAAAATTTATACAAAACTTCCTTTCTCTTCTTTTTGATTTTAGTTATCATTCATTTTAGCAATGGAGAAAATGTTATGATAAAAGAATTAATAAGAGATGAAAAAATCTCAATATATTTTCAGCCAATTATAACCATAAAAGATAAAAGAATATTTGCATATGAGGCTCTTACAAGAGCTTGGGATTGTGAAAATCATCCCATATCACCTGTAACACTATTTGATCATGCAAAAAAAGAGAGCCAAACTTTAGTTTTGGATAATTATCTTAGGGAAAAAGCGGTAGAAAAATTTAAACCTTTATATGAAAAAAATAAACATGCAATGTTATTTTTAAATATGGAATCATCATTTATTGATGAAGAATTAAAAGACAATTTATTAGAAATAACAAAAAAATATGATGTACCACCTCAAAATATAGTAATAGAGATCAAAGAGGATATTATCAGGGATAATATTTATCTAGAAAATTTTGTAAAGATATATAAAAAACATGGATTTATTTTAGCCATAGATGATTTTGGAGCGGGTTATTCTAGTTTTGATCGGCTTTCTATCATAAAACCTGATATAGTAAAAATAGATAGATCACTTATTTACAATATACAAAATGTATATATCAATAGACAAATCTTAAATGCCATCTCTTCTTTATGTCATAGTATTGGTGCATTGGTACTTGCTGAGGGTGTAGAGGAAAAAGAAGAAGTTCTTACTTGTATGCAAAATCATATAGATATATTTCAAGGCTTTTGGTTTTGTAAACCAAAAGATAAAATAGATAAAGATGACAAAAACTTAATAGATACAAATATTGATGAAGTGGGAAATCAGTTTAAGATAAATGTTCAAAAAGAGGAAAAAAGAAAAAAGAGTGTTATTAAAAAGATCAAAAAGATAGTTAGACATAGATTTGAGCGTAAAGATATAGATATGAAAGAGTTATTTGATAAATTAAAAGCTTTATTAAAACATGATCATATTTTAGAGGCTATTTATGTTTTAGATTATGACTCTGCTCTTCAAATAGGTCAAACCCTAATAAATACTAAAAATAAAACCTTTTATCTCCCTACAAAAGAGGGGCATGATCATAGTTTAAAAGAGTATTATTATATGGCAAAAGAATCAAATAAGGGCTATTATTTAGGTGAAAAATATATCTCAAAAGCTTCAGGTAATTCATGCAAAACTTACTCTATAAAGCTAAATGTAAACAATTATCAATTGATAGTTTGTTTTGATCTTATTGGAAAATATATAATATCTGATTCAGAATAAACTCAAATTAAACAATCTCATCTACCTTAAAATGGTAATAATCCTTCACATCATTTGATATAAAATCTTTATACTCTTGTGATGTGATCTCATAGTTTAATTTTATAAGCTCTTCATTTAAACTTATTTTACTAAAATCTTTTTTGGCTATTTGTGGAAATTTTTCAAGTATATCTTGTACTGTGATAGTTTTAAAAAAATCATCTGGATTGAAACTCATTTTATCCCCTTTTGTTGTTAAATTGACAATACAGTTATTGTTCCATAGTGATTTAAAAGACTCTTTAAGATTTACTATGAACTTTTATGATAAAATATCTCCTTTTTAAAATAAAACAATTACTAAATATCAAAGTAAGGAAAAATATGAAAGTATTATTAATAAAAGATGTAAAAAGCCTAGGAAAAGTTGGAGAGGTAAAAGAAGTAAAAGATGGATATGGAAAAAACTTTTTAATAGGAAAAGGACTTGCTAAACACGCTACCGCGGAAGTTATGGCTGAGTGGGAAAAAGAGCAAGCTGAATTAAAAGCGATAGAAGAAGCAGAGATTAAAGCTGCAAATGAATTAAAAGAAAAAATTGAATCATCAAAATTTACAGTAAAACATAAAATTGGAGCAAATGGGCATTTAATTGGAAGTGTTACAAATAAAGAGGTTGCAGCAGTATTAGAAGGGTTTGATATTAAACTTGATAAAAAACAAATCCATTTAGAAACAAAAGTAAAAATGCCTGGAATCTTTGAAGCTGATTGTAAACTTGGACATGGAATCCATGCAACTGCAAAGATTGATGTTATAGGAGAATAAGATATGTTTGACGCAACTACCATACTTGCATATAAAAGTGAAGATGGAAGAGCCGTAATAGGTGGTGATGGACAAGTAACATTTGGAGATACTGTATTAAAAGGTAATGCCACAAAAATAAGAACACTTCATCATGATAAAGTTCTTGCAGGTTTTGCGGGAAGTACAGGGGATGCATTTAATCTTTTTGATATGTTTGAAGAACATCTTGAAGTAACAAAGGGTGATCTTTTAAAAGCAGTAGTAAACTTCTCAAAAGCTTGGAGAAAAGATAAGATGCTAAGACGTTTAGAAGCGATGATGCTTGTTGTAAATGAAAAACATCTTTTTATCTTAAGTGGAAATGGTGATGTGGTTGAACCTGAAGATGGAGCTTTAGCATCTATTGGAAGTGGTGGAAACTTTGCAATCGCAGCAGCAAGAAGCCTTAAAAAACACTCTAATTTAGAACCTGAAGAGTTAGTAAGAGAATCACTAATGATTGCAGGTGAGCTTTGTATATATACAAATCAAAATATAAAAATATTAAAACTTGGTGAGGAAAATAAATAATGGATATGACTCCAAAAGAGATAGTTAAATATCTTGATGATTATGTAATTGGGCAAAATGAAGCTAAAAAAACAATTGCCTTAGCCCTTAGAAATAGATATAGAAGAATGCAACTAGACCGTGAGCTTCAAGATGAAATCATCCCAAAAAATATTCTTATGATAGGAAGTACAGGGGTTGGTAAAACTGAGATTGCAAGAAGATTAGCAAAAATGATGAGCCTTCCATTTGTAAAAGTTGAAGCTTCAAAATTTACAGAAGTTGGATATGTAGGTCGTGATGTTGAATCAATGGTAAGAGACCTAGTATATGAATCAATCAATCTTGTAACACATGAATATGAAGGTAAAATTCAAGAGCAAATTGATGCAGAAGTGATTAAACAAATAGTTGAAACTCTTGTACCACCACTTCCTGAATCAGCTAGTGAAAATGCAAAAGAATCATTTATAAAAACATATAACAAAATGGAAGAAAAAGTACTTGATGGATCACTTGATGATAAAAAGATCGAGATTGAACTTCCTAAAAAAACAAAAGTAGAAATTATCGATAGTAATCTTCCAATGGATATGAGTTCTGTTCAAGATAGTTTAAATAAAATGCTTGGTGGGATGAATAAGGAAAAAGTAAAAAAAGAAGTTAAAATTAAAGATGCAAAAAAACTTCTAAGAGGTGAAGCTAGTGAAAAATTACTAGATCATGAATCTATTAAAATGGAAGCTTTAAAAAGAGCAGAAGATGGTGGAATCATTTTCCTTGATGAGATTGATAAAATTGCTGCTGGAAAAGATGGAAGAAATTCTGATCCATCAAAAGAGGGTGTACAAAGAGATTTACTTCCTATTGTAGAGGGATCAAGTGTACATACAAAATATGGGCAGATCAAAACAGATCATATCTTATTTATCTCTGCTGGGGCATTTCATGTGAGTAAACCAAGTGATCTTTTACCAGAGCTTCAAGGAAGATTTCCACTTAGAGTAAATCTTGATTCACTAAAAGAGGAAGATCTATATCTTATCCTTACAAATACTAAAAATTCATTACTTAAACAATACTCTGCAATGCTTGGTGTTGAGGGTGTAGAGCTTTTATTTGATGATGAGGCTGTAAGATCATTTGCAAAACTAAGTGTATCTGCAAATGAAAAAACAGAAGATATTGGAGCAAGAAGATTACATACTGTAATTGAAAAGGTGATCGAAGATATTAGTTTTGATGCTGATGAACATAAAGGTGAGACTATAACAGTTACAAAAGAACTTGTTCATGAAAAACTAGAGGATATCGTAGATGATGAGGATACGGCTAGATATATATTGTAATTTATAATTTATAAATATTTATGTATAATCATTTTAATAACAAATTGGAGAATAACAATGAAAATAGTAACTTTTACAGATTTTGGAGATAATTTCGTAGATGATAAACACGATCTATGTCATGTTGAAGTTGGATGTGGTGAAAAAAATGCAGATATTTTAGTACTTGATATCACAACAATTTTTGATTATGAAGAGAAAAAACATGATGTAATGAAAGAAAAATGTGTTTCTATTGCGATTATTGATGATCATGATGATTATGATGCATTTAAAAACTTTGGTATAGATGCATGGATCAATAGAGAAGATTTAAGTGAATTAAATGGTTTACTTAACTTAGCAGAGAAAAGGTTTCTTTCTTAATTAATGACTCCAATTATTGATACTCACTGTCATCTTGATCATGAGATGTTTAATGAAGATATAGATGACGTAATACAAAAAGCAAAAGAGCAGGGGATAGAAAAAATTCTAATCCCTGGTGCTGATCATGATACTCTTCCAAGAGCTATAGAACTTAGTGAAAAATATGATAATCTTTACTTTTCTGTTGGTGTACATCCATATGATATAGATAATTTTCAGATGGAGCTTTTTGAAAAATATGCCTGCCATCCAAAATGTTTAGCTGTGGGTGAATGTGGTTTGGATTATTTTAGATTGCCTGAAGATGAAGATGAAAAACAAGCCAATATAAAAAAGCAAAAAGAGATATTTATAGCTCAAATTGAGTTTGCAAAAAAAGTAAATAAACCACTTATCATACATATTCGTGATGCATCTGTTGATTCTAAACAGATACTTATAGATTATGATGCAGGGCAAGTTGGTGGTGTACTTCATTGTTATAATGCAGATGAACAGCTTTTAGTACTTGCAAAGCATAATTTTTATTTTGGAATAGGTGGAGTTTTAACTTTTAAAAATGCAAGAAAATTAGTTCAAGTTTTACCAAAAATACCAAAAGAAAAATTAGTGGTAGAAACAGATGCCCCATATCTTACACCACACCCACATCGTGGAAAAAGAAATGAGCCAAAATACACAGCTTTTGTGGTGGATAAAATAGCTGAACTTTTAGAAATGGACAAGGACACGGTAGCTGGTCTTACCACTAAAAATGCTAGTGAACTATTTAAGTTTATTTAAAGTTTACAATGATTATAATCAAAATAAGATAATTATTCTTTATCGTACTGGTAATACGATATAAAATAAAAGGTTTAACTGTTAAAACCTTGTATGAGTTAAAAACCTCACTACTTTTTGAGTAGTGGGGTTTTTTTATGGTGAGTTTTTGGGTATAGGAGGAGAACTCATATCAAGGAGGTCGAGATGACCGAAGTCGTTATCGCCCTTGTATCTACTTTATTGATTTTCTTTAAGGAGGAGATCAAAGGTTGGTTAAAGGGTCGCTTTTAACAGTTGGGAGTAATTACCAGTTACTCCCTCCTTTTAAACAATCATCCCACTAAGTTCAAGTATCTCCTTACCTTCTTCAGTGATCATATACTTATTCCACTCTGGGCTAAAGGTAAGTTCTACATTGCTCTCGTATACTTCATCTAAAGATTGGCTAGCATATTTAACTTGATCTAAAAGGCCTTCTGCTACAGGACAAGCAGGGGTAGTAAGGGTCATGGTTATATGACAATTATACATATTATTTTTATATTCTAAATCTATAGAGTAAATAAGTCCAAGGTCATAGATATTTACTGGTATCTCAGGATCATATATCACCCTTAATCTTCTAATAATCTCTTCTTTTATTTGATCTTCATTAAGCTTTTCCATCATATTCCTTTGCGTATGAGATTATTTTTGCAAGCATCCCTGCTAAACCACTTTGTCTATTTGGTGTGATAATCTCTTTTAGTTTTAACTCATCTAATTTTTTAGTATCAAATTCTATTAAGTCTTTTGGACTATTATCTGAAAAGATAGAAATCATGATATGCACTAAACCTTTCACAATAATAGCCTCAGATGTACCTTTAAAAAATATCTTTCCATCTTTATATTCAGGTACAAGCCACACTAGGGAAGTACATCCTTGTACTAAGAATTGATCACTTTTTAAATCTTCATTTATATCTTTTACCTTTTTACCTAAATCAACTATATATTCATATTTTTCTAGCTCATCATCAAAAAAATCAAGATCATCTTTAAATTGTTCTATTCTATTTTCAATTTCACTCATTTTACTCTCCTAAGATATCAATGGCTTTTTTCAGTGCTTTTATAAATATATCAATATCCTCTTTTGTATTGTAAAAGGCTATGGATACCCTTATTGTTCCTTTTATACCAAGCTCTTTCATTATTGGTTGGGCACAATGGTGTCCTACTCTTATGGCAATATTTTGTTTATCTAAAAGTACACCTATATCATCATGATGTATACCTTTTATATTAAAGCTTTTACTTCCTATAGCATCTTCGGGGTGATTGTATATGATTATATTTGGTATTTTTGAAAGTTCATTATGAAGGTATTCATATATATCTTCTTCATGTATTTCAATTTGATTAAAATCAACTTCATCTAGCCATTTTATCACTTCACCAAATCCAATCACCCCTGCTATATTTTGTGTACCAGCTTCAAATTTATATGGGCTATCAAGAAGTATTGATCTTTCATAAGATACATCACTTATAGTTGCTCCACCTGTTTGATAAGCATCTATTTGACTAAGATATTTTTCTTTTATATATACTCCACCCACACCAGTTGGTCCAAAGGTTTTATGGGATGAGAAAGCAAAAAAATCACAATCAATATCTTGTATATCTATTTTTTTATGGGCTAGGGATTGTGCTCCATCAATTAATACTGGTGTATTATATTTATGGGCAAGTCTTGTGATTTCTTTTATATCATGTATCACTCCAAAAGCATTTGAGATATGGGTAATAGATACTAAAGCATTTGAATTCTCTTTTAAAAGTTTTTCAAAATGATCAATATCAAACTCTAGATTTTCATTACATTTTACAACCTCTAAGCCTTTATGTAAGGATCTTCCTTGCATATGCCAAGGTACAATATTACTATGGTGTTCTAAAGAAGATATTATCACTGTATCAAATTTAACCCCAAATGAGTTTGCTATAAAGTTTATAGATTCACTCACACCTTTAGTAAAAATTATCTCTTCATTTTTTTTAGCATTTATATACTCTTTGATAATTTCTCTTACATCTTCATATTTTTTTGTTGCTTCATTTGCATCACCAAAACTACTTCTATGGGTGTTTGAACAATAATTAAAATAATACTCATTCATCACTTCTATAGAGCTATCTAGTTTTTGGGTTGTGGCAGCATTATCAAGATATATATTTTTAGAATTATTAAAATATGGGAATCTCTCACGTAACATTTTAAATCCTTATTTGCTCATAAAGCCACTTTTTTATGGCACTATTTTTTATATTTTCTATTGAACTTTTATAAAATGCTTCTATAAGTATTTTATAGGCAGTTCTTTCATTTAAACCTCTACTCATGAGATAATATAAAGCATCCCTATCTATCCCACCTGTTGTGGCTCCATGACTAGCTTCTAACTCATCTGTAAGTATCTCCAAGTGTGGTCTAGCTTTTATTAAAGCATCGTCACTCAATAGTATAGTTTTTGAGTCTTGAAAAGCTTTTGAAAACAGAGCTTTATTTTCTATAACTGTTGTGGCTTCAAACTCAGCTTTTGAATTATCATCAAGTAGATGACGTATTTTGATATCACTAAAAGTACTTGGATGTATATGTTTAATATCAAAGGAGTTAAAGGTTGAAGCCTTTTCTTCTAATTTTACTAAAGCATTTATTTTTAGATCAATATCCTTTTGTTCTAGTTTTGAGTTTATAGTGTTTTTAATATTTGATTTACCTAATTCAAATAGATGAAGTAGGGGACTTGTGTTTTTTTCACTTTTTACTGTGTATTCAAACTCTATATCTATATTTGAATCTGTAATTTTTATATATTCTAAAGAGCTATTTTCTTCAAGAATTATCTCCCTGTTTATTTTTGAAATATTGCTATTTTTATCAAATATTTCAATTATTGTAAGTGAAGAGTTATCCTCTACCTCTATTGAGCTTGAATCTCCATTTATTACTAAATTTGGTTTTGAAAAATCCCAAAAAGTTTTAGAGTTTAAATCTTCTATAATATTAAATTGATTTGTATTTTTATCTATTTGCATCTTAAACTCCTAAATTAGCAAAACCTTTTTTATCAAGCTCTAGGGCTAAGGTATGATCTCCACTTTTTACTATTTTACCATCACTTAAAATATGTACAAAATCTGGTTTTATTAGTTCTAAAAGTCTATCATAGTGGGTGATCATAAGTATTGATCTTTTTCCATCACGAAGTGCATTTATCACTTGGGACACAGTTTTTATAGCATCTACATCCATCCCTGAATCAAGCTCATCAAGCATGATAAGATCTGGCTTTAACATGAGTAACTGAATAAGTTCATTTCTTTTTTTCTCACCACCAGAAAAACCTTCATTTAATCCCCTTTTTAATAGGGAGATGTCAAGATCAAAAGCTTTTGTTTCACCCTTTACAAGTTTTAAAAATTCCATAGCATCAAGTTCTTCATCACCATGATATTTTCTTTTAGCATTTATGGCTGTTTTTAAAAAATAGTTATTTAAAACCCCTGGTACTTCAATAGGGTGTTGGAAGCTTAAAAATATCCCTTCATTTGCCCTTTCATCTGCACTTAAATCTAATAAATCTTTACCTTTATAAGTGATTGAGCCATTAGTAACTTCACAATCATAGTGTGCAGCAAGGGTTTTCACAAGAGTAGATTTACCAGCTCCATTCACACCCATAAGAGCATGAACCTCACCCTCTTTGATCTCTAAATTTAATTCTTTTAATATCTCATTCTCATTTATTTTTACACTTAAATCTTTTATACTAAGCATAATTCGTCCTTCAATTTAATTCTTAATTATTAATTTTTAACTTTTAATCTAACCAACGCTTCCCTCTAAGGTCACTTCAAGTAAAGCTTTAGCTTCAACAGCAAACTCCATAGGAAGTTCATTTAATACACTTTTACAAAATCCATTTACTACCATAGATACGGCATCCTCTTCAGAAATACCCCTTTGTCTTAAATAAAATAGTTGTTCATCTGATATCTTTGAAGTGGTTGCTTCGTGTTCTACTATAGCTGTTTTATTTCTTATCTCATGGTAAGGGTAGGTATTTGCTCTAGCTTTTCCTCCAATGATTAAAGAATCACATTCAGAATAGTTTCTAGCATTGTCTGCTTTTTTACCTATTTTTACTAGTCCTCTATATCCATTTATACCTGATAGTGCTGAGATACCTTTTGAGATGATTGTGGATTTTGTATTTTTACCCACATGGATCATTTTAGTTCCCGTATCTGCTTGTTGTGAAAGGGATGATATGGCAACAGAGTAAAACTCTCCCACACTGTTTTCACCTTTTAAGATACAGCTTGGGTATTTCCATGTGATAAGTGATCCAGTCTCAACTTGTGTCCATGAGATTTTTGAATTTTTACCTTCACACAATCCTCTTTTTGTCACAAAATTTAAAATTCCACCATTTCCATCTTTATCTCCAGGGTACCAGTTTTGTATAGTGGAGTATTTTATCTCAGCATCTTCATGGCTTATTAGTTCCACAACTGCTGCGTGAAGTTGTCTTTGATCCCTTGAAGGTGCTGAACACCCTTCATTGTATGATACATATGATCCTTTATCTGCTATGATAAGTGTTCTCTCAAATTGTCCAGTATTTAGTGCATTTATCCTAAAATATGTGGAAAGTTCCATTGGACATCTAGTCTCTGGTGGTATATAAACAAAAGATCCATCTGTAAATACAGCAGAATTTAATGTCGCAAAATAATTGTCTTTTACCGGTACTACAGAAGCCAAATATTTTTTTAATAATTTTGGATGATTATGTGCAGCTTCAGATATTGAACAAAATATAATACCTAGTTTTTCCAGCTCATCTTGAAAGGTTGTTTTAACAGATACTGAATCAAATACAGCGTCCACTGCTACGCCTGCAAGCATCTTTTGCTCTTCAAGTGGAATCCCAAGTTTTTCATATGTTTTTAATATATTTGGATCAACTTCATCTAAAGAATCTAAGGCTTGTTTTGGGGCAGAAAAATATGATATATCTTGATAGTCTATTTTAGGATATTTTAGTTTTGCCCAATCTGGCTCACTCATCTCTTTCCAAAGCTCATAAGCTTTTAGTCTAAATTCTAAAAGCCACTCCGGTTCCTCTTTTTTTGATGAGATAGCACGGATAACATTTTCATCCAAACCTTTAGGAAAAGTATCACTTTGTACTAGGGTTTCAAATCCAAATTTATAGTCATTTTCTAATAATTTATCTATTTGTTTTTTACTACTCATTTTTAAAATCCTTTAAATAGGAGTATTTTAGTCCTATTTGATATTAGTATAAGAAACTTAAATAAAAAATAAAGGAGGATAATTAGTTTTTTTATAAAGAAATCTGAAAAAACTACAAATTTACTACGAGATAATTTTATGAAATCCTAGTGCTAAGTGTTTGCTAAGGTATTTCTTTGCAAAAATTAAGTAAAATATATACGCTAATAACTATAAAAGGGCACTTTTGATTTTTTATGTGCTCTGAAATTTAGGATTTTGTTTGTTTAAGTTTTTATTTTTTGTAATATTTGTAGCTTCATCACTAAATGCAACTTTAGTAAGTAGAAGCTTTTTGGATAATGACCTTAAGGTTTTACAAGATTTGGATATCGATACTTCGTTTATAACTGATTATAAACTACAAGATAGATATAAGAGGTTAGCGTACTCTAAAAATAGGTATAAAGAGAAGTTAAATGATGCTTCACTATTCGTGCCTGTATTAAAAGAGATGCTAAAAGAAAATGATATACCAGATGCTTTTTTATATCTAGTGATGGCAGAGTCAAATTTCACTCTAAATGCCAAATCAAAAGCAAAAGCTATGGGTCTTTGGCAGTTTATGCCAGCTACTGGGAAAGTTTTTGGACTTAAACAAAATCTATATGTTGATGAGAGAATGGATTTAGTTAAATCAACTGAGTCAGCTATCGCATACCTTAAAAAACTAAAAAAGATGTTTGGTTCTTGGTATCTTGCAGCTATTGCATATAACTGTGGTGAAGGTAGAGTTATTGAAGCT
This sequence comes from uncultured Arcobacteraceae bacterium, assembly GCA_964342525.1. Taxonomy (GTDB): domain Bacteria; phylum Campylobacterota; class Campylobacteria; order Campylobacterales; family Arcobacteraceae. Next base: position 82,777 of record CAYFGQ010000008.1, read on the forward strand.
CTAACAAGATCAACACTTGATATGTATTATCTTTATGATAAAAAGAAATATAGAGCTGATAAAAGAATGCCTGATTATAGAAGAATTATCAGAGAATATCAAGCAAAAAGATTAAAGTTTAGACATCTTTATAAGGTATATAAAGCTACTAAAAAGATGAAATATAAGCCAGGAATCAATGAGCTTTTAATTGTTCAACCAAACTTATCTAGACAATATTTACCAAGTGAATCTCAAGATTATATTAGAAAAATTATAGCTTTAGCACTTTTAAATAATAGCAATTATTTCTTAGATCATGATAATTCACATCTTTTAAATATGGGTATGCTTTCACCAATTGCTGCAGTATCCGTAAAGGGTGGAACACATATTGAGGATATTGCAAGGGTTGCTGGTATGACAAAAAAAGAGTTACTTGCTCTAAATCTTCATATCAAACAAGATATTATCCCTCCATATGAAAAAACATATAATGTTTATATCCCATATTCAAAACTTACAAGATTTAATAAAAACATTG
>CAYFGQ010000009.1:0-79706 GCA_964342525.1 uncultured Arcobacteraceae bacterium
GATATATTTGCACTATCCCCTCCACCGTTGCTTGTGATTATTGGCGCGTCGTTTACTGATTTGGATATTACTGTTGTTGTATTATTTGTAGATGAGTTATTTGCATCATCATATACAGTTAATGTAAATGTTGTAGTTTCATTTGCATCTGGTGCTACCCTATTATCAGTTGGATTAAAACTTAAACCTTGAAGTGTTGATACTACACTTGTCTTAGTAGCTAATGCTATTGTATATGGTCCAGATCCACTTAATCCTGTACCACTAAGTTCACCTTTATTATTATCATCTAGAGAGATTCCTAAACTAAGGTTTGTACTATTTGTATCACTTAATGTTACTCCACTAAATGGAGTTATTGTTGATGTATCATTTACTACTTGATTTGCTGTTGCTCCAGTTATAGTTGCACCTGTTGTATCTAGTACATAACTTTGAGATGCTACAGTTCCATTATTATCTGAAGAATCACCTACCATCATTTTGATATTACTAGATCCTGATAATGTTGCTCCATCCCAAGATATTGCTGTATCAGTTACTTTTGAAGTGATATTTGTCCATGTAGTTCCATCATCAACAGATCCATATAAAATCTCACCAGATGCCAGTCCTGTTGAAAGTGTCCCTGAAATTGTTTGAGAAGCTGTTTTTGTGATAAAGTCACTAGAACTTGATCCCGTATCTGCACTAATATCGATATTTGATATTGTGGTACTTGGAGCAAGAGTATCTACGTTAATGATAAATTGAGAAATTTGTGATCTATCATCACCACCATTTGCAGTTCCACCATTATCTTGAACTTGTACATTAATAGTTGCATTTCCTTCAACATCATCTGCTGGTGTAAAAGTTAGTGTACCGCTATTGCTAATATCTACATTTGATACTACATTATTTGTATCACTTGCTTCTGTTACATTATAATCACTAACAGTCTGATTAGACTCACTGTCCCCATCATCCATTGTAGCAAAGTTATTTACTGTTTGTACTACACTTCCTGTTCCGCCACCTACTGTTTGATTTGAATCAAGACTTACTGATGGTTCATCATTTACTGAAGTGATTGAAATGATTACACTATCTGTTGCACCATTTGCTATTCCATCATTTGATGTCACTGTTAGTGTTGCAGATGTATTATCATTTGATGCTGTTGTAAACTTAATCTTTGAGGTATTATCTAAATAAGTATTTAAACTAGATGCATTACCTTCTAAAGTCATAGATGTAGTACCAGAATTTGCAATAGTTACACCATTTGTTGTTGTATCTCCATCTGAAGAAGAGATTAAACCTCTATTTACTGCTAATGTTAAAGTGATATTATCACCATCCCCATCACTTACAGTATAAGAAGATAGATCTATATTACTTGCTGTATCTTCTATAGCTGTTGTATCTGCTAATGTTGTACCTAGAGATGGGATTTTATTTGCTGTAGCTGTTAGTTGTGAACTTGTAGCATTTGTAAGAGCGCCTGATGAAGCTTGTAAATTAAAAGTCTCATCACTCGCTGCTGATATGCTATAATTGATATCAAGTCCAGTAAAGGTAGCTACACCACTTACAGCATTAAGAGTTACAGTATTTGCATTTGCATCAGTATCACCTGTACCACTTAGAATAGCAGTTCCTGCACCATTTACTTCTGAAAGTATTATGGAAGAAGTATAATTCACATCAGTGATATTATTATCATCCACAGCACTTACTACAGGAACTGTAGTAAAGCTTTTAGCATGATCATCCCTAACAGTTAAAGGATCAGGTTGGGTTGTAAATAAAAGTTTAGTCGCAACAACATCACTAATAACACTATTTGATGTTGCCGATGTCAAGTTTGTAGCAGAAGCTGTTAGTGTAAAGTTTTGATCATCAGAAGTTCCATGATAAGCTACATCAGTAAATGTAGCAGTTCCAGAGCTAGCTGCAATATCAATATCTCCTGTTAAATTTCCATCACTAGATTCACTTAAAGTTACTATTGAAGTATAATCTGTATCTATATTTCCATATTCATCTACAGCAATAACTACAGGCTGAGTTGCAAAATTTGTACCACTTGTTGAAGTAGTTGAGTTAGTATCTATTCCATTTACAGTTACCGTGATAACTTTTGTACTTCCACCAACTGCGTTGGTATTATCATCCATTGTTAAAGTAAAGCTATCTGTACCTGTTTGATTTGCATTCGGAGTATAGGTTACATTTTCATCATTTATAGTAATTGTTCCCTTAGTTCCATTTGTACTAGCACTGATATTTAAATCATCTCCATTAATATCACTAGCACCTGATAACTCTTTCCAGTTAAAAGTTGTTGCTTGGTTATAAATATTATTACCAAAGGTAAAATCATTAGCGGTTGGTGCTGCTGCTGCAACTATATTCTCTAAATGAATTTGGTTAAACTGAAAATAGGTTAAATCTTTACCATGAGTATCTATAATAAGTTCAAGCTTTTTTATATTTTTAAACTCAGAAAAATCAGCATTAAATGAAGTCATAGGGGACTTAACAAGTCCCGTATCAAAACTTGTTGTTGTTGTTTGAACTATACTATTATCAGTTTTTGTACCTTTAAAAGTAATTGAATCAACAACTAACTGTCCCGCACTACCATGAGTAAAATTAATATCTGTAAGATCAAAGCTTGAAATAACCTCTGTATTTGGGATAATAGTTAAATTTTCATCATCAATTTCTCCATTGATATAAATATAATCACTATTAGAATAAATACTATCTGCAATTGCAGTTCTAGCTTTAAACATGTTTTTTGTATTAAATATAGAACCAATTAATCCATAACTGGACTTAGTTGCTATAGTCTCACCCGTGGAGCTAGCATTAAAATCATACATGGCTAAAACATGATCAAATAAAGGGGAAGAAAAATGGATATTTTTATCAATACTTCCAACAATATTTTCTAAATCCCAATCTCCACCATTAGTACTATTTCCTGTAGGGTTAATAGAAGCAGCGATATCCGCATCAGTAAGAGATGCTAATGTTTCAATAAAATCTTTCCCTTTTTCACCACTTGCAACATTACATCCATATAGTAAGATATCCCCATCTTTATCTAAATATGAACCTAATTTTTTCCATTTAGCACTATTTTCTTCTAGTGTATTAGAAGAGATGATCTTATCATTAAAATGAAGTTGTCCACTTGAACCATGGGAAATGATATTTAAACTATCAACACTTCCTAGTTTTTCAAGCTCAACAAGCATAGTATCAAGGGCACTTTCATCTTTTTTTAGAAGTAAAACAGCACCTTGAGATACACTTTTAGCTAAAACTTCCCAATCTTCTATTGTAGTGTCTATCACTGTTAAATGATTCTCTTGTTTTGCTTCTACAAAAGATACATCAGAATCATCATCCAATACCACACTATTTTCTTCTAGAGGAGTGTATTCATTAAAAAGAGTTTTATTTGATACAAAATGTAAAGAGCTATTTTCTATTTGAGAAAGAATAGCTTTTTCATCTTTATGCATATCTTCTTTTATAGAACTATCTTCATCCATTTTTATATTTAAATAGTCACTTTTTGTTTTTGATATAGGTGTTATATCTATATTTGCCTCAGCTGGTGGTGCCTGAAATAAAGTAAGAGCAGTAGCGAAAGTTAAACTTGCTGCTACTTTTTTAAACCAAGAGGCATTATTAAAAGCACGTCTTAGTTTTTTTAGTCTTGTTTTATCTAGCTTTTGATCCTTTTGAACTTTATCTTTATCTATTTGTTCAAGTATTGACCCTATAGCTCTTTTTTTAACTCTTGTATTTAGTAGATTATCATCTACTTTATATTGCTGTAGTAAGGTCGAATAATACCCCATAGTATTATTATGAAATTTTTGTTTCATCGTCATTCTCTCCTAATTACTTGGCATTGTTTTAAATATAAGCTTAGTAGCATTTATATCTACTTTTGCATTTGTAGAATTTGTTACTGTACTTGTTGTAGCCATTTGGGTTTTACTACTTTCAAGAGTAAGATCTGTATCCCCATCTACACTAAAACCAAAGGTTGAATTATCTGTTAATCCTGTAGGGTTTTTAAAATATCCACTTAGCGTATATATCTCACTAGAACCATCTGCTATTGAGATATTAAAATCTGAGAAAGTAATTTTATTACTTGTATAGTTTCCTTCGATATTTGAAACATCTGATCCATTTAATAGCCATTTTACCTTATCAAAAGGTCCTGTTCCTGAAGTATTTATAACTATTTGATTTACATTTGTACTAAGGGTATCTCCCCCTCCTCCATCACTAATATTAAAATCAAATAGATTTACTTTTTGGGCTAAAGTATTAGCTGTACTAGGAAGAGATATCATTGAGGATTCATCTACTCCATTTGCTGCACTTAAACTTGCATCACTATTAGGAATAAGAACAGTATGGGTTGTACCACTTGTATATGCTGCAACATTCCCATTTGTACCATTTCCATTTCCGCTAGCATCTGTAATATCTGTATTTGATTTAAGATCAAGTCTTAATGTACCCACACCTGATATTGAGTTTACTGTTACATCTTTGGTTGTAGCATTAACTTCTGATACAGATGATATTGTTCCATTAGCTGATGATGTTTTTGTAAGTTCAAAATCACCAGTTGAAACATTACTTGCATTTTCATCAAAGGTTACTCTAAAATCCATTGAGACATCACTTGCATTTGGTGAACCTTGTGGTGCTATTGAACTTACTGTTGGAGCTGCATTATCTACTGTATAACTATTATTATTGTTTCCTGTTGGTGTTGTATTTGATAAAGTATTTCCTGCGCTATCAGCTACATTTTGTCCGCCAGCAAAAGATAATGTTACCTCTCCATCATAACTTGAAAGATCTCCCCCACTAATAGTTATATCATATGCATTTCCACCTGCACTGGCTACATTTGTTACACTTCCTGTAGTTCCACTTACACTAAAATCTGCCGTATCTAAATTTGAGACTGCTTCATTAAATGTTACTGTTAAGATAAGTGTATCACTAGCTGTTGGTGTACTAGCTGGAGTCTTTCTCTCTATTGATGAGATTCTTGGAGCTGTTGTATCAACAATAAATGATGTTAAAGTAAGTGCTGAGGATGCATTTCCTGCTGCATCAGTTACAGTTACGGTACAGTTTGAGTAGGTTCCATCTGCTAAGGCACTTGAATTATCACCTTGGGTTAAGGTAAAAGTTTGATTCCCTGTAGAAGATATGGTTGTAGAGGTACTAGTACCACAGCTACCACCTACTGATGCTGTACCTGTTTCATTGGTACTAAATACCACATCTGGTGTATTATCATTTGTAGGTGTGGTTACAGGAGTCACTTCTGCTAAAGTTGGTGCTGTATCATCTGTACCTGTACCTGTAATACTAAAGTTATATGGATTTTCATTACCATCATTATTTGTTATGGATACAGTATCATTATGGGTTCCTACTGATGTAGGATTAAAGGTGATGGTAAATGTTGTCTGTCCACTTGAAGAAACAGGTGAGCTTGGTTGAGCAGTTACACTAAAGTGAGTACCTGTACCAAGAGATACTTTTGGTGATCCTGAAAGTGTTAAATCTGCTGAACCAGTATTTTTGATCTTAAAAGTGTTTGCTTGTGAACCACTACTTTCACCAACTGAACCAAAATTGGTAGACTCATTACTTGATGGAGTAGTATCTCCATCTGTAATAGCAGTATCATCATTATCTGTAACATCCATCTCGGGAGAACCACTTGAACAATCACTATTGTCAGTACAAGTATTACTAGGAGTATAAGGTGCCCCACAAAAACCACCAATAGTACAAGTTGCACCTACAAATTCTCTCCTATAGTCTCCTATATCTTTATCCGAATCACCTGTAATCTCATTTTCATTTTCATCTGAATAAGATAATAGTTCATTATCTTTTAAAAAAGCTAAGACATCCTCAACATCATTTGAGTCATCTTTTTTAGCCACCTCTCCTCCAAATACAGAAAAAGGATCTTTTTTATCCTCTTTTATTTCATGTTTTTTTTGTACAGCCGCTTTTTTTACCTTAAACCTACTATTACTGGTACTTGCCAATGCTGGTGTACCAAAGAGTAGTGCAGGTATAAAAGCACCAACTAACTTTGTTTTTTTCATATTTTCTCCCCCTCTACAAAATCAAATATATGTCTTACTAAAGAACTATTTATATCAATAATCTCTGGATTATTTGAATTTGATATAACTCCAATATCATAAATTTGATCCACATTTCCATTAAACTTTATATATCCTATTTCACTATTATCTTCTAAATTTATCATCCATATTCCTGCATAAGTTTCCTCGTATTCTTTTGATATTGGTATAGGGTTTTTTATCTCACTAGCCCTTACTTTAGAACTACCCACAAACATAATTCCACCATAAAAATATATCCCTCTAGTAAAACCTTGAAGTTTTACTACTTGGGTTTTCTTTTTTGTTTTTGGATTATATTTCCATACAACTCCAAGCCCAGACTCACATACATATATCTCACCCTTATAAACTTTTGGAGAATGGGGCATGATCATCCCCTCTAAAAGTATTTCATCAGTATCAATATCTATCAAAGTACCATAATCTAACCTTGTCTCAGCCCATGAGTCTATAGAGTCTTCCATATTAAAAGTGGTCACATATTTTGGTCGCCCATCAACCATTGCCATTCCATTTAAGTGACATCTATCTTCAGGTACAAGTTCAGATATGAATTTTGGTTTCCATCTTGATACAAAAGAATTGTTTGGACTTAAAGTAGATAGGCATGAAAAGGTGGAGTTTACTACCCAAAGCCCTTCATCTCCCCAAGCTATATCATGAATATTTATCATACCTGTTGTTAGAGAAGCTCTGTGAAGATATAAAGCATCTGCTTTTTTTACATTTGATATCTCTTCTTCCCTTTCTTTTTCTAACTTTTCCATCTTTATTTTATCTTTTTCTAAAAGTTTATTTGAGAAATCCTCCAAATTATCTAAAGAACCTCTTTGTATATCTTCTAGAATTCCATCACTTCTTTTAAATTCTATAACTTGATTTAGTGTACCAAGGGTTATGCGGTTTTTGTCCACATAGATTCCCATAGGTCTGGAAAACTCTTTTAAATTTGTATCTATTTTTTCCCCATCAGACCTAAGTAATACAAGTCTATCTCCTTGGTAATTAGTAACCACTAAGGAGATATTTAAAGCTTTTAGTATTTTTGGCAGATTATCACTACATACAGATGAAAAATCAAATTTTTCATCTTCAATATTTTGATTATTTTTCATTGTACCTCTTAAAAAAGCTATCTATATTTACTTTAGTACCATCAGGTTTAAATATTGTTGGGGTTCCTTGTACACCTAAATCTTTTGCAATCACTTTTACTGAATTGATTTTATTTTCAAAAATTTTTAATTGTTCTTGAGTATATGATTGGGTTTTAAATATATCTGAATTTTCTAACATTATATTTTTCATAATTTCCAATTTTTCTTCATCATCTTTTTGACTTAAAATATGCCTGCTCATAGGTATAGCACTTTTATGAAAATCTAAAGGATATAAAAAATAATTAATTTTCACTTTTTTTTCTAAGTCTAAAGAAAATAGTTTTCTCTCAAATTTTCTACAAAAAGGGCATTGGGGATCTGTAAAGATATAATATTCATCTTCACCACTTCCATAGACTAAACTTACTTTATCTTTATATGGAGTAAGTGGTTTTTTTATATGAATCATCTCACTATTTTGGCTAAGCATTGTAACACCATAAAAAGTGTATTTTAGATCTTTTGATACACTAAAGTCTATAATCCTTTCTCCACCTCTTCTTTTAGGAATAAGCCCTCTAAGTATATAAACTGAATCTAAAGATTTAAACTCAATCACTTTTATTTTTCTATCTTTTATGGATGATAGTTTTTGAAAATCCTCTATAGAGATATCTTTTGCAAATAATCCCCCTAAAAATAATAAACTCAATAATACTATTTTCACTTAATCTAATTCCTTTTATCTTTTTAATTATCCTATAAATCAAAGATAAGATTTATCCCTTATTTTCCAAAATATTGATTTTTAAAAAATCCATAAAATCTTTATTTAATATCTCTTTTTTCTACTAAAAGAATTGTCAATTTTTTATTAAATAAAGATTTATAAAATATACTAAGGTTATTTTGAAAACATAACTATATTAAAACTTCATAGAATAACAAAAAAAAGTTTCTAAAAAGTTTCTGTAAAGTCACTAAAAATTATTTATTTTACCATAAAAAAATCAAAAGAAAATTTTAAAATCTTCTTTTGACTAAAATAATAGCTATTTATCATATGGATATGATTGGGAAATCCCCATAATCTATGTCAATTTTTAATTCTTGATCTTTTTGTAATTTTTTTGGCTCATCTAAAAGATAAACATAATGATAAAGCTCTTTTTTATTTAAAGGGGAATTATCTATACAAATTTCCCTATCAAGCCATTTATCTACCCAAACCACAAAACCATGACAAGTAGTATTTTTTTGAACTTTAAAAGGGATAGATTTTTTCCATTTCTTTTCAGGAATTTTAGCAAGTTCAAAATTATATACTTCATTTGCTTCACCTAATAATTCATATTTATAATCAGCTAACTTTTCATAAGTATAATATGATCTAAATTGATCAAGGGAACTCACATCTAATCCCAGCACATCTGATGCTATTTTCTTTTGGTGCAACTCTTCACAATATAAAGGTTGAATAAAAAGCTTTAAAGAAAAAGGAAAAATTGTCCCTGATTCTTTTAAAAAATACCTTTTTAGATTTTGGATATTTAAAAAATCCCTATAAAGGGGAAAACCTTCATGGAAAAGATCTGTTACTAATATATCACATTTTTCACTTATATCTTTGCCATCTATAAGTTCATTGCTATCTTTTTGTATGGTATGGATAGATTCACCTAATCGATTTTTATCTATAAGTTCTTTTGCTTGATACATTAAAAAAGGATCTTTTATCACTAGATCAATATCATTTATGCCATTTTTTGCAAATAGCATTGAGAGAATTCCTTCCACATTTGAAAACTCTAAGAGTTTTATATCTTTTTGAGTAAGCTTTTCTATAACCTCTTTGTATAAGTTTAATTGACTTTTATCATTATAAAAAGAGAATCTATTTAGAGGGAATAGTTGTGAATAGATTTGATTTATAGTACCCCTTATAAGTTTCGCATCTGCAAGATTTGGGTTTAATTCTAAAACCTTTTTATAATCAGCTAAAGCTTCATTGTACATTCTTAACTCAAATTGTAAATTTGCCCTTTGTTTATAGGCTTCAATAAAGTTTGGATTGATTTCTAATACCCTAGTATAAAACCCTAAAGCATTACTTAGAAGATTCATATCTCTATAAAGTGCTGCACCATACAAAAATGCAATAAAATTATCAGGATTTAATTGTACTGCTTTTTCAAAAAAGCCCCTTGCATCTTCAAACTCCCCTTTTTTGTATTTTACATATCCAATATTACAATGTGCTTCTGAATTGAAAGAATCATATTTAACTGCTTCTAAGAATTCATTTAAAGCTTCATCATAATTTAGTGTTTCTAAATACACTACTCCTAGATTATTTCTATATCTACTCTCAGATGGAGCCAACTCAACTGCTTTTTTAATATATCTAGAGGATGACTCACTGTCACCCTCTAAATTTAATATAAATCCTAGCATATTAATAGCTTGATGGTAATTATTGTCCATATCAACTATTTTTAAAAAAAGCTCTTTTGATTGAAGTATTTTATTATTATTAAATAAATCCATAGCCTCTTCATATAAACTTTCTATACTCATTTATAACCTTTTTTTTAATTTCTACTAGGGTAATCACCCTTTAAGGATATACAGTAGTTCATCACTAGAGATGGCTGCATATTATTATGGGAATGACTAGAACCAGCTACTGTTGGCAAAGAATTAGGAGACAAAGCTATAGGAGGATTTGACACATTTGCATTATATAAATTCCCACTACTTGCTTCAAAATTATCCGAAAAATAGTAATTCTTAGTTGGATCAACAGGGAAAGGAGCAGTTCCATCTGCATCTTGAGCTCGCACATCATGAGTATGTTCTGGCATATTTGCTTCACTTAAAGTGACTCTCTCTAAACCTCCCATAGCTCCCAAAAGATAGCTTATTCCATCGTAGGTAGACGTTCCAAAACCAATAGCTGTCCGTCCTCTTAAATCAGGTAAGTTAAATGTAGTTCTACCATTTCCTCCAAACGCTGTTCCTATTAAAGAAAAAAGTGCTTGATGCTCATTTATAGATAAACTACTTCCATCACAAATCGCCCAATCAACTGGTGCCCAATTAAACGCCCAAAGTTTTATCTCTCCAATAAATGGTGTTGACATTATATCTCCTTTAATTTCTTGAGGGGAATTCCCCATCTTCACATATCACATAATTTACAGCAGTAAAAGGCTGCCTATTTTCATGGGCTACGCCTAAACCTTTTGTCGAAACTGCACTTACACTCATAAGTTTCAAATGAGTATTCTCATCTGAATAAAATGAGTTTTGAGCCATTAATCCAGGCATAACTGACACTGAAGGGGTTGTTGAATCTACTGCTACACCCATCACTATTGGTCCATGACTATGTGTAGGCATTTGAGTATGATTCAAAGCGATATCAGCTTGTCCAAAAACTTCCCCTACATAAACAATACTTAAGCCTGGGCCTGCTGAATTTCCAGAATGAATAGGTGCTTTTCCAACAAGGTTTGGAAGTCCCATGCTTACTCTTCCATCTCCCCCATAATTAGTACCAAGTATTGCAAAAAGTACACTACTTTGACTTATAGATATAAGACCCCCATTACACGTGTAATACCCCCTTGGAGGGAAATTAAATCCCACAGGTTTTATCTCTCCTACAAATGCATCCATTTTTTCTCCTTTTAATTTCTACTTGGGTATGCACCCACTAAACAAATTATATAATTTACACCTTGAACAGGTTGCCAATTATCATGAGCTTGTCCATCACCTGCAGGTAATATAGTGTCATTTGCTAAATTTCTTGTTTGAGGGTTCTTCGAAACTTCTGCATAAAATTCATCACCAACTGTTGTTTCTGCTAACATACTATTATTCACGTTTTTACTATTTGCCTGAAGACCAGAAGCTTGTAAACTATGTGTATGTGCTGGTAATTCGGATAAGTTTAAAGTCACCGTCTCTTGACCAAAACTTTGTCCTATACCCCTTGGTGTCAAGGTAGGTCCAGATCCCATTCCTATTGGAATTCTACCCCTTAAATCAGGTAAAGCAAAAGTTGTTCGACCATCTCCACCATAAAAAGTACCTATAAGACTAAACAATGCTGCATTCTCTGCTACAGTCATCATTTGCCCATTACAAAATGCCCAATGAAGAGGCGCATAATTACCGGCAAATATTCTTACTTCTCCCACATAACCTACCATAAGTTATCCTTTTGCAGAAACAGTTGTGTATGTTGCCATATAATTTAGCTTAAGATTCATACCCCAACCCTCTTCACCATCTATTCTCGCAACTCTAGCTGTAAAACCTTCTTTTGTAATATTTCCAACATTTACAGTATATCTATCACCATAAGTATCCAAACCTTCTATCTCAACAGTTGCCAATACCATAACTTTAGATGGTACTTCTTTTGGTATTTCACCCATAGGGCTAGGAAATGTAATAGCTACATCTTTATAAGCTGTTTTTTCTGTGTTGTTACCTATTTCTACTTGAGCAAACATAATTTTATCCTTTGTTATTTTATTTTATTTTATTTTTTAACTCACTCTATTTACCATTTGTTTTTTATTCCCTATCAATCACCTCCTTAATTGAAGTTTGCATTTGATGATAATGGTTTTGTGTTTTCACTATATGTAAACCCAATTTTTTATATAAACTAATAGCTTTATAGTTATCAAGTGATACACTTAATGTAAATAGTTTATTTTTACTATTTGTATTTTCAATAAGTTGTTTTAGTATAAAAGAACCTAAACCTTTGCTTCTCATTTTTTTTATTATGGCAATATCCACAAGATGAATATGATCTTCCCTTTCATCTACTACTATTCTTCCTATATCTTGTTTTTTCCTTTTTAATATTAAAAACTCAGCATCTTTATAATTTTTCTTATAATAACTTTGTTTTAAATCAAACTGCATATTTATAAAAATTTTTTTCTCAATTTGAGACATGGTAGTATAAGACAACTCTTCCTCTCTAGTACTAGCATATAAAGATAATAAAAACTCTTTATCTTTAGAACTTTCTTCTTTAAATGATATATTTTTTTCTAAATTTGATAAGGCTAAAAACTGTTTTATATTCATTGCCTTATCCATTTCTTCATATATGGAAAACATTTATCTTCCTCTTTTGCCATATTTTTTAAGGTACTAAGTTCCATCCAATGTAAAAGAGATACCCCCATATCCCCTCCAGTGCTAAAATGATCTACTAACCATTGAGATTCCCCTTTATAACCCTTATCGTGAAAAACTATTCGAGGATCAATATCTAAATATATACTCGCTGCATAAGACCAAGCATGGGTAGCCAACTCATCACCTGGATTTTTACTCACATCATTATAAACTTCAGCTCTTATTTTTGGTGTCAAAGTGGCTATATGACCTGCTTCATGTATAAGATCACCCTCATATAAAAGCTTCTCTTCATCTACTATCATCACACCTTTATCTATCAAAATACCAGGTAAAAAAGTGTCTTCATCAAGGGATTCCTTTTTTACCTCTATGCCAATATCATTTATAAAGTCAACTATTTTTTGAGTAAGTGGATTTTTGAAAACCACCCTATTAGCATCCATGAGTAACCTTTTGCTCTTCCAAAAGGGAAAAACTATCTTTTAGCTTATTTGAGATAAGCATATCAGATACCTTACTTCCTATATTTTCAACTTTTGAATTTAAGCTTTCAAAATAAAAATCTATTTTCCTCTTTTCTTTTTCATTAAGATCTAAAGAAAAAAATGGAGCGATTTTTGAAAAAAACATATCTCTTATCTCATTATTGCTTATAATCAGCACATCCTTTTTATCTTTTTGGCATAATATCTCTTGAAAAATATTTTCTAATACCCTAAAAGGATAATCTTCAAAAGCTGTTTCTTTAGAGATATCTTCAAAAAGTTTACCCTCTAAAATATGAGGAACCATATGCATACCAGGTTTTCTTTTATGGGAAGTTATTATATTTTGTGGGTCATCATATAAAATCACTACTGGGATATTTGGATAAAGCTCCCTTAGAGTATCCACATACGATATCTCCCAAGAATTAAATTTGATATACAGATTCTTCTCAAAATCAAATCTTTTCCGAGACAATACCTTAATAGCCATTTTCAGTCTTTTTTTTATCTCCTCTTTTGATATATCCTCTTTATAATCTAAGGTTAAAATATCATGAATAAGAGAAGAATCTTTTATCACTATATTTTTTTCTAAACTTGATAAGGCATTTGATAAAGTAGTAGAGCCAGCCCTAGAGCTATGAAATATAAAGCCTTTAGGCTCAATAGATTCACAATCTTCAGCTATATTTTCTAGCTCTTGCCAAGATATATGTTTTTTTTCACTAGATCTCATTCTATTATCAAAATTAGTTCTTAAAAATCTATTTGGGATTAACTCTTGAACTATTACCATAGAATCTTTATACCTATAACTTACTTCTATAGGATAAAAATTTTTACTCTCTAAAAATGATTGATTATCTACATTTTTGTGCTTATATAAAATTTCAGGTCTATTTTCGAATTCATAAGAAAACTCCAAAATATCACCTTTTGAAAGCTTCTCCGTCAATTGTACTTTATAAGGAAGATTTAAACTACACTCATTTTCATTTAAAATATGATCTTTATACACTTTTATTTGAGTACAAAGAAATAGCTCATACCCCTCTTTTATCTCCTGTTTTATCTCCACACTAGGATTTAAAATAAGATTTTCTTTATTCCATTGTTTTTTTGTATCTAGCTTTATAATATCTGCTATAAAATCTGATTTATTAATATTCTTAATTGCTTTTTCTTCCACTGCAAGTTTTTTTAAAGCAGATTCTAAATGTATATTTACAGACTCAGGGATAAATACTCCATCAGGAGATAATTGAGGAAGAAGATTTAATGTTATATTTACCTGAGGTTCACCCTCAAATGCTAATCTCATAGTTTCTGTTACCATCATATGAACTTTAGTATCACATTTATAAGTAGTAGCATCAGTACAAATATAATCCTTTGCAAAGTCACTTTTTCCAAAACCAGCTAATATATTTTTTACACTATCAAGAGAGTTTTGATGTATATCTAAAAAAGTCACCTCTAATCTTTTTGAATCAAAAAGATGAAGTAAAGGACTTACTAAAGTAGCATAAGGTCCCGTACCTGCATAAAGAAGATGTACCTTCTCATCTTTAAATCTATCAAGTAGATCATTTAAAGCATCATATACACCTCTCATATATTTGGTCGTACGCATATATTCATTTATACAAATTGCAGCATCTAAAGGAGAAAGAGCGACCCCTGAACTTAAATTTGTGTGGCTTGAATCCTGTGAATACACATGACTATCAGAGGTCGATATATTTGAAAATTTTGCAAATAAACTTCCTAAATTCCTTGAAGCATCAAATAGCTCTCCATGGGAAGAATCTTTATTTAAAAAAATTTCAACTAATTTATTTAATTCATTATTTTCCATTATTTTTTCCAATCTTTTTAAAAATTTTTCCATCTATTACTAGATAATCTATAGGTGACTCTTTAAAAAAAGAGATACACTCTTTTGGTGTTTCAACTATTGGCATACCTCTTTTATTTAGTGAAGTATTTAATAAAATAGGTATGCCACTTTTTTGTTTAAAATTTTTTAATAGATCATAAAACTCACTATTTATATCGCTTGTCACTGTTTGTAATCTTGAAGTGCCATTTTTATGAACAATATCTGCTAAAAGATCTTTATACTTTTCTTTCATAGGGTTTACCAAAATCATATAAGGTGATTTAATATCATTTTCAAAATAATCACACATATTCTCTTCTAAGATAGATGGGGCAAAAGGTCTAAAGTCTTCTCTTTTTTTGATCTGTTTATTTATAAAATCTTTTATCCCTTTTTTTGTAGGGTTTGCCAATATACTTCTATTTCCAAGAGCCCTTGGGCCAAATTCACTTCTTTTATTAAACCAAGCGATTATTGAACCTTTATCTAAAAACTCTGCTGTTGTTTTTAGATAATCTTCATTTTTTATCTCCTCTAAGCCTAAAGATTTGAAATCAATCTTCTCATCATAATTTTTCCCAAAACTATTTGATCCATCATGTTTTTTTAATGGATTTTTTAAAACCTGATTCCAGCCATAAAAAGCACAGCCCAAAGAGATACCACAATCTGATGCAGCAGGTTGAATATATAGATTTTTTATATTTGTATCTTTTAGTATCTTCTCATTTGCAACAGCATTTAGTGCAACTCCACCTGTATATGACCAATTTTCATTTGGGTATTTTTTTTCAAAATGTTTAAAGCTATAAACTAAAGCTTTTTCAGTCTGTTTTTGAACCCAAGCAGCTATATCCGCATAGTGAGTAAAATCTTTTTTAAAACCTTCATAATCAAAAAATGGTTTAATTAAAAGCTTTTGCCATTTTAAAAGATTGAAAACCCTTCCATCTCTTAACTCAAATATATCCTCTTTAAATTTACTAGCATCACCAAATGGAGCTAATCCCATCAATTTTCCCACATCATCCATATTTCCAAAACAATAATTGCTAACATATTGATAAACTCCACCTATTGAGTGAATAGTAGTTGGCATAGTATATTCACCCTCTATCGTATTTTTAAACTCAGAGAACTCTTTTAATAAAGGATTTAAGCCTCCATCTTTTGAATAATTGTAAATACTAATCTTTTCACACCAAAAATTTTCTAAAGTATTTTGTATATCCTGCTTTGAGGGTATTAGCTCCCCATAAAAATCATCACATTGATAGTGAGGACTTCCACAACCATCAATAACCACAACATTACATTCATCAAAATTTGAAGTACCTATTGCACTATAAGCATGGGCTAAGTGATGGGAGATAGTCACCACTGGAACATTTAGATCTTTTTTAAAAATCCTCTCTCCTTTATAATTATCGATATTTATCTCATCCTTTTGAAAATTTTCATTTTGTACTATTAAAGAAAGATCTTCTACACTTATCCCCTCATAATCTAAACAATACTGCACTGTTAAAAAATCATTTCCACCATCATGTTTTTTTCTTGAAAGTCTCTCTTTTTCTATGGCAACCACTATTTTGCCATCTTTTAAAAGGCAAGAGCTACCATCATGAGATAGATTTGTACCCAATACATATATAGGTTTTTTACTCATGAAAACTCCCATAAAAAATAAAAAAATTAATCTGATTTAAATCTATCTTTATAATATTTATCACCATTTATATCTCAATTCTTACTTCCATATTGGATTTATAGTTCTATTTGCTGGATACATATCTATATAGTGTATAAAACGTGGATAATCAGAGGTATTTATAGAACTACTATGAGGAGTAGCTCCATTACACATAATAAAATCCCCCTTTTTAGCTTCTATTTTTAATATATCCTTTTGATACTTTTCACTTAAAATCTCTTTTCTTGGGTTAATATTTTCTCCTAAATTTTCTAACCAAGAATCAAGTTCATTATGAAAACCAGCAATACATTGAAATGCCCCTTGCTCTTTTTTTATATCATTTAAACAAAGTAATCCAAAGATATCTAAAGGGATAGGTCTAGCCAGACTTATATCCCAATGAATAGTAGAAGGTCCAAATAAAGTGTTTTTATCTAAAGGGGGATTGAAACTTATTCTATCTGTGGCAGTGATAAGTTTATCAGTTCCCCAAAGTTGAGTAAAAGCCCTTTTAATCTTTTTTGCACTTTTATTTTTATCCAATATAGGGTGTTTAAAATCTTTTAACCAAAACCCATCTTTTGTATTTTTCCATTCTTGTGGTTTATCAGGGCTTAGGGATAGATGATTCCAAATAGCAAGCTCTAACTCCTTACAATCCTCTTCATCAACTGCATTTTTTAATACTATATATCCATTTTTATCCCAAAACTTCATCTCTTCTAAGGTGAAAATAGGATCATCCATTTGTATCTCTAAAGGATATTTTTGTTGTCCATTTTTAATAAAATCAAAAACAGCTTCATTAATAAGCTCAATTCTATTAGAACAAATATCTCCATCATGCCTTAAAAGAATCCACTCTTCAAATTCTTCAAATGTAGGTTGCTTTGTCAATAAATATTCTATTGATTGGGATATGGGAATATCTAATCCATCAAGTACTAAATCATCTAATTGATTTAAAAATATATTATTTTGCATAGAACCTTTTGTCTCTTGTATTTTTCTAAAATGCAAAGATTTTATATGGGATATTCCTAAGCTACCAAACTCTAAACTTTTATCTAATATATGATTTTCCATGTTTTACCAATATACTAAATTTAGATAATATCTTTTGCTCAAACAACATGGGAATCCTTTATCCTTTGAAGTTTGTCTGCCATCTCCAAAGAGACTTGTGTATTTATTGCCTTAAAAGAGTCAATTATTGCATCTACATTTTCATCATTGATACTTTTATCCCCATATTTATTAACTGGCATTTCAAAACCACCATCTAAAAAAAACTTTTTTAACCAATCATTAACATGACAATCTATAAGAAGATGAACCCTATCACTATCACCTTCATTTACTACTCCATGAGGATTATTTGCGTCTATATAATAACAGGCTCCTAGATCCATCTTATAGTTTTCACCACTCAAAATAAAAGTAACCTCATCATTTGAGCTTATTGGAATATGAAGCCTTGCATACCCCTCTTCAAAAGATGAACCTTTATCACAGTGCTCTTTAATAACAGAATTTGCTCCTAGTTTCATAAATCTTACAGCCTCTACCTTTGTTTGAAAAGTATCAATCACACTTTTTATATATTTCATTCTTTTTAATAATGGAGTTTGTTTATAATCTATATTTTCTACAGCAACTATATTTTTAGTATCACCATCAGGAGAAGTGAGTGCAGTAGTTTTCCAAAGCCCATCATAAGCTTGTATATTTGGATGGGAAACCCATTCATCTTCTTTTACTTGATTAAGATCATCTTTTAACATCTTAAGATCAAAACAAAAAGGAAGTTTTAAAAAGCTTTGTATTTTTTCCATCTTATATTTCTTTATTTATTATTTGAGTGACTTTTATGGTAATTGAAAAAAGTTGCGAAAGGGTCTCTCTTTTTCAAAATCCAAAAAATTATTAAAGTATATCTTTTTAGCATCACCTCTGCGTCACAAGATTTTATTTTTGTAACTTTCAATATTATTTTACAAACTACTTATGATATAATTATATGTTTTAGTAATATTATATAGGTTATTTTTTAGGTATTTTTTAGGTATTTTTAGGTATTTTTTATAAAAAAATTGTTTATTTATGTAATGTTTTTTATTTGTTTTTAGTGATTTAATAAGTTTTTAAGAATTTGAAGTGATTTATTTTGACTCTTTTTACAAAAAATAAAGTATTTTTCTATTGCTTTTGTATATAAGCCTTTTGATCTAACTCTTTTTGCAAAGAATATATAGTTTGTGCCATTGGCTCATCTTTATTAATAGATTTTCTTAATGCTATAAGTCCACTTATTATGGGTGCACTAGCTGATGTACCACCAAACATAACTAAATCACCACTATTTGCCACACTCATCACCCGTGAATCTAACATAAAGTCAATAGATTCCCCGCGATTACTAAAGCTTTGTGTAGCTCCTACTGTTATAACTTGAGCAATTGATGCTTCAATACTTTGGGCTTTAATTATTTTTCTATCATTTCCTGCTGCAAAAACTACTGCTATATTTTTTGATACTATATCTTTTATCACATCACTTACTATCTCTAATAAAAAAGGGGAATTCCAAGAGCAATTTATTATATGAGCACCAGCTTTACTAGCCACTGTAAAAGCTAAGATACTATCTGAAGTTCTATTTGTAGTTTGCCTTATAGCTATGAGATTTGCTTCAGGGGCAATCCCCTCAGCCATATTTCCATTGTGTTTAGCAAAAATCACACCTGCTACTTTTGTACCGTGAGTATCATATTTTAATTTAGGAGAGGAGATTAAACTCCTTGTATCCACATCATAAGAAAATAATAGATTTGTGTCACTAAATTCTGGACTAGTCAAATTAAAGCCATCATCAATAATAGCAATATTTACACCCTCTCCTTTAGTTTTAGACCAGTATCTATTTAAATTTAAATTTTTTTGATATTCTTTTATATCAAAGCTTGATCTCTTTTTTCTTTGGATAATATCAGGAATAACATACTCAATAAAATCTAAACCTTTAAGTTTTTCATAATCTTTTAGTGGAGTAGAGCTATTTAAAAGATAAATATTTGAATCTTTTAAAAAAGCTATTTGTTTTAAGTCTTCAAGTTTTAATCTTTTTTTTAATTCATTTTTTGAAAGTTTTGTTTTTATTATAAGTGCTTTTGAGATTTTAAAATCATCACAAAGCTCTTTATCAAAATTTAAAATACAAAATTCTTTAGAAAAAGAAAAAGTAATAAATATGAAAATAACAAATATAAACCTCAAGAATGCCCCTAAACTCTATGTGATAAATTAATTTATATTATAATATAAATCAGAACAAAAAGGCAAACTTAAAGCTTTATATCTTTATTTTCCATTATTCCCCAATAAACCATTTTGAATTTGGGTTAACTCATCTACTAACTCTTTTGGAACACTACCATCACCCATTTTTGATTGAAGATTTTTTAGCTGGGATAAAAGTGCCATTTTATTTTGGATATTTTGTTGTTCTATTTTCATATTATTTGCAAGCTCTTTCTGAGCTGTTATCTCTTTCATATCACCTTTAAAAATAGTTTCAACTGCACTTGTAAGTCTAGTAAGAACTCTAAAAACAACAGTGGCAGAAAAACCACCTATTAGAGCTAAAAGAGGTCTTTCAAATCCACCTGTTTTATCATGTACACTATCTAAAGGTATTAATGTAGCAAGCATTGTCCCTGCAAGTAACCCTAAAACAAACCTTACCCAATAGGTTGATTCATACATAGGCTCAAAAGTTGAATTTTTAATATACCCATTTACTTGAAAAAGTGCGGCAAATGATGCCCCAATAGCAGCAGCACTCATTAAAAAAAGTTGATTTATCAATAAAGAGATACCATGATTTGTAGTAAGTCCAAAAGACTCAGGGGAGCCATTTACATATTTAGATACACTAAGTCCTATCAATGCCACTAGGGATAAAATAGCAATCAACATCATACGCCTTGCTAAAGATATTGGACCTAAGAAATTAAAAAAACTATTTTTTTGCTCACTGTCAAATAGTTCTAAAGTATTTGGTCTAGCTGGAGCTACTAATTTACTAAGTTCAGCATGGGCATTATTTAAAGAACTAAGATAAGAGTTATCATCCACATCTTTAGAATCTGTTTGTTTATCAGCTTCACTTTTATTATATTTTTTCTCTATAATTTTTTGAGCATTATTTACACTCTCAATAATATCATTAGGAACATTTAACCCTTGACCTAAAGCATATTTAGCCATAGCAACACATTCAGATAATATTTCTTGTTCAAGTAACATTCAAGTCCTTTAATTTTAAAAATCATTTAGTTTTACAAAAGAATTTGATTAATAATAAATAGTTGTGAGCAACTTGTTTTGACATCTTTAATAATTATTTTCAAATCAATGTAACTTGCTATATTAATTAAAAAAAGTTTCCCTATGGTCCCTTTTTTTAATTTTAATGAAATTTGGAAATTGAAATATTTTATTTTAGTTTTTCTTCTAAGAAATTAAGTATTTTTTCTATTGATTTTTCTAAGGAGTCATTATTGATTATTAGTTCTGGATTTTCTGGTTTTTCATATATGGAATCTATACCTGTAAAATCTTTTATCTCCCCAGCTCTTGCTTTTTTATATAAGCCTTTTGGATCCCTTTGTTCACAAACTTCAAGGGGAGTATCAACAAACACTTCGATAAACTCATCAATTTCAACTAAACTCCTTGCAAACTCCCTATCTTTTTTATAGGGTGAAATAAATGCTGTGATTACAATAAGTCCAGAGTCTAAAAGTATTTGAGATAAGTGGGAAACCCTTCTTATATTTTCTTCCCTATCTTTAGAGGAAAAACCTAAATCACTATTCAAACCATGCCTTAGATTATCCCCATCAAGTAAATAGGTTTTATATCCTTTTTCATATAAGGCTGATTCAACAGCATTTGATAAAGTGCTTTTTCCACTAGCACTAAGTCCAGTGAACCATAAGATGAAAGGTTTTTGTTTTAATATTTTTTCCCTTGCATCTTTATCTATAGTATGTTTATTTACAAATATATTCATAAACTCTCCATTTATTTTAAAAACTTCATAACAGTAGCTATTAGATCATCGTCATCTTTACTTGGTGATTTTATAGTCTCTTTTTTGTCATCATTATATGTAAAAGTGATATTCATCTCATAGTTTGAAATGGTTTTTATATTTTTAGCTAGAGCTTTTATCTTTATAAGAATAAGTTCTATAAACTGTTTTGTTGGAGTATCTGGCTTACCAAATCTATCCTCCATCTCTTCTTCTATCTCAAACACTTCAGATTTATCTGTAGCACGACTAAGACGCCTATAAAGCTCTAACCTAATCCTATCCTCAGTGATATAATCCCCTGAAATAAATGCTGAAATAGTAAGCTTAATATCTACGTTTTTATTCTCTTCTTTTACCTCACCACTTAAAGTAGCTAAAGCATCCTCAAGCATCTTAAGATATAAGGAGTATCCTATTTGTTTAATATGACCACTTTGGGCTTCACCAACAATATTTCCACCACCTCTGATCTCTAAATCTTGATAAGCTAAGGCTTGACCACTTCCTAGATATGAGTTTGATTCTAGTGCAACAAGTCTTCTTATGGCATCGTTTGTGATCTTATTTTTATCCTCTACTAGAAAATAACAAAAACCTTCTTTATCTCCCCTGCCTACACGACCACGAAGTTGGTGAAGATCAGCAATACCAAATCTATCACTTCCATCTATAATAATAGAATTTACATTTGGAAGATGAAGACCTGACTCAACAATAGATGTGGCAAGTAGAATATCAAATTTACCATCGCTAAAATCAAGAAGAATTCTCTCAGACTCTTTAGGAGTAACCTTTGAGTGGATCACTTCCACTTTTATATTTGGTAAGATCTCTAAAATATCTGCTTTTTTAGTCTCAATGGCTGCAATATTATTGAAGATATAAAAGAGCTGACCACCTCTTCTTTTCTCCCTTAAAACTATCTCTTTGATAAGTTTATCATTGTACTCTTTTACATATGATCTTGTACCTATCCTTTGAGTTGGAGGAGTTAGAAGTGAACTCATCCCTTTTACTTTTGATAGGGCTAGATTTAGGGTTCTTGGGATTGGTGTAGCTGACATTGAGAAGATATGTACATCTTCACGTAAATGCTTTAATTTCTCTTTTTGTTTTACACCAAATTTATGCTCCTCATCAATAATAACAAGGGCTAGATTTTTTGTTTTAACACTAAGTAATGAATGGGTTCCAATAACCACATCAAAAGTACCATCAGCCAAGCCTTTTTTTACTTCACTTTTCTCTTTTGTTGTACTTCTACCATCAAGTTTTGCTACTTTTATACCAAAGTTTTTTAACCTTTCTTGTACACCATGGTAGTGTTGGGAAGAAAGAAGTGTTGTTGGACATACAAAGATAGCTTGATATCCATTTAAAGCAGCAGCAAGTAAACCATTCATAGCCACCTCAGTTTTACCAAAACCAACATCACCACTTAAAAGCCTATCCATCACAAGACCACCATTTAAATCACTAAACATCTCTTTGATGGATCTTGCTTGATCTTTTGTATATTCAAAACCTGCATTTCTTTGAAATAAATCAATCGCTTCTTTTTTAGTATTTAGTTTTATTCCCGATACCAATTCTCTTTTTGCTGCAAGTTGAATAATCTCCCCAGCTATTGCAAAAAGTTTCTCTTTTACTTTTGATTTTAATTTTGCAAATGAAGCTTTTCCAAGTTTATCAAGAACTGCTACACTTCCACTATCAGCCACATACCTATCGATGATATCAAGATTTTCAACAGGAATTAAAAGCTTATCTTCCCCAGAGTATTTTAAGGTTACAAAATCCCTACAAGCACCCATCACAGTTACAGGTTTAACACCCTCAAACTCACCGATACCATACTCTTCATGAACCACAAGATCACCAATTTTCAGCTCATCTATTACTAATTTTACCCTTTTTTTCTTTCTTTTTTTAATCTCTTTATTTAAAGAGATTATCACCTCTTCATTACTTACAAGATTTAAAATAAGAGGCTCAAAAACATATTTGATAGAGGTATCACTTAGATCAAGGTCATAGGATTTTACTTTTGCTTCTGTGGAGCTTATGATGGTAACTTTTTTACCCTCATGGAAACCTAAATACTCTTTTATATTTGCTGGTGATATTTGTGTATATTTTGAGCTTGTAGGGATAGAAGGGATTACTAAAAGCTCCTCTTTTTTTATCCTTGCTTCATCAAATATATATGCTTCATCTATCTCTTTTAAAGCATCTTGGGTGATCACACTTTTATATTTTGAAGTATAAAATTCTGCCATCTCATCAAGATGCCAAAAACCTAAAGAGTGGATATCTTTTATAAAAGCATCATTATTGTCACTTTGTATCTTTTCATTTATCACATCAAATTTTGCTTCATCTAAAGCTAAGAATGCTGGTGCAATAGAAAAGGACTCAATCTCTTCTTTTGAAGATTTTTGATCCTCTATATCAAACTCACGTATAGATTCCACCTCATCATCAAATAATGAAACCCTAAAAGCTGTTTGGGTATTTAATGGAGCGATATCTATAATATCACCACGAAAAGAGACCTCCCCCTCACTTGTTACAATATCAACAAAGTAGTATCCCCAATTGTAAAGTTTAGATTTTAACTCTTCAAAATTTATAGTATCTGCAAAAGAGATAGTAAAAGAATCAAAACAATCCTCTTTTGGTAATGGAAAACTCACAGTTCTAACTGGTGAAATTATTATTTTATTTTGTTTCTTATAATTATAAAAATTCTCTAAATTTCTTGTGATTTCACTAAGTTCTTCACTAAAGGATAAAAGATCATCCCCATAATTTGCCCTAAGGTCACTTAAAACAAATGGCTCATATCCTAAAAATTTCAATACATTATATGCAGTATCTACCTCTTTATCATCACTTACAATTAAAAGTTGTGTATCTTGTTTATCTTTAAAAAAGTCATATATATTATTCATAGTCGCGATTATACCAAATAAAATATTTCATAACAAAAACATCACAAAATGTGATATTTTTCGTGATATTTTATAATTTACTAAAGAAATTTTTTTATAATTTTATTTTTGACTTAATTATTTAATCTTTAATTTGGTTTTATTTGTTAAAATCTTCCTTATGAATAAGGTTTTAAATACGACAAATAAATGGGCTTTTATCTTTGCTTTTATCTTAATATCATTAATTATTTTTGCAATCACAAGCATTGATAAGAATAATAGAATCGATTACCATTTAAAAAATGCTACTAGTACCTTTTCAACTCAATATAAAACTGTTTATAATTCATATATGAATATATCTAAAGCTTCCCACTCAATTATTTTTGATTCACCTATTATTACTGGTTTACTAATTGATTCTCAAAGTGGAGATCAAATAGATGTGGATGGAGCAAGAATCAATCTATATAATCTTTTAAAAAACAAATATAAAAAACTTACAAAATTAGGCTTAAAACAATTACATTTCCATACAAAAGATAATAAAAGCTTTTTAAGAATGCACAAACCTGAAAAATATGGGGATGATCTTAGTGATATAAGATATAGTGTAAAATATGTAAATGAGAATCGAAAATTTATCCATGGACTTGAAGCAGGAAGGATTGTACATGGATTTAGATTTGTTTATCCTATGTATAATGAATCATACTACTTAGGTAGCGTAGAGTTCTCCATATCATCAAATGCTTTTATACAATCTATAGAAAATGCTTTTGATACGGATGTACATTTTATAGTAGATAAGAAGATTATATATTCTAAACTTTTTGAAAACCTTAAAAGTACCTATGAAGAGAGTATCGAGAGTGAAAACTTCTTAAAACTTAAAGAGGATGATATACATAAAGATGGTATTTCTCATATACAAAAAGATTTTCTAAGAAAAAAACTTGGAACTGAGATAGAAGAAAATATTGTAAAAAAAGAGCCATTTTCAATCTATACAAAACATGAAGACTCTTATAAGATAATCACCTTTTTACCTCTAAAAAATATAAAAGAGAAAAAAGTAGTGGCATATCTAGTATCATATGCAAAAAATGAAAATATAAAAGATATCAATAGGGACTTTATAGAGATCAATCTTATTTTAATGATACTTTCTATCCTTATCTTATATTTTATTTACCTATTAAATACAAATAAACAAAAACTTCTTGATGAGCAAAAAATCATATCTGAGAATACTAAACTTGACTCTATGCGTGAGATGATAGCAAATATTGCCCACCACTGGAGACAACCCCTATCAGTAATCTCCACTTCAGCAAGTGGAATGCAGGTACAAAATGAACTAGGTATATTAAAAGAGGATTATTTAGATAAGGGCTTAATTACTATTATAAGTAGCACTAAAAGATTATCAGATACTATTGATGAGTTTAGAGACTTTATGATAAATGAAAATGAACAAAGCCAATTTACCATAAATGAAATGTTAGAGAAAGTTTTTATAATAACAGAATCATCAATCCATAATAATCAAATAAATCTATTAAAAGACACCGATACAAATATCACTATTAACTCGGTACAAAATATCATGGTAGAATCCCTTGTAAAAATATTAAATAATGCAGTTGATGCTCTAAAAAAAGTGGAAAACTATGAAGACAGAATTATATTTTTCACCCTAGAGAAAAGAAAAAATACAATTATATTCACTATAAAAGATAGTGGTGGTGGGATTGATGAAAAGATTATGGATAATATATTTGAGCCATACTTTACAACAAAACATCAAGCAGTTGGAACTGGTTTAGGTTTATATACTGTAAAATCAAATATATCGAATATCTTAAATGGAGATATATCTGTACAAAATACTATATTTAATCATAATTCAAAAAAATATTATGGTGCAGAATTTAAGATTACTCTTCCCCTTTAAATATTTTTATTTAAAATAAAGACTTTCTAGCAACTTTTTTTCACTAAAATATATCTATGGAAGTGGAAAGAAAAGATAATAAAGTACATTTTAACTATTTTGATAGGGCATATGCTGTTATTAGTATAAATGAAGAAAAAAATCATATATCAATAGATGTTTTAAATGTTGATCCTATATATAGAGGTATGGGTATAGCTTCTACTGTGGTTGATGAAATTTTAAAATATATACGTTCATTCTTTTCAAAATATAAAGAAGTGACCCTAAGCCCTTTACCCCTTGAAGAAAGTGGTATACAGCTAAGTCATTTGATCAACTTTTATAAAAAATTTGGTTTTATATTAGTCCAAAGTGAAGATGAATCAAAACCTTATCTTATGTCAATCTCTTTATAATTCTCTAACAAATCTATAAGCCTCAAACGACTTTTTTTATCAAGAAATAACCCTATATGAATAGCATCCTCTTTTAACCAAATAGATTTAGGAGTTTTTGCTTTTTCATAGAGTTTAAGGGAGTGTTTAAAATCCACAATTTCATCTTTTTTACCATGTAAAATTATCTTTGAAATATGAATATTTTGGATATTGTTTATAGGATCAAGTGTAGGGAACTCTAGCTTTTGAGAAAAAGATAAAAAAGGTGATGTAAACCAGTTTTTCTTTAAAACATCCTCTGCTACATCTTTATATGAAGAAAATGCGCTATCAATGATTATGCTAGAGAATCTATTTTGATCTTTATAATTTGCCAAAGTAGTTGTAGAAACTACCCCACCTAAACTTTGTCCAAAAATATAAAGTTTTTCATCTATAGGAGTATTTTTAATACTCCAATCAAAAATAGCTTTTACATCTTTATGAATATTATCTATACTAGGCTCACCAGTTGAATTACCATAACCTCGATAATCAAAACTAATCACATCATAACCATGCCAAGGAAACCATATTACAGACCAAATATGGGAGCTTATATTCCCTGCATTTCCATGTAAAAATACAATTGTACCTTTTCTTTTTTTATCTGTTTTTAGATGCCAACCATAAAGGATATCATTGTCAATTTTTGTAGTTATAATTTTATGATCAACTTCAAAGTAATCAATATTTACTGGATTCATTTTTTTATTGGGATGAAAAAGAAGAGAAGAACAACCTGTAAAAAAGATTATAAATAAAAGGGGGATATATTTTTTCATAATGGACTCCAAAATATATAATACTATTTTTAATCCAATTATACAATTACATAATTGGATTTTAATTATAAATTATATTATTACTATTTTGTAACCTATCTGATAATAAACAAACAAAATTATAATTTAATGAAGCCATAAATTTAGCTCTCCATCTTGATTTTATAGCATCTTCATATAATTCTTTACTTACTATTAATACTGTTGAATCCGCTAAGGCTTTTACATTTGCTGTTCTTTTATGTTCCTCATCTTTTGAAAGTAGAGTCATCTCTCCAACCACATCGTTTCTTGATAGAGTAAATAAGCTCTTCCCTTCACTAATAGATACATCAAACTTACCATCATATATAAAAGCCATCGAAGCCCCAAGCTCTCCAACTTTATAAAGGTACTCACCCTCTTTTACTTCTCTTATCTCAGCATTATTTCTTATCCATGCCCTATCACTATCTCTTAGGTTTTCTAAGATAGATGAATAATTGGAATTAAAGTCATAATAAGTTTTATCTTTTACATCTATATGGGATTTTTTAATTAGATCATTACCTTTTTTAATAGAGTTTGATAGGTTTAAAGCAAGATTTCTAAATAACTTAGCCGCAATTCTTGGGTATCTTTTTTGGATATTTTTTAGAACCTTATCATTAAGAACAAGTAGTTTAGTATCCCCAATAGCTTTAGCTGAAGCACTTCTTTTTGACTTTCTAAATAATCCCATCTCTCCAAATTCTTCACCTTTAGCTAATTCAACTAAAGTTATAGAAGAGCCATCTTTTTTAGTAAGGTAAATATCGATAGCCCCACTTAAAATAAGATACATCTCATTACCATCATCATCTTGTTTAAATATATGCTCCCCATCTTTTAGATCAACACTATAAGCTAAAAGAGTAGCAAGTTTAGTCTCTTTTAGATCAAGATCATCAAAAATAGGAATCTCACGGATAAACTTTTCATCATATTTTATATCTAAATAATCCCATACAGTGATAAGTTTAGTCTCAGCCATAATTGATGGTAAAAAGTTTAGATCAGTCACTAAACAAACAATTAAAGTAAGTACAGTTAAAACCCCAAATAAGACCTGAGAAGTCATATCAGACATACCAAATACTATAAATCCAAGGGCTAAAGTTAAGGTAGTATATACCATTGGTTTACCAATAAGTCTAAGGGTTTGTAAAGATGATTTTCTTTCATCCCTAGTTGATTTTACAAGTGAGTTATAGTGAGTAAGAAAATGAATAGTATCATCCACTCCAATACCAAGAGCAATAGCTGCGATAACAGATACAGTCACCCCAATAGGTATATCAAAATAACCTAATATCCCAAAAAATATAGCTATAGCTGCAATATTTGGATAAATAGCCAAGAAGCCCATTTTAAAAGAGAAAAATAGTGCAGATAAGATTATAAAAATAATCACTAAAGCCATAGCTAAACTTTGTATTTGTGATTTTGCAATATTATCTATGGATTCACTTGTAAGAATCTCTGAGCCTGTAAACTGATGATCTAAGTGTGGTAAATATCTTTCAAGTTGTACTTTTAATTGATCCCTTAATACTATTGATGCAGATGAACCACTTGCTGTCATTCTTATATCAAATTGTATATATTTTTTATCATCACTTAAAAATTTTGGACCATTATTTTTCTTTAAATCTTCAAAGAAAATTACAACCTCTTTATCTTTTAGATTATCTAATCCTTGCCTATGTTGATCTATATAATCAACCACAGAGTAAATCTTATCAATTCTAAGATTCTCAATTTGAGATACACTACCTTTAGGATTTAATAAAAATTTATTGATTTTATCTAAGCCAAGAATAGTTTTTGCACTTTGAAGATCATCCCCACTAAGAACAACTTTAATATTTCTAATACCTGCTAAACTTTGCTCTATAAATTTTTGATCTTTTGATATATCTAAATCTTTATTGAAAGAGCTAGATACACTATCAAATCTTACTTGGGATGCTCCAATTAAAGCAAGTAGTACTATAAATATCCATATCTTTATAAACTTTTTAGAAAACCTATCCACTAAAAATGATTTTTGAAGCAATAAAGTATCTAAGATAGTTGTTTTTGATTCTTCATTTTTATACTCTTTTAAAGGCAAAAGTAAAAGTAGTGCTGGTACAAAAGTAAGAGCCATAAAAATAACAGAACCAATACCTATACATGAGAAGAATCCCATTTGAGCAACTGCAGGGATAGGACTTAACATAAGTGCTGCAAAACCTGAGAGGGTTGTAAATGCTGTCACAAGCATTGGTAAAGATATATGCTCTATAGTATGATCAATGATCTGTATTTTTGATGTACTTGTTTTAGAATTGGAATAATAAAAATTTAATACATGGATAATATATGCACTACCTACAGCTAAAAGAAGAGTTGGGATTATCACAGATACAAGATTTATACTCTCACCTAAAATTGCAAACCATCCAAAAGTCCATATTATTCCCATACTTACAGTAATTATTGGGATAAATATACCTCTAATACTTCTAAATGAGAAAAATAAGATCAAAGACATAAGAAAAATACTTATAGGTAAAATTGTACTCACATCATTTATAAGTATCTTTGATGCGGAATATTGTTGTCTAGGTTCCCCTGCATAAGCTATTCTAAGATTTTCATTTTGATATTTATTTATTATATTTTTTATATCATTTTGGATATCACTTTGCATAGCTTTAATACCACTTTTAAACTCAATCACAAAAGCAGTAACACTAGCATCTTCAGAGATAATATCTTTTTTCATAAACTTATCATTTTGGATAAAACTCATAGTTTTAGAGATATCTTTATTGATATTTTTTATAACTTCATCTAAAGAGTTTGAAGCAATTATATCGGTACAAATAAAGCTTTGCTCTAATATTGTTTGTGCCTCTGATTCTCCTAAAATATTATCATCGAGCCCAGTATCTAGATCATCATCTAAACCTACACTTAAATCTTCTTGTAATCCCTCATCTAAATTATCATCAAGACCAACTTCAAGATCAGAATCCAATCCTTCATCAAGCCCTGCATCTAAATCATCATCCAAACCACCATCAAGATCATCATTAGATGTTTGAACTACAGGCATTTTTCCATTGATACAGGCTATTTTATTATTTACTTCTTCAATTATAGAGCTACATATAGAACCCGCACGCTCCACATGAAAATAAGACTCACCTGAACATACTCCATTTGGATTTGGGGCATTTAGGATACTTAAAACACCCTCTACACCCCTTAAGTTCTCTTTTAAATCATTTTGTAAATTTTGAAGTTTATTTATAAAATCCAAATCAAACTCTTTTGGTTTGATTGCTAAAATCATCACATCTTTTTTAGCAAAAGTATCATTCATTTTTAAATAAAAATCATAACTACCCGATTCCCTAGCCATAACTGGCTCAATAGAAGTATCAACTATTAAAGAGCCCTCAGGAGAAAATAACTCCTTTTTAGCTTCATATGCAAAAAATAGAGTAAATAAAAGAGTAAAAAGGATTACAAGTTTTGGAAATCTTACTAACTTTTTAAAGATAATTGATGTATCCATTTTTTTCTCTAAAAGCTATACTTATACTCAAGATATGAGGTTCTTGAGATCACTTTACTCTCTGAGCTTTTTTGTTTTTCTGTATCAAAATAAACACCCCTAAAACTAAAGGCATGGGATTTATCTAATTCATAATCAATAGATGCTGCAAAACTTCTTATTTTTACTGGTTTTATTTGGCTATATATTGTTGATATTCTAAGATCATCATTTAATAAATAAGAAAGGGCTAAAGAATATTTGTGTTGGATCAAATTTCTAGCATTAGGAGCTTTTGTATCCCTATTTTCATAATATAATATATTTGTATCTTTTGGTACATCTTCCAAATATTTATATGTATAATTTGGCAAAATAGTTAAATCACCAAACTGTTTTTGTAAGGTGATACCAAAAGCCAACATATCAATATTATATGTGGTTAATTCATTGCTATTATTACTATCTTGAAAGAAATGATATATATTTTTATCATGAAAATATGTCAATTCACTTTTTAAATTTATATCCCAAAATATATTTGCATCCAAATTTATAGAAACAAAAGCTAGATCACTAACCTCTTCTTTATAAGAATAAGAATCTGTATTTGAAACACTAGCATTAGCACTATCCCAATAGCTTATATTATTATCTGTATCAAACCAATAAAAAGTATTTATTCCATAATCAAAGTAATTATTACTACTATTAAAGGCTAATCCCACATATGGAGCAAGAGTAGTTCTATTTTCAGCAGAATTATTATTTTCACTATTATCTAAATCCTCTTTATATTCTGTGTATGTAGTACCTGAAGAGGATGGTTTTATTGGTACAAAATAAGCTTTGAGGGATGAGTTTTCAAAATAATATTGATATCTAAATCCAATTACAGGATTTTTTGTATTATCCACACTCAAAGAATCATAAGCATCACTATTTGTTTGAGCTAAAACATCTGAAGTACTATTAAAGAGTAGTTTTCCATTACTTGGTATAAAAATACCATAAAGTAAAGATGAGGAATCAAACTCTTTTATTTTATAGGCTTCTCTTATTTGTATAGCACCCTCATCAGTATATTGCTTCTTGATTTCACTATATGAGTGGGCTAAATATCCTCTAAAATTAAAAACTATACGATCTTCATCTGAAGTATCTATTTTTGCTTTTAATTGGAATCCATTTACAAAAATAGACCTTTCTTCTTCATCTTCTGTACTACCTATGGAGATACCCTCTTTTAAAAGATACCTGCTACCACCAGCACTTCTAAAAGTTTGATCAAGCTTAACTTTTATACTTTGTTTTTCGCTAGAATTATTTATGGATATCTTTATAGTGTCATCCTCTTGAGATAGAGGATCCTCAGAAGCTAAAGGATCAGAATCTTCTAAAAGGGGATCCTCTGATTCACCAAAGGGATCATCACCTTCGATTGAGCTAAGCTCTTCATCTAAAAATTCTACCGAAGGCTCAAGCTCATTTGAAAAAACTATATTTAAAACTAAAAATAAAGATAAAAGTATTCTTAGCATCTATTATCTATTTGTATTAAATAATTGTTTTATATTTGTTTTTGAGATCAAAGGATCTGCAGTAGGGTTTGTATATAAAAGGTATTTTCCAGCACCATCTTTTTTTACATATGTAAGTGTTTCAAAGGAATACTTTTTTTCACTTCCATTTACGCTTCTTACACGAGATACTGTAGATACCCACTCCCCATCGATTTGAATATAATATTTTGGGAAAAACCTATACACTTTTTTTAATACTTTAGCACTTTGATAGTTCATCGTAACAGGAACTTTTTTACTTTTATCATAATAGGAAATTACTGTATCATATACACTATCACCAGCTTGTTTTGAAGATACTATTTTTATATATTTTTTATTTTTCTTTACAGGATAACACTTATTTGTAAAATCTTTACTCTCTAAAATCTCAAAATCTTTTGAATTAATATTTGTACCACTTACTTTTGTGTTTGAGCTACCTGCTTTATATGATCTACAAATTGTAGATGATTTATAAGAACACTCATTACAAATATAATCCTTATCACCCTTTTGAATAGAACATTTTGGGGCATGTCCACCTTGTACAAAAAATACCCTTTTTTTATCTTCCATTCTTAATGAGTGGATAGTGGCTAACTCTTTTTTACCCTTATCATTTGTTTTAATATCCATACTTGTACTAACATTTTTCTTTAATAGAGGATTTGATTTATGGGTCTCTTTAAAAAATGTTCTGATCTTTTCATCGCTATCTAAATCTTTACAATCCACAGCCCAAATAGAGGCAATAATAAGCTGTAGTAAAACAACAATCCTTAACATATTTACTCCTTCACTTAAGTATATATTATAATAAAAAAGAAGTTAAAAGGTTATAAGAAAGTTACAATTTGATTACTATTTGATAGATAAAAGATTTATTTAATTTACATAAAGAGGGATAGATTAGCTAAGCTA
Organism: uncultured Arcobacteraceae bacterium; assembly: GCA_964342525.1. Taxonomy (GTDB): domain Bacteria; phylum Campylobacterota; class Campylobacteria; order Campylobacterales; family Arcobacteraceae. The sequence goes on from CAYFGQ010000009.1 coordinate 33,803, forward strand.
ATCTATCTATTTAAAAACTCTCCCACTCATCATCTTGTTTTACATTTAAGCTAATTGGAGTATGTTTTTTTGATGTTGAGCTTTTTTGCTGAACTCTTGTTTGTGTTTTTGGAGCAATAACTTCTTCTTTTATTGTGATGTTATTTTTCCCTAAGAACTCTTTTTCATCCACATTTGATAATACTACCTTTGCAATATTATCTGTTTTTTGAGCAACCTCATTTGTTTGAGTCGCAATAATGGCATTTTTTTGAGTTTGTTTATCTAAAATACTTATGGATTCATTAATCTGAACGATTCCAGTTTGTTGTTCTTTAGATGCAGTTTCTACACTTTTTATAAGATCAGAAGTATTTGAAATATTTTCATTTAATTGATTATATCCTTCAATCATTTTATCAGAAATATTTTTACCCTCATTTGCTTTTGCTGTAGCTGCTTCTACTAGATCTTTAATCTCTTTTGCAGCCTCAGATGATCTTCCAGCTAGATTTCTTACCTCTGCAGCAACCACCGCAAAACCTTTACCCGCTTCACCAGCTGTTGCAGCTTCAACAGCAGCATTTAAAGAAAGAATATTTGTTTGGAAAGCAATTTGATCAATAACAGTTATGGCATCATTAATCGCTCCAACTTGCTCATCTATACTATTCATAGCCACAGTTGTTTCTTTTGCTAAAGACTCACCTGCATTTGCTGAAGTTGTTAGTGCATTGGCATATTGTGCCATTTGTACTACATTTTCATTATTTGATACAATTGTACTTGTAACCTCATCTAAAGATGCCGCAATCTCTTCAATAGAAGCTGCTGCTTGAGTTGAATTTTGACTTAGCTCATTTACATTTGATACTAGTAAATTACTACTCTTTTCTAAAATGAGTCCATTTTCTTTATTATCAACAAGCATTGTTGAGATAGTCTCACCAAGTTTATTAATACCATCCATTAGCTCTTTTATCTCTCCACTACAAGAGATATTTGTTTTTTCAACATAGTTATTATTTTGATATTGAGTTAATACACCTAAAGAGTGTTTAATTGTATCTTGAAGATTTTCAATCATACTATTTAGTACATCTACTAGTTCTTGTACTGCTTTATTACTAGTTGTTGAAGTTACTTTTTTTGTTAATATACCAGCTTTTATTTCATTTACAACATTTGTAACATTTTCGATTACTCTTTTATCATCATCAAGGGTTCTTTGAACTGACTCGATTCCCTTATTAATCTCCTGAGCCATAACACCAAGCTCATCATCTGAATTAACATCAAGTTTTTTAGCAGTGGAGCTATTACCCTTAAGGTACTCAAAAAATGAGATAATACCATCTTGTACACTTTGAATAGGTGCTAAGGTTTTATTTAAAGTTATAAAAACTATTGCAATTGTAATAATTAAAAATACTAAAGAGATAACAGCAAAAATAATAAGCTGTTGATCAACACTTGCAAAAGCTTTATCTTTATCAATATCAATAAATAAATACCAATCAACTAATGCAACTTTAGAAAAAGAGATAAGTCTATTTTCACCATCTACAACAATATCTGCAAATCCACTTCTAAGATCACTTATTTGTGAAAAAGTTTTACTTTTTTGATTTGTTTGTTTTTTATCTTTATGAATTAAAGTTTTTCCATCTTTATCCACAAGATATGCTAAACCTAAATTATTTGTGTCTATATTCAATACTGTACTTACAATAGTATCTAAAAAGATATCTGAACCAACTACAGCAACAACTTGTCCATTTTTAACAACTGGTGAAAAAATAGAGATTGTTAATTTTTTTGTAGCACTATCCACATATGGTTTTGTGATACCTGATGTTTTTGAAGAATATGCACTTTTATACCATGGTCTTGATCTTGGATCATAGTTGTCTTTTTCTGGAGTAGTGTCCCTTCCACTCCATCTTACCATAAGACCACTATTTTGATAACCAATATAAACTGACCCAAATCCTCCAGAGTTTTTACCTGTGATAAGCATATTTCTCACATCTTCTCTTAACTCATTTGGATCCATCTCTTCAAGTTGCTGAGATACTGTTTCAATGATCATCTTTTTTGAATCTAAATAATCATTTATATACTTTGAAGAACTATTTGATGACTTTGTTGTTTGCATCTTTAAAGCATCAAAACTTATCTCATACATATTTTTTAAATTACTAAATCCCAATACAATATATGAAATCAATACTGTAGTAGATATAGCAATTAATAACTTTGTCCTTATACCCATAATGCCTCCTAAATAATCTATATTATACGTATAAAAGACTTAAATTTTAAATGTCACTTTTGTGTAATTTTTTTGTATTAAAACAATAGCTAGGAAAATTTAAAATTAAAAATTAAATCAAATTTATCATCTTATTACCCTATATTAGATACACTATCTTACTTAAAAAAAAGGTAATACAATGGCAGATTCAAGTTCTTCTAGAGTTACAACGGGTATAGCTCTAGGTATAGGATTACTTATCGTAGGTTTTATAGATTCATATTTTGTAATGTGGCTTTTATTTGGAGTACTAACAATTATTGGTATCTCTGAAGCATTAAAACTATTTAACACTAAAAATAATTTAATATATTTTTATGCAGTTGCAATTTGGATTATTGCCTATTTTTATCCAAAACCTGAAGATTTAGTGTTTTTAGTAGCAATTATATTTGCTTCTATCTTAGCATATACTAGAAATTTTGATAAAAATCTATTTTTACCACTTATGTATCCTCTAGCTTCATTTTTATTTTTATTCTCTTTATACAATGAATATGGAATGGCATCACTACTTTGGTTATTAGTAGTAGTTGCAGGTACTGATATTGGAGCTTATTATACAGGTAAAACAATTGGTTCTACAAAGTTTTGTGAAACAAGTCCAAATAAAACAATAGAGGGTGTTCTTGGGGGAGTAATAGTTGCTTCTATTCTTGGAGTATTTTTTGCCCTAGAATCTATGCCATTTATTATTGCTTTATTTATCTCATTTGCTGTTTCTCTAGCTTCTGTATTTGGTGATCTTTTTGAAAGTTACTTAAAAAGATCAGCTGGAGTAAAAGATAGTGGAAACTTACTTCCTGGACATGGTGGGATCTTAGATAGAACAGATGGATATTTGTTTGGTGGAATTGTAATGATTATTTTACTTAGGTTTGTAGCTTGATTGTATTAGGATCAACTGGCTCTATAGGAGTTAATACACTAAAAGTAGCTAAACAATTTAATCTAGATGTCGAAGTTTTAGCTGTTGGAAGAAATATAGAGCTTTTAAATGAACAATTAAAAGAGTTCACTCCAAAACTTGTAATTGTGGCTGATAAAAAAGATATAGAATCAGTGAATCATCCTAATGTAAAAGCTGGTGAAGAGGCTGTACTTGAAGCTATAGAAAACTCTAACTCAAAAATAGTAGTAAATGCTTATGTTGGTTTTACAGGATTAAAACCAACTATAAAAGCAATAGAGTGTGGTAAAAAAGTAGCCCTTGCAAATAAAGAGTCTTTAGTGGTTGCAGGTATGTTTATAGATACTACAAATATCACGCCTATAGATAGTGAGCATTTTGGTCTATGGTATCTTATGAGTGAACAAAGGGAGATTGATTCTCTTATGGTGACAGCTAGTGGGGGATCATTTAGAGATTATCCACTAGAAGACTTAGCAAATGTAAGTATCAAAGAAGCCCTAAACCATCCAAATTGGTCTATGGGAAATAAGATCACAATCGATAGTGCGACCATGACAAATAAGCTATTTGAAGTACTTGAGGCAAAGTGGCTTTTTGATACAAATAACGTGGATGCGGTGATTGAAACAAAATCAATCATCCATGCATTAATAAACTTCAAAGATGGTAGTACCACAGCACAAATTGCTAACGCAGATATGCGATTGCCTATTGCTTATGCAATAGTAGATAATGTAGATCAACAGATTCTAGAACCTATTGACCTAGTAGCTTTATCAAATCTAGAATTTAAAGCTATATGCAATAAGAGATATCCAATCTGGGATATAAAAGATGATGTTCTAAACAACTCCCATATGGGTGTAGTACTAAATGCAGCCAATGAAGTAGCTGTGGATAAGTTTCTAAACTCCCAAATAGGTTTCTTAGATGTTTCAAAAATAACTTTAGATGCCTATAAAAAATTTGATGATATAAAACCATCTTGTTTAGATGATATTTATAAAATAGATAAAGAGGTAAGAGCATATGTCAATTGATATGATCATAGCTTTTGTAATACTTATAGCAGTAATTATATATCAATTTTACTCTAGAAGCAAGTTTGAGAAAGCTATACTAAATGAGTATGATAAAAAGTTTGAAGAGTGGAAGGAATTTTCTGAAGTAAATCAGAAAAAAAATGAACCAGAGTGCAAAAGATTTTGTGGATTAGTTTTTAAAACGGGACATAAAGTTACTATAGAGATTGTTGATAACTCTTGTTTAGAGCATATCAAAAGAGGAAAGTTTGATCTTTTGTATAAGGAAGAGGAAGAAAAGTGAAAATTCTAGTTCTCCTACTTATCACTTTACTTACATTAAACGCAAATGTAAAAAGAGATAAAAAAAGAGAGATCGTAATTGACTTTACAAATAAACTAGTTTGGCAAGATAGTATGGATAACCTAAAAATGATGTTATCCCAACCAGATGCATTAGAGTACTGTAATGAACTAATGCATGGTGGATATGGGGATTGGAGAATCCCTGAAGCTGAAGATTATAAGACAATAGTAGATAAAAAAAATAAACCAAACCATATCCATAGATCTTTCAGATATGTTATAAATGAAGGATATTGGGCAGCAAAAGTTCACTGGAGAACTATGTGGACATATGCAGATTATATGCATTTTTTAAGTGGAACAGTTTATTATGATACAAAAACAAAAAAGAAACGCGTTAGGTGTGTGAGAAATCTTAAATGAATAAAAAAGTATTAATATTACATGGATGGAGTGGTAGTAGTGAACCACATTGGCAATGGTGGCTAGATGGAGAGCTTAAAAAATTAGGATATGAGGTATCTTTTCCTGATCTTCCAAATGAGATGGAACCTGATTTAGAAGAGTGGATAAAGTTTTTAAAAGCAGAAGTTGATAGCTTTGAGCCTGATTATGTAGTATGTCACTCTTTAGCAAATATTTTATGGTTTCACTTTGTAGATAGATATAATATAAAAGAGATAGAAAAACTTATGCTTGTAGCACCAGTTGATAAGATAGATGAAGTAGCATCATTTTTCCCACATCCAAAACCAAAAGATTTAAGATCAAAAGAGGTGATTATGGCTGGATCTACAAATGATCCATATATTTCCCTTGAAGCTACAATTGAATTAGCAGCTACTCTAAATATAGGATGTAAAATTCTTGAAGATGCTGGACATATAAATGCCGAGAGTGGATTTGGACCACTTGATTGTGCAAGAGATTGGCTTGAAGGTTGTACAGAAGGACATTAACATTGTCCTCGTCGTTCTTCTTGCGGATAAATTTCTAACAATCAAAGATTGTTGAAATGTATGATTAAAAATAAAGGATAAAATCGTTGATTTTAAGTATTGTCCTCATCCCTTCGGTCTTGCGAGATAAATCGCAAGCGATGTATGAATCTTTAAAAAGGAAAAATCGTTGATTTTAAGTATTGAATCGAGTTGTGACGATAGCTCAATAGCTATCACAGATATAGAAACAAAAGAACTGATATTTCATAAAAAAATCTCCCAAGAGCTTGATCATAGTATATATGGTGGGGTAGTTCCAGAACTTGCAGCTAGACTTCATATAGAAGCTCTTCCAAAAATACTTGCAGAATGTGAGCAATATTTTCCTAAACTAAAGGCTATAGCAGTTACCTCTGAACCAGGACTAAGCGTAACCCTTATGGAGGGAGTAACTATGGCAAAAGCTCTAAGTTTATCCCTAGATATTCCACTTATAGCTGTAAACCATTTAAAGGGTCATATCTATTCATGTTTTATTGAAAAAGATGAAATATTCCCCTTAACTATCCTTTTAGTTTCAGGTGGACATACACAAATCATAGAAGCTACATCATTAAATGATATGAAAATTATAGGTCAAACCATAGATGATAGTTTTGGTGAAAGTTTTGATAAAGTAGCAAAGATGCTTGATCTTGGATATCCTGGTGGTCCGATTATTGAAAAGATGGCAAAAAATGGAGATGATAAAAAATATGATTTTCCAATTCCCTTAAGGCAAAGCCCAAATATTGAGTTTAGCTATAGTGGATTAAAAAATGCTGTTCGTTTACAAATAGAAAAAGAAGGATCACTAGATGAAAAAACTATCTCAGATATCTGTGCATCTTTCCAAGCTACAGCTTGTGCTCATATTATGATGAAATTAAAAAAATACTTTAAAAAATCACCAGCTAAAAACTTAGCTATCGTTGGTGGAGCAAGTGCTAATCTAACTTTACGATCACAAGTGGAAGATCTTTGTAAAAAACACAATACAAAACTTATCTTAGCACCACTAAAATATTGTAGTGATAATGCAGCTATGATAGGACGTGTAGCAATTGAACAATATAAAAACAAAGAATTTAAAGCAAGAGATCAAATAGATATAAATACTAGAATAAAAAGCTTTTAGTGTTTACTATTTGTTTGCTAAATTTTATTATAATCATATAGTCCCTCAAAAAATGGGACATTTTACTAGGATAACTCGTTATCCCCTTTAGAGTTTGCTACTTTAGTGATTTTTTACAAATCACGTAAAAAGTAGTTATTATATATAGGTCCCTAAAAAATGGGACATTTTTTTAGGAGTAAATTATGTTCGAAATGGGTGCAAAACTAGAAGAGGATGAATTAGAGTTTCAAGGAAATAAAAACAAAAAGAAAAATACAAACTCAAATAAAATCATGTCTAAAAACCAACACCAATTAGTTTTTACTTTTGAAAAGAGAAAAGGTAAACCAGTTACATTAGTGGGTAGATTTTATCTAGATGAAAAAGATAAAAAAGCTGTATTAAAACTTCTTAAAACAAAACTTGCCTGTGGTGGTGCTATAAAAAATGAATGGATTGAACTACAAGGTGATCTTAAAACAAAAGTTACAGAGATACTTAGTAAAGATGGATGGAAATTTAAATAAACCTATAAAATGAAAGTTTTTTTATTTGCTCTTATTATCTCTTTATCTGTTCATTTTTTAGCTTTTTATAAAATAAAAGTGGATGAGGCTAAAAAGAGTGAAAATACAGATAAGAAAACTACACAAAAAGGCTCTCAGATTAAGTTTGTAAAACTCAAACCTAAAGAGAAGCCTAAAAAGATAACTAAGAAAAAAGAGACAGCAAAAAAACCTCCACAAAAGAAAAAACAAGAGATTCCTAAAGAGTTTAAAAAAGTTGAAAAAGTAGAACCACAAAAGAAAGTTGTCAAAAAAAAGCCTAAACCTATAGAAAAAGCTAAAAAAATCATCCCACTTCCTAAACCCCAAGTAACACCATTTAATATAAATGACTTCTTAAATGCACAGGATGAAAAAGAAGGGAAAAAAGAAGAACAAGTAGATGAACTTACTAAAAGTTATATAAAACTATATGGGGAAGAATTTACTAGATTTTCAGATAAAACAAAAAAATATCTAAAAAACAATATTCTTACCATAGCACAAGCAACTCAAAGATATTTAGAATATCCCTATCTTGCAGCTTATGGAAAACAAGATGGGACAAATGTAATAAAATTCTTTTTACACCCTGATGGGAAAATAAGTGAAGTAGAAATAATTTCTAGCTCAGGTTATAATATACTTGATTGGAATACTATAGATACTATTGAGCAGGCATATAAGGATTACCCTAGACCTGAGGAGAAAACAAAAATAATTATTTATGTTAACTATATCTTAAATTAGATATATTACAAAAATATAACACTTTCTCTTTTTAGAGAAGGGATGATTTTCATAAAAAAGAATATTATAAAAGGAAATAAAATGGATTTAATAAGCTACATTGATCGTGGCGGTATAATTGTTTATATTTTGATTATCCTAAATATTATAGGTTTTTCTATAATGTTATGGAAAATATTTGTACTTCTTTTACTAAAAAAAACAACACCAAAGACAGTAGATAATTTAATACAAGAGATATCTACAGAAGATAAAACAAATACACATAAAATACAAAACCAACTTGATAATGAAGTAAAAAAACTTGAAACTGGACTTACTACTATCAAAATAATAGCTACAGTAGCTCCACTTTTAGGACTTTTAGGAACAGTAATAGGGATACTTAACTCCTTTGATGCCATAAGCGTATCTGGTCTTGGAGATCCAAGTATATTTTCTAGTGGTATTTCTATAGCCCTTATCACTACAGTAGCTGGGCTTATAGTTGCTATACCTCATCATATGGGATATAATTACTTTATAAGTGCTATAGATAAATATGAAATAAAACTACAACATGAGGTTTATTCAAAGCTGTGAAACGAAGAGAACCTTTATCAATAGACCTTACCCCATTAGTGGATGTTTTATTTATACTTTTAGTATTTTTTATAGTTACCTCTGTATTTAAAAAAGAGGAGCTTGCTCTTATGCTTGACCTACCAAGTTCTCAGGCTAAAGAATTATCTATTGATCGAAAACAAATCACTATAGAAGTAAATAAAAACTCCTTTGCTTTCGAAGGTAAAATAATGACCATTGAAGAGTTTGATATAAAACTTAAAAGTGTAAAAAAACAAGATAAACCTATAATAATAAGAATAGATAAACAAGTGCCCTATGAAAAAGTAGTGAAGATACTTGATCTTTTACAAAAATACAATCTAAACAATCTAGCACTTATTACTAAAGAGTAAAAATGCTGAAAAAATTATTGATCTTAATTTTTATAAATATAAATTTATTTGCAGCATCCCATAGTTTTATCCTAGAAAATGATGCCCTAACAGGTACAGATAAACACTATACAAATGGATTTTTTTATACATGGATGAGTGATGATAATGATAAAGATATCCCTGATTGGCTAAATATTGAAGATATTGCCGTGGATAATATGGCAATATCTTTAAGTCATCTTACCTTTACACCTGATGATTTATCTGATCCAAATGTAATTATAGATGATATGCCCTATGCTGGATATTTAAATCTTAACTTTTTTTTATATCAATCGATGTCAAATTATTTCCATGAATTAGGTTTGGGTTTTGGTGTAGTTGGACCACTAGCTAGATCAGAACAAATACAAAATGAAATACATAGAATAAATGGGAATAGAACTCCTCAAGGTTGGGATAATCAACTAAAGAATGATTTTCTTACAAATATCTCTTATCAATTTGGATACAAAACAGATAAAAGAGATTTAGGTTTTATTGAATATGACTGGACAAATAATGTTAGGGTTGATTTAGGAGAATTTTATACTGGTGCTTTAGTTGGTACTAGTATAAGATTTGGTAGTTTTGTACCAAACAACTTTAAAACAACAGGGAACTTTATAGGAGGGGAAGAAAGTTCTCTTTTGAATTTTGGACATAAAAATGGTCTAGATTGGTCAGTTAGTTTAGGATATTTTTTAAACTCCATAAAAAGGTTTTATATTGTTGATGAATATGAAGAATATCAACTTGATCATATTCATTACACAAAAGGAAAAGTTATAACATTTAATATATATTATGATAATTTTGAATTTGCATTAAAACTAAGATCAACATATGTACAAAGTAATGATACGGTTGAAGGACTAGAAAAAGATATAGAAGAACTAGATGAAGAGAGTATAAAAAAATGGGGTGGACTTACCTTTAGATGGAAATTTGACCCTGAAAATAAAAAAACACCAGACACTTTGGAAGAAAAAAAGATTGAAAAAAATGAAAATACATATATTGAAGAGATAAAAGAAGAGTCAAAAACTCTGCAAAAAGATGCAGAGTCTTCTACTATTTTGCCACAGTCTCAAGCTCAATAAGCATTTTTACCTTATCCCCTACTGCAACACCACCAAACTCTAAAGCTTTATTCCAAGTAAGTCCAAAATCTTTACGATTTATTTTTCCCTCAATAGTAAAACCTACTCTAGTGTTTCCATTAAAATCTTTTATCACCCCATTGATCTCCACATCGAGTTTTACACTTCTCGTAACACCTCTTATGGTAAGATCACCTTCCATTGTTCCCTCATCACCATCTGCATCATATTTTGTCATTACAAAGGTAAGATTTGGATGTTTATCTGCATGGAAGAAATCTTCACTTCTTAGATGATTATCCCTTTTTACAATACCTGTATCTATTGATTTAGCATTTATCTTTGCAGATAAGGAGTTAAAAGTTTGTTTTTTAATATCATAATCGATACTACCATCATACTCTAAGAATTTTCCTTTTACATTACTTATCATAAGATGTTTTACAGAAAATCCAACTTCACTGTGTGCTTTATCCACTTCAAGCATATTTGCATGGGAAAATGCAAACATAAAAAATAGACTAAACACAAGCATTTTGATTTTATTTACAGTACTTAACATTGTAATCTCCTCTCGTAAGCTGTTAGTTTTTCTTATATTAAAATTCTATGGCAGTTTTATTTAATAAAATATAAAAAATTATTTTTAGTTTTAAATAGAAGTTTGTAGGATTTAAACTTATGTTATGTTATAGCTACTCTTCTATGATATAATTTTTAAAACCAGAAAAAGAAACTTTATAGGTAAAAATATGACTTTAGAATCTGTATATATTGTAATTGCATTTATCATCATTTCATTGTTACTTTTGATGGGATTCTTATTTAAAAAGAAAATCAAGAAACAACACAAAACCATAATCCTTAATAAAAAGGATATAGTTAAATACCTTTTAAAAAACTATCCTAAAATAAACTTTGATGTAAGTAGACTTGGTAAATCAAATTTTGATAATATTGAAGATGAAAAAATATCTGTTGTAGAAGATATAACTAGACAATTTGCAAATATACAAACAGATTTTCCAAACTCAGCACCTATGATTGATCATGAATTTATTTGGGAATCATACCTTGTAAACTCAAAACCACCTAAAGGTAAAATACCACCAGATCTATCAAAAAGAAGGGAAGCCATCCTGTTTAGGGATAAACATACTTGCCAGAGATGCTCAACAGATCTAAATAAAGATAATATGAGAATATACTATTTAAAAGATATTGAAGATGGTGGAGATTATAGTTTTGAAAATATGATTAGTGTGTGTAATGATTGTCATAAGGTTCTACACTCAAAAGATATCAATAAAACAATCTATGAATTAGAGCTTTCAGAAAAACTTCTTACTATAGCGTAAAATACTCTTCAGATTTTTCTTTTAATTGCCTATATACTTTATCAAAATCAATGCCATAAGTTCTAGCCTCACCAATAGTAGTGATAAAGTTTGTATCCCTATCCCATCTAGGCACAAGATGTAGATGAATATGCTCAGCAATTCCTGCCCCAGCACTAGCTCCAAGATTCATACCAAGATTTACACCCTTAGCATTTAATACATCTTTTAATAATGCTACACCCTTTTGTGCCAATAGATTCATCCTTATCCAAGCCTCAGGGTCAAGCTCTTCAAGTTTATCTGTATGATGATTTGGGATCACCATAAAGTGTCCTGGAGTATAAGGGTATTTGTTCATCACTATAAAACAATACTCATCCCTATAAAGAACATGAAGATCATCATCTTTATCTAGATTTTCTACAATATGACAAAATACACATCCTTCTATCTTTTCACCAGTGAGATATTCACTTCGCCAAGGAGCATATAGTCTATCCATTGAAATTCTCCAATGGATAGAGTGAATAGTGAATAACGAATAGTGAAAAATTCTCATTTACATTTATCATTTTGTTTTTTTCCAAAAAAACTCCTTCATTATTCACTTTTCACTATTAACTATTCACTAGATAAAGTTTGGTGCGTCATTAGCAAATAAAATCAAATCTCCAGCTTTTGTTTCTCTAGCTAAAGTTGATTCTAGCTGTGCTTTATCAGCTAGTTTATAAACCTTTGGCTTTTTAAGATTTTGAGATAATACATTTGCATTTAAACTTCCGGTGATGATAACTATATCAAAAATATCATCTGCAGCTTTTGCAAAGGTAGTATTTGCTTCTACTGTTGATTCTACTAAACCTGGAGTTACTAATACTCTTCTATCATCATATGTAGAAGCTAATTTTACACCCTCTAACATCCCCTCTAAGTTTCCATTAAAACTATCATCTAAGATCAGTTTTCCACCAGCTTTTATAAGCTGTAGTCTATGATCTACTGGTTTTATTTTATGTAAGGCTATTTTGATCTCTTCTATACTCATACCAAGCTTATGAGCCATTAAAATTACTGCTGCTAGATTTATGGCATTAAACTCACCTAAAATTGGCGCGTGGAAGTGATACTCTTTTCCTTCTATTTTCATATCAAACCAGATACCATCTAAATTACTCTTTACGATATTTAGTCCATCTGGAAACTTTGTGATATTTGGATAATCTAATAGTGGCACTGATTCATGTACAAATCCATGAACTAATCTTTTTGATTGTAAAAGCTCCATTTTTGTATGGATAATATTATCTAGAGTTTTAAAATACTCAATATGCTGTTCCCCAACACTTCCGATAATAGTATATTGAGGATTTAAAAAAGTAGCTATTTCACCAATATCACCCTTTTCCCTAGCACCTGCTTCAGCAATATATACTTGTGTATCTAAAGGAATATCTTCATTTATATCTTTGATAATACCACCTATAGTATTTACACTTCTAGGAGTCTTATAAGTTCTATATTTACCCTCTAAAACCTGATAAAGGTAGTTTTTAATAGAGGTCTTACCAAATGAAGCTGTAATAGCTACAATTGTAAGATCTTTCATATAATCAAGTCTCTTCTTAGCCCTATCTTTATAGGATAAGAAAAATATCTTCTCTAATCCCATAGAGATGATATATGTGATAAGAAGTGGAGCTAATACCCCAAGATTTTTACACTGACCACTTGCTAAACATAAACCTTCAACCGCAAAAGTAACAAATAGCAAAATCCCTAAAAACCTTTGTACCCTTTTTGTAAGCACTAAAGGTTTATCAAGTCCCCTATTCCAAAGTATAAAACTAGTAAGATAAAGTATGTAAAAATATCCTGCAAAATATAAAAAGTTTATAGGACTAAGTATAAAATATAAAACAACAGGAGTTAAGAAATAAACAATATGCCACTGAACTTTGTGGTGTTTTAGTATCACTCTTTCAAGTTTGTAATTGTACCACTGTAGATTTGTTATAAGATACCATCCCAATGACATCACAAGGATAATATGAGTAAAAATATTAAGTAAATCGATGTTCACAAATCTCTCCAATCTTTTTATGGTGTTTTAGAAAAAAGTAATGATCCCCATCAAAATCATAAAACTCACTTCCCTCTATCAATTCATTTATCTTTTTTCCTGAACCAAGAGTAGTAGCAGTATCCTTTTGTCCCCAAAATATAAGTGTATCACCCTTATGGATTTTAAAAGACTCAGAAAAGTCTTCATCCACCACATTTTTAAAGGTCTCATACATATTTTGAGCCATTTGGTTTACATCATCACTTCTAAAGGCCTTAGTTAATCCCCTAAGCCCTAAAATTCCAAGTATTTTAGCTAATTTTATTTTTAATTTTACTTTTAGCGGTTTTGGCTCTAAAATCCCTGCTGTACTTAGTAAGACAAGATGTTTTGGATTTAAAAGTGTAGCTACTTTTCCACCAAAAGAATGACCAAATATAGTTAATAGTGAAGAGCTAATAGTGAAAAGTTGTAAGAATTCATTTATGATCTTTGCGTAATCATTTGTAGTTAGCACTATATCGTTTGAGCTTTTTCCAAATCCGGGCATATCTATGTAGATGTGTTTATAGTTTTTAAACTCATCTCCAAAGGCTTGTTTCATTATCTCTTTATTGCTTCCCCAACCATGGAGAAATACTAGTACTTTTTCCTTACTTGGATTTACTATCTCATAGGAGATATCGAAGTTTTGATTTTGGTAATTTACTTTTTTTATAGCCATTAAGCCATCAATAGTGCAGATATAGCACCTATTGCTCCACCAAATACACCACCCCAAACTACAAGCCATCCAAGGTGTTCTTTTATGATCTTTTGAATAATCTCTTTTACCATATATGGTGTCATCTCATCAAGTCTTCTTTGAACTATGCCATCCACTTTTTCCACGATATCATCACTAATATTTTTTGATTTTAAATTCTCTTGTAATGTAGCTTGAAAACTATCTGTATGTACTATCTTATTTATAGCACCTTTTAGTTTCTCTTTAAATGGCTCTTCAAGTGGTTCAAGTGCTTTTTCACCACCAAACATATTTAACATACCACCAAAAGAAGACTCCATCACTGAGCTTTTTAGACTATCGTATGCTGGTGAAAAATCTGTCTCATCTATAACTTTTGAGAAATCAAAGTGTTTATCATCATCAGAAAACTCTTCTTCTAAAAATCTATCAAGATTCTCCTTAGTAAAAAACTGCTCCATAATAAGTCCATGTATTCCAGTTTTAAACTGATCAAATCTATCTTCTATAACTCCAGATCCATAAAGTAATGGTACTTTTTCAAAAAGCATATGGATGGCTATGGAGTTAGTGATAGCTCCACTTAGGGCAAATAATCCTATCATAAGAAAAAGTTCTTCATTTGCTAGGATACCTGTAGATAATATTAAAATTGCTATTAAATTTGTAATTAGACTCTTATTCATATCGCGATTATATCTAAATTATTATTAGAAATTAAGATAACGATAAATTAAGAATTATCAAGACGTTTTTTAGCTTAAATAATTAACTTTTTGAAATAACTAAATTGCTTAATTCTTATAAATTGTTAGCTTTACAAAAAAGTTACCCTTCCCTAAAGCTAATTTTGAGACTTTAAAATGCTATAATAAAATAAAAAGAGCAAAATATGAACACTACAATAGAATACTACTCACAAAGCGGAACACTACTAGCTGAAGATGATGGATTAAATTTCTTACCAGCAGTAGGACAAGTGATCGAAAATAAATTTTTAAGGGATGGGGATTGTACAGGAGTATTTTATATCTGTGATATAGATATCTTTAAAAATACACCAGAAAGTTATATATGTATAGCAAAAGCATGGGAAAAAGAAAATACAGAAGAAAATGCTTCAATAAGTGAAACTGTACAAAGATACTACGAAACAAAAAACCCTATAAACAGAATGTAAAATAGATACTCAAAATGAGTATCTATTTTATTTAAAAACTATCTATTTTTCTGATTCTCAAAAATTCTCTCAGTAAATTCAGCATATTTACCACGAACAGCCTTTTCTAAAGACAGAGCAAATAAAGTAAGCTCAGGATGCTCATTTTTAGTCTCTTTGAGTAATGTGGTTAGACCATTATTAAACTTATTTAGATACATATTATCTATTTGTCTATTTGATCCTATCACTATAGCCATACAACTTTCATCTAGACGTGAAAGGATAAGCTGAGTAGTATTTTTTGAAGAGTTTTGCCACTCATCCATGATCACTATAGCATCACTTAAGGTTCTACCCCTAGCCTCACCTGGCCATAACATCTCTATTTGATATCGATTTATTAGCTCTTCTGTTTTTGATTGTAGGGATTCTTTGTTTTCTCTATTTTCACTTTTCTTTAGCTGTTTTTTTGCAATAAATTCTAAAGTATCATAAAGTGCCATATTGTAGATTCTAAACTTCTCTTCATTTCCAGCTAGATATCCCACATCTGCACCCTTATCTATTGACTCTATAGAGTTTCTTACATATACAATCTTTTCATAAGCACCCTTATCAATAAGCCTCATAGCTGCACCTATAGACATTAAAGTCTTACCACTACCAGCTTTAGCATCTATAGCCATAATATCGTAAGCATTACTTAGTACAGCTTTTAAAAAGAACTTTTGTTTTAAGTTAGCTGGGCGAAATGCCAAACCATTAAAATCTGATTCATCTATAATATTTATCTTTTTATTATGAATAATTCCATAAGTTGAATTTCCATCAGGACTTAAAAACTCATAACAAAAATTTTGGATAGTATACTCTTCATCAAATTTTGTAATATCTGCTAAATTTAAGGTATTGAAATATGAAGAATCAAGTTCTATTTTTTTAACAAACTCAAAATCTGGTACATCAGATTTATCCTCATGAAGGGTTTGAGTTTTTAAATTTGCAAAAAGAGCAAAGGTTCTTGCATAAATATCTAAAGAAAGAAAGATCACCTTATCCCCTTTATAATGATCCCTTGCAAGACTAGCAACTTCTATGATCCTTTTATCATTTGATTCTGCTAAGATATGTTGTTCAATAGTTGTTTCATATTTATCTTTAGCGATGATATGTAGTTCAAGGTCATCATTTGCATATTTTACAACTTTATAGTTCTCTTTATAATCAACCTCTTTGATCTTCATCTTTGCTAATAATCTTGCAAATTCTCTAGCATAGAAACCAAGCTCATTCATAAGCTTCTTTTTATCCTCTAGCTCCATTAAAACTGTTTCTGGGACAACCACTAAATTGGTTTTTTCATCACTAATACGTGCTAAATTATTCACATCTTGCAAAATAACATTTGTATCTAAAACATAAACTTTTCTTGATTTACTTTTTTCTTCTTCTGTAATTTGAATATCTGTTTCTTCTGACATAATATATCCTTTGATAATATATTTATTTTAGTAGAAATATATTACAAGTTAGTGTCTCTAAAAAATTATTTCTAATTATTTTATTACTTTTAATAGTTTATAGTGGCTTTGCTTATGGGAATATTATATTTCAAATTAAAATGTTTGATTGAATCCTAAAATAATTTTATATAATTCCTCTTTTCAGACCTTAACTTCTAAAATGTTTCTTTATAACCTAATATTCCTCTTACAAAATATCTTTCATTTGTATTATAATTATTTTCCTCAAATACCCCTCCATATTTAAAGTATATTAAACTATTATCATATTTATATCCATATCCCATAAATATAGCTAATCTATTAGTCACTTTTGTCATTTGGTATTCAACATTATCTATCCAAAATCCATAACCTTGATCAGTAGGTTCTCCCTCTGTATCCAACATACGTGTTTCTTTCAATTCTATTTTAACACCAATATTATCTTTTTTTGTAGTTACTAAATTTCCATTTATAAATATGTCTTCATCATCTTTTCTATATACAAAACCTACAATAAACCTAAAATTATGAACTAATAGTTGCCAACCTGTTGATATACTTTTTTGCTCAAAAGATATTGGATATTTCCCATCTGTTAGCCTATATCTATTTTGTTCCCATTCCAAAACCATATCTTGAATATTCTCAGAAGAAGAATCTAAAAAGGGCATTCCTTCTATAACCAAGGAAGAATAATACTCTTTGTGTCTTTCATATTTTACATCCCATTTATTTTCATCATTTAATTTTATACCATAAATATAACGATTATACATCTCACCTCTAAGGTTTAAATTAGAATCATCCTCCCTAAATTCAATATCATTAAGAGAATTAAAAATATCAACACTTATCCCATACAAAAAGCTATTCATTACAAATAAAAAAACTATAAATACCTTCTTCAACCCTTAACTTCCTTCACTATCTTATAATGCATCTGTTTATACCCCTCTTTTCTTTTCCTAAAAGATGAAGCAAGCAGTCCATTTTTCTTATCCACTAAATCTATAGCAAGGGATACACCACCACCCCTACCAATACGCCCAAGATATTGAACAAGTCTTCCATAATAAGAGATAGGTGTAGCAAAGATTATAGTATTTAGATGAGGGAAATCTATACCTTCACCAAAAAAAGAAGTGGTGGCTAATACTAAAGAAGCATCAGCTACCTTATCCATATTCTCTTTTTGCTCTTTTTTACTTTGAGACCCATGTACAGATATATATTCTATTTTTTCACCATCTAAAATTCTCTGTAAATTTTCTATATGTTCAATCCTATCTGTTAAAATAAGTATAGTTCTATCACTATATTTTTTTATCTGCTCAACTATAAGATTATTTCTAGCCATATCATTAGCCACTTCATTTACTAATTTTGAATAGTTTTCTTCAGTGGATTCAAACTCTGTATTTACTACTATAAGTTCATGTTTAAAATTTTGAGTCTTTTTAAACTCATAGGCTACATTTCCTATTTGCATATATAAAATTGGCTCCATACCATCTTTTCTATTTGGAGTAGCACTTAATCCAAGTATATATTTCCCAGAAAACTTTTGGATAATCTGCTCGAAGGTTACTGCAGGGATATGGTGAGCTTCATCCACAATCACTTGTGAATAGTTTTGTACGATATCTGGATTATTTTTAAGGCTTTGCATGGTAGCAACATCTAGTTTACCATTTAAAGTGTTTTTACTTTTTCCTAATATTCCAACCTCTTTTTTATCCATCTCAAAATAATCAACAAATCGTTCTATCCATTGGTTTAAAAGCATATTTTTATTTACTACTATTAAGGTTGAACATGATCTTAATTCTATCATCTTTGCACCGATTAAGGTCTTACCAAAACCAGGAGGAGCAATACAAAGTCCAGAATCTGATTTTAAAATATTTTTTATAGCCATGTCTTGTTCTGGACGCAAGGTAAATTTTACTTTAGGAAAGGAATCTTCTTTAAAACCCCTTTTATCTTCAATATTTAATTTTACCCCATGGGAAGTAAAAAATTCTTTTATATTTTCAAACAAACCCCTAGGAATAATTATATACTTATCATTTACACTATAACAAATAACCACCTTAGGAATATTATAAGCTGGTCTTCTCATCTTTATAAGCATCTCATAAGTTGGATTTTTAAAGCTAGACAATTCTTTTAAATATTTAATCACAGAAATATCAAGCTTTGATTTTTCTATATAAATGGCATCAAAAAGTGTGATATTTAACTCTTTTGACTTTATGATTATTCCATTTTTTTCTTCTTGCCAAGGGTTTGTTTGTTGATCAACTATTAAAGATTTTAACTGTTTAGTTTGTATCTTTTTTATATTTGATAATACTAACCATTGATCTTCATATTCTTTATTTAATTCTATATCTATAAATATGGATAAGTTATCAGTTCTTTCTTTTAAAAATAAAGGTAAAGATACGTATGAACCCAAAGAATTATCATATACTTCGGCACTTGGAGTTATACTTTTTACATTAGCTGTAGTTTTAGAAAGTATAGTTTTTACTAAAAAAGTAGCATCTTCTATCTTTACCATATCCTCAAAAAACAGCCAACCCCTTATACCATCACTTTGCCTTTCAAAATATACATCTAAGAAAAAACTTTTAGTGATTTGGGATATATTTTTTGCATCATCTAAGGCTCTATTGCCTTTTAAATTTATGGTGATATATTTACAAAGTTTCTGTTTTATTGTTGGATATGAAGCTAGTTTCTTTTCACCCCTTAAATGGGACTCTATAAGATCATCATTTATAAAAAGGTAATCACTCCCTTTAAAGGTTTTTGTAGCAGCATAAAAGCTTGTTTTTGAACCATCCTTATTACTCCAAAAAGTAGCATAGTATTTGTTTGAGCTAAAAAAGAGGGATTTAAATATGGATATTTTTTGATCTTTTGAAAAAGATTTGGGTTTAGGATTAGATTTTGTTTTTAGTTTTGATTTTATTAAATCAATCTCTTTTTCAATTTCTAGTTTTTGTTTTTGAAGTTTTTCAAGTCTATCAGCAAGAGCTTGGGGATTCAAAACTATCCCCTATGATTTTTTTATTTTTGCAGGTTCTTCTAAAACCTCTTCCTTATCAAAATAACTATCATCATCTTTAATACCATTGTATCTACTTGTAAGGGTTGAGTTTTTTACTTTTCCCTCACCTTCAAATACACCATTTTCATCTATCACTAGATTTTTATAGATAAGTCTTCCAAGGATTTTACCATCTGCTAAGATATGAACATTTTCACAATCTACCACACCATCTATAAAACCATTGATTGTAAGAGTATTACACTTTACATCCCCAAAAACTTCACCACTTTTTCCTATTGTGATCATACTTGAAGCTATAAGCATCCCCTCAAATTTACCATCTATGTGAATAGAACCCTTTGTATCTATACCACCTTTGATATGTGTACCTTCTGCAACTACTGTAACTCCAGTTTTTTGCTCTGGTGTGCTATTAGATTTACCAAAGATTCCCATTTCACTCTCCTTTGTTTTTCAAATATTTCATCGTAATTTTTCATATTCCATTCTATGAATGGCCTTGGATCTAAGATTTTTCCCGCATGTCTTACTTCATAGTGTAAGTGTGGTCCAGTACTTTGTCCACTATTTCCACTTAAAGCTACAAGTTGACCTTTTTTCACCACATCCCCAACTTTTACTCTAGTAAAACGCAAGTGCGCATATAATGTTTCAAATCCATAATTGTGTTGGATATGTACAACCCTTCCAAATGCACCCTCATTTTTATCTTGTACATATTTTACAACTCCATCTGCTGTAGCAAATACATCTGTACGTCTTGGAGCTCTTAAATCTATCCCCTTATGGAATTTTTTTCTATTTAAAATTGGGTGAATTCTATATCCATATTTTGCAGTAACTTTTATAGGAATATTCATAGGATTACCACTTGGAATAGTTTGTAGCATATATTGTTTATTTGCAGTTGTAATTGTTGCTAAAGTTGCTTTTTTAATAAGATCAGTCTCATCATCCGCATCAAGTCCTATCATATCAGCAATATCATCTAATTTTGAGCTTATCTCTTCTATATCTTTTACTTTATCAGCTATCTCCATAGAGTAGAGTTTATTTTGAGAAGATAATCTTTTCTCTTCAGCTTTTAGGGTTTGAACCTTATCACTTAAAAAATTGATCAATGCAAAACTTACACCTATTACTATTACAGTAATAACTATAGCAATCCAAAGATACTTTTTAGCTGCTTGATGGATGTTATAAGATTTAGTACCATTAACATCTGATATTGTTATAAGAAATCTATTTTTCAAAACTTTTATACCACCTTAAAAACTCTTCTACTACTAAAAATGATCCAAATACTAAATACTCTTTATGAGAATCAATTGCATCAAAATCACTATATTTTAATTTTAGTTCTTCACAAACTTTTATTAAACTATCTTTATCAACAATTCTTTGATCATCAAGTTTAATTATTTCTACAGATTTAATTATAGGTGATAGTAATTTTAATACACCTTTATAATCCTTATCATTATAACTATTATATACAAGAGTCACTTTCTTATTCATAAAATGTTCTTTAATAACATTTGCAGCAAGAGTATTATGCCCCACATCTATGGTGATTTTTTCATTTAAACTCTGACAACGTCCAAAAAGTTTTGGAAAAGCAAATTTTTTATATTCTAAACCTAAGTATTTCAGTACAGATAAAGAATGTTTTAAATTATTTTTTAAATATTCAGGAAGATCAAAAGTAGAAGTATCTATTTCAAAATCTTCCACAAAAAGCACTTTCCTTTTCTCTTTATAGATTTCTAATTCAGTATAAACCTCTTTATTAATTTGGGAAGCAACTATCATAGTATTATCACAAGATCTTACTTTTGTATGGGTGATCTCTTCTATTGTATTTCCTAAGAAGTTTTGATGATCTAAACCTATTGGGGTTACTAAAGTAAGATCATTTTTCACCACATTTGTAGCATCAAACTCCCCACCAAGACCAGCTTCTAAAACTAAATAATCCCTTGAAGATGATAAATATAAAGCTAAAAGTGTAGTGTATTCAAAATATGTAAGCTTTGATAAAATCTCATCATCAAATACTTCTTGAAGTTTATTATGGGCAGATTCAAGTTCTTCATTTGAAGAGTTTTCACCATTTATCCAAATACGCTCATTAAACTCTACTATATGAGGAGAACTATAATGTAAGGTATCAAAACCTTTTTGATTTAAGATATCTGATAAAAACCTCCCCGTACTACCTTTTCCATTAGTACCAATTATATGAATTACATAGGGGATTTTTACATACGCTTCTAAAACTTGCCAAGCCCTATTTACGATAGAATAATCTATCTTATCATAATAGAGGCTCTTATGTTCTAAAAAGCTATTTAGATTTTGTGCCATTTATATCTTCAGATTTAAATGATCTTACAGCAATACTTGAGATCACCTTATCAAATGCCTTTGATGCTGCATTTTTAATAGCTTGAAACTTTGCAGTATCAGATACAGTTGCACTTCCATCCACAGCAAATTCAAAGGAGTCACTTACTGAAAAACTACCATTTGAATTTTCATTTGAATAACCTACACTTATAGAAACTGTTGTTCTATATAGATTTGCATATCCATATGTTGAGGATGAAGAGTCTGTATCATATTGTATAGCAGAAGTTGATACACTATTTAAACTCACATCCATTACTGTATCTGCTTCACTTCTTTTAGATACTAACTTTCCACCAAATCTACTTATAATAGCATCATTAACCGCATCTTTTATGATTACTGAGTTTTTTGCACTATTAACAGCAATTTTCATATTTACATAATATTTTGAGTTATGTCCTAACTCCTCTTTTACATAATGAGTTGTAGGCTTGTAACCGCAAGCGGTTAAACTAAAAGCTAAAAGTGAAAAACTAAAAAGTAAAGGAAGATACTTTTTCAAAATTATCCTTTAACTACCAAGTTAACCAGTTTATTTGGCACTACGATCTCTTTTATAAGCTCTTTACCATCTATCCATTTTTTAGCACTATCACTTGCTTTTGCAAGTTCTAAAATCTCATCTTTAGATGCACTTGGACTCACTTCAATCTCACCTCTTTTTTTACCATTAATAGTGATAGCTAAAGTAACAGAGTCAGCTACAAATACCTCTTCTTTTACTTCTAGAGTATTTGTAAAGTTTTCCCTTGCAAATAGTTTATCTGCAATATCCCAACAAGTATGAGGAATAATTGGCTCTAGGATATTTGATAAGATATAATATCCCTCAGACCATACAGCAGCATTTTTTTGTGCTGATAAAGCGTTTAAAGCTTCCATTGAAGATGCAATTAATGTATTAAAAGCAAATGTTTTACCCATAACTTCAAAAGACTTTTTTAATGCTTCATATACTTTTTTTCTAGCTTCTTTTTCCTCTTTATTAAGTGATGAGTGATCAATATTTAAAAGCTCTTCAGTTGATGCTGTGGCATTATCTGCTCTATCATAGAACTTTTTGATAAATCTAAATGCACCCTCAACTGCCGAATCATTCCACTCTAACTCTTTTGTTGGTGGTGCAGCAAATAGGATAAATAACCTTGCAGTATCTGCCCCATACTCTTTTACAATAGCATCAGGATCTACAACATTACCTTTTGATTTACTCATCTTAGCACCATCTTTTAATACCATACCTTGAGTTAAAAGATTTGCAAATGGCTCACGAGAATTTGTATATCCAAGCTCATTTAATGCTTTTGTGAAAAATCTTGCATATAAAAGGTGTAAAATAGCATGTTCGATACCACCAATATATTGATCCACATCCATCCAGTAATTTGAATCCTCTTTTGAGATACCTTCACTATTCCATTTAGCTGGGTTTGTAGCATATCTTAAGAAATACCAAGATGATTGTACAAAAGTATCAAGAGTATCAGTTTCTCTTAGGGCATCTGCTCCACATTTAGGACATGATGTATGTTTCCATGTTGGATGAGTATCTAATGGATTTCCTTCCCCTGTAATTTTCACATCTTCAGGAAGTGCAACTGGTAGATTTTCAATCTTCTCAGGAACTAAACCACAAGAATCACAGTGGATAAATGGGATAGGTGCTCCCCAGTATCTTTGTCTAGATACACCCCAATCTCTTAGTTTAAAATTGATTTGTTTTGATCCATGACCCTCTTGGTCAAAATCGTAGATGATAGATTTTTTTGCTTTATTGTTTTTCATACCATCATATTTACCTGAGTTGATAAGTTTACCCTCACCAGTATAAGCTTCACTCATATCAGTATCATTTTCAATAACTACATTGATTGGTAAATCATATTTTTTAGCAAATTCAAAATCTCTCTCATCATGTGCCGGCACAGCCATAACTGCTCCACCACCATAAGATGCAAGTACAAAGTTAGCTACCCATACAGGAACTTTATTTCCAGTTAGAGGATGGATCACATCGATCTCTAAAGATAAACCTTGTTTCTCTTCAGTTGCTCTATCCCTTTCACTAACTTTTTTCATAGCTTCAATTGCAGCTATTTTTTCATCACTTAAAAGTTTATTCTCTAAAATATAATCAACAATAGGATGCTCAGGTGCTAAAGCAGAATAAGATACACCAAAAATTGTATCTGGTCTTGTTGTAAATACAGAGTATTTCTCAAAGTTATTACCAAGTTTTTCTTTACTCTCTTCACTTATAGAAAAATCAAACTCTAAACCTTCACTTCTACCTATCCAGTTTTCTTGCATTGTTAAAACTTGTGATGGCCACTTACCTTCAAGTGTTTTAAGATCATCAAGTAGAGTTTGTGCATATTTTGTGATACCAACATAATAACCAGGCATCTCTTTTTGTTCTACCTCATTATCACATCTCCAACAACACCCCTCTTCAACTTGCTCATTAGCTAAAACTGTATGACAATCTTCACACCAATTTACAGTAGTTGATTTTCTATAAAGAAGTTCGTTTTCATACATCTTGATAATAAACTCTTGTTCCCACTTTGTATAAAGCTCATCACTTGTAGCAAACTCTCTTGTATTTGAAAAAGATAGACCTAAAGAGCTTAACTCTTTATTCATATAATCGATATTTTCATAAGTCCATTTTTTTGGATGAAGTTTATGTTTTATGGCTGCATTTTCTGCTGGCATTCCAAAACTATCCCATCCAATTGGGTGAAGTACATTAAAACCATTTTTTCTAAAGTGTCTTGCAAAAGCATCACCTAAACAGTAGTTTCTCACATGCCCCATATGGATTCTACCACTTGGATATGGGAACATACTTAAGATATATTTTTTATCTTTATCTGTATTTTCATCTTCAGGCTCGAAGCTATTGTTTTCATTCCAATAACTTTGCCATTTTTGTTCAATATTTCCTGGTTCATATTGCATAAAATAAATCCCTTGATTTTCTAAAATTTCTTATTATTCTTAATATTCTTCATTGTCTTGAGCTTTTGAGCTCTCTATTAATACAAGTGCGATTGAGAATAGATTTGCTACCACTGCACCAATTGCTAAAGATACAGCTAAATCTACATTTTGGTTGAAAGTTAATACAACAAATGCTGGTATCAAATGGAGGTCAGCTACGAGAGAACTTGCTAGTAGTTCTGCTGACATTAGGTTTCTTACACCTATTTTTAAAATTGTAGATATTACATTTACACCTGCTGCTATAAATAGTGCTATTTCATCATGGTGATATAAAAACCCCGCCGTAGTGGTCAAACTCATCAGAGCGAAAAAGACATAAGTAACCTTACCCCAATCCATTCAAAATCCTTGTGTGTATTGTTATAAAGTCGTGATTATATCTAAATGCTGATTAAAAGTTAGTAGGTTGGTAAAGTTGGTATGTTAGTAGCTTACCTTAGGGCTAATTAGTTGTAAGTTTTTATGTTGTATGTTATAAATTTCTAACGGTTTATAAATTAGTTTTAAGGTTACCAAAACCTACTAATCAATTTACATATTTAAAAGTGTCTGAAGCATCTCATCTGAGACAGTTATAAGTTTAGCACTAGCTTCATAAGCTGCTTGAAACTCCATAAGTTTTACCATCTCTTCATCTTTATCAACTTTTGTAATTTTATCATAGTTATTGTTTAGTGAAATGGCAACAGCTTCTTGGGTTTCTAGAGAAAAATCATTATCCTCTTTATCCGCAGATATATTTACTTGAAGTTTTTGATAATATTTTGAAAATGAAGTTTCAGTTCCTGCAACTCCATCAAAGTCCACATCCTCTTTCCATTGAATAGTAGTTAGGTAGTCTAAATCTGCTTGAGAAAGATTTGCTACTGAACTTTCATTAAAAGCTAAACTTTTAACATTTGAGCCATCAAAAAGATCAAGCATTTTTACGCCACTTGGACCATTTTGAGTATCCATATCATATTCACCATAGATATAATCTTCTGGGCCTTTTTGAAGATATTGATCAGAATAATTACTTAAAGCTTTTGCAAAATTATTTAGCTGTCTTTTATACTCTACAACTTTATTTTTATCATCTGTTGTTACAAGGTTTTCACCTAAGGATTTTAATCTTCCTGTTTTAGAACCAATCCTCTCATCAAAAACTTCCACATGGATATCATTTAGAGCATCTTTTGATCTACCACTATTTCTTCCAATAACCCTATTGTCATCTTGTACAACTATCCTTAAATCAAAAGCTCCCTCTTCACCTTCAATATTTGATCTAACAACAAGCTCACCATTAAAATTAACATTTGCAGTTACTTGATCATCAAAACCTACACGACTATTGATAGTCTTAGCGATTTTTTCATTGATACTTTCTCGTGTATCTAAATAATCTGTTTCAATATTAAAATAGTGAGTATTGTCTAAAGATACCTTAATAGTTTTTTGACCTACACCCTCATAATAATCTTCAGTATAAATATTTGTTTGAGCTTGATAGTCTTCTACAACTTTAATATCATGAATATTTGTATCATGTCTTACAGCAACTTGACCACCAACCCTAAGTTCATATCCATTTACACGTTCAACTTCTATATCTACAAATTCAGAAAGTTTTCTCTCAAGCATATCTCTTTTATCTAAAAGATCATTTCTATCCCCAACATTTAATCCAAGTTTTTGATTAATATTACCAATTTTATTTAAAAAATCATTTACTTGATCAACCTCTTCATAAAGTTTTTTCTTTGTATGGTCTTGGATCTTTTCAAGGTTCCCATATAAATTATGCATATCCTCCACAAGGATTTTTGCGTGGCTTCTAAGATCATTTTTAAAGATTTCATTTGTAGGATTTGATCTTAGGTTTTCTAAGGCATTAAAATATCTATCTAAATCGTAGGCAAATCCACTATTGTCTGTTTCATGAAACACTGCTTCAACATCAGCAAGCATAGAAGATAGTTCATCATAATAGTTTTGTTTACTCTCTTCATGCATTAGGTTATTATATAGGTATTTTTCAGTTGAACGCTCAACATCATCAACCATAACACCTCTACCGGTGCTTCTTTTATCGATATGAGCTTGTTCGCTTAGGTTTACTTTTCTTTTTTTATAACCATCTGTATTTTCATTGGTTATGTTATTCATAACATTTTCTACAGAGGTTTTAGAGGCGTTAAGTCCTGACCCAGCTACGTGAATTGAATGAAGCATATTACACTCCTACCTTACTTTTTAAGCCCTATTGCTATATTTAAGAACTCATCAGCAGTTGTCAATGATTTTGAGTTTGCCTCAAAGGCTCTTTGATTTACCATCATATTTGTTAAACTCTCACTAAGATCCGCATTACTAAGCTCAAGCGTACCAGTTAAGATTTCTGCTGTTTTTGTATTTAATACAGGATTACCAGAATTTAATGATTGTCCAAATAAGTTTCCACCTTTTGGATCTAAACTCTCTTTCTCCCTAAAATCAACTGTTTCTATTTTCCCAACGATAAATTTATTGTTTCCTTGATTCATATAAACAATACCGTCAATAACCTCAGGTGTACCAAATGGATTTTCTGAAAGATTAAGAGACTTTAGATTCATTTGTAATCCACCTAAAGTCTCTATACCAGCAGTATCTAAATCAAGCCTACTTCTAATCTCCATAAAATCTCCACCAGCCCTTTTAGTTACTGCGGCTAAAGCATCCCTAGCAGAATTTAAAGCAAGCAAGCCTGTTCCTTGTTTTGCTGGAGTCTCAACTGTAAAAGGTAAACCCTCATCATTCATTTGACCATCAGTTATTTCAATATTTTTCCCAGGAACTAAAGATGTAATAGTAAGTTTCCCAGTAACTTCATCTAAAGTAGCAGAGATCCCTTGAATTTCATTTATTTTATCCACAAACATATTTAATGTTTTTGGACCACTCTCAGTAAAATCTTGTCTAATATTTTTACCATTTATATTAACTTCAATAAAATCTTGCCTACCATTCATATTTGCCATATTAATTTGTAGACTACCACTAAGAGTCTCAGATGCCTCACCCTCTACAGGATTTGTATTATATTGTCTTAATAATCTTTGATATTCATCCATCAATATGGAAACATCAGCAATTTTACTACCAGCAGTTTTAAAACCTTTTCCACTCATATCTAGAGAATCTGGTTTTGCTGTTTGTTCAAAATTTGTAATCTTAGCATTGATTGCCATAATTAGATTTTCATTTGATATATTAACTGAAGATACATTCTTAGCATGTTTATCTGTAAACATCTTATCATCAGGATTTGAGCTAAATACTTCTGGCTCAGTTACAACAAGACCTTGAACTTTTAATCCTTCAGGGTTTTGTAAAAATCCATCCGCACCCATTCTAAAGTTTCCAGCTCTTGTATAAAATAGTTCTGGATTATTACCCCTTACGATAAAAAATCCTGGTCCTTTTACAGCCATATCATAAACATTTCCTGTGGATTTAAGTTCACCTTGTTTAAAACTCTTATCAATAGATCCGATAGTTACACCCTTACCTTCTCTATTTTGATACATAAGGTCTTCAAAGGAAACCCTATCTGCTTTATAAGCAAGTGTATTAACATTGGCAATATTATTAGTATCTACATTTAAAGATCTC
The DNA here is from genome assembly GCA_964342525.1 of uncultured Arcobacteraceae bacterium. Taxonomy (GTDB): domain Bacteria; phylum Campylobacterota; class Campylobacteria; order Campylobacterales; family Arcobacteraceae. The sequence goes on from CAYFGQ010000009.1 coordinate 62,780, forward strand.
TCATAAGACTTTAAACCTGATCTTCCGTTATATAATGCATCAATCATCTATTATCCTAGTTAATACTTGTAAGGTTCTCAAACATTATTGGAGATATTTTTGGATGAAGTTCAAATTGTTTAGATTCTTTATCATAACCAACAATTTGCCTTGCTTCCACAATAATATTTCCATCCATCATTTTCACCCCACCTACTTTATACTCTTTTGGCTGCCCATTATCACCAAGTTGACCATCTTGAACTACTTTATCAATTAAATTAGCTGCGTTTGCTAGGGAACTTTGTTGGTTGGCTTTTACCATTTTTTCCATAGCTTTTACTGTTTCAATATTTGTTTCAATTTGAGACATTTGTAGCTGATTTTGTAACATCTTCGCTGAATCTGTTGGACTAGTTGGATCTTGAAGCTCAAACTCTTTTAATAACAATTGTAAAAAATCTTTATTTGTTAATTTATCATTTGCAATTGTTGTTGTATACGCATTTCCATCTACACCAACTGCACTATTTACTTGAACTTCAGCCATCTATTTCCTTTTATTTAACAAAGTTAATTAAAGATAAATTATTCATCTTTGTGATTGTTGAGTATAATGATGTATACAACAACTCTAAACTTTGAGATTCCATTGCTACCTTTGAAAGGTCAGCTGCACCCGCTTCATTCAATAAAACATCAAAATGTTTTATTTGTGAAGAGATTCTCTCATTGGCATTTATAAATATTTTATCACGCCCACCCAGTTTTGCATGGGAAATATTCATAGAATCAAATACTTTATTGGAGTTATCTAATTCTTCAGATAACATCCTTGTAACCTCTTCATTATCTATAACAGTAAAACCGTCCTCAGCTACACCATTTAAAGCATTTATCATTCTATCAATATCATCGTAATAGTTGTGTTTTGCCATCAACACTCTACCCTCTTTTGTAACAGCTTCTGTTTCAAACATATAAGGGTTTGTTTGTGAATCACCATCTAATTCAGAAGTTGAGATTTTAACTCTTATTCTATCACTATTTGGATCACCATTTAAGTAAAGATATTCATTATCTCCACCCTCAGTAAAAGTATCATTTAAAAATTTCCATTCTTCTCCATTTTCATCAATAATTCTTTCACTTCTAGTAAACTGCAGAGTGTCTCCATCTGTTGCAGTATCGGTGTTATACATCATGATCTCAAAACCATGGGCTCCCCTATCACGATATACACCTGGGTCAATTGGTACTCTTCTTAAGATACCATCACCCTTATATTCTATATGACCTTCACCATTTTCAACAAAAGGTTTTATGGTCGTATCAGATCCAGTAAATACATACTCACCATTTACAGCAGTATTTGAAAGCATCTGTAAAGTTGTCTTAATACCATCTATATTTACAGCCATAGCCTCTCTAGTACTTCTATCTATACCAGAGTTTAATGCTTTCATTAGCTCATTTCTAATGGTAGTAAGCTGCTCTTTCATTTGGGTCATAGTTGCATCAGCAACTTCATTTTGGGCTACTGTATTTTGTACTTGAGTTTGAAGGTTTTGATAGGTTCTTAGTTTATCTTCAATATTTAATATCTCAGTAAACTTTACACTATCATCACTTCCCTTTTCAAGGATTCTCCCTGTACTCATTTGATGAGCAACTCTAGAGCTCTCATTATTTAGGTTTTTAAGATTATGCAGAGTATAGGGAGAAATATTTACCATAAAACACCTCTTAAATTAAATATTATTCATATAAGAATTATATAACACTTTTCTTATTTTTTTCTTAAAAATAATATTTTAAATTATCTTTTTAAATTAATCAGAGTATTTAATAACTCATCTGCTGTCGTAATCGACTTAGCATTCGCTTCAAAAGCTCTTTGATAAACCATTAGATTTACCAGTGACTTACTTAAGTCAGCTGTACTTAGCTCTAGTGTCTCAGACTCAATTTTTGCCGTTTTATTATTATTGATATTATAAAACGGCTCACCAGATCTTTGAGATTTTGCAAGTAAGTTATTACCCATTGGCTCTAGACCTCTATTATCATTAAACTGTGCAACAGCAACTTGACCAATAGCAAACTCAGCACCATCTTGTTTCATTTTAATTACACCAGTACCATCTACTGAGAACTCACCAAATGCTGAGTCAGAGATATCAAGTGTATCTAGTCTTAATTGGATCGAATTTTGAGATGATGTTTGATCAATCGTATTTACAATTTGTAAGAAATCAGCCCCACCACCAGAGTTTCTACTCACTTCAGGGTTCTTATTTTTTACATATGACATAGCACCATCATTAAACTTCATAACCCCAGAGAAATCTTCACCATGTGTTCTAGATTCGATTACAAGATTTCCATTAATGATCTCAGCTTTTACCTTCTCTTGTAATACTTCATGTTCATTAATTTTTTGTGCCAATTGAACCATGTTCCCAAATTGAGAAGTTCCACCCTCTGTAGTTACTGTATCATCTCCAATAGTAAAATTAAGTGTTCCCACTTCAATTTTTGGATTACCATCATCATCAGCATAAAGATCTTCTATTTTAAAAAGATCTCTTTGTTTACCAGCAACCACATTTTTTAAAGAGTGTAAAGAAGACTCTAAGGCAGCAAGACCTTCACCTCTAATAGCTTCCCTATCCATTATTTTAAATCCAGGATTTGTAGAACCACCTGAGGACTCTGCTAAATCTCCAATATCAAAAGCACGCCCTGGAATTAATGATTGGATTTTAATAATACCCTGTGTTACTGTACCATCATCTGTTCCCTCTCTACCATCTTCATCTACAGTATGAGCAAGAAGTCCAGTAATATTTGAGATTCTATCAGCTAGACCTTTATATGTGGCATTTCTACTTGCTTGAATATTATCTGCCTTATCAACAACACCATCACCATTTAAGTCTGTAGTTGTCGTAACTTCGATAAAGTCTTGTGATACTTTATTTCCATCGATATATACATAAACTTGGTCACCCTCTCTATCCATGATAGAACCATTTGGATCAGGGAAATTAATAGTTGATATTTGAGCTACAGATGGACGAGAAACAATATTTGGATCTGATGCATAATACTTTAGCCAAAGTTGATAATCTGAAATAAGTGCCTCAATATCAGATACTTTACTTGACATAGATTTAAAACCAGCACCGTTAAATTCCCTCATACCATCAGCTTTTGCTGTTTTAGTATAGTCAGTCATTTTAGCAGTAAAGGTTTGTATTTTATCAGCAAACTCAACCACTTGATTAGCAGCTAGCTTACCATATTGTTTAGTGAAAACTTTTACGTTTTCATTTGTCCCTACAACGTCAGTGTCAGGATCCACAGGTCTCATAGCCCAACCTTGAACCTCACCTTCGTTGGCATCTTGAAGCGTACCATTATCACCCATTCTAAAGTTACCAGCTCTAGAGAAGTATGCCTCTGATGTTCCCGTTTTTACCATATTTTTAATGGTAAAGAATCCATTTCCTGAAAGTGCCATATCGTATGAAACACCTGTCAGTTGTAGATTCCCTTGTTCATAAATTTTCTCAGCCTCTAAAACTTTAGAACCCTTACCAATACTATCTTGATACATTTGATCAGCAAATGAGATCCTTGAAGCCTTATAACCAGCTGTATTTACGTTTGCAATGTTAGACGATTCGTTATCGATCGCATCTTGATGTGTAGATAAACCAGATATACCTGTCCATAGTGCACCAATCATACAAAATCCTTTAATTAATTTCAATCTACTTTTATTATATCCTAATTTTAGTTAAAGAACAGCTTTAGAATTCTCAATTAATTAATAAATTCAAATAATTTTAAAAATTATTTTTAAAACTGGAGTGTTTTGCCTATTTTTTGGGAGTTTTTTAGAAAAAAGGTGTTACTTTTCTACAAGTTTAGTGTGATTTTTTTGTATAAATTAGCTTTATTCAAAAATATTAGTTTTTCCAATGATTATATCCATACGATTTACATACCTTTTACAAGTTTTTCCACCAAGTTTTATACAAATATTTTGCCATTTTTTAGAGTGACCACCAGATTCATCTGAAAAATCATCCATTGCAAACATTACTGCATGAGCATATTCATGGGGTAAAACATCATTTATCATATAATCACTACTCTCTAAAAAATGTTTTTTATTTAAATAAATAGTAATTCTTCCATTATAATAATAAGCCAAACCAAACTTTTTATCATCTAATTTATTTGAAATTTTTATAGGAACATCTAGGTCCATATTGTAATATCTTTTTATAAGATAAACTATCTGTCTCTCTTTTTGAATTATCTTTTGTTTTAAGTGCGGATTTAATGGGGAGTTATTAAAACTATACTCTTTATACCAAATAAAAAGTAATAGTATTGAAGATATGATTACAATTATAAAAAAATATAATTGTAATCTTCTTATAAAACTTTGAATATTAGTTTTCCCTTGATTCTATTAAGATTAGGTGAAATCCAAATTGAGTACTCACCGGTCCATGAACTTTTCCAACTTCTTCATTGAATACAACTACATCAAATTCAGGAACCATTTGACCTGGACTAAATGAACCTAAATCACCACCTGCAACAGATGATGGACAAGATGAATATCTCTGTGCTGCTTCATCAAAAGATAATTCACCATTTTCAATTTGTTTTTTTACATCCTCAGCAAACGCTGGGTCTTGTACTAATATATGTTTTGCTCTAGCTTGTGCCATTATAAATTAATTCTCCTCGTTTAATATTAAAATAATTTCGAAACAATAAAGGTAAACGTAATTGCTCCAATTTCAATCATATATATTTTTTTAGCAAATGCAAAAAATTCTGCTTGTTTCTCTTTTTCAAAACTTCTAATCACTCTCATCTTCTTATATCTTTTGATCTCTAGAACCATTACTAAAATAGATGTAGCAATCATCAAAATAACTGTAGGACTTAGATCGTGTAGATATGCTGAAACAATTCCACCTGTGTATGCAACACTTGCATTTATCACATGATATAAAGGTGTCATTATTCTAAATGTTTTTGCGGTTTTTACAAAATCTTTACTTCCAGTAAATACCAAATAGGTATTAAAAAGCATAATTGCTAAAAGAACATAAATTGCGTATATATGTGTTGTAACAGCGTCTGCCATTAATTCCATAAACTAACCTTTTAAAAAATTTCGGTATTATATCGAAAATTATTAATATAAACCCAAATCCTGAAATAAAAATTTCTATTTCAAGTTTGGGTTAAGTTAAATACAAAGAGTTTATTATGGCAATACAAGTAGAAGAGGCTCTTGAGAGTTTTAGACAAAGTATCAGTTTTTTAAAAAAAGAGCTTATTCCTATTGAAAATGCTTTAGATAGAATCATCGCTAGTAATATTTATGCAACCCACTTTTTACCAAGATTTAACAACTCAGCCATGGATGGTTATGCTGTTAAGCTTGAAGATGCGGGAAAAGAGGTTAAGATAAAAGATATCATCTTTGCTGGAGATAATAAAGATATCTCCTTAAAAAGTGGAAAATGTGTAAGGATCATGACTGGTGCAATGGTACCAGATGATGCGGAGGCCATAATTCCCCAAGAAGATGTAGAACTTATAGGTAAAAAAACTATCAAACTTCCAAAAAATATTAGAGCAAATCAACATATAAGATTTGTAGGTGAAGATGTAAAAAATGGTGAACTATTAATTGAAGATGGAGATACCATAAATGCAGCAAAAATTACTATCTTAGCTTCTCAAGGTGTAAGTCATATAGAAGTTTATAAAAAACCAAAGGTAGCAGTATTTGCTAGTGGAGAAGAGCTTAAATTACATTTTGAAAGTGTAGATAGGCATCAAATTTACAATTCAAATACCCCTACACTACTTTCTCGTGCAAAAGAGCTTGGATGTGATGTATCTTTTGTGGGTTGCGCTAAGGATAATCTAGAATCCCTAAAAGAGATGATCCACTCATCTTTAGATGCTGATCTTATTATTACTTCAGGTGGAGTAAGTGTAGGAGATGCTGATTTTACTAAAGAAGCTTTTGAAGAGTTTGAATTTGAGACTATCTTTGATGGGGTAATTATCAAACCAGGAAAACCTACAGTATTTGGTGTGATAAACAACTCTTTTGTATTAAACTTACCAGGTAATCCACTTGCTTCAGCCTTAATCTTTGAATTTTTAGGAAGAGTATTAATTCAATGTTTAATAGGAAGCAATAAAACTTACCACAATGCAATCACTGCAAAGATTGATGATAATTTTTCAAACAAAGCTGGAAGAATTACAGTTGTTCCAGGTTTTTATGATGGGGAATTTTTTAGCCCATCTCAAAAAAGAAGCCCAGGTATGGTAAATGTATTAAACCATTGTAACTCTATTATGATTTTAGATGAAAATGTAAATAGATTAAATGCAAAACAAGAGGTTAAAATCATCCCATTTGACTGGCAATTTTTTAGTAATGAACCAAAGGATATATTAACATATGAATAAAAAAGCCGTATGTATTTTAAGTGGAGGAATGGACTCCACACTAGCATCATATATAGCGAAAAAGGAAGGTTATGAGATCATAGCCTTACACTTTAATTATGGACAAAGAACTGAAAAAAAAGAATTAGAAGCTTTTAGAAAAATAGCTAGGGAGTTAAACGTAAAAGAAAAATATGAAATTGACATCCCATTTTTCACACAAATTGGAGCATCAGCTCTAACAGATACATCTATTGATGTACCAACAGATGGTGTTGAAGAGGGAGTTCCTGTAACTTACGTACCATTTAGAAATGGTATCTTTTTAAGTATCGCCACTGCTATTGCAGAAAAAGAAGAAGCAGAAGCTTTATTTATTGGTGTAGTTGAAGAGGATAGTAGTGGTTATCCAGATTGTACTGATACATTTATAGATAAGATGGGAAGCGCTATGAATCAAGGTACAAAAGAGGAAACTAAGTTAGAGATCATTACACCTCTAGTTCACCTTAAAAAATCACAAATCGTACAAAAAGCAATAGAGCTAAATGTACCATTACAATACACTTGGAGTTGTTATAAAAATGAAGATAAAGCTTGTGGTGTTTGTGATTCTTGTAGATTAAGATTAAATGGATTTGAAGTAGCTGGAACTACTGATCCTATAGATTATATTTAATAAAAAGAGTGAAACTATTCACTCTTTTTATTATTCATTTGTATTAAACGCTCTATCCCCTGCATCACCAAGACCAGGTCTTATATAATTATTCTCATCAAGTCTTTCATCAATTTGAGCTATATAAATATCAACATCAGGATGTGCATCTTGAACTTTTTTAATTCCCTCAGGAGCTCCAAGAAGATTTAAAGATATTATTTTTGTTGCACCCTTAGATTTTAAATAATCAATACCATCAATTAAAGAACCACCTGTAGCGATCATTGGATCAAGAAGTAATACGGTCTTATCCTCTAATGGTGGGATATTTTCATAAAATAATTTAGACTCAGCAGTCTCCTCATCCCTTTTCATTGCCAAAAATCCACTTCTTGCATATGGTAGAGTTCTAAGAATTCCTGTAAGCATTGGTTCTCCAGCTCTTAAAATTGGAACTAATACTAGTTTTTGAACTTCAAGCATTTGAACATCAAGTTTACCTTGCCATGTTGTTATATTTTGTGTTACTGTTGGAAATTCACTTAAAGCTTCTGCAGCTAAAATTCTTGCAATTTCTTCTATTGTAAGTCTAAATTCATTTGATGATGTTTGCACATCTCTTAATCTATTAAGAAGATGTTTTACTACAACATTTGTACTTTCTTTATACATATTATATTTCCTTAAAAAATGTCCCGTTTTTTTAGAGACTTTTATATTATATATCTTCTTTTAAGAATAAAAGTTAAAAGAAGAAAAATTCTAAAGAGGACAATAAACTGCCCTATTTACCCTACTTATGAAAAACTATTCACAATTCAGATTTAAATTTCGCGTATTGTATCACAATTTACCAAGTTTTTTACATAAATATAGTATCATTCGCAAAAGGTTAAATATGAATAAAACAGATTATAATTTTAGAGTAAAAGATTCGATTATTGGTTTACAATTTTTATTTGTAGCATTTGGGGCATTAGTACTTGTTCCTATTCTTACAGGACTTGATCCTAGTGTTGCGCTATTTACTGCTGGTATTGGTACTTTAGCATTTCAACTTGTAAATAAAAAAGCTATCCCTCCTATATTTTTAGCATCATCATTTGCATTTATCGCACCTATTTCATATGGGGTACAACAATGGGGAATCGCAGCAACAATGTCTGGACTTGTAGCTGCTGGTCTTTTTTATATCATTCTTAGTTTCATTATTAGATTTAAAGGTAGTGAGTTTTTACATAGACTTCTTCCTGCTGTTGTTGTAGGACCAGTTATTATCTCTATTGGTCTTATCTTAGCACCTGTTGCAGTAAATATGGCTATGGGTAAAACAGGAGATGGAGCTATCCAACTTGTACCACTTGATCAAGCTTTAGTAATTTCTATGATAGCACTTATAGTTACCGTATTTGCTTCACTTATTGGAAAAGGGATATTTAAACTAGTACCTATTTTATTTGGTATTTTTGCCGGATATGTGATCTCTTTAATGTATGGAATTGTAGATTTTAGCTCAGTAGAAAAAGCTGCTTGGATTGCTATGCCAAACTTTACAGCACCACAGTTTCACTGGGAAGCTATCATTTTTATACTTCCTATTGCCATAGCACCTGCTATTGAACATATTGGTGATATGTTGGCTATTTCAAATGTAACAAAAAAAGATTATCTTAAAAAACCAGGTCTAAAAAACACTCTTCTTGGTGATGGTGTGGCTACTTCATTAGCTTCATTTTTTGGTGGACCACCAAATACTACATATTCAGAAGTTACAGGTGCAGTATCAGTTACAAAAGCATTTAACCCAGCTATTATGACATGGGCAGCTATTTTTGCTATTATTTTAGCATTTGTTGGAAAAATCGGTGGATTTTTAGCAACTATTCCTGTTCCTGTTATGGGTGGAATTATGCTACTTTTATTTGGTATCATTGCTTCAATTGGTATGGGAACTTTAGTAAAAGAAAAAGTTGATTTAACTTGTACAAGAAATATGGTAATTGTATCTATGATCTTAGTATTTGCTATAGGTGGTATGACATTTAATTTTGGTGCAGTTTCATTTTCAGGAATTGGTCTTGGTGCTATTGTTGGTATCTTATTAAATCTTATCTTACCAAAAGCAAAGGCCGAAAACGAATGAGATGGAACATATCCAAACAATTTGATTTTTGTTATGGTCATAGGGTTTGGTCACAAGAACTAAATAAGGATTTTGCCCTTGATGAGTGTTTAATGTGTAGACATCTACATGGACATCAAGGGAAAGTTTTAGTTCACCTTGAGAGTGATTCACTACAAAATGGAATGGTAACAGACTTTAAACACTTAAATTGGTTTAAAAAATTCCTCGATGATACAGTTGATCATAAATTTATCATCGATATCCATGATCCATTATATGAGACATTGCTTCCCCATTATAAGGATAAACAAAACCTTCAAGATATGCCAGAGGATTATAAAATCCCTGATCTTTCTATCTTAAAAGATGAGCCTAAACATATCATAGAGATGTATGAAGGTTATATCATAGTTGATTTTGTACCTACTAGTGAAAATCTATCAGCTTGGCTTTTAAAGATAGTTCAAGATAAAATGATCGAGCTTAATATAAAAGTATCTCATCTAGAGTATTTTGAGACACCAAAAAGCAGAAGTGTGGTTTATAATGATTAGATTAGGTTCAAACTCGCAAACTAGAGCTAAAATGTTAACAGATGCTAAAATAGAATTTATCCAAACAGGATCAAACTTTGATGAGGAACAAATCAGCTCAAGTGATCCAAAAGATTTTGTATATACTGCAACTATGGGTAAATACCTTGATTGTCTAGAAACTTATGGTATTGATATTCCACTTTTAGTAGCAGACACAGTAGTAACTGCAAATAATCAAATCCTTAGAAAAGCTACTGATATAGAAGATGCAAAAAGGATTTTAGATATACAAAGTGATAATAAAGTATCAATCATCACTTGTATGATATTTAAATCAAAAGATGATGAACTTATTGATATCTCTCAAACAGACTATATCTTTGAAAAATTTGATGAAGATGATCTAGCAGAGTATTTATCTGGTAATGAGTGGAAAGGAAAAGCTGGTGCTTGTATGGTAGAAGGCTTTTGTAAAAAATATATAAAAGAAGTGATAGGTTTAGAATCAACAGCTATGGGCTTAACTATAGAGAAGATTTTACCTTATATAAAAAGGGGATAATATGGGAATATTTAAAAAGATAAAAGATTTTAATGAATTGGTGATGTTTCAACACTCAATCTTTTCTTTACCATTTATATTTATAGCGATGGTTGTTGCAGCTGATGGTTGGTTTGGTACTTATTTAACTGTTATGGGTATTTTAGCGGCTATTACAGCTAGAAACTTTGCAATGGGATTTAACAGATACCTAGACCGTGATATAGATGCAAAAAACCCAAGAACAAAAAACCGTCCAAATGTTGATGGGAGAATCTCACCTGTACAAATGTTAGCATTTACAATTATCAATGCTATTGCTTTTGTTGTGGTTGCTTATTATGTAAATGATCTTGCTTTTACTATTGCTGTACCTATTTTAATAGTGATTGGTAGTTATTCATATTTTAAAAGATTTTCTTATATGGCTCACCTTATCCTTGGAGTATCTTTAGGTCTTGCTCCAATTGCTGGTGTGGTTGCAGTGAGTGAGACTATCACTCTATGGTCTTTATTTTTATCTATTGGAGTTATGTTTTGGGTAGCTGGATTTGATCTTTTATATTCTCTACAAGATATTGATGTGGATAGAAAACTAGGACTGCACTCTATTCCTTCAAAATTTGGTGTAAATAAAACACTACAACTATCTCAACTATTTCATGTTTTAGCAGTAATCTTTTGGCTTTTATTTGTAATGGCATCAGATATGCAAACCTTTGGATATTTAGCAGTTGTAATGGCTATCATAATGCTTACAGTTGAACATATAATAGTAAATAAAGATTTTACAAAAATAGATAGGGCATTTTTTACAATAAATGGATATTTAGGAATTATCTTTTTAATCTTTGTAATTGTTGATAAAATAGTTTACTAAAATAACTTTTACTACACAAAAACTACACCCATTCAGGTATAATCCCTAAAAATTTTAAGGATTATACTTGAAAAAAATAATAATCTCACTTTTCTTATTTTTATCTATTTCATTTGCCAGTGAAAAGATATACTATTTTATAGGAATCAATGGCGATAGCTCCTTTGACATTACAGATAATGATAATAATGAAATAGCCTCAGTAGAAGAAGATATCCCAAATATTCCTATAGATATAGGAATTAGAAGCAGTACATCTTTTTTCTCAGAGTCTGATTCAGGCTGGGGATATTTTATTGAAAGTGGTTTTGCTATTTTTTATATTGGTGAACAAAGAATTGAAGAAAACGAATATATAGACTATGGAACATCTGTAAAAGGAGCATCCATACACATAACACCAACTCTAGTATATCAAGCATCTTCATTTCCTTTTATAGCAGGGATTGGTGTAGGAATTGGAGCTCTTTATGCTGATGGAAGTTATATAATTACTAAAAAAGATCACCCTGAGTATCAAAATAGAAAAGATATTGATATTTCAAAAATAGATATGAGTATCTTAATTAATCTAGAATTTTTTATAATACCCGATGAATTATCTTTTGGATTAAGATCTGTTAATGTAACTGCAGGAGATAATTACAATCAACGTTTTGGTGGTTTTTTTGGAAGATTTTATTTTTAAAATATAAAACTTTTGTAATTTTAATTAAAGAAGGAATTTACAACTTAAATTCCCTCTTCAACTTTTTGTACAGTTTTCTCCATAGAATCAGCTAAAAGCTCTAAAGTAAATGGTTTCACCATCCATGAAGTTGCTCCAACCTCAAAACCTCTTTTTTTCATAGCTTCACTACTTTCTGTGGTAAGAACTAAAATAGGTGTTGACATATATTGATATTTATTTCTTATATTTTCTATAAAATCAAAGCCATTCATATTTGGCATATTGATATCTGTGATAATAAAATCATACTCCTCCTCTTCACAAAGAGTTAAAGCTTCAAATCCATCCTCAGCAGATTTAGTATCTAAAAATCCAAGTTCCAATAAAGTACTTGAAAGCATATCAAGAATAGTTGGGCTATCATCTACATATAAAATTTTCATATTTCTGTTCATGAGAAAAACCTTTTTTAATCTATATAGCTACAACAATAATCAGTAACTGTTTTAATCTTTAAATCAAATGATGAGTTTGCTGGTACTTGAAATGTTTCTGGTGTACTTAATGTTTTCCACTCTTCATTTGGTAATCTTATCTCTAATTCACCGCTCATCATCTCCATGATCTCAGCTTTATCTGTACCAAATGTATACTCACCAGGCATCATAATACCTAAAGTTTTTACACTTCCATCTTCAAAAGTTACAGCTCTACTAGTAACTTTCCCATCATAATAAATATTTGCTTCTTTTTTAACTGTTACGTTTTTAAATTCACTCATTATCTCTCCTAAATAAAAAAACCTTCGCAAAAATTTGCGAAGGCTATTATATCTAAAAGAAACTCAAATTATGAAATAAGATTATCAACCACCGCCAACAAACTGTAGTAGTTCGATTTTATCACCCTCTTTTGGTTGAAAAGTATTCCAATTATCTTTTTTTACCACTTCCATATTTACAGCTGCTGCCATAACTTTATCTTCAATTTGAAGAAGATCAATTATACCAAATAAACTGATCCCCTCATCAAATGTTTTATCTTCACCATTAATTATTATATTCATCTATAAAACCTTTTAGTCTTGTTAATACTTCTTTAGTTTTCTGCGGATTCTCCACAAGAGCTATCCTTATATAACCAGATCCTATACCATTACGACCTAAGAAACTCCCTGGTAGTACTTTGATATTTTTCTTCTCATATAACTCTTTTGTAAATTTTAGCTCATCATTTACCTCAAGCCAAATATAAAAAGTAGCCTCAGGAATCTCTATACCTAAAATATCTTTTGCTATCTCAAAATTCTCTTTATAATTGTTTTGAAATACTTTTACATGCTCTTCATCACTCCAAGCTATAGCTGAAGCATGTTGGATAGGAAGAGGTACAGCTGCACCCACATATGTTCTGTATTTCATATACTCTTTTAAAATTTCAGCATCACCCGCAACTATACCACTTCTAAGCCCAGGAGCACTACTTCTTTTTGAAATAGAGTTTAAAACTAAGATATTTTTAAATGATTCATTTCCAGCTTTGATCGATGCTTCAAGTAAAGAGATTGGCTTTTTAGCCTCATCAAAATAAAGCTCAGAATAACACTCATCATTGATAAGTACAAAATCAAACTCTAAAGATTTTTCCACCCACCATACAAGCTCTTCCATAGAAGCTGTTGAAGATGTAGGATTATTTGGATAATTGATAATCACAAGATCAGATTTAGATAACTCTTCATCACTTAATCTTCCAATAAAGTTATTCTCTTTAGTTAAATTTATATAGATAATCTCAGCTCTACTAGCTATAGCAGCACCCTCATATATCTGATAAAAAGGGTTTGTAAAAGCAACTGTTGGATTTTGTTTATCAAATAGATAATATTGAGGAAAGTTAAATAATACTTCCCTTGTACCAAAAGTAGGAATAAGCTGTGATTTGTCTAATTTAATACCAAATCTTTTTTCAAAAAAAGCTATCTGAGCCTCTTTTAGTATATCTTCCCCACCACTTTTTGGATATTTATTTAATAGTGTTGCTTTTGTAGCTAATTCATCTTGTATAAACTGTGGTGTATCAAACTGTGGTTCACCGATAGTCAGAGAACTTAGAGGATATTCACTAGTTGGAGTAACACCCTCAAGTAGTTCATTTAATTTTTGAAATGGATACTTTTCGAATTCCATCAATTTCCTTTTTTACTTTTAGTTTTTATATTTTAGCTTTTAACTCTAAAAGCCAAATACTTTAAATTCTCTAGGCTCTTTTGCTTCAAATGTATAATCAAGTATTTTTGTTATCTTAGAATGTAAAAGCATTCTATTTACATTTGTTGCAGCTTTACCATATTGAAGATCACCAATAATCGGATACTCTGCATATCTACAATGAACTCTAATCTGGTGAGTTCTTCCATCTTCAATTACAACTTTTACTTTACTTTTATGACCTTCTACAAACATTGGATAAATAGTAGTAAGTGCTGGTTTACCTTTTTGACGATCAACTTTACTTTTTGCAGTTTTACCTTTAATTGTTAAAATAGGTGCATCAATGATAAGTTCATCGATCACTTTACCCTCTACAATAGCCACATACTCTTTGTAAACTCTTTTTGCTTTAAACTCTTTGATAGCCTTTTTTTGAAACTCTTCATTTTTTGCAAAAAGCATTACACCACTTGTCTCACGATCAAGTCTATTTAAAAGGATAGCTCCTCTAAAGTTTTTTGCCACATCCTCAGCATTTACAAATGCTGGTTTATCCACTGCTAAAATATCATCATCTTGAAATATGATCTTTGCAGATGGAATCTCTTTTACAATAAATGTAATATCTGTTGGTACTTCACCACGAGCGATCATTACCTTTTTACCTTTAGCAGTAACTAGACCCTTATCAATTAACTCTTTTGCTTTTGAGTTTGATATACCCTCTTGTTTTGCTAAAACTTTATATGCTTTATCAGAAGCCATTTTTTGCCTTTTTTTCAAATTATGTAATACAATTTCTATAATACAATTTGCTCAAGTAGCGTGAGTGCTTGATGCTACAATATTTATAAAAAATTTGAGCTTAACTTACTGTTAGGCGATGATTTTTTGTGAATGTTGTAGTGCCAATGACTTATGCTAATTGGGTGAATTCTATTGCATAATTTGATTTTTATATTAAAGTGTGAATTCTATCTAAAATATAGTGTCAATAAACTTTATAGGAAATAACTATTTTTAGATTGTTTTATAAATTTAAGAATATTAGTTTTTTAATTAAAAATATATAACTTAAAAAGAAAATAATTAATATTACTCATACTGCCAGAGTTTATATTGATTCCAAATTTTTGAAACTTCCATATTTTTAGCTTTAGCTTTTTTAAGCCAATAGGCACACTGTTTTAAATCTTTTATGTGTTCAACAACACAATAACTATAACCTAAAAACTTTTGTGCATGAGCATTGTCTTTTTTCGCTGATTTTTTAAACCAATATAGAGCCTTATCATAATCAATACCAGAAGGAGCATTACCTCTAGCATACATTAAGCCTATCCTAAATTCTGCCTCTGAATATCCTTTATCTGCTAAAATCCTATAGTAATCTATGGCTTTTTTATTATCAATAGGAACTCCTCCATGTCCTGATGAATACATATGAGCTAAATTCTGTAAAGCCAAAGGAAAACCTTTTTTAGCTGATTTTTCATACCAGTGAACAGCAAGCTTATAATCTCTCTTTTCATAAAATTCTGAATACATTAAGCCTAAGTTGAACTCCGACTTCATATTCCCTTGTTCAGCTGATTTTTTAAACCAAGAAATAGCTTTATCATAATTTCGAGATACGCCATAAGCACGCATATACATTATTCCTATTGTATTCTGTGCTTTTGCATTCCCTGTCTTTGCCAATGGCTCTAATAATTCTAGCGCTATTTTATAGTCGCCTTTTTTGAAAGCTTCATATCCTATTTCTAAATTATTCGCATATAAATTTACTAAAAGTAATATAGTTAGTAATAATGTTTTCTTCATTAATTTCCTTTTATAAATTCACTTAATTAAATGTTAGATTATATCTTTTTTCTCTAATATAGTTATTTTATAGAATTAAATACTTATAAAAAATTATGATTTTAATGATAAAGGATTTGTTTGAAGTATAATAGTATTGGAGGCGCCACCCAGATTCGAACTATATGGTTTGTGATTTCTAAAGTTTTGTAAAGTTTTACATATATCCATACAATAACTTAATTTCAGGGGATTTAAGTACTTAAATCTTTTTTATCCCATTCTTCAAATTTATAGTGTTTTACAAAGTTTTTTACCAAGTGGTTAGAAAAAGGTTAGAAATTTTTAGCCTACCTTTTATATAATACTTTATTGTTTTAAATACCATTATTAAGGGATATGTATGGAAAAGATAAAAGGTGCAAACTCTGTAGGACTTTATCAAAATGTTTTAAGAAATAAAGAAAAGGTATATTACTACACTTTAAAGATAAATGGAAAAGTACAATGGTTTAAAGTTGGAAGTAGCAGAGATGGCTACAGAGTCGAGCATGCAAGAGAAGCTAGAAGACAAAAATACAATGAAATAAATGATATTGAAATACAAGATAGACAAAAATTAGGTAGAAAAAAAAGGACTATTCCAAATTTTGGAGAACTTTTTAATGAATTTATTGAATACAATTTAAAACACAAAGATAAAATAAAAGCATATCAAGATTATAAAAGTCTATATAAAAATAGAATGAAAGACTATATTGATGAAATACAAATAGATAAACTTTCAAAAGATGATATTGAAGACTTAATATTAGTTCATAAAAAACACAAAGAAAATCCACTTGCACCAAAAACATTAAATATAATGGTTGATTTAATTCACTTAGTATTTAAATACGCAAAAGACAATGGGATTTATACAGGTGAAGATATTAGTAAAAAAATAAAACGTCAAGATGTAGATAATGCAAGAGAAAGGTATTTAGAAAAAAATGAAATAAAAAAACTACTT
>CAYFGQ010000010.1:0-74477 GCA_964342525.1 uncultured Arcobacteraceae bacterium
GTGGAGAGGTTTTTGCTGCCTTTTTGCCGGAACAAAAAGACAGAGGAATCAAAGTAATGAAACTATACGAACTCACAATTTATCTTGTCTTGGAAGTGACTTATAATAGTTAAGTTATCGTTGTCGCCTGACACTTTTATTTAAAAAGATATCTATTTGTATAAATTATATAAACAAGGATATTTATTCATAAATGCAACAACCATAATATTTTCTATCTGTGCATCATTTTCATATTTTGATCTATTTTGTTCAATTTCTTTATTTAATATATTCAATAAATAATTACCGTCTTCTACATGATCTTTAGGTAAACAAAATAACCTTTCTTTCTTGTAAATTGACAAAAATACATCGGTAGATAAAACACCTCTACCTACACCTATCACATATGCTTTTGCTTCTTCTGAGTTTTTTACTTTTTCATATGTTTCAAGAGTCATTACTCCCCATAAATTTACTATTAGAAGGATAGATAATAAAATGATTTTCATAAAATACCTTTTTGAAATTTAATTAGATTATATTAAAATATAGTTGTTAAAAAGTTTTATAATAAAGATTGATTTTCTAAGGCATTAAAGCCTAATATTGTATATTTAGTATATGTTATTGGAATTTAATCAAAAGAAAGAAATAGATAGCTTAAAAGCTATCTATTGGGATTATTTCACTATCTTAGCAAACTCATCAAAGATATATTTACTTTCATGAGGTCCTGGACTAGCTTCTGGGTGATGTTGAACTGAGAAGATTGGTTTATCATTGTATTTTACACCTTCGATAGTTCCATCGAATAAGTTTTTATGTGTAATAGATGCAATCTGAGTAATTGAATCTGGTACATTATAGTTGTGGTTTTGTGCTGTGATTTCTACGATGCTATTGTTTGATACTGGGTGGTTTCCACCGTGTTGTCCAAATTTTAGCTTATATGTATCGTGACCATGTGCAATTGAAAGCATTTGGTGACCAAGACAAATAGCAAACATTGGGATGTTTTTGTCAATTAATTTTTGAACTTGTAGTTTCTCTTCACTTAAAGTTAATGGATCACCTGGTCCATTACTTAAAAATACTCCACCAATCTCACCAGCTTCAAATCTAGCTACTAGATCATCACCATTGAAATCACTTGGGATTACTTCAACTTCAAGTCCTGAGTTTACAAGCTCATTTAGGATATTTCTTTTTACACCAAAGTCAACAACTACGATTTTTTTATCGCTCATTTGTGCTTTATTATACTCTTGTGTTTCATGGTTCCATGCACCACTTTTATGAATATAAGTCTCTTTTGTACTTACCTCTTTGATATAGTTGATATCTTCGATTCTTGGAGAGCTTTCAAGTACTTTTTTTAACTCTTCTTTATCAGAGATTTCAGTTGATGCCACCATCATCATAGCACCCTCATCCCTAAGCATTTTAGTTAAATATCTTGTATCAATATCACAAATACCAAGAACATTATATTTTTCCATTAAAACTTCTAGAGATGTTTCACCTCTATAGTTTGAGTAGTTGTCGTTATATGCTCTTACTAAGATACCTTTACAATAAGCATCTTTGCTTTCCATATCGTCATCATTTACACCAACATTTCCAATCTCTGGCATTGTAAATGTAACAAACTGACCAGCATAACTTGGATCTGTAATAATCTCTTGGTAACCAGTAAGTGAAGTATTAAATACAATCTCACCAACACTTGTACCAGTTGCACCAAAAGAGTTTGCTTCTAAATATGTACCATTTTCAATATATATATAAACTTTATTCATACGTGCTCCTACATTAAACCTTTTCTAATTAATTCTTCTTCATATAATCTTTGATAAACAAGATCGTACTCTTCTGTTCCTGGGATTAGTTTTCTTTTATAGTTTTTGATTTTCTCATAAACTTCACTATCCGCTTCCTCATAACCTTTTAAAAATCTAGATATTGCATTAAATATCACATTTTTGATTTGGTTATCTGAAACTGTAAAGTGGATATAATCCTCTTCCCATAAAAAATCTAAAATTTGGTGGGCAATATCACTAAATCTATCTTCATTATTTAGTATTACACCATACTCGTTTGCTAGTCTTTTTTTAGTTAACCAAAATAGTTGTCTAAAATCAGCCTTGTAAAACTCAATCTCAGATTCTTGACCATCTAGTAACTCATTTACTTTTTCATCTAGATCATGCTCTTTTTTGATATCCGCTTCAAGCATTTGGGCAATAATACCTGTGATACTATCTTTATCTTTTCTGATCTCTATAAAATCACAATTTACCATATCCCTTGTAATTGCTCTTGAAACATATTGTACATGGTGTAATTTAAGTCTCATTTTTAACCTCTTATAATAGTATCTAATCTCTCAGGAGATGTTGAGATGATTCCAACTTTTACTCCCGTTACCTTTTCAATTTTTTCTATATAATCTTTTGCTTTTTGTGGTAATTTATCATACTCTCTACAACCAACAACACTATCCCAACCATCTACTTCTTCATAGATAGCTTCAACTTCATCATAGTTACTTGGAACATAATCGATAACTTCACCATCAAGTTTATATCCAGTACAGATTTTGATCTTTTCAAATCCATCAAGAACATCTAACTTCATTAATGATAACTGGTCACATCCATTTAGTCTTGATGCATATTTAACAGCTACTGCATCAAACCAACCACATCTTCTTTTTCTTCCTGTAGTTGTTCCAAACTCATGACCAACTTCAGCCATTCTATCACCATCAACACCAAAATCTTCTGTTGGGAAAGGACCATTTCCTACTCTTGTACAGTAAGCTTTTACGATACCAGTAACCACACCAATTTGTTTTGGATTAAGACCAAGACCAGTACAAGCACCACCACTAATAGTACTTGAACTCGTAACATATGGATATGTACCATGATCAATATCAAGCATCGTACCCTGAGCACCCTCTAGTAAAACTTTTTTATCATTATCTAAAGCATCCCATACCATATTTGTAGTATTTGTAATAAATGGTGCTAATTTCTTATTATAATCTGTTAATTCAGCTAAAAGTTCTTCTTCCTTTGGAACTTCAAGTTGTAATACTTCAAAGATAGATTTATTTTGTTCAAAATACTCTAATACTTTGTTTTTAAGTTTTTCAACATCAAGTAATTCACCTACTCTATGTCCAATTCTATTGATCTTATCTGAATAAGCAGGTCCGATCCCCTTACCAGTTGTACCAATAGCTTTATCACCTTTTAGTCTCTCTTTTGCTTGATCGATTAAAGAGTGATATCTTAAGTTAAGGTGTGCCTTACAAGAGATAAATAATCTTCCCTCAACATTTTCAAATTGCTTCATCTCTTCGATGATTGAATCTGGATTTAAAACAACTCCATTACCAATTACATTAATTGCTTCTGGATTTAAAATACCTGATGGAACTAAGTGTAAAGCGTATTTAACACCATCTACCCAAATTGTATGACCTGCATTGTGTCCACCTTGGCTTCTACATACCATATCATACTTTTGTGCTAGCATATCAACGATCTTACCTTTACCTTCGTCTCCCCACTGAATTCCAACAATTAAGTCTGCTTGTGTACTCATATAAATTAACCCTCTAAATTTTTTAATAAATTATCTGTATAAAATGCAAAACCAAGTGAGCTTATACCTTCACTAGTATATCTTCCACCCTTTGCAAGTATTTCATTCTCACCAAAAATTGTAAAATAAATATCATCATAATATTTCATCGAACCATAAAATAGTGGTGCTACTTTTACATCTACATTTACATTTTGTGCAGCTTCAAGTAGTTTTTCTAATTCACTTTTAATACTATTTGGTACAATATCCATGATTTCAATTAAACACTCTTTTGTTTGTACGTATAATAGTTTATTTAACCATTCGATATTTAGATCAAATAGTTTTGCTATCTCACCATTTTTAAATAATTCAATATCAATATTTAATTCTTCACAAACTAATTTTGGTACATTAATATTTGACAATTGTACAATTGAATCAACTTTTATATTTTCTAATATTTTTACAGCTAAGTTTACAACATCAGATATATTATCATGCCCTATCCATTCTAAACCAATTTGATAATTTTCATTTGTTGGGTATGTAAATGTTGGTTGGATGTAGAACCATTTTTTATGTGTAGTTGTACGACCTAATCTTTTTGTGATAATTCTCACAACATCAAGTGTACTATCTGCTCTTAAAGCAATTTGGTTATTTGATTCATCTGATAATATTATTAGTTTTTTCTCATCATCAATACTTTGATGGTGTGAATATGAAAAGTTAGGAGTAACGATCTCCTCAAAGTTCTCTTCTATTAATATTTTACTAATATTATATTCTAATTCTCTTTTTGCTTTAGCTGTTTTACCAAAGTATAATCTGCTACCTTCAGGTATTTCGTGTTCGTAAATCACTATTTATTCTCCAATAATATGCCAAATTTTTTCAGCACAAAACGAGAGATTATAGCTAATTAATTATAAGGAAGAGGTTAAGGGAATTTTTAACAATTTTAGCCCTTAAAAATGTCTAATTTTTAGAGCTAGTTTGTGGGGTAGATTACATCTGAGTTTTCATAATATGTATAGTGTTTTCTTCATACATAACATCATAATTTGATGGAATATCTTCAACACTAATTGCGATTCTATAAAATCCATCCATCGGATGCGCCCCAATAATTAGATTTTTGAAATTATAAGCACCTAAATTTGCTCTTTTTGTATAAAAACCTTTTGAACTTTTAAAATCAAATACTATCTTTTTTGTTCCCTTATAATTAAGATCAAACTTTTTTAGTAATTGACTTTTTGTCATAATAGTAAATGTTTCATCACTTATATTTAGTACTATATGAGGTAAGATATTGTGTCTTCCATTTGCCAACATCATTTCAGATTCCATATTATCAGCCATCATCATTGATTCTTTTGGACTTTTCATCATAGCTTTAGCCATATGGTCATCCCTTTGTGAGGTAACCTCATAAATATAACTTTCATCAACCATTTCTGCTTTTTTATCAACATAACTTTGTGTAGGAATAAATGGATTTTCTCTTGCATTAAGAGTAAGTGTAGATATTAATAATATTAGTGAATAAGTTAATAAGCTCTTTAGACTCATTCTATCTCTCCTCAGGTTCTAAGTTTTTTAATTCAAAAAATTCTTTTTGTAGTTTTGCATTTTGTAATTGCAAACTTTTAATTTCCGTCTCTAATTGTATCTTTTTATTTTTTAATGAATTATAAACCTCTAGGGAGTTTTTGCCAAAAAGCAGGCTAGCAACATGAAGACTTAGTCCAAATGTTACTAAAACTGCTATAATAGCGATGATTATAAATTTATAATGTTTTTTAAAATCTCTTTTAGGTTTTAGATTATTTTGAGAATGGTTGTTTTCCAAGATACTCACTATATCCTATCTCTGCACCAATTTCTAATAATCTATTGTACTTAGCGATTCTATCACTTCTTGCTGTACTACCTGTTTTGATTTGACCACAGTTTAATGCAACAGCAAAATCAGCGATAAATGCATCTTCACTCTCACCAGATCTATGAGACATTACACAGTTGTAGTTATTTCTTTGAGCAAGTCTGATTGTTTGCATAGTTTCACTAACTGATCCAATTTGATTTGGTTTGATTAAGATTGAGTTTGCGATACCTTTTTGGATACCCTCATTTAAAATATTTGCATTTGTAACAAATAAATCATCACCAACAAGTTGTACTTTATTTCCTAATTTTTCAGTTAATACTTTCCAACCATCCCAGTCATCTTCACTAAGACCATCTTCAATAGATACGATTGGATATTTTTCACATAAATCTACATAATAGTTTGCTAACTCTTCTGATGTTAACTCTCTATTTTCAGATTTAAGAACATATTTACCCTCATCATTGATAAGCTCAGATGCAGCAACATCTAAAGCGATACAAATTTGCTCACCAGCTTTATAACCAGCTTTTTCGATAGCTTCCATGATTACAGTGATTGGTTCTTCGTTTGATTTAAGGTTTGGAGCAAATCCACCCTCATCACCAACAGCTGTAGACTCACCCATACCATCAATGATCTTTTTAAGATTGTGATAAACTTCAGCAGAAGCTCTTAGACCTTCATTAAAGTTTTCAAAACCTACAGGCATTACCATATACTCTTGGAAATCTACAGAGTTGTTAGCATGCTCACCACCATTGATGATGTTTAACATAGGTACAGGCATAGTCATAGCATTTGCTCCACCTAAATATCTATATAGTGGAATATCTAAACTTACAGCCGCTGCTCTTGCTACTGCCATAGAAACACCAAGTACTGCATTTGCACCTAATGTTGAATAGTTATCTGTCCCATCGATATCTTTCATAGTTGCATCAACTTCAGCTTGGTTAAATGGGCTAAGACCAATTAACTCATCAGCAATTTTTGTATTTACATTTTCAACAGCTTTTAATACACCTTTCCCCATGTATCTATCGCCACCATCTCTTAATTCTAAAGCTTCTCTTTTACCAGTACTTGCACCACTTGGTACAATAGCACTTTGTTTTGTTCCATCACTTAAAATTACTGTAGCTCTAACTGTAGGGTTACCACGGCTATCCATCACTTCATCAGCATATACGTTATCAATATAAATCACAAAGATCTCCTATAAAATTTTTTGCCCATTATAACTAAATTTCTCTTTATTATTGTACTAAGACAATTTTGTGTTACCAAAATGTAGTTATTAAGTAAACTATTACTTACTCAGCCTCACCTTCAATTAACTCACCAATACCCATAGCATTTTTAATCTTATTTTCAATATCAAGTGCAATCTCTGGATTATCTTTTAAGAACTGCTTAGCATTTTCACGCCCTTGACCTATTTTACCATCAGCATAAGAGAACCATGCTCCAGCTTTTTCTACAATATCAAGCTTTACACCATAGTCAATAAGCTCACCAGTTTTACTGATTCCTTCACCAAACATAATATCAAATTCAGATTGTTTAAATGGTGGTGCAACTTTATTTTTTACAACTTTAACTTTTACCCTATTACCAATAGAGTTTTCAGCTTGTTTAAGTGTAGCGATTCTTCTAATATCAAGTCTTACTGATGAATAGAATTTAAGAGCATTTCCACCAGTTGTTGTCTCTGGAGAACCATAACCAGTCATACCAATTTTCATTCTGATTTGGTTGATAAAAATTACAGTAGTATTCATCTTATGTAAAATACCAGTGATCTTTCTAAGCGCCTTTGACATAAGCCTTGCTTGAACACCAACTTGCATATCATCCATATCACCATCAATCTCAACTTTTGGAGTAAGTGCAGCAACTGAGTCAACGATCACAAGATCAACTGCTCCACTTCTTACAACAGTTTCAAGAATCTCTAAAGCTTGCTCACCATAATCTGGCTGAGACACTAAAAGATTATCAATATCTACACCTAAATTTTTTGCATATACTGTATCAAGTGCGTGTTCCGCATCAATAAAAGCACAAACTCCACCAGCTTTTTGACACTCTGCAATAGCATGTAAAGTAAGTGTAGTTTTACCAGAAGACTCTGGTCCATATATCTCTACAACTCTTCCTTTTGGTATGCCACCAACACCTAAAGAAAGATCAAGTCCTAAAGATCCTGTTGAAATCGCTTCAACTGGCTCAACTTCTTTATCACCTAGCCTTACAAGAGTACCTTTTCCAAATGCTTTATCCATTTGTTTTATTGCAAGATCTAAAGCCTTTTTTTGTTCATCATTCATTTATAATCACTCCGATTTATTTTTTATGGGCGAATTGTATACTATTTTTTCTTTTAAATAGAAAAATATTTCAAATTGTAATATTTTTTGTTTTTATAGTAAATTTTTTGATTTTTTTACAATCTTATTACACTTCATTACACTTTTTTGATATAATCTCTAAAAATTTACAAATCTTGTGTAAATAATAAAAGGAGTTAAGATGAAATTTTTAAAATCAAGTTTAATCTTGATATTTATCATTCTACATGTTGGATGTGGTAGTGATGATGGTGGGGGAAGTAGTTCTGGAGAGGCTAAACAAATTGCAGATAGAATAGATGCAATATCAACAGATTCAGGTTCAGAAGGTTCTAGTTCCTCTTCTAGATCTATCTCTGTTCCAAAAACTAATAGAGCTTATGATGATGTGGGTACTCCATATTCATATTTTAATGATCAAAATGCAACATATAATATTACTCTTGATTACTTTACACAGGTAAATGAGCAAATTGAAACGATTAATACATATTTAAAAGAAGCTTTTAAAAAGAATCTTGTAAATAAAGGGAAACAAGATATGTTTGGAAATGATGGTGCATTTTATGAAGTTAAGGAGATAACAGACTCAAATGAATCAAATAGTAGTTATCATACACTTACTATGTATTTTAAAGTTACTCCGGAACAACATTTACTACAAAATGTTAATGAAGATAGAGCATATAT
This sequence comes from uncultured Arcobacteraceae bacterium, assembly GCA_964342525.1. Classification (GTDB taxonomy): domain Bacteria; phylum Campylobacterota; class Campylobacteria; order Campylobacterales; family Arcobacteraceae. The sequence goes on from CAYFGQ010000010.1 coordinate 8,527, forward strand.
TTATCATGTAAAAATTGATGAATTTTCTTCTGAAAGTAATAAGTACGGTGTTTTTGAAGTTTCTATAGGATGGCTTTTACCTTACGATAGCAATGGGCAAGTAGATTATTCAGAAACACAAGGTAAAGGAATGTATATAAAAGTTTCTCAAACTGATGATAATAAAACTAAAGTTCAAACCAACTCAAACTTTACAACTACCAATGGAAATAGTAATTTTCAATTTATACAAAACTCCATATTAGTTTTTGATGATAATGGTACAGGAGATTATAAAGAAGATTTTCTTTTTAATGATAGTAATATGAGTAGATATGCAGCTTTTAACAAAAAATACATTAATAATAAATATACAAGTTTTTATGAGGGAGGAAATACTACTACTGAATCATTATATGATATGACTGTATTTGAAGCTGAAAGTTTTGCTTCTTATTATCTATTTGATTCTTCAAGTGGTGATATGAAAGATAATATAACAGGAGATTTCACATATACTCATACAAAAGAAAATGAATATTTGGATGAAAATTCTTCTGCAATTGATGTTACATTTCAAGGTGAAGCACTAAATGGTCTTGTAAGTTTCCAATATCAACAAGTAGGAAATAAATCTATTGTACCTAATGTAAAAAATGGTGTAGAAGTTACTGTAAATGGTAATAATTATGTTCTAGCAGCAGTTACAAGATATATAAAAAATAAAAAATTCACAGATACACAAAGGCAAGCTATTCTTGATGATAATACAACAAGTGCCTTAGTAAGAGATATTAATACTTCATTTGCTGAATTTAACTATGTAGGTGATTTTAATGCTACAGATAAACAATTACAACCATAAATAAAATAAAACCCAAAAGTACTTATAGTACTTTTGGGTATAATAAACTATGTATAAAACAATCATTCTCTTTTTATTAATCTTTTTTTTTAATACTCCTATTTTTGCAGGAAGTTTTTTAGTAAATATGGGTATTTCTCAATTAAATACTGATGCAAATGAAATAGTATATGAAAATAGTGAGAAAACTAGTGAACTTAATTGGAAAGTTGATAGTGCGTATCTAATTGATTTAGATTTACAATATCTCTTTCTTAATAGATTTATATTAAACACTAATCTAAAGAAAAACTATAATGAATCAAATACAAATATGACAAATCATAACTATTCATCCTCAACAAATACAACTTATAGTGATACAACAGTTAAAGACGTAAACCTTTATGATCTAAACCTAAAATATCTACTCTATGCAATTAAAAACCATATCTTTTTTACTCAAATTGGAGCAAAACAAGAAACATATAAATGGGAAGCAAAAAATAATGAAGGTTCTCCTGAAATATCATATGAGCAGGATATCTCAAACATATATTTAGGATTAGGAATAATATCAAATCTCTTTAGTGACTTACAAATGATTATAAACTACAATTATTCAAATAATGTAAAAATAGAGGCATATGATATACATCATAATAGAACCACATACGGGGCAGACTATGTTACCTATTCAGATCATCTAGAAGATGGAACAATGGAAGAAAAAAACATAGCAATCTATTTTATGCCTTCAAAAACTTTTAGTATATATTTTGCATACAACGATACAAACTATAAAACAGTAAAAGGATACACAGACATAAATTTTGTGGGGACAAGTAGATCGGGATCTACAAAAGCTGAGACAGCAGGAGCAAATAATAAATCCACATTTTATAAAATAGGATTAAGGTATTTCTTTTAATTAGAGTAACTAATATTTAGTTACTCTAAATCTATTTTAAGCACCAAGCTTTTTTAATTGTTTTTTTGTAAGTTCGATATCTTTGTTTTCCATTACACCAACACCATTTTTAACTACAAATTTTGCAGTTTTTTGTGCTGATTTTAATGAGTGCATTTTAAATGTTCCACATTGGTATACATTTAATTCTGGAATATCTTTTTCAGATTTTACTTTAAGTACATCTTCCATTGCTTTTAATGTAGCTTTTGCAACTTTTTTAGCACTTGGTGTTCCTAAACATGACATATAAAAACCTGTTCTACAACCCATAGGTGAACAATCAATAATCTCTATATTTTTTCCGTTTAAATGCTCTCTAATAAATCCAGCAAAAAGATGTTCTAATGTATGAATACCTCTTCCTGTCATCTTATCTTCATTTGGTTTATGAATTCTAATATCAAATACAGTGATAATATCACCCTTTGGTGAAGTCATTGTTTTTGCAACTCTAACTGCAGGTGCATACATCTTTACGTGGTCTACTTTAAAACTATCTAATAATGGCATTTTTTCCCTTTTTGTTTAAATTTTTAATTTATTATTTTGTTAAATTCTCTAAGAACACTTTATTTGCTGTTCCATCAAATGTTCTTACACCAATCTCATCAAGAGCAAGTTCGATTGCATTTACAACCCATGATGCTTCATAATTTTCAACAAGTCCCATATGATTGATCCTAAAGATTTTACCTTTTAAGTGATCTTGTCCACCTGCTATGTTTACATTATATTTTGTTTTTAATATTTTTCTTATCTCATTAGAATTTTCTGTATAGATTGTACTCATAGCATTTGCAGGAGATGTTGGATATACATCCATACCTATAGCAGTTAAAGCCTCTCTTGTTGAACTTGCTAATTTTGCTGTTTGAGCATAAAGATTTTCATGTCCAATCTCTTTTATCTTTTTTAAGATAGCTCCAAGACCAATAATAAGTGTAGTAGCAGCAGTATAAGCTGTAGTATTTGTTCTTTGTTTTTTGATCTCACTTAAAAGATTTAGATAATATCCAAAAGGTTTAAGCTCTATCTTTGCAACAGCAGCATTACTAAATCCAATCATTGAAAGACCAGGAGGTAACATAAGAGCTTTTTGACTTCCTGTAATCAGAGCATCAATATTTGTAGTATCTACTTTTTCAACACCAACAGCAGTAATACCATCAGCAATGATCATAACCTCAGAGTTTATCTCTTTTACTTGTTTTGCAATCTCTTCAACTGGATGTCTTAGTCCTCCAGCACTTTCACAAACTTGAATATAAATAGCATCTATATCAGAATCATTTTTGATTATTTCTACTACCTCTTCAACAGAAGCTGGTGTATTCCATTCATATTTTAATTCAGTATTTTCAATATTAAAGGCTTTACAAATTTTTCCAAATCTTTCACCAAATTTTCCAGCATTAATTGTAAGTGCTTTTTTATGACAAAGGTTTGTGATACAAGCTTCCATTGCACCTGTTCCAGAAGAAGCTAACATAACAGCTTCATCCATACCAAATAGTTCGATTAATAATTCTCTTGTCTCTTTGAAGATTGCTTCAAACTCCGGTGTTCTATGGTGTATAGTCTCATCACCCATAGCTTTTCTAACAAATTCAGGTACTGGTGTAGGACCAGGAGTTAATAACATATTATTTTCCTATATTAAATTTCATGCACCTTTTATAAAATTAAATTTTTAGAGGTGCTCATTGGTTTAAATTATACCAAATAAAAATTATGATAGAGTTTACATAAGTTTTTTGTATAAGGTATTTAATGTTAGGTTTATTTAAACAGTACACTTCTAAAGATTTGATTGAGCAACTCAATAAAAAGGTTTTTGTTGCAAGCAAAGCTGAAGCAATGTTAAAAAATGTAAATATAAACTACATTGATAATTCTGGTAAAAATTTCTATCACCATGTGGCATCCCACGAAAATATTGAATCTATCAAATGGCTATCAAAATATAAACTAGATATAAATAAAGAAGACAATGATGGATTAACTCCATTAATGATAGCTTCAAGAACGGGAATGATAAATGCCATACATACCCTTATAGCAAGAGGTGCTGATGTAGAGCACAAAAATAAATATGGTCGTAATGCATTACAAGAAGCAGTATTAAATGGTAATGTTAAAGGTTTAGAACAAGTATATGCAAAAACAAAAAATAAAACACCCCTTGATGTTAGGGGTAAAAATCTTTTAGCCTTAGCAGTAGAAAGTACAAATATCTATATGGTTCGAAGAATCCTAGAGCTTAATACCATAAAACTTGAAGAAAAAGATGGTAATGGCGACACTGTACTTTTTGAAAATAACTGTTTTAAATATCCAGATATATTAAAAGCAATAATTGATTATGAAATAGATTTAAACCAGCTAGACTCTAAAGGAAATAGCTTTTTGTCTTATTGTATTTCAAGGGAAGATGATACAAATGAGGTATTTAAAGTTGCTTTAGAAAATGGCGCAGATATTAATACACAATCTTCCAAAGGAAGAACTATTTTAATGGACTTTATTGCAGGTATTAGAACCTTTGAAAATGAATCAGCAGAGTACAAAAAAAATGTACTTGATACTATTGCAGTAATGTTATATTATGAGATTGATCTGAATGCAGTGGATGAAAATGGGGAAAATATACTATTTTATGCCCTAAGATTAAATGAACTCACTGTAACAGATCTCTTACTAGAAAATGATGTGAATCCAAATTGTGTAAACAATAAAAAAGAAACACCCCTTTCACTTATGGCTCTTCAAGGATATGATCAATTTAGAGTAACCACCTCTTTAGTAAATGCGGGGGCATTACCAAACACAGAAGATGAAGAGGGACAAACCCTGATTGAAAAACTAATCTCTTATGAACTTTATAATCATAATGGGAAAAAACTTCCTTTAAAAGTGAAAAAAGAAGTAAAAGAAAATGGAAGATATCTAGCTATCTTAGAGATGATCCTACAAAATACAGATGCAAATCTAAGGACTCTAAACTCAAAAGGGGAACCATATTTCTTCGAAGCAGTATTTTATGGTAACTTAGAGATTGTAAAAATCCTAAAAACCTATGGAGCTGATATTAATCAAAATGATAAGGATCAAAAAAACATAGTATTTAGATTTATGGCTATGAATGAAACCTTCAAAAATGATGTGGAAAAGAAAAAATATCTAACCCTACTAAAAAATATAATCCCTATGGGTGTAAATCTAAATGAAAAAGATGACTTTGGAGGGACAACCCTTCATAAAGCTATCTTAGCAAATGATGAACAAACTATAAAGATACTTATCAATGCTGGGGCTGATCTTATGGCGATAGATCATCGTGGAAGAAATATGATCCATAATACCATCTGGAAAAACAAGATCAAACTATTTAGACTTATCTACTCATACAATTCAAAGCTTTTAAATAAACCAGATAAATTTGGAGTACTACCAATCAATTATGCTGCATTTTTAGGTTATGAAGATATGGTTATAGAATTACTTGCAGCAGGATCACAGGTAAATAACCCTTACAATAAGGGAAAATATATTTTAGACTTTTTAGAAAAGTTCCATGGAAATCTATTAACTCTAGAAGATAAAGCCACTACACCAATGGCTAAACAAAAAATCCATACATTAGTTGATATTATGAAAGAGGAATTTAATATCTTCAAAAAGTAAAAAAAGGATTTATATCCTTAATTACTTAGGTCTTCTTGAATATTCCTGAGCTTTTTTCTCATCCTCTTTTTCTTTTAATAATCTTTGAATATTATCAGCAGATTCTTTTGCTTTTTGAATTCTCTCTTCTCTCATTTCACGTAAGATTTCAAGAGTTTCTTGTTTTTCTTTATCGATATTTGATTGGATTTGTATAGCTTTTCTATTATTTGATAAACCAGATACAGATAAGAATTTTTCCTTATTGTTTACATATATTTTTGCTAAAGAAGAATTAGCATTTTTATTAAAAATAATAATATCATCCTCTTTTAGATTTAAAAGGTCTAGAACATTTAATTCAGTCTCTGCCATCATAGCTTCAATCTTCATACGTGCACCAGAAATAAGAGTAGTAATATCTTGTCTTCTACTTTGTTTTTTATTTTTACCTTCAGCAAATATCTTCTCAACGATCTTACCAAGTAATGGCTCAATATATGAAATAGGATAACAAATAGATAAGAATCCAGATTCCTCATCAACAGTGATTTCAAGTACAACTAGAAGTACAATTTCATGGTCAGAAATTACCTGAATAGCATTTGCATTTGTATCCCTAGATTCAATTCTAAAATTTAAGGTACTCACTTCATCCCAAGTATCATATAAATGGCTCACTAAAAGTTTATAAAAGTGATCTAAAATTTCCACTTCAATCTCAGTAAGCTCCCTATCGATATTATCACTTGCTCCAACTGCACCACTTCCAAGAAGCTCAGCAATAATTTTATGTGAAATCACAGGGTTGGTTTCCACAACAATCCTACCCTCTAAAGGTTTGATAGATAAAGTATTCAGTGATGTAAGCTGAGGAATAGAAAGAATAAACTCCCCATATGTCATCTGCTCAATGGAGTATAATTTGATATCCACAATCTTTCTAAGCATAGCAGAAAGGTCTGTAATAAGATCCCTAAGCATCTTATCATGCATAGTTGAGAAAGCTTTAAATTGATCCCCTGAAATCCTATTTGGTTTTTTGAAATCATAGATTGAATAGTTTTTCTCTTTGGATACGACGGGCTGTTCTTCAACGGCCTCAATCTCATCTCCCGATTCGGCTATATCTAAGAGCGCATCAATTTCATCTTGACTTAAAAATTCTGCCATCTTCTAACCTAATCTCTTATCTCTAGGTCAGCATCAATTGCCCCTAGATCTTTAACCATACGGATAGTTTCAATGATATCTTTTATATCAATCTTCATAATCTTTAAAGCTCTAATCAAATCAGAAACTGTTGGTAAACTCTTAGCATTTACCAATGCATTATTTAAATTGATTTGAATAGGTTCATTCCCTACTTTTACACCATCACCTATATCTACACCAGGGTTAATTGCTGGATTATTCCAGTTTTTATCACTTATATCCAATTGTTTAATTTTTAAAGTAAAGTTTTCTCTAGCCACTGTTATAGGTTTGATTTTTATATTTGATCCTGCTACAACTGTTTCTTTATTTAAATCAATTATAATCTTACCTCTAATTCCTGCTTCAACCTTTATCCCTTGGACAATAGCAAGAAACCTTACCATTGAAAGTTGGGCTGGCTTTTGAACCATAATTGTTCTAGTATCTATAGCGTAAGCTAAAGGTAAACCAAATCTTTTATTAATATTTGTTTCAACCAAAGAGGCTGTTTGAGCATCATTTGAGATTAAACTAATTGTTAAAGAATTTTCATTTGCTAGTGTAAATGGGATCTCATTTTCTACAGTTGCTCCACTATAGATTATACCTGTAGTTTGATTGTTTTTATCCCCTAAAACCTTACCTTGAGCTAGAGCATAGACTGTTCCATCTACCCCTTTTAATTGGGTAAGTAAAAGCTCCCCTTGATCGATAGATTTAGCATCACCTATAGCTGATACTTTTAAATTTATTTTATCCCCTTGCCTTGCAAATGGTGGTAAAGAGGAAGTGATCATAACAGCAGCAATATTTTTCGATTTGATCGATGAAGTTGGGATTTTAATATAAGAGTTTCTAAGTAAATTTTGTAAAGATTGCATAGTAAATTGACTCTTATCACCTGAACCTTTTAGACCAACTACTAAACCATAGCCAATCAATTGGTTTTCCCTTATTCCTACGATATTTGATATATCTTTGATAGTTTGTGCGTATATATTAACAACTAAAAAAAATAGTAAAAATACTATATTCTTCAAAAACTTTGTCCTGTGCAGTAAAATTGTAATATTTTATCTAAAATTTTATAAAACAAAGGTATAATATTTTAAATTCGTGGTTGTATAACTATTAGGGAAAGATTGTGAATATATATATTTATGGTGATGATGCTTTTAAAAATGAAGTTGAAAATATAATCAACCATTCAAATCTTAGACTATATCTTGATGAGAGTTGCCAAATTGAAGAAGTTGACTCTGCTGAGGCTATAAAGCTTTTAATAGAGCAAGAGCCTGAACATATATACCTAATAGATAATGACAAGATATTAAAACCAAATAGCTTAAATAGTAAAATAAAATTTTTAAAACCTAAAGGTGCTATAGAGCAAAGTTTTCTAGAAGAACATGGAGTTTTAGACTCAAAGTTTGATTCCATTGAAGAGCTTATTAAAGACCTTAAAGAACAATATAAAGATAATGCTCCACCAGAACTTCTTGCTGAGCAAGATGAATTCTCACAAATTGATGAAGATCCTGTGGAGGAATACTCTTTTAACAATAGTATCGATTATGGGGAAGATGATATTGATACCCAAATTGAAGGTCTTACAAGTGATAATGATGATTTTGAGCAAGAGATAGAAGAAAATTATTTAGAAAACGATATAATAGAAGAAAATGACCAAGGCAATCAGTTACAGGAGTACTTTATGACTGAAAATATTGATAGTATAGATAATATTAGTGAAGAAGCTATGTTAAATGCCCTTAACAACATGGATGATATTGATATCTCAAGCATCCAAAGCGCTTCACCTACACCAACTGCATCAAATGTAGAGGAGATTAGTCTATCTGGTTCAAACGCAAATGCGAATGAAATAGCATCTTTGATATCTCAACTTTTAACTAATAAAACCCTAGAGATAACAATAAAAGTAAAATCATAAAAGGTTTTCTTTGGATCTATTAGGAATAGCTCAAAATACTGTAAAAATTATTTTAATATTAGGGCTTCCATCACTTATAGTGAGTATGATAATAGGTCTACTTATTAGTGTGTTTCAAGCAGTTACACAAATCAGTGATGCCAGCTTGAGTTTTGTTCCAAAACTTATTTTAGTATTAGCTTTTATTCTTATTACACTACCATGGATTGGTGATAGTATGGAAACTTATACTATAGAGTTGTGGGATATGATTTTGCAATTTGGAAAACTTGGAGAATAATAATGATTGATAAATTATACAATCTAAAAAAACTCCAAACTGATCAAAAAATTCTAGAGCGTCAACAAGTCTTAACAAGTATAGCCCAAATCGAAGCAGATATAAAACAGATACAAGATGAACAATTTAATGTAAACCTCTCTGGTGGTGGTGCTATGGGGGATTTTTCAATTGTTCAAATGCATAGAAATACTATGCTTTATAATATTCAAATTTTGAATGAAAGAAAAAGACATCTTCAAATAGAAGTGGATAAGTTTAACCAAGAGATTGTTGAACTACAAAAAGAGAGTGAACAATTTGAATATATAAAAAATGAAATAAAAAAAGAAGAGTATATAAAACAACAAAAACAAGAAGAGTTAAACAGTGATGAATATATGCAAGTAAAATGGATGGGAAAATGATAAAATACTTTACAATACTAGCTTTATTTTTAAACTTTACATTTGCAAATACTATGCAAGAGGGTGAGTTTGTAAAAGAGAAGCAAGAAATTGCTGCCTTAAAATCAGAACTTACGGATTTTTATAAGAAAAAAGAAGAAGAATATTTAGCTAGAAAAAAAGAGTTAGAGGATCTACTTACAACTATAACAACTCAAAAAAAAGAGATCCAAGAACTTTATGATAAAAATAAAAAAATTTTAGATGATATTGAAGGGAAAGTTGCTTCAAAAACAACAAATATCTATAATGCAATGAAACCAAAAGTAGCAGCTGGTATTTTTAGCCAGATGATAGATGATGGAAAGATTAATGATGTGTTTGATATTATTTTAAAACTTAAAGAGAAAAAAGTAACACAATTGATGAAATTTTTAGGGGCAGAAAATTCTGCAATCATAACAAAGATGTTACATGATTATAAAGTTAAAAATTAAGATAGGAGACTCTAATGGCTGATGATGAAGAAGTAGAACAAAGTGGTGGGGGTGGTAACAAACTAATGATTATCCTTATTGCTTTAGTAATTATTCTTTTACTTGCAGTTGGTGCAGGTGGATATTTACTTTACTCTAAGGGGGCTTTTTCAGATGAGCCACCAATGGGAGCAGATGGAATGCCAATGCCAGCACAACAAGAAGAACAAGTTAAAAAAGAAGCTTCTGGTGACATGGAGCCTACTTTTAATGTTGCAATTGAAGATCTTATCTTAAATATTACAACTGCAAAAGGTAGAGAAAAACTAATGAAGTTATCTTTTACTTTAAAATGTGCCCATGAAGGTTGTGAAGCATTAATTGAAATGGTTACTCCAGAAATACAAGATGCTGTGATTACTCAGGTGAGTTCAAGAAGTGCAGAAGAGCTACTTACAGTTGGTGGGAAAGCACTATTTAAAGAAGAACTTCTTGATGAAGTTAATGCTATTGTTAATGAAGAAACTAAAACAAATGAAGATATAAAGCAAAACATAATTAAGCAGCTTTATTTCACCACGTTTGTAATAAAGTAGTAGGAAACAAAAGTTATTTTTCCTAAAGCTTTATTAAAGTTAATGACAGTATAATTTGGGAATGTATTAATTTAAAAAGGATATTAAATGGGTAAATATGTTGAGTTAACAAATGATAATTTTGATGACACAGTTAAAGAAGGTGTTGCTTTAGTTGACTTCTGGGCTCCTTGGTGTGGTCCATGTAGAATGATTGCTCCAGTTATTGAAGAACTAGCTGAAGACTTCGATGGAAAAGCGCAAATTTGTAAAGTAAACACAGACGAGCAACAAGATTTAGCTGTTAAATATGGAATCAGATCTATCCCTACAATTTTATTTTTAAAAGATGGTGAAGTTGTAGATCAAATGATCGGTGCTGCATCTAAACAAGCATTTTCCGATAAAATCAACTCACTATTATAATATTTAAATTATTATAAGTTACAACTATCTTACTTTTTAATAGGTAAGGTAGTTTTTTTTTGCCTTTTTTTTATAAACAATTTTATATTTAATTTGGTATTACTTAAATCCTCACACTACTTTATTTTACTTAACCTCATACTTAATATATTTATAGTAATATTGCGCTTTAAAAATCAAAACTTATTAATATACTAGATAACTAGGAGAGAAAATGTTAGATTTAGCAATTATCGGTGGAGGACCAGCTGGTCTTACAGCAGGTCTTTACGCTACAAGAGGTGGACTAAAAGCTGTAACTATGTTTGAAAAAGGTATGCCAGGTGGGCAGATCATGGATTCATCAGAAATTGAAAACTACCCAGGACAAAAAGAGGTTGTTTCAGGTATGGATTTAATGCAATCATGGCCAGAACAATGTCAAAGATTTGGATTAAAACATGAGATGAATGAAGTATCTCAAATAACTAAAAATGGGGATGTTTTCACTATAAAATTAGGTGATGGATCAACACAAGAAGCTAAATCAGTGATTATCGCAACAGGTTCTGTACCTAAAAAAGCTGGTGTAGAGGGTGAAGCTAAATTCTTTGGTAGAGGAGTAAGTACATGTGCTACATGTGATGGATTCTTCTATAAAGATAAAGAAGTTGCTGTTCTTGGTGGTGGAGATACTGCTATTGAAGAGGCTGTTTATTTAGCAAAAATTTGTTCAAAAGTTCACCTAATCCACAGAAGAGATACATTTAGAGCTGCTCCAAGTACAATTGAGCATATGAAGAATACACCAAATATTGAACTAGTATTAAACTCTACAGTTGAAGAGGTTTATGGTGATAATATGGGTGTTACTGGAGTAACAGTAAAAGATAAAGAAAGTGGTGAGACAAAAAATATTGATGTACCAGGTATCTTTGTATTTGTTGGTAGAGATGTATTAAATGCACCATTAAAGCAAGATGATGATTCTTATCTATGTGATTTAAATGAAGCTGGAGAAGTTATCGTTGATCTTTCAATGAAAACATCAGTAGCTGGTTTATTTGCTGCAGGTGATATTAGAATTGAAGCACCAAAACAAGTTGTTTGTGCTTCAGGAGATGGTGCAACTGCTGCACTTCAAGCTATCAGCTATGTTGATAGTTTAAATATATAAATTTTAAAAAATTTCGGAGTTTACTATATGTTAAATGTTGGTATTGTAGGAAGTACAGGTAGAGTTGGATCACTGTTAATTGATGATCTTGCAAATGATGAGCAAGCAAAAGTTGGAGCAGTTCATGTATTTGATGAATTAACAAAACAAGTACCTGAGGATGCTGTTATTACAAATGACATGGCTAAATTAATTGAAGCTAGTGATGTAGTTATTGATTTCTCTACACCTGTAGCAACTGAAGCACTTTTAGAAGAGACTATTAAAGATGGATCTAAACCATTAGTTATCGCTACAACTGGTTTTAATAAACATCAACAAAACTTGCTAATTGAAGCTAGTAAAAAAGTACCTGTACTTTACGCTACAAACATGAGCCTAGGTGTTGCAGTTTTAAATAAACTAGTTGCATTAGCATCTAAAACACTTAGTGATTTTGATTGTGAAATTGTTGAACAACACCATAGATATAAAATTGATTCTCCAAGTGGTACTGCACTTACATTAGCTGAACATGCGGCTGAAGCTAGAGATCTTGATCTTGATAAAGTAAGAATCTCAGGAAGAGATGGTGAGATTGGTGCAAGAACTAAAGATGAGATTGGTGTTATGAGTATTAGAGGTGGTGATGTTGTTGGTAGACATACAGTTGGTTTTTATAATGATGGTGAATTTATCGAATTAAACCACACTGCAACTTCAAGAAATACTTTTAGTAAGGGTGCAATTAAAGCAGCAAAATGGCTTGTGAATCAAGAAGCTGGACTATACAGTATCAACGACTGTTTAGGTTTATAAAATAAAAACAAATTCAATATGGATAAGAGAAAAAGAAATTTTAAGCACTCAAGTTCACTTCTTTCTCTTATTAAAAGGTTAAAATAAATGTGTGCAATAGTTGGAATTTACGGAAATGATAATGCAGCAAGGTTAGCATCACTTGCTTTATTTGCAATGCAACATAGGGGTCAAGAAGCTACGGGTATTTCTTCATCTTGTGAGGGGAAAATCTACACAAAAAAAGATAGAGGTTTAGTATCTAAAGTTTTTACAGAAGAGGCATTATCTTATTTAAAAGGTAATATGGCAATAGGTCATAATAGATACTCAACTGCAGGTGGAGATTCTATTTTAGATGCTCAGCCTGTTTATGCAAAATATAAATTAGGTGAGATGTCAATTGTTCATAATGGTAACTTAATCAATAAAAATGAAGTAAGACAAGACTTAATTGACAATGGTGCTATCTTCCAAACAGGAATGGATACAGAAAACCTTATCCATCTTATTGCAAAAAACTCAAAAGATAGACTAAAAGATAGAATTGTAGAAGCTTTAGAGAGAACTAAAGGTGCATATTGTTTTATCGTACAAAGTAGAAATAAACAATTTGTTATCAGAGATAAACATGGTATTAGGCCATTATCTTTAGGAAAACTTCCAGGTGGTGGATATATCGTAGCTAGTGAGACATGTGCCTTTGATCTTGTTGATGCTGAATATATCAGAGATGTAAGACCTGGTGAGATGTTAATCTTTTCTGATAAGAATGAAGAGCCAGAATCAGTACAACTATTTGAGCCAGATTTTAGACCATGTGCCTTTGAATATGTATATTTTGCTAGACCAGATTCAGTAATAGATGGTAAAAATGTATATGGAACAAGAGAAAATATGGGTAAAGCACTAGCAAAACAAGATCTAGCTAAATCTTTAGTAGGTAATGATGGTGAACCTTTAAATGTAGATATGGTAGTACCAGTTCCAGATTCAGGAGTTCCAGCTGCACTTGGATATGCAAATGAAAGTGGAATTCCATTTAAATATGGAATTATTAGAAACCACTATGTGGGAAGAACTTTTATTGAGCCAACTCAAGAGATGAGAACAAATAAAGTAAAAATGAAACTAAGCCCAATGAAATCTTTAATCAAAGGAAAATCACTACTTGTAATTGATGATTCTATCGTAAGAGGAACTACAAGTAAAAGAATCGTAAGAATGCTTAAAGATGCTGGTGCAAAAGAGGTTCACTTTAGAGTTGCATCTCCTGAGATCAAATTTCCATGTTATTATGGTATCGATACACCAAATAAAGAGGAACTTATCTCAAACAATATGAGTGTAGAAGAGGTAAGAAAATATATTGAAGCGGATTCTTTAGAGTACTTAGATATTAATGATCTTGTTGGTGCAATTGGTGATGATAGAAACTATGCGTTAGAGAGTTTCAATGGGGATTACTTCGTAGAAAAATAATGGGTGAATTAAAGCAAGTTAATACTATTGGTAGGTATTTTAGGGATAAATTTGGTGAAAAAATTTATAAGATACCTATCAGTATCAGTGGATTTACCTGTCCAAATATAGATGGTACAGCTGCGCGTGGTGGTTGTACATTTTGTGAAAATGATTCCTTTTCACCAAATCTAAAAAAAGAAAAAAATAGATTTAGACTTAAACCTAGTATGGAAGAAAATCCACATTTAGATTTACAGTTAAAACAACTAAAAATGCAATTTGATGCAACAAAATCTAGACTTAGTAAAAAGTTTGGTGCAAAAAAATTCCTAGTATATTTTCAATCTTTTACAAATACCTATGCTCCAATGGATACTTTAAGAGCCCTTTATGAAAGAGCCCTTAGTTTTGATGATGTTATTGGATTAAGTATTGGTACTAGAACTGATTCTGTTACAGATGAAATACTTGATTATCTAGTTGAACTAGGTAAGAGACCAATTCCAGAGCATCTTATAACTGAAAAAATGAAACAAACTACTTATGAGATTTGGGTAGAGTATGGAATCCAATCCTTTTATGATGAAACCCTAAGTAAGATCAATCGTGGACATGATGTGGATAGTATGGTTGAGTGGATCAAAAGAACAAAAGATAAAGGTCTTTTAGTTTGTGGACATCTTATCTATGGACTACCTGATGAAACATCAAAAATGATGCTTATAAACAATAAAAAACTTATAGATCTAAAAATAGACTCTGTAAAATACCACCCTTTATATGTAGTTAAAAACACCCTACTTACAAGGGATTATAAAAATGGTTTCTTTACACCTATAGAAGAAGATACTTATATAAATACCGTTGTAGAATCAATAAAAGAGCTGCCTTCACATGTATCAGTACAAAGAATAACAGCTGGAATAGATGATAAAACCCTACTATCACCAATGTGGTGTAAAAACAAACATCAACAAATAAATAAAATAAAAGCAGCCCTTAAAAAACATGGGCTTAACTACTAAAAAACTATTAAATATTTTACTCATTGGAGTAATATCTATTAGTTTTAGTGGTTGTGTATTCTTTTATCCCCAAGAAATTGCACCAAGAACAAAAGTAGAAAAAGAATGTCAACTGTACTTTAAGCAAACTTATCTAAATGCAGAGGTTATTGAAGGCTATGGAGATATATGTGAAGATGAACTTTGTGCTTATTTTCTGATGGCATTACCAGTAGGATCATTAGTAGTTTCAGGAAGTATGGTTGTAGTAAATAATACACTTCATTGGATTGAATACCAAGGAAGATGTGATGATGGTTTACTCAAAAATCTTATAAAATAAGCCACAAAAAGCATAAATTTTTACTAATAAATACTCAAGTAATTCATCAATTTTAGTTTTTTTAAAAATTTTATAAATTTTTATTTATATAGCAAAGGAACTGTAAAAAACTTGTAATATTAACCAAAAAGATAAAAAGATGAAAGATTTCATATTTTTATAAAAATTATACGAATCAATAATAATTTGAGTTTTAAGGCTATTTATAGACATTTTTATAATTTATAGTTATCTCTTTGTTAACTCAAACAAATAAAAATCAGTATTTTTCTTAAAATTTTAAGCTAGCAAATATTAGAAAAACTAATCTTGATCTAGGTCAAATTAGCGTAAATACTACACTTTGGGGATGAAAATGCTTATCATTTTTTGAAAAATGATATGAATTTAAGTAAATTTAATATATAATTTTCGGATTTTATTTCAACATAAGGAAAAGATATGTCTAACGATACTAATAGACGTGATTTTCTTGGTATGGCATTTGGAGCTTTTGCTGCCGTTGGTGGTGTAGCTTCTTTAGTAGGTATGAAACAAGCTTGGGATCCACTTCCAAGTGTACTTGCAGCTGGTTTTACAAAAGTAGACCTAGCAACTGCTGAACCTGGAAATCCTAGTGTAGTTACATGGAGAGGTAAACCTGTGTTTATCTTAAAGAAAACTGCTAATATGCCAGAAGATGGTAGAGACTTAGTTGTAGGTAGTGACAGATATACTGTTGTTATCGGATTATGTACACACCTTGGTTGTATCCCAGCATGGAAAAAATCTGGTGATACAAATGTATGGAAATGTGCATGTCACGGGGGAGAGTTTGATACAGCAGGAAGACAAACATTTGGTCCACCACCAAAGCCGTTTGCAATCCCACCATTCAAACTTGAAGGTACAATGATTACTCTAGGAGAAAAAGGTCCTGAGTATGAAGCAATGAGCAAAGCGTAAGGAGGTAAATTATGGCAAAAATTGATGAGAGTTTACTTTCTTATGAAGGTTTAGACAAGAGATTAAATCTTACAAAATTCAATAAAGTTATGATGACTGAATATTGGATTCCAAAAGATATTAACTTCTTATGGGCAATGGGTGTAGTTTTAGCTACAACATTCGGATTACTTATTATTAGTGGTCTTTTCTTAATGATGTATTACAAGCCTGATACTGCTTTAGCATTCGATAGTGTAAACTATATTATTATGCAAGAAGTTGGGTTTGGTTGGTTATTTAGAAATATGCATGGTGTAGCCGCATCTGTTGTATTCTTGATCATTTATATTCACATGTTTACTGGTCTATATTATGGATCATATAAAAAAGGTAGAGAGATGATCTGGATCTCTGGTATGTTATTATTTGTAACATTCTCAGCTGCAGGATTCTCTGGATATATGTTACCATGGGGACAAATGTCTTACTGGGCTGCTGCGGTTATTACTAACCTATTTGCTGGTGGTTCTTTAGATGCTCAATTCTTAGTTGAGTGGATTAGAGGTGGATTTGCAGTAAACGATTCAACTCTTACAAGATTCTTCATGTTACACGTATTTTTATTACCACTTGCTATTTTAGGTATCATTGGTCTTCACTTCTATACACTGAGAATTCCTCACGTAAACAATCAAACATCAGAAGATATTGATTTTGATGCTGAAGCTGAAAAATATCTTTCAGGAAATAAAAAAGAAGCTAAGGTTATTCCTTTCTGGCCTGTATTCTTATCAAAAGATTTTGCAGTTCTTTCTATCTTCTTAATTTTCTATTTCTATTTAGTGTTCTTCCACTATAACTTTGCAATGGACCCAGTTAACTTTGACCCTGCAAACCCAATGGTAACACCAGCTCACATCTATCCTGAGTGGTATTTCTTATGGTCGTATGAGGTTCTTAGAGGTTTCTTCTTTGATATTGCTGGAATTTCTGCAATGGATATTGGTCTGATCGCATTTGGATTTGCACAAGTTGCATTCTTAATCTTACCATTCATTGATAAAGATCCTGAAATCTTACCTGCATACAAAAGACCAAGATTTAACATTTGGTTCTGGATTATGATGGTTGACTTAGTTGTACTTACTGTTTATGGTAAATTACCTCCAACAGGTATTAATGCTTGGGTTGGATTCTTCTCAACACTTGTATTCTTAGGATTATTTGCTTCATTACCATTCGTAACTAAAGCAGATGCTAAAGCAAGAGGAGCACTATAATGAGAGAGTTAAAAATATTAGCAGTACTAGTATTCTTTACTGGTGCTTTATATTGGGGTGTTGAGCCATTTGCTCATAGTCAAATGCACCCACACGTTGAACCAGCAGAATACGACTTCAAAGACGTTGATGGTTTAAATGGAATGAAAGGTAACGCTGAAAATGGTGCTGCTTTAGTTCAAGCTAACTGTACAGCTTGTCACTCAATGGAAGCTCAAGGTTTCCCAGCAATCATGGATGATGCATCAAATGCAGCTTCTTATGGTGTTGTTCCACCAGATTTAGTAAGTTCAGGATATTTATATAATGAAGACTATTTAGCAGCTTTCATTAAAAACCCTGCAAAAGCAACAAAAACTGAGCACAAGTTTGTGGACGGAAAAGTTCACCCAATGCCAGGTTACGATTGGATGCAACCACAAGAGATCGCTGATATGGTAGCTTATCTTGTATCTATCGCTCCAAAAGAAATGACAAATAGAGAAGTATTTAAAGATGCTTGTAACAGATGTCACTCAATGAAATATGATGGTATGAAAACTGTTAAAGATGCTGAAAATGGTGTATATAAAGTTGGTCTTCAAGCTAGAACTCCAAAAGAAAACATCACAGCATACATGGGAGCATATCCACCAGATTTATCACAATATACAAGAAGTAGAAGTGATCAATATTTACACGAGTTTATCAATGACCCTCAAAAACACCTTCATGGTACAGCGATGCCTAGAGTTGGTTTAAAACAAGAGACTGAAAAACAAGTTGTTAAATATATGGAAGAGATTGGTGAAGTTAAAAAAGCTGAGAGAGAAGCTCTTGGTCCAAAATTCCTAATCTACCTAGTAATTTTTGCAGTACTTGCTTGGGCATGGAAAGCAAAAATCTGGCGTGAAGTACACTAGAAAAGGATAAAAAATGAAAATTATTTCTAAAGTATTATTAGCTGGTATCTTATCTCTTGGTGTTGCTAATGCTAAAGATGTTATGAAAGATTCTATGACTAAAATGGATACAGGTATGAATATGATCCAAAAAGGTTTTATGCATAACAGTATTGACCTTATTAAAGATGGATTAAAAATGGTTGAATCAGGGAACAAAATGTTCTCTGATGAGAAAACTATTGCTATGTATCTTCCAAAAGATAAGCAACACATGTCAAATGTTGCTGCAAAACAATCTGAGAGAATTACTCTTGATGCAAGTGTATTAGGATTAAGACTTGATGATAAAGCATTCATCAGTGCTGCAAACGCATATTCAGATATGTTAAATGCATGTTCTAGATGTCATGCAATCGTTAGAGATTGGTAAAAATCTTTAAAATCTACTAAAGAGGAGTCTTTTACTCCTCTTTATCAACTTCAATTAATCCCATTTTTTATATAATAGGCGAAAATTATAATTATTTGGGAATTCTATGCTTCTTACAAAAAAAAGTGAATACGCACTACTATCTTTAATATCCATATCAAAAAGTGATAAACCTAAAAATGTGGATGTATTAGCAAATGAACTATTTATCCCAAAATCTTTCTTAGCAAAAATCCTTCAAAACCTTGCAAAAAGTGATATTGTAAAATCATATAAAGGTGTAAATGGTGGATTTGCCCTAGCACGTGGAATAGAAGAGATCACAATAAAAGAGATCACAATTTCTGCAGAAGATAAACCACCATCAGTATTTGAGTGTTCACCATCTGTTGGATCTTGTACTTCAGCTGGAGGATGTACAGTATGGCCACTACTCAATAACTTACAAGTAAAAATAGATGACTTTTTAGAACAATTAACACTGGAAGATTTAGTAAAATGAGAAAAAATTACCACTTATCCCACACAGACTTAGATGGATACGGATGTCAGCTTGTTTCTAAACAATATTTAGATAATTGTAAATTTTTAAATGCAAATTATGGTTTAGAGGTTAGATTATCTTTAGATCTTATTATAAAAGAGATAAAAGCAGATGAAACACATAATAGTTTCTTTATCTTAATAAGTGATCTAAACCTTACTTTAAATGAATCAAAAAACCTTACTAAACAAGTTGAAGAATTAAATAAAAAGGGTAAAAATATCACCCTACAATTACTTGATCACCATGCCACAGGTAAAGATAGTGATGAGATGTTTGAGTGGTACTTTTTAGATATAGATAGATGTGCCACTAAAATAGTATATGATTATTTTATAGAACAATCTAAAGAAGGGAATTACCCACTAATTAAACAAGAGACTAACCTATGGTTAGAAAACCTTGTAAATGCTATAAATGCTGTAGATATTTGGAAGATAGAAGAAGAGTATAACTTTGAGTTTGGAAAAGTTTGTATGCAAATGACAAATAAAGCTAGGGAAATAAATGATATCCTATTTAAAGATGAAAATAGAGATTATAGACATGCCCTACTAAGTGATGCAGCAAAATTTTATAGCCAAGAAGATGGACATATAAAACTAGATAATAATATCCACTTTATGAAAAAAAGCTATCTTAATCTAAATGAAAAAGATGACACCATAGATAACATTTCAGCATCTTACCTAGTGAAACTATTAGAAACTAAAAAAGATGAGCTTACAATCAATTATAAAGGGCATAAAGGGCTACTTACATATACATTAGGAAGTATATCTATTCCAGCAAATGCTTTCCTTGTTGCAAATGATGATTATGACTTTTTTATCGATGTAAGTAGAAATGGTGGAGCATCACTAAGAGCAGATGGAAAAGTAGATGTATCTATCTTAGCACAAAAACTAGCAGGTGGAGGTGGACACAAAAATGCTAGTGGAGCAAAATTTGATGACTTTATCAAAACTATTCACTATAAAGATATTAAGAAATTTATTCAAGGGAAACTGGACAAAATAAACTAAAAGGGAAAAGCTAAAAACTAAAAGTGTTTATACAACTTTTCACTTTTCACTATTGTAGTAACCTAAGCACGTTCTGCTGTATCTGATTAGCCTGAGATATTGCATAAGTCCCAGCTTGTGATATTATATTCATCCTTGAGAAGTTTGAGCTCTCTTGAGCGTAATCCACATCTCTTATCACTGATTCTGCTGCTTTTATATTTGTTTCTTGAGTCATTAAGTTTCGCACACTAGATTCCACTTGATTTTGAGTTGATCCTATATCTGCTCTCCATGAGTTAAGTTGATCAATGGCTAAATCTATTTTTGACATACTGTCTCTTGCTGTATTTATATCTAGTGTATCTATAGATAAAAGATTATCCAAAGATAGACCAGTTGAATTTGCTTGGATAAATCCATTTAGTGAGATTTGATGATCAGCGTGTTCTCCCATTTGGAAATTTAATCTATTTGTTGCTCCATTATCACCATTTGAATTTTGTAAAAGATAGGTTCCATTATAATTTGTTTGTGATGCTATATTATTAAGCTGTGTTAAAAGCTTTTGTACATCTTTTTTAATAGCTTCCCTACCCTCATCACTTGTAGTAGCAGTTGCTGCCTGTATTAGTTTTTGTTTTATTACATCAAGGATATTTGATTGTTCACTCATAGCTTTATCACCTATTTGAAGTAAAGCTACTGCGGAGTTTCCATTATCCACTGCTTGATGATTTGAGCTTGCTTGGGTTCTTAGTTTGTCTGCTATGGATAAACCTGCAGCATTATCGCTTGCTTTATTTATCTTTAAACCTGTACTAAGTTTTTCTAATGAACTATTTAATTTCATATTTACATTTTTATTGGATTCAATAGCACTTAAAACAGCAACATTAGTATTTATTCTCATTACTATACTCCTAATAAAAAATTTAATAGGTAATTATAGCTTTCTTAACTTTAGATTAAACTTAAATATTTTAAAGAGATAACTATTTTTATTATTAAGGTTATCTTTTTAAAAATCATCCCAATCTTTTTCTCTTTCGTTTTCTAGATTATGACTTTTACTTATAGAGTTATTATCAAAAGATTTTACCTTTACACTATCTTTACCTTTAAACTCTTTTGCATTTGCATTTGAAACTACAAGTTTAGCAATCACATCTGTTTGTTGTGCAACCACATGGGCTGAATTAGCCACTTCTACATTTGCTTGGGTTTGTTGATCTAATTGTGCTATGGCATTATTTATTTGCTCTATCCCACTTTGTTGTTCTTTTGATGCACCCTCAACATCACTAATCAAAGTAAGAGTATTTTCAATATTTTTATTTAAATGGTTATAACCAGTTATCATCTTATCAGCAATACTTTTTCCGTAGCTTGTTTTTTGTGTAGCATTTTCCACTAATGTTTTGATTTCATTTGCTGCATCTGCTGATCTTGCTGCTAGATTTCTAACTTCTCCTGCAACTACAGCAAAACCTTTTCCTGCTTCACCTGCAGTTGCTGCTTCTACCGCCGCATTTAAGGATAATATATTTGTTTGAAATGCAATTTGATCGATTACTGTTATTGCTTCATTTATGGCATTTACTTGCTCATTTATCTCATCCATTGATGATGCTGTTTGATTTGCTAAACTCTCCCCTTCATTTGCAGAATCTGTTAGTTCATTTGCATAATTTGACATCTCAACTACATTTTGTGTATTTGATTGAATATTACTTGTGATCTCTTCTAAGGCTGCGGCTGTTTGTTCTAGACTAGTTGCTGTTTCTGATGAGTTTTTATTTAATACATCAACATTTTCTAAAAGTACGTTTGAGCTTTCATCTAAAGTTAATCCATTTGATTTATTTTCTACCAACATATTAGTTATAGAATCACCTAAACTATTAACACCTCCAGCTAGTTTTTCTAGATGTTCTTTTAATCCTTTTGTATCTACTTTATTTAGATAATTGTAGTTTGAATACTGCTCAAGAATATTTAATATATTATCAATATTCTTCTCCATAGTATCCCCCATATTATTTAGAACATTCTTCAATTCATTTAATGCAGGATTTGATACTTTCATAGTTAATCTTTGACAAAGATCTCCTTGTTCAAACTCACTAAGAACATTTACTGTCTCATCAATAATTTGTCTATCTTCCTCAATTGATTTTTGAACTATTTTTATATTTTCATTTACAACTTTTGACATATGACCAATCTCATCACCACTTTTGTCATCCAACATCTTAACATCTGATGCTTCTTTATTTAAATATTTAAAAAACAATAATAAACCATCTTGAAAGCCTTTTAGTGGTTTTACAACTATTTTATTGATCACTAAAGCCACCAAAATAGAAATTATCGCAATAATAACTAATGATTCAATTATAAAATATATGATAGTCATTTGTATCTTTTCTTTAGTATCAGCTCTCATACTATTGATTTTATCTTCTATATCATCAACATATGCGCCTGTACCTATTATCCAATTCCATTCTTCAAATATACGCACATAAGAAAATTTAGGCTGAGGAGTTTCCTTTTCTGGTTTTTTCCATACATACTCTACAAGACCACCCTCTTTGGATTGCTTAGCAACTTTTATAAACTCTTTAAAGAAATATTTTCCATTTGCATCTTTTAGATTATGTAATTTTTTCCCATTTAGTTTTGGAGATACAGGGTGCATTAACATTTTCACATCAGTATCATTGATCCAGAAATATCCACTTTTCCCATATCTCATTTTTGAGATAGCTTGTAAAGCCTCTTCTTTTAATCCTGAGGTTAGATCATCTACATATGCACCTGTACCTATTATCCAGTTATATGGCTTAAATACCTTTACATATGATATCTTTAATTGTGGTGTATCAAAATTTGGTTTATTCCAATAATAATCAACAAAACCTTCTCCTTTTTGTTTCACAACATTAGAAAACTCTCTAAAAAAGAATTTCCCATTTGTATCTTTTAGATTATGTAAACTTTTCCCATTTAATCTTGGTGCTACAGCATGTTCAATCATAACTGAATCAAAATCATTGATCCAAAAATATCCATCACTTCCATATCTTGTAGTTTTAATAATCTCTTTGATTTTATTTTGAAGTTCTATTTTTGAAATCTTACCTTTATATTTTTCATAAATATTATTGATTTGACTAAAAATTTGATTTGTATGAGTTGATAGAGATTTTTGTACTTCTTTAGTTATATTTTCAGTTGTACCCCTTTGATAAAAAGAATCAACCGTACTCATTGCAACACTTACATAATTTTTTAACTCTTCTTCTTTATTTAGATAAGCCTCTTTTTTATATTTTTCAATATTTGCATTTGAAACCTCCCTTATAGAATTAACCGATTGGATTGCTAAAATAGTTGATACTATAATAATAACACCAAATATAATCCCTAAAAGTTTCACCTTAATGTTTAAATTTCCAAGCATATTCTCTCCCCAAAAAACAACTTTTATGTAAGAACCTCATCTTAATCAGTAATTATATTAAGTAAAAATAATTTCATACTATCCCTATTTATGGGTTTTATATATAAAAAATTATTTTTGAAGATTCTAAAAAGTCAAAATTTTACAAATGAAAAGTAACAAAAAGTGTCATTAATTTGTGACAACAATAAGTAGTCTATTAAATCTTCTAAATAATAATTTTTTTGATTTAATTTTTTTTAATTATTTATTGTTTTTATGTAATCATTGGAGAAATTGAAAAAATGGTAAAGAAATAGATATATGTAACTATAAAGTAGCTAATTTACAAAAAAAACACATCATTCTTTTGTGAAAAAATAACTAACATAATAAAATTTAAAAATTTTATTATATAGGTATAAAATAAGATTTTTTATATTAAAAAATAAAGATATTTAAAACTACTATATGTTTTTTGAATTTGCAATCAACTCCACTGCTTCAAATGTAGTTCCTGTGATATTTTCACTGTGAGTTTTAAGATCTTCCTCTTTTCCATAACCACATAAAACACCTACTGAATTTATTCCTGCTTTATTTGAGGCTATAAGATCAAGTTTAGTATCCCCTATCATCCATATATCATGGGTACTATGACATACATCCATCATATCTAAAACCTTATATATTGGCTCAGGGTGTGGTTTATGATTTTCCACCTCGTGAAAACCTACTATTGCTTCAAAGTGTTCATTTACCCCTAAATACTCTAAGAGTTCAATAGTATATTTTGTAGTTTTTGTAGTGACTATTCCTAATCTTGCGATAGAACTAGCTAAATCTATTGATTCAATTGCATCATTTATAAGTATAGTTTTTTCTTTAAAGATTTCGTTGTATTTTTCTTTATATAAAGCAATAGCATCTTCAATCTTATCTTCGGGCACTCCGATATTTCTATACATAACATTTAAAGGATACCCTATATGTTTTGTTATTCCTTCATCACCATCTTTATAATCAAAATTCATAATTTTAAAAGCGTGATAAAAACCATTTAAAATAGCTGGTGTACTATCTATCAATGTACCATCAAGATCAAATAATACTACTTTTTCTTTTTTATTCTTACTCATCTTCATCTATCCCCAAAGGTAATGTTACTATAAATTCAGCACCGAAATATTCCCTATCTTTGATTGTAAAACTTTTATTTTCCACTTTGATTTCCCCATAAAAGTGGTTTTTTACAATCTCTCTACACATATAAAGCCCTATACCTGTACCTTGACTTTGGTGTTTTGTTGTGAAATAGGGTTCAAATATTTTATCCATGATATCATCAGGTACTCCACCTGCATTATCAGATATTGATATATTTATTTTATCCTTATTAGTATAAATTTTAAGAGTTACAATTTTTTCACTTGATTCTTTCTCTTCTAATATATCTTTTGCATTATTTAAAATATTCAATATCACTTGGGATAATTCCCCTGAAAGACCAAAATAATTTATATGTTCCTTTTCAAAATCAAACATTAATTTAATATGATGATTTTGATAAGTTGCATGGATAATATTTTCAATACTTTTTACCAAATCCACAATATCAAAAGCATGTTTTTCATTATCTGATCTAAAAAAATTCCTAAAATCATCAATAGTTGTTGATAAAAAAGTTGTTGTATTTACAATATCATCTAAGGTTTTATCTATCTCATGATTTTCAATAATACCCAATTGCATTTGAAGTTTAACTCCACTAGCAGAACTACAAATAGCACTTAGGGGTTGTCTCCATTGGTGAGCAATATTTCCTATCATCTCACCCATACTTGCTAATTTTGATTGTTCTGATAAAAGGTGCTCTTTCCTTTTATTTTTTAAAATCTCTTCTTCAACTTTCTCTTTTAGGGACTCATTTAATTCAAAAAGCTCTCTACTTTTATCCTCTAATAGTCGCTCAGCTTCTTTTCTAGAAGCCCTCTCCCTATCAAATCTAGCTTTCCACTTAGATGCCTCATCAGACATAATATATCCTACTTTCTAATCAAGGTAAATTTAGCATTAAATAGACCATCAATAACTTGTGGTTCATCATAACTTACTTCTAAATCCTCATTGTAATGTTTAGCACACCCTATCATAAGACCTTTGGCAAAATCCATCATTGGTTTTGAAGATTTATAAACTATCACCATCTTTTTTTCATCCATAGATAAAAGCTCAAAAGTAGGAAGATCACTATCTGGATATAGTTTTTTAACCTCAGGATGAACTACACTTTCCACATTTGAGATAAATTCAAAACTATTATTATATTTTTTTACAGGTTCAGGATAGATTTTTATAAGTATCTCAAAAAGATGCTCACCATAAGTAAAAACTAAATCAGCTACACTTATATTTGTAATCTCTGATAGTGATTTCACCATTGCAAGCAAATCTGTAGCAGGATAATTACCTGCTTGGGTATAAACTCCACTTACCCCAGACTTTTCAATCATCTCATCGGAGATATCAAAACCAAACTTCTCTTCAACCATCTCCAAATATTGGGTAAAAACTACACCTTTCATATATGACTCCTTTAAATTTATTTTTCTTAATCTATTATTTCCCAATCTTTTTGATTGTGGAAAACTCCAGTTAAAGCTGGCTCTATATTTTTTATCTTTTTATTCACTGCTGTTATTGAATTTGGAATATACAAAAATATATAAGGGCTATCATCTGTTATAAGTTTAAATATCTTTTTGTATATTTCTGATAGCTTTTTTCTATCTACTGTTTTTGATCCAATCTTTATAAGTTTATCAACCTCTTCATTTTTATAACCTATAAAATTAAACCCTCCCTTTCTTTGATTATCACTATGCCAAATTGAATAGGCATCAGGAGTAAGACTAAGAGACCATGCCATTAAAACTGATTCAAATTTCCTTGGGGCAATTACAGTATTTAAAAAAGCCTGCCACTCCATAACTCTAATCTTCATATTTACACCAATATGTTTTAACTGAAATTGAATTATTTGGGCAATATAAGTAGCATTTGAGCTTCCACTATTAGTTACTAGCTCAAAACTAAAAGGATTATTTTCATCATAACCAGCTTCTTTTAAAAGTTTTTTAGCTTGTTCAAGATCATATTTTGGCTCTTTTACATCTTCATTAAAGGCAAATGTACCAGGCAAAAATGGGCCATTACAAACTCTAGCGTGACCAAAAGACATAATATTTATAATCTCTTGCCTATCAATTGCTAAAGAGATAGCTTTTCTTACTCGTATATCTTTAAACTTTTCATTTTTGTTATTTAGTCCTAAATATGTATATGAAAAATCTGGCTGTTCAATTATCCTATACTCTTTTTTAAACTCCTCATCAACTTGTCGCTCAAGTTGTAAAGAGGAAAGTCTACCCATATCCAATTGTTTTTGTTTTAACATCAAAAATCTTGTATTTGCATCGGGTCTAAACTTATATAATAATTTATCTATTTTAGGTCTTCCCTCAAAATAATCATCATTTGCAAATAACTCAATATCTGCAGAGTTTTTAAATGATTTTAATTTATACGAGCCCGTTCCAATAGGTTCCTTATTGAACTTACTTGTCATGATATCTTTATCATCTTTTAAAATATGATAAGGGATTATACCTGTCATCCAAAGCTCTAAAGCTTTAAAATAAGGCTCTTTATATTTTATTTTTATTGTATATTGATCAATTTTTTCTACATTTCTTACTACTCTATATAAAGAAGTTATCGAGGTATAAATTTTTGGTGAGATTATTGTATTATAGGTAAATATCACATCATCAGCTGAAAACTTTTCACCATCGTGCCAAAGCACATCTTCTCTAAGTTTTACAATTAAAGTGATATCATCTTTAAATTCATAAGACTCTGCTAAATCTACTACTACATTTCCATCTTTATCATATTTAAATAAGCCATTAAATACCCATTGGGCTATATCAGAACTAGCACTATCATTAGCTAAAATAGGATTAACTCTACTAGGACTAGAGGAGATTGACATGGTCAATGTGGATGAATATAATATATTGATTAATAGTAGTATATATAGTATTATTTTCATATCAAATTTTATTAAATATTTGATATGATACCACTTATGACAAAAATTTTTATATTAATTTTTTTATGCTTTACAAACCTATTTGCAAACTATTGGCTTATGTATTTAAATGACATAAGAGCAAGTGCAGGGATGACTGAGCTTTATGAAAATGGCTCTTTAAATGAAGCTGCTGCAAACCATAGTTTATATTTATACCATCACGATCTTATGACTCATGAAGAGAATCGTATGAATCTTTACTTTACAGGAAAAACTCCAAGCCAGAGATGTATTAGTGCTGGGTATATCAATTGTAGTGAAAATATCTCTTTTAAAAATCCTAATTTTGAAGATTCTATTGATAGACTTATGTCTGCTATTTACCATAGATTTGGTTTTTTAGATATATCAATCAATGAAATTGGATATGCTAAAGCAGATGAAAACCACAACTATGTATATAATATGGGTTCAAATATAAATATCACAGATAGCTCAGTAAGCTCCAAAAACCCTAAACTCATCCTTTGGCCAGCTGAACAAGTAAAAGATATCATACCTATGTTTACAAATGAGATACCTGATCCTATGCCTAGCCATAAATTTACAGGTTATCCTATAAGCGTGGAGTTTAATAACTACTACTATAAATCAATAGAAGAGATAGAGATCAAACTTTTCAATAGAAAAGGTAGAGAGATCATAAACACTAGAGTTTTAAATCAAAAATCGGATCCAAATGGTAAATTTAATCATTTACAATTTGCCCTTTTCCCACTTAATAGATTAGACTGGAGTGAAAGGTATGAGGTTGTATTAAAATATAGAGCAACCCTTAGTGATTATACAACAGAAGAGCAAACAAAAAAATGGAGTTTTTGGACTAGAAACTATCCCTATAGTTATTTTGTAATTGATCAAAATATTAAAGAGATAAATATGCGTCCAAATACAAATTATACTTTATATTTTGTACCTAAAGACTCCTATGATGTTGAACCAATAAAAGGGATAGAGCACTCAAATGTAAATCCTGTAAATAAAGTTGAATTTATAGATATGCATACTCTAAATCTAAATATTGGTGGAGCAATAAACTCTTCTATAAATCTTGTAAGATCAAATGGAGAAAAACTAAAACTAAATATAGTAAGAAAAGATAATGCTATCTCAAAAGATGCTATGAGTGATGAAGAGCTTATGGCACTTCAAGAGATGGAAAGACTAAATCAACAAATAAATAGCGTAAAAGACAATGCAAAAGAGCTAAGAAAAATAGGACTACAATACTATTTTGGTAGGGGTATGAAACAAGATTACGGTATAGCTTTTAGATATCTCGAACTAGCAGCAAAACTAGGTGATAAAGATGCTCAAATATATTTAAGCTCAATGTACTTTAAAGGGCAAGGGGTAAAAAGGGATGTTGAGAAATCAGAGTTTTGGAATAATCAGTACTTATCAGTAGACAATAAAAACTAGTTCAAAATTGAACTAGTCTTGACAATCACTACATACACCATACAGATTCATAGTATGGCTAACAAGCTTAAAGCCTTTTGTAACAGCAGCTACTTCTTGTCTTTGCTCTATTTCATCATCGTGAAATTCAACAATTTTATTACATCTTACACAAATAAGATGATCATGATGGTTTTTAAAGTTTGTTTCAAACTTCTTACCATCTTTATTAAGGGATACAGAACTAATTAGATCAGCCTCTTCAAGGAAAACTAATGCTCTATAAACTGTAGCAATACCAATATTTATATCTGGATAATTTGCACGTATTGTATTATAAACCTCTTCAGCATTTAGATGTTCATCACTATCTAAAATAGTCTCAAAGATAATCTCCCTTTGTTTTGTATATTTTAGACCTTTTTGTTTGATAATCTCTTTTAGCTGAGCAATTATATCTTCTTTTGTTTTTCCATTAATATCTTTCATGTTTCTATTATAGCAAATAAATTCAAAATAAAAATAAAAAACTGCTCTTGTTGTAAGGAAAAATTCAAATAAGACTAAAAATCCTTTTGGATAATTATTATCTAGCTTTAATTTAGTTTTATTATTAGGATTAATTTTAAGATTTATCTACTTTTTTACATTTAAAAAGCCGATTTTAGGCATATCTTCTTAAAAAGAATTATTTTGTATTTGATTACAAAAGATGAAACCAAATTGAAATTTCCTTGTAACCAAGTTTATCTAATATTCCAACTTAACCCAAAAATAAAGGAACAATATGACTAAAAAAACTATTCTTAGTTTAGCAGTAACTTCAGCTATTGGTTTAACATTTACAGCCTGTTCACAGCCACAAATGGCATCTGTAGACAAAATGGGTCACAATGATATCTATTTTAAACCAGTATCTGCACCAACATCTGATTCACAAAAAAAGAAAATCATGACTTCAAAAGAAGTTGTAATCAATGGTAGCGTTCATAAAATTGATTGGCATACGATCGCAAGAACTGGACAAAAACTTCCAAGTTTAGATGGTAAAACTATGGAGATATTTGGTCAAGTAAAAGATGAGATGGGTAATCCTATCAACCATAAAGATGGTAGTCCATTTGTTTGTAAAACAAGTAAAAACGGTTCAGGTCCAGATCATACAACTCTTCATGAAAAAGAGGGACAACTTTATGCTATCACTCAATTTGAGTGTGCACCAGGTGCTATGTATATTTCAAGATTGGAAAAAACGCAAACCGGTGGATTAAAAGCTGTTGCAACAAGTCATATTTCTCAAGCACAGTATGAGGGTGGATGGATCCACTGTGCTGGTATGAAAACTCCTTGGGGATCACACTTAGGAAGTGAAGAGTATGAACCAGATGCAAAAAAAGCAACAAAAAACAAACACTATAATAACTTCGCAATGTATTTTAAAAATGGGAATAAAGAGTTAAACCCATATTACTGGGGATGGACTCCTGAAGTTTCTATCAAAAATGCACAAGGCGAAACAGAATATGTAAAACACTACTCTATGGGTAGATTAGCTCACGAATTAGCTTATGTTATGCCTGATAAAAAAACTGTATATCTAACAGATGATGGAACAAATGGTGCTTTATTTATGTTTATTGCTGATGAGCCAGGTGATTTAAGTTCAGGTACATTATATGCAGCAAAATTAAAACAAAAGAGTGCTAAAAATGGTGGAGAATTTGATGTATCTTGGATCAACCTAGGGAAAGCAAACAATGCAACTATTAGAGCAGCTATCACTAAAAACTTATCTTTTGATGATCTTTTTGATTCAGCTGAGCCAAATGGAAATAGCTGTCCAAGTGGATTTACATCTATCAATACAACTGCTGGTCATGAGTGTTTAAAAGTTAAACCAGGTCGTGCAATCACAGCAAGTAGACTAGAATCTAGAAGATACGCAGCTATCAAAGGTGCTACTACTGAGTTTAGAAAAAAAGAGGGTGTAGCTTTTGATAAAAGAAGAGGTGATTTATACCTAGCAATCTCAAGAATCCAATATGGTATGGAAGATTTTGCTAAAAAAGGTAAAGCAAATAATAAATATGACAAAGGTGGAAACAATGACATCAAACTTCCACTAAATAGCTGTGGTGGTGTATATAGACTACCTGTAGGTGAAGCTCATGATGATAAAGGTCAAATGATCGAATCTATGGCAGTAGTTACATCTATGTATGGTGAGGTTATGGGTGAGATGAAAAAATATCCAAAAGGTAGTGAGTTTGATGGAAATAAATGTTCAATCTCTGCTATTGCCGAACCTGATAATGTAGCATTTATCGATAACTCTGATATCCTAATCATTGGTGAAGATACAGGTGCACACCAAATCGATTATATTTGGGCATATAATGTTAAAACAAAAGATATCACTAGAATCTTAACATCTCCATATGGATCAGAAACAACATCTCCATATTGGTATCCAAATATTGGTGGTAATGCTTATATGACAACAGTTATCCAACACCCATTTGGTGAATCAGATAAAGACAAAGCAGATTCTCCTGCAGATATTGAGTCTTGGATTGGTGTAGTTGGACCATTCCCAGCATTTAAATAATCTAAATCAATCTATTACAAATACCTCAAAACAGCGTTTTGGGGTATTTTTCTAAGGTAAAAAATGTTAAAAAAACAGATACTATTATTGAGCTTATTCAATTCATTTCTTTTTTCAAATCAGATCGATTTAAAACAGAATACCATATTAAATCCATCGGCATATATAAGCTCCCAATGTTATACAAAAACAGAAGATAATACAAATAGAAATATTTTACACAATCCTTGTTATACATGTCATAGTAAAAATAAAGAACCAAACTATAGTTTTGCAGATGATGATCTACAAACAGCCTATGACTTTCCAGAATCAGCACTAAAAAACCCATGGATAAATCTATTTAAAGATAGAACAAAACAAGTTTCACAAATAAGTGATGAAGAGATACTAAAATATATAAACCAAAACAATTATTCAAAAAATGATCAAATTATATTAAATGAAAAACTAAAAAATATCCCAAAAGCTTGGGATTATAATAATAATGGAAAATGGGACGGTTATATCCCTGATTGTTACTTCAATTTTGATAAAGAGGGATTTGATAAAGATACAGATGGAAAATACACAAGATGGAGATCTTTTGCTTATAGACCATTTCTTGGAACCTTTTGGCCAACAAATGGAAGCACAGATGATACACTTATCAGACTAGATGAAGTATTTTCTCAAAATGAAGATGGTAAATTTGATCTAGAAGTATATAAACTAAACCTATCAATTGTAGAAGCCCTTATCAAACAAGCTGATGTGGGTATTGAGCCAACTGATGAAAAAAAATATAGCTATGATATGAACCAAAATGGAAAACTAGATATTGCTAAAAAAATAGTTTTTAAATGGGATCAGCCAAAATACAATATTGACACCTTTAAAATCTCAGATTTTTCCATGACCTATGTGGGAAAAGCAAAAGAGCTTTTAAAAGAAAATAAATACCTAATAGCCCCAGGACTTTATCCAAAAAATACAGAGTTTTTACATACAGTTAGATATATCGGTATAGATAAAGATGAAAATATAGTAATGAGCCCTAGAATGAAAGAGGTGAGATATGCTAAAAAAGCAGCATGGAAAACCTACTATCAATTAAAAAATACAGGACTTAATAAACTTAGAGAAAAAGATGCCACTCCTGATAAACAAGACCAATTTATTGGAGATTCTGAAAAAGGGATCTACAATCAACTTGGTTGGAGATATCAAGGTTTTATCGAAGATAAAAATGGTGAGTTAAGACCACAAAGCTATGAAGAGACTCTATTTTGTATAGGTTGTCATAATAATATTGGTACAATAGCCGATTCAACTTTTGTATTTCAAAGAAAATTAGACCATAGTACTTTTAGGGGTGGTTGGTATCACTGGAGTCAACATGGACTAAAAGGTATCACTGACAAACTTCTAAAAAATGGAGATAGTGAATATGCCCAATATCTAAAAGTAAATAATGCAGGTGATGAGTTTAGACAAAACACTGAGATTATGGAAAAATTCTTTGTAAAAGGGTGGCAAAATGACTCACAAAATATTGAAAAAGATCTTATTGAAAAACTAGAAAACCCAAATATCTATCAAAAACAATATTGGAAAGTAAAAAAACAAGAGATAGAAAAACTAAAAAAAGATATCACACACCTCATCTTTCCAAGTCCTAAAAGAGCGCTAATGCTAAATAAAGCCTATAAGGTAATAGTTGATGAGCAAAGTTATGTCTATGGTAGAGATGCCCATATAAAACCACTTACAAATGTACATAAAGAGGTGATTCAAGGACAATCTACCCAATTAGAAAAGGTATCAAATGAGTGAAATATATAACTCTTTTTTAAATACCATAGTATCTTGGCAACAAGGAATAAATATCTTTATAACAGACTCTTTTGATAAACTTGATAATGGTGACTCTAGCATGTATTTTTATATATTAGCCGTATCTTTTATTTATGGCCTTGTTCATGCTTTAGGACCAGGTCATGGAAAAATGGTGATAGCCAGCTACTTTTTAATAAAAGGTGCAAAAACAAAAGAAGCTCTAAAAGCAGGATTTTTAACTTCAATAGTTCATACCATATCAGCCCTTAGTATAACAACTGTACTTTTTTATTTTTTTCAAAACTCTATCACCCAGTACTTTAAAGATATAAATGCAAATATGTATAAAGTATCAGCAATATTTATTATCATCATTGCCCTATATCTGCTTTATGAAACAATTAAAGATAAAAATATTCAAGAAAAAAAAGTTGATTCAAAAGAGATAAAAGATAGAAATATTTTAAGTATAGCCATCTCTATAGGGATAGTACCTTGCCCTGGGGTTATGACCATAGTACTTTTTTCTATGATATTGGGCTATTTTTATCTTGGTATATTAAGTGCTGTTATGATGAGTATTGGAATGGGTATAACCATATCAATGGCAGCAATACTTACTACAAAAGTTAGAAATTCAAAATATAAAGAAAGCTATCAAGCACTATTTAGAAAAATCACCTACTTTGCTATAGGTATTTTATTTAGCCTTGGGCTTATAATACTTGCATGAAAACAATTGTTTTAATACTAATTTGTTTAACAAATATCTATGCCCATCCACACTTCTTTGTGGATGCATCAATAGATATACAAAAAGATAAAATAAGCCATAAATGGGAATTTGATAGATTAAACTCAAGACTTTTAATTTTTGATTTTGATAAAAATAAAAATAAAAAACTTGAACTTGATGAACAATTATCATTTATAGAAAAACACATAGAAAAACTAAAAGTAGATAATTACAATCTTTTTATGGATTTAGACTCCAATGAAATTATCGCCAATCCTATAAATATGCAAGCAAAAATTATAAATAAAAGAGTTGTACTTAGTTTTGATCTTTTATATAAAATAGATGAAGGAGGAACAATATGTACAATTGATCCTAGCCTTTACTTTGCATATAAATTAAAAGATATAAAAAGTGCCTTTAGTTATGAAAAACAAATAAGTGAGTCTGATTATTGTATAGGAGTAAATAAATGAGAGTGTTTATAATAAGTATATTTAGTATTATATATGGGTGGTCACATCCTGTAAGTTATACTATTGACCTTAAGATGGATTATGATGAAATAAAAAAAGAGATAAAAGTAGTTTGTAAAAGTGATAGTAGAAATAAATGTGGCCTTCACAATTTCCATCTTTTAGATAAACAAGGACATATTTTAAAAACTGCAAGATTTCCTTTTTTAAAGAAATCTACCACAGTAAAGATAAAAGAAAAACCAGTAAAAATGGTATTTTTTCTAAGAAAAATACCTGAACACACTTATATGGTGTATCTAGAGTAAAGGTTTATAAACTAAACTTTTACCCTTAAAGCGTATGAGCCTTGAATAAAATCTGCATTGATAGATTTTGCAAGTTCAAATTCACTAAGACAATCAACTCCCTTACAAATAATCTTTCTATTTTTATCATAAGAAAAAGCTCTAATCCCTTCTATAATATTAAAAAAAGGTTTATTTCTTTTTAATTCATTTAAAACATCTTTATCTAAAATAATATATTCACACTCATTTAAATAATACATAGAGATCATTGAACTTTTTTCAAAAACATTTTCAACTGTAAAACTATTTTTAGAATTAAATAATCTCACAAGCTTTTTTAATTCAACATTTTTATTATTGTTATTTGATAAATTAATTGTGAAATTTTCCTCTTTAATAAAAGATCTAAGTGCTCTATTTTTTTTCTCTTCATTCACTAAGGCATCTAGATCATAAGAGATAAATAGTTTTTTATCTTTTGGTCTTTTTGAAAACTGCTCTTTTTTTAATACTAAGTCCAATTCAAAAAATACATCAATATCACCATAACAAATCTCTAAAGAATCATCACGAGATAAGTTTTCCCCACTATATTCAAATCTTCCACTTGATTCATAGGCATAAACCTCTCCTGAATCAATACTTACTATTGGAGAATACTCTATATGAAAATCTGTTTTAGCTATAATTTTTTGCATTAAATTAACTGATATAGTATTAATATTTTCTGGAAATTCAATTTTGCACATAGCTTGCTCCTCTAATTTTTTTGAATTTTAACCAATCAAATCTTCAAAATTTATTAATATTGATAATTATTATTATATTTTAGATATTCTTTATGATAGTGCCTATCAAATTTAATTTACTTTAAGAGATTTATCACTAGAATACCCTCTTCAATCCAAAAACAAAGGCAAAAAATGTCCAAATACCTCCTAATATCACTACTTTTTATCTCTTCCTTCTTAAGTGCAAATGAGATAAATGTATATTCACATAGACACTACGCAGTAGACAAACAACTATATAAGACTTTTAGAAAACAAACAGGTATCAAAATAAATATTATCAAAGCTAGTTCAGCTGAACTTATCAAAAGAATAGAAGAAGAAGGTAAACACACTAGAGCAGATGTATTACTTACTACTGATGTGGGTATGTTAGAACTAGCTCGTAGTAAAGATATCTTCCAATCAATAGAATCAAATTTTTTAAATGAAACTATCCCAACGTATCTTAAAGACAAAGATAATCTATGGTTTGGACTTACAAAAAGAGCTAGAGTAATAGCATATAATATTGATGAAGTTGAAAAATCTGAACTAAGTACATATGATGCTCTTGTTGATAAAAAATGGAAAAATAGAATCCTAGTAACAAAATCAAACGAAGTATATAACCAATCCCTACTAGCTTCATTTATAGTAAATGAAGGAAAAGAAAAAGCAAAGACTTGGGCAAAAGGTATAAAACAAAATATGGCAAGAAGCCCTAGAGGTGTAGATAAAGATCAATTAAGAGCAGTTGCTGCTGGTATGGGCGATGTGGCTATTGTAAATACTTATTATATTGGTCAAATGCTTAGGGGTAAAAGTTTTAGTGATAAAGCTACAGCAGAATATATTGGTATCTTTTTCCCAAATCAAGGAGCCAATGAATCTGGTACACATATAAATATCTCAGGAGCTGGGGTTGTAAAAAACTCTAAAAATAAAGAAAACGCTATCAAATTCATTGAGTTTTTAGCTTCAGTATATGCCCAAGAGAAGTTTGCAAAAGAAAATTTTGAATACCCAGTAAATCCAAAGGCAAAAACATCTGAGCTTTTAAAATCTTGGGGTGATTTTAAAGAAGACACTACTTCACTTTATAAAGTAGGTACTATGAATAAAGAGGCTGTTAAGATTTTTAATGAAGTAAGATGGGATAAATAAAAAGGTATTTTCTACCTTTTTATTAAAACTCACCCTTTAATTTGATATCAATTCTCAATATTAAATATATTCTAAGTATTTTTCATGTATCTTTCCAAACATGAAAAAGCTATTCAATAAACTTAATATAAAACAAAAAATCTTTTTTGCCATACTAATACCAATGGCAACCATAATAGTTACAACTTTTTTTAGCTTCTTAGAGAAGAAAAACACAATTGATGAATTGGATTATTTTCATACATATTACCAATACTATCAAAAGATAAGTGATATCATATATGATGTGGAGATGGAGAGAAGTCTAGCTTTTTTATACATAGGAAGTGATGGGGCACAAGCAGAAAAGATCCAACTAAATCAACAAAGACAAATACTAAATAAAAAATTTGATGAACTAAATAAATTTCTTACAGAAAATACTAATACCTTTGATAGAAAACTAATCAAAATAGTAAATGAAAACTATGACCAACTAGAGCTATTTAGATACAATGTAGATAGACTAAATCTATTTTTAGATATAGAGCAAAACTTCTATACAGACCTTATATACAACCTTTTATACTCTGCATCAAATATACCAGCCATGACAAACAATAAATACCTATCAAACCAAACCCTAGCCTATAAACACCTAATAGAAGCAAAAGAGTATTTAAGTCTAAAAGTGGGATTATTAAACTATATAATAAAAGCAAATAAACTTACTATAAATGATATAAATAAATTAAAATATTTTGAAGAGTTTTTCAAAACAAACCTTGTAATGTTTAAATATTTTGTGAGAGAAGATATAAAAGTAAAATTTACAAAAAAGAATATATCCCAGTACTATTCAAGTATAAAGATGCACAATAGATTTAATAAACTACCAATTATTGTAGATAAAAAACTAAATAAAGTAAGGGACTCAAAAAGGATAAGAGTAGATATCTCACAAGTTGATTTAAACTCTATTCCTCAAAATATCACAAAAAAGATTAAGATTTTAAAGGAGATTGAAAACCTCCTTGCCAAAGATATCCTAAGGACAATAAAAAAAGAAAAAAATAAATTCTTCACCAATCTAATGATCTATATAGGCAGTATCTTGATCATCATTTTAATAGTATTTGGTATAGGGATAAAGATATCAAAAAATATCATTGAAAAAATCCTTGTGTTAGAAAAAGGGCTTGTAAGCTTTTTAAAATATGTAAAAAGAGAAGAAAAAAAGTTTAGACCTATTGTACTTAGGGGTGAAGATGAGATTAATCACATGGCAAATATTGTAAATGCTAGTATAAAAGAGACCGCTTATTATGTTGAACTTGAAGTGAAAAAAGCAAAAAGGCTACATTCACAAATGATGGAAGCAGAAAAAATGGCACAAATGGGAGAAATGATAGGAAATATTGCCCACCAATGGAGACAACCCCTAAGTGTAATATCGACTTTAGCCACAGGTATTGCAGTAAGAAAAGAGTTTAATCAAGAAGTAAGTGATAAAGAGATCATCACCAGCTTAGATAGTATAAATAGATATACCCAATACCTCTCAGATACAATAAATACTTTTAGAGATTTTATCAAAGAGAAAAAAGAACTAAAGGTACAAACTATTCAAGAAAACATAAGAAGTGCACTAAGCATAGTGGGTGCTGTACTAAATGATGTGTCAATTGAACTTATTGATGAAGTGGATTATAATAATGAGATTGAAGTTAAAATGGTTTCAGGAGAACTTCCACAAGTAATAATAAATATCATAAATAATGCAAAAGATGTAATCACCTCAAAAGATATAGAAGAGGGATGGATAAAACTAAAGCTAGAAAAGTATGAAGCAAAAGCTGTACTTACTATAGAAGATAATGGAGGAGGAATACCATCTAAAATAAAAGCTAAAATTTTCGATCCATACTTTACTACAAAACATAAAAGCCAAGGAACAGGTCTTGGACTACACATGAGCTATAGAATTGTAACTGAAAGTTTGCATGGAAAAATTTATGCAAAAAATACACAAAACGGTGCAAAATTTTTCATAGAGATACCATTAAATTAATTTTAATTAGTCATTTTTAGATGACTTAATAATAAATTTATTAATTTCTAAAACAAGCTTGTGCTATAATTATAATCTACAATTTTAAGGAGAGTTTAATGAATAAACTAACAATAAGAAATAAACTAATTTTAATACTTTCACTACCAATTTTGGCCATTATTGTTTTTGGTTCAATCCTAAGTTATGACAAATATACTACTAGTAAACAATATCTACAACTAGAAAATGCAGTTATTCTTTCTACTAAAATTACAGCCTTAGTACATGAATTACAAAAAGAAAGGGGTATGACCGCTGGTTATATTGGAAGTAAAGGTGTAAAATTTAAAGATAAGATTGCTGGACAAAGAGATCTTACAAATAAAAAAAGAGAAGAGTTTAAAACATATTTAGCCACATTAGATGTATTATCATATGGTAAAGAGTATGATAGTATGGTAAAAAACTCCCTATCTAGATTAGCAAAACTTGAACAAATACGTAATAGAGTAAGTTCATTAAATATAAAAGGTTCTGAAGCTATTGCTTATTATACAAATATGAATGGAAGTTTTTTAGAAATAGTTAGAAAAGCCTCATCATTTTCTCCTGATACACAAATGGCTCAACAACTAAACTCATATACAAACTTTTTATTATCAAAAGAGCGTGCAGGTATAGAGCGTGCTGTTGGGGCAGTAATATTTGCTTCAAATAAATTTTTACCAGGGATGAGAACAAAATTTAATAAACTAATCGCCGAACAAGATGCTTACCTTTATTCATTTGAAAAACTTACAAATGAAGAAACAATTAATTATTATAAAAATACAGTAAAAGGTGATGCAGTTGAAGAGGTAAAAAGGATGAGAGAGATTGCCTTGAGCACTACAGAGATTGGTGGTTTTGGTGTAGATTCTGCTTATTGGTTTGATACTATCACTTCAAAAATAAATAAACTAAAAGCTGTAGAGAATTACCTAAGTTCTCATATCAAGATCAATGATAAATATACAAAAGATATTGTAGATGTGGCAAAAGCTATCTCAAATCTATTACATGAGACCCAAAAAGAAAGGGGTGCAACAGCTGGATACTTAGGAAGTAAAGGTAAAAAATTTACCAAAAAACTTCCTGCGCAAAGATTACTTACAAATGAAAAGAAAGCTAAACTTGATGCTTTACTAAAAAGAGTTGATATAAATAAATATCCTAAATTCATACAAGAGCATATCAAGCTATCATTAAAACATATAAATGACACTTTAGGACTTAGAGGACAAATAGACTCCTTATCAATTCCTGCTAAAAAAGCTATTGGTAGTTTTACTGCTATGAATGCAGAGTTCTTAGATACTATTTCATATATTGCAAAACTACCTAAAAATGCTAAAGTATCAGCTTCACTAAACTCTTTTTATAACTTCTTAATGAGTAAAGAAAGAGCAGGAATTGAACGTGCTGTTATGACAAATGTATTTGCAGCAG
Source organism: uncultured Arcobacteraceae bacterium (assembly GCA_964342525.1). GTDB lineage: Bacteria > Campylobacterota > Campylobacteria > Campylobacterales > Arcobacteraceae. Next base: position 49,483 of record CAYFGQ010000010.1, read on the forward strand.
ATAAGTTTTCAAATGGAACAAAATCAAAATTTTCTGCACTAGTAACTGAGCAAAATACTTTTATAAAATCATTCTTAGCTTCAGCTACAAATGATGTAAAAGACTTTTTCAATAAAACAGTTTCAGGAAAAGATATAAATGAAGTAAATAGGATGAGACAAATCGCTTTTGATGCTAATACAATTGGTGGATTTGGAGTAGATTCTGCATATTGGTTTAAAACAATTACTCAAAAAATCAATCTACTTAAAAAAGTAGATGACCACCTAGCCCAAGATTTAATCACAGAAGCTGATGATTTATTAAATAAAGCAAAACTTGAGATGATCATCTATATTGCCCTTAGTGCAATTGTACTAATTATAGTACTTTTCTTAGGAAGAATGGTTTCAAATGATATCTTATCTGGTATAAGCCAATTATCTAGTGGTCTTGATAATTTCTTTAAATTTTTAAATAAAGAGACAAGTGATGCTAAAACTATTGAACTTAATAGGGCGGATGCAATAGGTATCATGGCTACAAAGGTAAATGAAAATATAGAAAAAACAAAAGCCTTAGTTATTGATGATATGCAATTCTTGCAAGAGATCAAAAAAATTGTTGAACAAATCAAATCTGGATACCTATACCAAAGACTTGAATACAATGCAAAAAGTCCAAACCTTGAAGAGCTAAAATCAGAGATAAATGAGATGCTTGAAGTTATGAATACAACAATTGGTGGAAGTGTAAATAAAATCACTAATGTTTTAGATTCTTATTCAAATCTAGATTTTACAAATAATATCACAAATGCCCAAGGAAAAGTGGAAACAAATATCCTAAATGTGGGTGAGATGATCACTAAAATGCTTAGTGAAAATAAAGTAAATGGTCTTACTATCAATAACTCTTCAAAACTACTACTTGAAAATGTTGATATCTTAAATACCTCATCAAATGCAGCAGCAGCATCCCTAGAAGAAACAGCAGCAGCCTTAGAAGAAGTAACCCAAAGTATTGGAGCAAATACAGAAAATGTGGTTAAGATGTCTGGCTATGCAAAAGATGTAACAAAATCAGTTGAAGAAGGACAAACCCTAGCAAATAAAACAACAACAGCAATGGATGAGATAAATGAACAAGTGCATGCCATCAGTGAGGCTATCAGTGTAATTGATCAAATCGCATTCCAAACAAATATCCTATCACTAAATGCAGCCGTAGAAGCAGCAACAGCAGGTGAAGCAGGAAAAGGTTTCGCAGTAGTTGCCCAAGAAGTAAGAAACCTAGCAGCAAGATCAGCAGAAGCAGCAAGTGAGATCAAAAACCTTGTGGAAAATGCAACAAATAAAGCTAATGAAGGTAAAAAGATCGCTGATAATATGATCGATGGTTATACAAGTCTAAATACAAATATCAATAGTACAATCGAACTTATAGAAGATGTAACCACCGCATCAAAAGAGCAACAAGGTGGTATAGTACAAATCAATGATGCCATCTCATCATTAGACCAACAAACCCAAAACAACGCAGCAGCCGCAGCACAAACAAAAGATATCGCAGAGATGACGCAAGAGATTGCTTTAGAGATTGTAAATGATGCTGAGAAAATGAATTTTAATGGTAAGGATTCTTTAAAGGCTAAAGAGATGAATGTGTCTACTACTATGGCAAGAGCTAAGGATCCTGTGGCTGTTAAAAGAACACCTAAAATAGAAAAACAAACAGTTAAGCCACAAGTATCTTCAAATGATGAATGGGAGAGTTTTTAAACTCTTCTATTTCATTATCTTGAATAATATCTAATATAATCCCTATATTAATCCTATATTCTTAACTTTATTTTTCTACTAAATTTCCTCCAAGACAAGATAAATTGAGAGTTGCCATATAATCATCACTTTGATTCCTCTCCCTTTTTTTACCGGAAAAAAGTTGCCACCTTAAAAAACACTAAAAAGTATATGAATTTCTATAAATAATCTAAATACTTCTTAGGCTCATAAACATCATTATTTTTATATAAAGAATGGGCAATAATCAATATCTTTCTCATAACAGCAACCTGTGCAACAGTTGATTGTTTACCTTTACTTTTTAGTCTTTCATAAAATGCTTTAAACTCTTCATTATGTTGAATTGATCCAAGTGAAACTATAAATAAAACACTTCTACATAAATGTGATCCAGATTTAGATATTCTAGATTTTCCCCTTACAGAACTACCTGAACTAATTTCTCTAGGATCTAATCCTGCAAGTGATACAATCTGTCTTTGATTAGCATTTGGATATTTAATAAAATGATAAAGTAAGATAATAGCAGTTACTTCACCAACACCTTTTATAGTTTGAATATTTATAAATGATTCATATAACTTATCATCTTCCATAAGAACTTTTTTAATAGTTGCAAGTGTATCTTGTTCATCATCTTCAATCATTTTAATTTTACGTTTAAGTCTTTTTAATACATGATTAGAACCATCTTTAACATCTATAGATTCTAAATGGTTTTTATATTGAACTTTTTGTTTAGTAAGAAGTTTATAAAAGCTTATTAACTCTTTTATCTCTTCTATATGTTGATTTATTACTGGTACTCTAATATCATTAGGTTTAGCTATTATAATAGCTTGACTAAGCATCCTAGCATCAACTATATCTGTCTTATTTCTATTACCTAAAGCTTTTGCAAAGTTATAACTTTGCTTAGGATTTACTATAAAACAATTGATCATAGTATTTGCTGCAAACTTTTCTAAGATGGAAGAATAACTTCCTGTAGGTTCATAAACAAATACTAATTTGTCTATCTCTTTTTTATAGTATTTCTTTAATTTAGAATATAAAGACTTTATAGATTTTAAATCATTGTTTATAACTAAATCTAAATCTTTTAGAGGAATATACACATTGATGGTTGACTTACTAATATCTAAACCGATAGAATACATATCTAGAACCTTTGTATTAATATAAAGAGTTCGTTAGGGTAGGACTAGATTCCTACCTGATAAGTTATACAACTTTATACTCGTAAAATTCGATCTAGTAAATTTACTGATCTTGTTGCCACTCAAATTTAAAGTATAACTATTTAACTTTTGCTCAAGCTAATTATTTCTAACCGCTTTGTAACCAAATCAATATATCATGCTCTAAAAAACTCTATGAATATATAGTATCATATATCCATAAATGTATTATACGAGGAAGCAAAAACCTCTCCACCCAATGAAAATGTTCTCCCAAGATTCCACAAAATATTTACTGCGGTGCAAAACTCACTGCGAAAGGTACATCTAGTACCTTTCTCCGTTCAAACAGTTGCACCTGTTCCCCGTAAATATTTTGCTCCACCTTGGCATTTTCAAAGCGTGGATTCTTTTCTTTGGTACACATTCTAGCTCGAGTTTTAAGACATATGGGGATTATTAATATCCAACCTAAAGGGGAAAGAAGAACATCAACTAAGAAAAACTAAATCCCTATAGAAAAATGAACGTCACCAACAAAAGTCTCACCCTTTGGAAATGCTGAATTTTCTTCAAATATTTTCGGAAAAAGTCTTCAACTGTTTGAGTGAAAGAAAGGTGCCACAGGCGCACCTTTTTTCGCGAGTTTTGAAGACTAGAAAATATTTGAAGAAAATTCAGGAGCACATTTCCAACTCGGGTGAGAGAGGTTTTTGGTTACTTTTTGACGGAACAAAAAGTGACGGAATCAAAGTAATTGTCGAACACTAACACTCAAATAATCTTGTCTTGGAAATATTTTATAATAGCAAAGCAGCTCAAAATCTCCATACAAACCAACGATGATTACCCAAATAAGAGAATCAAAACTTCACTCAATTAGAAAAGCTAATTATAAAAGCAGCTCCTTTATACTCTTTATCCTCATATTTATAATCCTCATTATAAACCTCAATATTAAAATCATGCCTCTGCCGAATAATCTTATCCACCATAGAAAGCCCCAAGCCAGTACCTTGTGATTTATGCTTAGTAGTAAAATAAGGCTCAAAAACCCTTTTTATAATCTCTTCACTAACACCACCAGCATTATCCATTATCTTTAGCTCTAAATTATGTTCATCTATCTTTTTTGTAGAGATAAAAATATACCTCTCATTTTCATCTTTTACATGATCATTAATAGCATCTTTTGCATTATTTAAAATATTGATAAAAGCTTGTTGAAGTTCGTTTTTATTCCCTTTTATCAAAATATCATCAGAAATATCAGACACAATTTTTATATATTGATCTTTTAAAACAGCCTCCACTAGATTTAAAGAGCCAGTTACCACCTCACTCACACTTAGCTCAATATGCTTTTTATCATCTCTGATAAAGTTTCTAAAATCATCAATAGTTTTTGATAAATATTTAGCTTGACTTACAATTTTATCTGTAGAATTCATGATATTTGTTTTATCAATTGTTGCACCATGCTCTATCATAAATTTTATACCACTAGCACTTGTACTTATTACACTCAGTGGCTGTCTCCATTGATGAGCAATATTTCCTATCATTTCACCCATGGCTGCTAGTCTTGATTGATCTTCTAATTGCTTTAGGGATGTTACATCCTTTGCAACAATTAGAAGTCTTTGTTTATCAGGAAGTAAAGATAAACTTATATTTACAGTTACCCTATTATTATCTTTGAAAATAAATATTTTTTCATAAATAATTGCTTTTCCATCTTTATATATTTGTTTGATAATATCTTTTGTAGATTCTATATCTTCTGGTACTGTAAAATCTAAGGTGGTTTTATCTAAAAGTTCCTCTTTTTCATAACCAGTCATTTGGATGAAAGCATCATTAAACTTTAAAAACTTTGTATCTGAATCTAATATAGCTATACCATCTTTTGAATAATTAAAAATAGATTCAAACTCTTGTTTTTGATCACTCATGATCTTTTTATTTTTTTTCTCTTGGGTAATATCTCTAGCTGAAGCATATAAATAGTGTTTATTATCTATCTCAATTCCTATGGCACTTATTTGTACATCAAGGATAACACCATCTTTTCTTTTATGTCTTGTCTCAAAGGTTACTGCTTTTTTCTCAAAGATTATGGATCTTCTAAATTCATCTATCTCATCTTTTTTAAAATGAACATCCCAATCTTTTACATTTAGTTTTGCTGTTTCTTCATAATCAAAACCAAGCATATCAGCAAAAGACTTACTATACTCGACAAGATCACCATTTTGATCTATAATATGAACACTATCACTAGCTAAATCTAAAATTGATTTATATTTATATCTTTCATTGGCTATAAATTGTTCTTTATCTTTTAAAATCTTTTGACGCACAAACATAAAACCAATAACCACTAAACTCAAAATTACAATAGCATATGCAGCTGTATAATCAACCCTTGTGATCTCTTTAGTAAATATCCACTTATTTAGTATCTTTTGTTTATCTTCATCTTTTAAGCTATCTATATATCTATTTAATATTGGGATTAAATCTTTATTGTGTTTATTTACCATAAACTTTACATCAAAATTTAGTTTACTTGTACCTGATACTTTTAGATTTGAAAAATTGTATTTATTCATATTATAAATAAGTGATGGCAAAATATCAGTTGCCGCATATACTTTACCATTTGCCAATAAATTTAAAGCTTCTATTGTATCTTTTACAGGTACAAACTTTATCCCTGGATATGCTTCTTTTAATTTCACATGGGCAGTATAGTTTTTACCAACTGCTACAGTTTTTCCCTCTAACTCTTTAAAATCTATGATAAAGTCTTTATCTACAGCTGTAGCTACAGCTATTGGAAAAGTGATAAATGGTTTTGTAAATGCACCATACACTTCCCTATCTTTTGTGGATGAAGTTGCTATGATCATACCATTTGGATCAGCCTTTATAAGTCTTAGGGCTTCAGCAAAATTTGCATCTTTTATATAGTTATATTTTATATGGGATTTTTTTACCACAAGTTCCCAAATATCTGCACAAATACCCTCTACAGTATCCCCATGGATAGTAAAAGGCTCCCAATTTGTCACATAGATATTCATCTTTGCTTTTTCTAAAAGCTCTTCTTCCTTTTCACTAAGTGGAACAAAATCACCATTTTCCGTTTCATAAAAGATTCCCCATTTATCAAGAAGATGGATATATTCATTTTTTTCAATATTTTTAAATGCTTTATTTAATATGGATAATAATAGTTTTTCATCTTTATTTACAGCAATTTTTAGCGGTAGCTCAAAGTATTTATTAAATAGGATATTATTTTGTAGTCTTACATTTAAAGCAAGATTATTAAGATTTGTGTTTAAAACCACATAATCATCCAGTGCAGCATCGACCTCTTTATTTATAAGTGCTTTTATAAGATCGACTGTAAAACTTTTAGTTATAAGTTCTATATTAGGATATTTCTCTTTGAAGATTTTCTCAAAAACACTCCCCTTTACAACGGCAACCTTTTTATTTTCTAATTGGGAGATAGTTTTATAATTGTTTTGTGAGACAATTGAAGCTTTTACATTAAAAGTATTTTCATCAGTAAAGGAAAAGTAATCTTCCCTCTCTTTTGTTTTTACAATATTTGGGATGATATCTATTTTATTCTCTTTTAAAAGTCTAAGGCTCTCATTCCAAGGACTTTGGGTAATAAACTCAACTTTTATAGGTAAGTGTTCAGTTAAAAGTTTTAAAAAATCATTTGTAAAACCTTTTATCTCATTATTTTCTATATAACTATAAGGTCTCCAAGTAGTTTTTGTATTTATTTTTAAGACTTTTTTATTTTTTAAATAAGCGAGTTCTTCCTTACTAAGATGCACATGATCGTGATCTGCCCATAGATTTGTTAAAGTAAAAAAGATCATAATTAAAATTAAAAAGTTCTTCATACATATTCCCCGAATATCTAAATAACACTAAGTATAACGAAAAAAAACAAAAATATTTATATTTTCAACAAATCTTCATAAGGAATAAATTTTGCATCTAGTAATTATAAAGTAATAATTAATATCAATATTATTAAGATATAAGTAAATTTGCAGTAATATACAACAATGAAATTCAATATATATAAAATATTTAGTAGTTTTTTAACATTAATCATAATAGCACCAATCATAGCTCTTTTTGTATTCTCAGTGGGTGGTAGTAGTGAAACCTTAGCCCATCTATATGACACTGTTTTGATGGACTATATTTTCAATACCCTAAAACTGGTTTTTTTAGTTTCTATTCTTTCACTTATTTTTGGTATTACCAGTGCTTACCTTACCGTATTTTACAATTTTAGATTTATACATATATTTAATTTTTTGCTTGCTTTACCTTTTGTGATCCCTACTTATATTATGGGATATATTTACAGTGATATCCTTGGTTTTTTTGGTCCTGTGCATAGGCTACTTATGGATTTGGGTATTACAAAAAACTTCTTTGATGTTTTAAATTTTAATTCAATTGTTGTTATCTTGGCTTTATGTTTATATCCATATATCTATTTAATAGTAAAGTCATCATTTTTAAAGAGTAGTACAGCCTTACTAAACCCAGCACTTAGCCTTGGTAAAAATAGGTTTGAACTTTTTTATAAGGTGATCTTACCCCTTTCACGTCCAGCTATTATTGGATCTTTATCTTTAGTGATTATGGAAACTATAAATGAGTTTGGTGCGGTGGCTTATTACGGGGTTGATACTTTAAGTACTGCTATTTATGCCTCATGGTTTGACCTGAATGATCCAAAAAGTTCAGCGTTTTTATCTGTAATCACTATGGCTATCATCTTTGTTTTATTGATCTCTGAAAAATACAGTAGAGGTAAAAGTAGCTATAAAACAGAGTCCATAAACTCAGAGATAAGAAAAAATGAACTAACAGGATTTAAAAAATATTTAGCATACCTATTTTTATCTATCCCTGTTACCTTAGGATTTTTGATCCCTTTTGCGTGGATAGTTTTCTATTCATTTAAATATGCTTTAGAGGTGATAGATGATGAGTTTTTTGAAGTGGTTATCAATAGTTTTGTGGCTTCAACAATAAGTGCCCTACTTATAGTTACTATTGCTTTATTTATAACTTATTCAACACGTATCTTTAATACTGGATATATGAAATATATCACAAAAGCAGCAGGTATTGGTTATGCAATTCCAAGTGTAATTGTAGGTGTTGGTGTATTAAGCTTCTTTGGTACTGCTGATAATCTTCTAATAGAAAACTTTGGTTTTTCTGGACTTATTCTAAGTGGATCAATGGTAGCACTTATCTTTGGATACACCGTAAAGTTCCTAGCCATAGGGATTAATATGTGTGAATCAAACTTTGATAGGGTAAGTATCAATATAAATAAAGCTTCAAGAAATCTTGGTATGAGTTATTGGCAAACCTTACTTAGGGTTGAACTTCCTCTTATGAGAAAAACCCTTGTATTTGGATTTCTTTTAGTATTTGTGGATATCATAAAAGAGTTACCCCTTACACTTATTTTAAGACCATTTAACTATGAGACCCTCTCATCAAAAACCTATGAGTATGCAGGTAATACAATGATACAAGAATCATCAATATATGCACTATGTATTGTTCTTATCTGTTTTATCCCAGTTGTAATTAGTAATAAAGGTAAAAATTAATGCTAGAGTTAAAAAATATAAATAAAAGTTTTGAAAAAACTGAGGTATTAAAAGATATAAATCTTCATATAAAAAAAGGTGAAGTTGTTTCCTTACTTGGACTTAGTGGATCTGGGAAAAGTACTATTTTAAATATCATCTCAGGGTTTGAGACTCCATGTAATGGTGAAGTAATCTACAAAGAAAAAACCCTATCAAGTACCAATAAATTTATTGATCCTGAAGATAGAAATATTGGATTTGTATTTCAAAACTATGCTTTATTTCCTCACCTAAATGTTTATAAAAATATCACCTTTGGAATAAATAAAAAACCACGTGAAGAGAAAGATAAAATAGTATCTGGACTTTTAAAACTAATAAATCTTGAGGGCTATGAAAAAAGATTTCCCCATGAGCTTTCAGGTGGACAACAACAACGTATCGCCCTAGTAAGGTCGATGGCACTAAATCCTGAGCTTATATTACTAGATGAGCCTTTTTCAAGTATTGATTCAATGGCAAAAGCATCAATCCAAAAAGAACTATTACAAATCCTAAAAGGGAGTGCAAAAACTGCTATCATCGTAACCCATGATGCAAAAGAAGCTATGGCTATGAGTGATAGAATTGTATACCTTGAAAAAGGAAAGATAGTTCAATTTGACACCCCACAAAATATATATAATAAACCAAAAACAAAGCTCATAGCAAAATCTTTTGGGAAAGCTAACTTTATAAAAAAAGATGAAACTGAGTATTGTATAAGACCTAAATATTGTACAATCTCTAAGGATTCTGGAGAGTATAAAGCAAAAATATCTGATATCACAAATTTTGGAGAAGCACTACATATTACTATCTCTTTTAGATTCCAAACAGAAGATTATGAATTTTTAATAATCGATGAAGATTTTGAACACACTTACAATATCGATGATATGATTTATTTAGATATTGATTACAAAAAAGCTGTAGTTATAGAAAAATCTTAATAATATTGATATCAATTATCACTTTTAAAGATTTTCAAAGTTTTTTTGTGGTTAAATTATATTGATAATAAATATTATAATTAAAATAAGGGAGAACTTCAATGTTCAAAAAATCAAAAATCTTAGCAGCTTCTTTATCTTTTGCTGCAGTTATCGCTTTAAGTGGTTGTGCTGGTAACTCACCAGAAATGTCAAAAACAAATGTGGGAGCTACAAGTGTTCTTGGTACTTATGCTGATATTGCTCTTGCAAACTACACAGATGCATTAAATGATGCAAAAGCTTTACAAATGGCTATTGACAAATTTGCTAAAAAACCAAATGCACAAAACTTAGAGCTTGCAAAAGCTGCTTGGTTAACATCAAGAGAATCTTATGGTCAAACAGAGATTTTTAGATTATCAGAAGGTCCAATCGATGCTGAAGAGGGTTGGGTAGCTGACACTTATGGTGGACTTGAAGGACAATTAAATGCTTGGCCATTAGATGAAAATATGATCGATTATACTATTGATGAAAAAGGTAAAAGAACAAAAGGTAATATCATCGATTCAATGGGTAAATTTAATCCAGGTGGAGAAGAGCCTACAACTGTAGATGTATCTAAGATCACTGTTGATGCGATTACTGAGTTAAATGAAAATGGTGGTGAGGCAAATGTTGCTACTGGTTACCACGCGGTTGAGTTCTTATTATGGGGACAAGATCAAGATTATTCTTCATTTGTAAAAGATAGTATTACAAAAGGTGCACTAGTAGCTGGACAAAGACCATTAAGTGACTTTACTACAAGTAAATATGCTGAAAGAAGACTTGCATACTTAAAAGCTGCATCAGCTAAAATCGTAGCAGACCTTGAAGTTGTTACAAACGCTTGGGTAAAAGGTGAAAAAGGTTTATATAGACAAGCATTCTTAGGAAAAGGTGCAAATGCTATTGAGTCAAAAGAAGCTATGAAACAAGTATTTGCTGGTATGGGTGTATTTATGAAATCAGAGCTTGCAAATGAAAGAATCGCTGTAGCTGTTCTTACTCCAAGTGAAGAGGATGAGCATTCTTGTTTCTCTGATAACACACATAGAGATATCACTACAAACTACCAAGGGTTTAAAAACATCCTTTTAGGAACATACTCTGATATGGATTATGGTGTAGCTCCAATTGATGCAGTTGATGCAGCTTCAAAAGCACAAATCCTTGATCTAATGAAATCAATCGAGTCAAAAATCGCTTCAATCAATGCAATCACTGAGACAAGCAGACACTTTGATTACCAAATCAAACCAAATGACCCTCAAGCAAGAGTTATTAGAAAACTTAAAAATGAGATGAGAAAACTTGGTGATAAAATGGTAGATGTTGCAGCTGCAAATGGAATTAAACTTTCAATTGATGATGTAACAGATGCAGAAGAAACTAAACTGTAGTTTCTCTAATATATGAATAAATTAACTTCGAGCTTAGCACTTATTGGATTATTATCCATAAGTGCTTTAGCAAATGACCACAATAAATACTTCACTAAATCAAAATCCGAACACTCTTTTTCTAAACAAATAAACACTCTAAATGATGATGCCCTAGATATAGCTATACTTGGAAAAAGCTTTTTTAGAATCCCTTGGGTAGAAGCACCAAGTGCAACCACAGCAAGAGATGGGCTAGGTCCATTATTTAATGCAAATGCCTGTATTAGCTGCCATCCAAATAATGGGATTGGTGGTTTGTTTACAAAAAGTGGTGAGATAGCAAGATCAAATATCATAAAAGTTGGTATAACAAACAATGGTAGCCAAAAACACCAAGAGATGATCTCTAAGATGGGATTTATCCCAGATCCAGTATATGGGGGACAAATCTCTATCAATGGTGTATTTGGTGTACCTTTTGAAGCAAGACCAGAGGTAAAATTTGAGACAAGTGAGTTTACATTTCCTGATGGTGAGAAGATCACTATGCATAAACCTCTAGTAAAATTAAAAGATTTACAATATGGAGAGCTAACAACAAACGCCTCCTTATCTTTTAGAAAAGCACCTGCTTTAGTTGGACTTGGACTTTTAGAGATGATAAGTGATAAAGATATCTTAGCAAACGAAGATATAAATGACAAAAATGGCGATGGGATTAGTGGAAAAGCAAATATTGTTTATTCCCCATATCAAGATAAATATAAGGTAGGAAGATACACCTATAAAGCAAGTGCTCCAACTGTACTTCATCAAGTAGCAGGTGCAGCAAATAATGATATGAGCCTTACTTCACCAATCTTTCCAAATGATAACTGTACTGATGCACAAAAAGAGTGTTTAGAAGCTCCTAAAGGAAGAAGTTCAGATAAATTTGATCTTCCAATTGAAAGAGTTAAAGCTATAGCCTTTTATCTTAAAACACTAAAAACTCCAATCCCTACACAAACAGATGAATTTATGGAGGGTAAAGAGATTTTTGATAAAATAGGTTGTGTATCTTGCCATAAAGATAATTTTACCACTGAAAATGGAATTAAAATTGCACCATATTCAGATATGCTTCTTCATGATATGGGAGAAGATCTTAGTGATGGTAGAGTTGAATTTAAAGCTGGATCTAGAGAATGGAGAACATCACCTCTTTGGGGTATAGGACTTTATGGTAAAGTTTTAGGAAAAGATCCTAGATATCTACATGATGGTAGAGCTACATCTTTAAGCGAAGCGATCCTTTGGCATGGAGGAGAAGCTGAGAAGGCAAAAGATACTTATGTAAATCTATCAAAAGAAAAAAGAGATAAACTACTTAAATTTTTAGGAGAACTGTAAATGAAGTTTTTTAAACTATTGTTTTTGACAATTATTGTATCACTAAGTCTAAATGCAAATGATAAAGAATATACTTTAAAAATGCATAAAGATATTTATACAAATGTTGTATTAAAAAATGCAAAAACTGCACTAAGTGATATTGAACTATTAGGTGAGATCGTAGCCTCAAAAGATAAAGAAAAAACAAAAGAGTTTTTTTCATCTTTTGTTGTATCTTGGAAAAAGGTTCAAGCTTTTTATATCTTAGGTGATTTAGATGATGAATATCTAGATTCTCCAAGATATGTGGATATTTTTCACCATGGAAATGAAGATATAAGAGCCCAACTTGACCTTATCTTAGATAGTAAAGATGCTCTAGAAGATCTTATCTACAAAAACTCACATAAATCAATCAATGCTTTAGAATATCTATTATATGAAAAAGATATATCAGATACTAGAATAAACAAAGCAGCAAGAATTGCAATTGAAGCTATCAAAATGCATTTAGAAGATATCTATGAAGCATATAAAACAAGTGAAAAAAGTTTTTATGCTGATGATAAAAAAGCAAATGCTATGATCATCAATGCTCTAATTGAAAGCTCATATAAACTAAAAGAGTGGAGAGTTGGTGATGTGGCTGGATTATCAAAAAAATATAAAAACAATCCAGATGTCACAAGGGGTGAATACTACACAAGTAAAAACTCAAAAGCTGCCCTACTTGCAATCCTTGACACATATAAAGCTGTAATGGATTCACCAAAATATGAAGATTTTGGAGACTATTTTAAAAAGGTAGTTAAAATTGAAGAACTGACACAAGTTTTAAAAAGTATAGATAAAAGTATAAACCTTACAAAAGCTATCAAAAATGATGACTTAACAGGGACAAAAAAACTATACAAAAGCCTGAAAAAAGTTCATATAGGATTTTATATTTATCTAATAGATGCCCTTAAAATGAACGCAAAAATCTTAGATGCCGATGGTGATTAAAAAGTGAATGAGCTCTTAGCTTTTGAATATATAATAGATCCAAATAAAAGAATCTTTTGGCTTTATATAATATCCTCAATAGCTATAGCCTTCATATATCTACACTTCAATAAAAAATATTACCGAATAAACCTATCGAAAAAACTCTGGCTACACCCAAGTAGCCTTTTAGATTATAAATACTTCTTTATCTCATATTTTATAAAAGTATTTATGATCTTTCCTATTGTGATCTCAGCTAGAGAAGTATCTCTATTTACTTATGAATTTTTATCTGATAATTATGACTTTATAGATATCAATCTTTCCTATGAATTTGTGATATTTTTATATACTATTAGTTTATTTGTAGTAAGTGATTTTACTAGGTATTGGCTACATCGTTTTTTACATACCATACCATTTCTTTGGAGATTTCATAAGATTCACCACTCTGCAAAGGTTTTAAACCCTTTAAGTTTTTATAGGGTTCATCCTTTAGAAAATATCCTTTTTGGATTTAGATACTCTTTAACTATTGGATTTGTTACTGGTGTATTTATTTACCTTTTTGGTGCTATGCTTGATATCTATACAATACTTGGAGCAAATATATTTTTGGTAATATTTTCTTTTATGGGATCAAACCTAAGACACTCCCATATACATCTAGCTTATTTCTCTTTTTTAGAAAATATCCTAATCTCACCAAAACAACACCAAATCCACCACTCAAAAAAACACTTCAATAAAAACTATGGTGGTTATTTAGCTATTTGGGATAAGATGTTTGGAACTTTAGAATACTCAAAAAATGTAAAAGTATTAAAATTTGGACTAAACAAATCTGATATGAAAAGTTACAAAAATATATTAGATTTATTATTTAAACCCTTCTTAACCAATAAAAAAGTGATTTTAAAGTAATATATTAAATCAATTTTAATAATTATAATTAAAATATAAAAACTCTGTGATAGAAATATATACTACTAAAGATATATCCCTATTTCAGGATTTGAATTAAAACAAGGAATAAAAATGAAGAAACTACAAATTCTTAGTTTACTTACTGCTTCATTACTTATTGTGGGATGTAATCAGCCTACAAAAGAAGAAAAAGAAGCAATGGCAAAAAAAGAGGCTCTACTTGGGCAACAACTTTTTATGGATCCAATCCTTTCAAAAAACAGAACTCAAAGTTGTTCAACATGTCATAACCCAGAACATGGTTTTATCGATAATAGAGATAATGGTGTAGCTGGGGCTGGAAGTTTAGGAGATGATCTTAAAAGTATAGGTGATAGAAATACACCACCAGCTGGATATGCTATGTTTAGTCCAGATTTTCACTATGATGAAAAACAAAAACAGTTTATCGGTGGACAATTTTGGGATGGTAGAGAAGCCCACCTAAAAGGTCAAGCAGGTGGACCACCACTAAATCCAGTAGAGATGGCTATGCCAAGTAAAGAAGAAGTAGCTAAAAGATTAGCGATGGTAGAATCTTACAATTCTCAATTTAAAGAGCTTTATGGGGAAGATATATTTAAAGACCCAGTAAAAACATATGATAGAATGGCTCAGGCAATAGCAGCTTTTGAAAAAACAGAAGAGTTTGCACCATTTGATTCAAAATATGATAGATACCTAAAGGGTGAATATGAACTTACAGACTTAGAAGATTTAGGAAGAAGTTTATTTTTCTCAAACAATAATACAAACTGTGCACAATGTCACGTACTTAAAAAAGAGGATGCACCAAAAGATACATTTACAAACTATAAATACCATAATATAGGTGTACCTCAAAATGAAAACCTAATGGCTAAAAATGTAGTTGATCCAAAAACTTTTGTGGATCATGGACTTATGCAAAATCCAGCCGTAAAAGCTCTTCCAAACGCAAAAGAATATGATGGTAAGATGAAAGTACCAAGTTTAAGAAATATCGCTATTACAGGGCCATACATGCACAATGGTAAGTTCCAAAAACTTAGTACTGTAGTTGAATTCTATGATAAATATACAAACCCAAAAAGAACAATCAATCCAGAAACCAGAAAAGAATGGGGAGAACCTGAAGTAAATATTGGAAAAGCAGATATGAAACTACTTAAACAAGGTAAACCACTAAATGAGAGAAAAGTAAAAGCTCTAGTAGCATTTATGAATACACTTACTGATAAAAGGTATGAGCACCTTATTCCAAAAGACAATTAAAATATAAACAAAATAGAGATTTTAGCTTCACCACATAAGTGAGGCTAAAATTACAAAATACTCTAAGTAAGTTAAATATCAAAAAAACTTACCATTTCCTAACTATTATTAGATATGATTAAATAAAAATTATACTTTAGGATAATAATGAAAAATATTTTGTTTCTATTTTTTATAACACTTACTATACTTACAAATACTCAAGCCCTAGAACTCACACAAAAAGAAAAAGAATTTATAAAAAAGCACCCTATTATAAAAATTGCAGGTACAACTGATAGTGCGCCTCTTCTTATGAAAAAGATGGATGGCACATTTGAGGGTATAGATGTGGATATAGCAAATCTTATATTTGAGAAAACAGGATTAAAAATAGTTTTTGAAGATCATTATTGGTATAGATCTGTGCAAAAAGCTCTAAACAAAGAAGTAGATGGACTTAGTGCATCTGTATACAATAAGGAAAGATCAGATTCATTAAACTTTTCAAAACATTATATGAAAAGTACTCCAAAAGTTTTTGTAAAAAAAGGAAACCCTTTAAATTTAAAATCAATAGATGATTTAAAAAATAAAAAAATCGCTATTAGAAAAGGGACTTTAGCAATTGAAAAACTGGCAATAAATCTACAAAATCAAATCATTTACAAAAACACTTCCATTGAAATGATCAACTCTATTATCAATGGTGAAGCAGACTTTTTTATATTTTTTGACAATGTTGAATTTATAGCAGCAAAAGAAGGGATTGCCTATATAGATGTTGCTTTTACTTTAGGAAAAGCAAGGGAAGTTCTTTTTAGCCTAAGGAAAGATTGGCCTGAATTGATCTCTATTATAAACAAAGCATTAGATGATATTCCAGAATATGAAAAAGTCCAAATAAGAAAGAAATGGTTTGGTAGTTATAAGATTCAAAGTGATCTAAAGTTGACAATAGAGGAAAAAGAGTTTATAAAAAAGAACCCTATTATTAAAGTTTCAAGTGAGCTTGATTATGCACCTTTTAGTTTTACTATAGGAAATCAAGCACAAGGTTATAGTGTAGAGATGTTAAATCTTTTAGCAAAAAAAATAGGGATAGAGATAGAATATATTAATGGCTATACTTGGAATCAATTATGGAATATGTTTGAAAAGAAACAAATAGATATAATGCAACCTAGCCATAAAAATAAATATAGAGAAGAGATTGCCCTATTTTCAGAGCCACTACACCACTCAAAAAAAATATTTATCACAAATAAAAATAGCTCAAAAATAAATACAATAACTGAACTTTATGGTAAAACTATTGTTATGCCAAAAGCTTGGTCATTAATCAAATATCTACAAAAAAACCATCCCTCTATAAAAATTATTGAAACAAACACTATATCCCAAGCTTTTGACAAAATTAGTTCAGGTGAAGCATATGCAACAATTCAAAATGAAGCTGTTAGTAGTTATTTATTAAAAAAAGAGTTAAGGGATGATTTAAAGATCAATGGAAGATTTATCAATACTAATGGAATTAAAGACAACTACTTTTATTATGCCATACGTAAAGATTGGCATATATTACAAGGTTTATTAAAAAAAGCTCAATTTAATCTAAGTCAAAATGAAATAAAAGCCCTACAAAACAAATGGTTTGGTGAAAATAAAATTAAAATCACATTTACCCCTAAAGAGCAAAACTACTTAGAACAAAAAAAAGTCATAAATATGTGTATTGATCCAGACTGGATGCCATTTGAAAAAATCGATAATAATGGAAAACATATAGGAATTTCTGCTGATTTATTAAAAGAGTTTAAAAAAAATAGTGGTATAGAATTTAAACTAGTTCCCACTAAAACTTGGTCAGAGACTCTTAAATATGCTAAAAATAGGACTTGTGATATTATCCTCCTAGCTATGCAAACTCCCAAGAGGGAAGAATACATGGATTTCACTACACCCTATGTATCTTTTCCTTTTGTAATTGCAACAAAAAACTCTCAAATATTTATAGATAATATGGAAGCTTTATATGGTAAAAAAATAGCTTTAGTAAAAAGTTATGCCCATGTGGAGATCATAAGAAATAAATACCCTCAAATAAAGATCGTAGAAGTTGAAAACATGATGGAAGGCTTTGCTCATGTAAGGGAAGGAAAGGTTTTTGGATATGTTGATGCTTTAGCATCTGTTGCTTATAATATCCAAAGAGAAGGAATGACAGATATAAAAATAGCTGGAAAATTTGATGATAAATGGATGTTAGGAGTAGCCACTCGTAAAGATATTCCCATACTAAATAATATAATGCAAAAGATTCAAGATACAGTAGATGAAGAGACTAAACAACTAATATACAATAAATGGCTAGCCATAAAATTTGAAGATAGAATTAATTACACCATTATCTATCAAATATTAGCTGTAGCATTACTACTTTTATTATTTGGTATTTGGAGATATTATGTGGCAAAAAAAACAAACAAAATAATGCAAGAGAAAAATCAACAACTTCAGGCTGCATATGAGCAATACTCTTGGCTTGCTGAAAATATGGATGATGTGGTATGGGTTATGGGTGTTGATGGTAAATTTATCTATATAAGCCCTTCTGTAGAAAAACTAAGGGGCTATACAGCACAAGAGATCAAAAAACAAAGCTTTGAAGAGGTTATTTGTGAAGGCTCAAGGCAAACAGTTATAGATGAGATGAATATTGGTATAGAAGCGGCAAAAAGAGGAGAGATCCCTCCAAGTAGAAATCTAAGGGTGGAGCAACCTTGTAAAGATGGCTCTACTGTATGGACAGAGGTAAACTCCAAATTAGTTGTGGATAAAAAAACAAATGATATGAGATTTATTGGTCTTACAAGGGACATTACTCTACAAAAACAACTAGAAAATGATCTAATCTTGGCTAAGGAAAAAGCAGAAGAAGCTACAAAAATAAAATCTGAATTTTTGGCAAATATGTCCCATGAGATAAGAACACCTATGAATGGTATTTTGGGTTTATCTTCTTTACTTTTAGATACAAATCTCGATGAAAAACAACAAGACTATTTGAAAAAACTAAACTCAAGTGCAAAATCTTTATTGGATATTATTAATGATATTTTGGATTTTTCTAAAATGGAAGCTGGAAAGTTAAGTATTCAAAAACATAAATTTAAATTAGTAGATGTTTTAAATGGAGTAAAAGATATATTTACAATAAAATTGAAAGAAAAAGATATCCCTTTAATATTTGATATAGATAATAAAATCGCCCCAACTTTAATAGGAGATAACCTAAGACTTCAACAAATTCTTAATAATTTAGTAGGAAATGCTGTAAAGTTTACAAATAAAGGACTTATCAGTATAAGAGTAAAACAATTAGAAAAAACAGATAAAACTCTACTTCTAGAATTTTTAGTAGAAGATACAGGTATAGGTATAAGCAAACAAGATCAAGATAAACTATTTGCGCCATTTAACCAAGCTGATAATTCAGATACTAGAAAACATGGTGGAACAGGTCTAGGGCTAGTGATCTCAAAACAAATTATAGAACTTATGGGTGGAGAGATTTGGCTTGAAAGTAAAGAAAATGAAGGTAGTAGATTTTACTTTACCATTAAAATAGAATATGATGAGAATACTTTTTTAGTTGAACAAAATGAAGAACAAAATAAACCTCTTAAAACAAATGAAAAATTACTCTTAGTTGAAGATAATGAAATAAATCAACTTATAGTAAAAGACCATCTAGAAAAATATGGACTGTCTATAGATATAGCTTCTAATGGAGTAGAAGCCATATCTAAGGTTGAGCAAAATAGTTATGCCCTAATCCTTATGGATATTCAAATGCCTATAATGGATGGAATAGAAGCTACAAAAAAGATTAGAGAAAAAAACATAGATACTCCTATTGTAGCCCTTAGTGCAGCAGTAATGCAAAAGGATAAACAAGAGACCATAGAAGCAGGTATGAACTATCACCTTAGTAAACCCATTGATTGGGATGAAGTACAAAGGGTATTAAAAAAATATCTTCATAATATAAAAAATCCGATTCAAAATAATTTCATAGAAGATATTCCAGCTATCGACTCTTTTAATTTGATGAAAATAGTTAAATATCTTCAATCAGATATACAAAAGATATATATTTTACTTGAAAACTTTAGAGATAATTATAAGAGTTTTGATAAAGATACACAAAATATCTCCCAAAAAGAGTTAAAAAAATATATTCATAAACTAAAAGGTATAAGTGGAAATCTACAATTAGATGAGATTTATGAACTTACCCTAAATATAGAGAATTTAGAGGCTAAGGATATATCCAATTCACTTAAAAAACTTAGTTTAAAACTAAATACAATAAATCAAGAAATACAAACAAAAATAAGCCCTTTACTCAATAAAAAAGATTCTATTTTAGATGAAAAAGAAAAAATAGATTTAATAAACTCTTTAATAAATGATATTGATGAGTTTAATTATATAGATTCTAAAAGAATTGAAGTTCTATTAAAACTTTTAGATGATAAAGATACCCAAATAAAAGAGGATATAAAAAATAGTTTTTATAAAAACAATTATGATAGTTTAAAAGAGTTATTAAAAAAACTAAGCTAATAGATTTTTTTATAATCTTTAGCTATTATTTTATAAAATATCATATATTTATACAAAGAGGTTAAATGAATAAATTAACAATCTTAGTTGTTGAAGATGAAAAAATAACTACAGATATAATAATTAATAGTTTAAAAAATGAAGATAGATATATTATAAAAGTAGCCACTGATGGAAAAAAAGGTTTAGAGGCTTACAAAAAAATAAAACCTGATATCATCATATCAGATCTTCATATGCCAAATCTAAATGGTATAGATATGATAAATGAGATAAGAAAAAATGATCAAAATGTAAAAGTGATAATCCTAACCTCACACGATGATCTTCACTATCTTTTAAAAGCTGCAGAGTTAAAACTTACAAAATATCTTATAAAACCTTTTATAGATAAAGAATTGATTGAAGCTGTAGATGAAGCGGTTGAGCATATGCAAAAATACCACGTAATCTCAAATGATATTATAAATCTACCAGAGGGCTTTACATGGGATATAAATAATCTAGAACTAAAAAAAGACATTAACCCCATAAACCTCACTCCAAAAGAAAAAAGGGTTTTGAATCTTCTTTTTACAAACCCAAATAATGTGATTGAATATGACGATATTTTTCAAATTGTTTGGAATGATTTTTATGAAACCCCAAATAAAGAAGCACTAAAAACACTTATGTCAAGTGTAAGAAAAAAACTTCCAAATGGTGTAATTGAAAATGTTTTTGGATTGGGATATAAAGCAAGTATATAAAATAGATAAATTTACTATTTTTTATCCTAAAAATGATGAAATCTTACTACTTCCTTACATCTATCTTTTATAATTTGAAAAGAAATAAAAAAGGGACTCTATGAAAAAACTTTCAATACTATTTTTACTTTTATCAACTCTACTTTTTGCAAATGGAGTAAAACCTGTAATGCTTTATGATACAAAAGAGATATTTGATAAATCATGGAATGAAGCTATTCATAAAGGGATAAAGAAATTTGAGAAAAGAGTAAATATAAAAGTTGAAGAAGCCAGTGTTCTAAATATAAAAGAGTTTAGGGATAAAATAAACTACTATACAAAAAATGGCTATAACCCTATTATGTTTAATAACCTTTATCAAGAAAAAGAAGAAGTGATAAAGAAAATGATTTTAGAGTACCCAAAAACTAGATTTATAGTATTTAATGGACGTTTTAATATACCAAATGTACATTACTTTATCTTTTCAAATCAAGAATCATCTTTTTTAGCAGGATATCTAGCTAGTAAACAAAGTAAAACTAAAAAACTTGGTTTCGTAGGTGGTATGGATATCCCACTTATAAGAAATTTTTTATGTGGTTATATAAAAGGTGCAAAATATCAAAATAAAAACACCAAAATACTATATGACTTTGTTGGAGATGATTTTAGTAATGCATGGAATAATAAAAAAGCTGCATTTGACTTAAGCTCGAAACAGATAAAAGATGGTGCAGATATTATCTTCTCTCCAACTGGAGGAAGTAGTCTAGGAGCTTTAAAAGCAGCACATGAAAAAAAGGTGCTTGGTATTGGAGTAGATAGTAATCAAAACAATATCTATCCAGGTAGTGTTCTTACTTCAACCATGGTAAGGGTTGATAATGCCGCTTTTAGATCACTTATGGCAGCTAAAAGAGATATTTGGGGTGAACAGATGAAAGTGATGGGTCTTCAAGAAAATGGAGTACAACTAGCCTTTGATAAACATAATGAAACTTTAATATCAAAAGAGCTAAGAAATGAACTTGAACATATTAAAGCAGATATTATTCTAAAAAAGATCCCTTTAGATGACTATACATTTACAAATACTTGTAAAATAGAAAATAAAGTACTTTTTTGATGAAAGAATCTTTTTCATCAATCAAAGTCACTATTTTCCTAGGCTTATTTATAGCCATATCCATACCCATATCTATTGCTGGTATTTATACAATAAATTTAAATAAACAAAAACTCTATGAAAAATTTGAATTATCACGAGAGCAAATAACATCTAATATTGCAAACTCTATGATTCAACCTTTATATAATTTCTCACCCAATAATGGTTCCCTCGCCCTTGAGATTATCAAACAAAATATTGATATTATAAAAATAGAGATTTATGATGAAGTAAGTGAAGCAGACTTTATCACCATAAACATCCCTTCTCGTAATAAAGCAGATACTTTTAAAAACTATCAAAATATATCACTAAATGGAGAGAGTTTAGGATGGCTTGAGGTTACATATAGTGATTATAGACTCAAAGAAGAACTAAATGAAACAAAAAAGTTTTTAATTAGAATCTTTGGATTTACCTTTTTAGCTTTATTTTCAATAATGTATCCACTTTTATATTTTAAAGTTTTATCCCCTTTAAAAAGACTTTTAAAACAATCCCAAGATTTTAAAAACAATACATTTGAGAAAAGATATTTTTGGAAAGAAGCTGATGAGATAGGACAAGTGGGAAGAACCCTTGATCTTGCTCGAAACTCAGTTGAAGGGACAAAAATAAAACTGATAGAAGCAAAAAATAAAGCTGAAAAAGAAACAAAAGTAAAATCTGAATTTTTAGCTAATATGTCCCATGAGATAAGAACACCTATAAATGGAATACTAGGACTTACAAAACTTATACTAAATACAAAAATAGATGAAAAACAAAAAAACTATCTTCAAAAGATAAACCACTCTTCTGAATCCCTATTAAATATTATCAATGATATTTTAGATTATTCAAAAATGGAAGTGGGAAAATTTAGACTAGAAAATAGGGATTTTAGCCTAAAAGAGATGATAACTATTATAGAGGGTTTATTTTTATTTTATGCAAAAAATAAGGGCATAAAACTCTCCTTTGAGATAGAAAAATCTACCCCCACTTTTTTTAGAGGAGATAATCTAAGACTTCAACAAATATTTAATAACCTAATAAGTAATGCACTAAAATTTACTAATGATGGAGAGATTAAAGTATCCATAAAAACAAAAGCAATAATTAAAAACAAAGTTGAACTTTTCGTATGTGTTGAAGATACTGGAATAGGAATAAACAAACAAGACAAAGAAAAAATATTTAAATCCTTTGAACAAGCAGATAACTCAAACACAAGAAAGCATGGGGGAACAGGATTAGGTCTAAGCATCACAAAACAAATTATTGAACTTATGAATGGAAAAATATGGCTAGAGAGTGAAGAGAAAAAAGGGAGCAAGTTTTATTTTACTGCTATTTTAGAATATAAAGAGAATTTAAAAGAGTCATCACAAGAAAAAAACACTCTTCAACTTCAAGCAAATGCTTATGTATTATTAGTTGAAGATAATGAAATAAATCAAATAGTAGCTGCTGAAAATCTAAGGACCTATGGCTTAAATGTGGATATAGCATCAAATGGACTTGAAGCACTTCAAAAGCTTCAAGAAAAAATATATGATCTTATCTTTATGGATATTCAAATGCCTATAATGGATGGACTAGAAACCACTAAAGAGATAAGAAAGAAAAATATCAAAACTCCAATTATAGCCCTTAGTGCAGCTGCCATGAAAGAAGATAAACAAAAAGCAAAAGATATTGGTATAGATGATTATATATCTAAACCAATAATTTGGAGTGAAGTAGAAAAAGTTTTACAAAGATATCTAGAAACCAATTATAAAGAGATTCTCCCTTTAGAAAACCCCCTAGAAGAAGATCTTATACAAATAGATGGTTTAGATATTAAAAAGATCACCTTAGCGCTTAAAATGAAACCCCAAAGAGTATATCTTTTACTTGAAAACTTTAAAAACTCCTATAAAGATTTTGATAAAAAGATAAATAATATGGATTGGGATTCAAAAGAATTTGATGAATATATCCACAAATTAAAAGGGGTAAGTGGAAATCTCCAAATTGATAATATATACACCATTACACAAAAAATAGAACAAGATAAACAAAATAGAGATAAACTACTTATTAACTTATCAAATATATTAAAAACAATCACCCAATCAATTGAAGAAAAATTATCAAAAAATAAAATACCAGATAAAAATGAAAAGATAGATGATAAACAACTTATAGAAAAGATAGATCTTTTAATCACAGATATTGATGAATTTAATTTCATTGATTCATTAAGGATAAATAAATTAGTAGAATTCTTATATAAACTTGATGAAAAACAAAAAAATGATATTTTACAAAGCTTTGAAGAAAATGATTATGATAAACTAAAAGAGCTATTACTATTTATAAAAAAGGATAAATATGCACAAGAGTAATATTTTAGTGGTTGATGATGAATCTCTAAATATACAAATAGTATCTGAGATATTAAAAGAAACATATAATATAAAGGTAGCTTTTGATGGACAAAAAGCTCTAAATATTGTAGAAAAAATAGATATAGACCTTATTCTTTTAGATATAAATATGCCTAAAATGGACGGATATGAAGTAGCTAAAAAACTAAAAGAAAACCCAAAAACTTCCCATATTCCATTTATATTTATAACTGCAAAACACGATCAAGAATCCATAAACAAAGGATTTAAGATAGGAGCTGAAGATTATATCTTCAAACCATTTAATAAAGAAGAGCTTATATTAAAAGCTTCAAAATATTTAAGATAAGAAGAGAGAATAAAGATCCTCTCTTCTACCTCCTAAAACCTATAAGAGATCCCCACCTGAGCAAGCATAGTTTCATAATGCTCTATCTGCGATGTTGTTGCTGATGTTTTTAAATTTGTTATATATTCATGGCTTAAATATTTTA
>CAYFGQ010000011.1:0-72734 GCA_964342525.1 uncultured Arcobacteraceae bacterium
CATATGATCTAAGGTTATTGTTTAACCTTGCATTATTTAAGTTTGTTATATCTACATTTGGTGTCATAATTACTCCAATTCAAACTTATCGAAGAAGTTCGCTTCTTCTAAAATATCATCTCTACCCTCTTCAACTACAAACTTAATCTCAACCCTTCTATTCTCAGCAGGATTATTGCTCTTTGGTCTATATGAAGAATAAGCAGCTACCTTTAAAATTGATGGATCAATCTTATTTTTAATAAGCTCTTTTACTACAGAGATTGATCTAAGTGCTGAAATATCCCAATTATCCCTAGGTATATCAGAACTTGAAAATGCACTTCTAGCTGTATGTCCACTCACTTCTATATTAAATGATTGAGGCATTGTTCTAATGATTCTCGCAATTTTTGCTAAAAATCTTTGTGAACCTCTACTAGCTAGGGCATATTCACCCTCATTAAACATTAATGATGATGGAATATCAAGTACAAATTGGTTTTTACCCTTAGTGATCTGCATAATCTCTGCATACTCTTTATCACTAGTTTCAGTAAACTCTTGCATAGCCTCTTCGATATGCTGAGCCACATTTTCTGTGGTAGAATCTGTACCATCAGCATCATCACTTGTATTTTTACTTTGATATTCAGAAAGCTTTTCTGTTTGCTCCCTAATATCATGGGAAGTCTCATCTATAATACCAAGGGATTTTTTAAATAATTCAAAATACTCCTCAACCTTTACAGAATCCATAACTGCCATAGATAATAAAAGAATAAAGAATGTAAGAAGAAGTGACATAAGGTCACCAAATTGTACTAGCCAACCTGGTAAACACTTAGGACATTCAGGACATTTTTCTTTTGCCATTTATTAAACTCTTTTTATCACTCTGGAGCTTCTGCTAAGATAGCATTTAGTTTCATTTTTATATCACCAATTGCAGCTTCTTCTGCAATCATCGCTGTACCCATGATAATAATCTCACAAGCATTTGTTTCTAATTTATCTTTTTCAGATAGTTTATTTTCAATGATACCAGCAAATAAGGTACCAACAAGTGCACCATACATCGTAGTAAGTAAGGCTACGGCCATCGCTGGACCAACGGCTGCTGGGTCAGATAAGTTTGCAAGCATGGCAACTAGTCCAACTAGTGTACCAATCATCCCCATCGATCCAGCAACCCCACCAGCTGCACCAAAAATAGAGATCATAGTACCATGTCTTTTTTGCATATGTTCTAACTTCGTTTCAAGTAAAGGAACTAAAGTCTCAGCTTTTGTACCATCCACAAGTAATTGGAATGCTTCTTTAAAAAATGGGTTAGTCTCTTCTAAAACCTTTTGTTCAATATGCATAACACCATGTTTTTTAATCTCTGTAGCATAAAACGTAATTTTTTCAATTAACTCTTCAACCGGCTCAACAGGTACTTTATTGAAAGCAACACCTAGAGCTTTTCCAACTCTACCAAGGTCTTTACCTTCAAATTGTCCCGCAGTTACGGCAATAGTACCACCAAAAACGATAACTACTGATGGGATATCAATATATGGTCCAAAACCAACCCCACCAAGAATAATCGCCAGGGCAACTAGAGCCCAACCTGCACCAAAACCACCGGCTGTAGTAATATCCATACTATTTTTTCCCCAAACTTATCTGATTTAATCTATCTTCTTCGCTACCAATACTTCTAATCTTGATACCAAATTTTCCCTCAACGATAACAGCTTCACCCTCACCTACTTTAACACCATTAATTAAAATATCTAAAGGCTCATTTACCATTTGATCAAGTTCAATGATCTCTCCAATATCCCATCTAAGGATATCTTTTAATAAAAATACTTTTGTACCTAAACGTACACTAAGTCTAAGTTTAATATTGAATAATAATTTTAAGTTCTCAATTGCATTTTCACCAAGTAAAGATGAAAGTGCAGAATGTTCACTTGACATTGATGGCATAGATAAAGCATCTCCTCCAGTAGGAGCTGCTGGTGCTTCAGCTGCTGCACTAACACTCTCTTCACCTCTTAATCCACCAATATGAGGAAGTGCTGAATCATCATATGCAATAACCATATGGATAATATCACCATCCATATCAATTTCAAAATTAAATGCATTTGGTGTACTTGATAGTCCACTACACTCAACAATCTCACTACCTTGTGCTTCTGATTTTGCATTTCCTAAATCTGCAAAACCTTGTGCATTTGAAGCAGTTACTATACTTCCACAAATATTTGAGATGATCTCATTTACAGCATCAACTATCTCATCATCTATATGATCTTTTTCAGGCATCATACCACCAAGCATAAAGTGTTCAAACTTTGTAGCCGAGTGAGTAGGGGTGTAGTATGTTACGATAGGACTTATATTTGAGAATTCAAATTTTATATTTGTTTTTACACATTGCTCAGAGCTAAATGATACATCACCACTTATCTGATCAACATTTGTAACTTTTATAGTTTTAGCTAAGAGAGAAGCTAAAGTATTCTCTATCTCATCTTTAAAAATATTTGATAAATCTGATGCCAACTAATTAACCTTAACCATTGTTTGATGCATTCATAGCTTCTATCATCATTTGAGCTTTAATCCTCATCATCTCATCAGTTGGGAACTTATACTCCGCTTCACCTCTAGTTACTTTTACAAAAAAGTCCTCTGAGTTCATGTTGTATCCAAACTTAACATTATCTAGGATAACCTCATTTTGGGCTACCATATTTTCGGCCTTTGGTTGGGCATTTTTATATTGTTCATTTGAGTTGACTCTATTGTGATCATCTAGTTTTTGAACTTTTTCAATCTTCTCTACATGATTTACTTGAGCCTGCTCCATTTCAGCTAATCTTCCTAGTTCCATGTCATCCTCCTTTAAGCAATAATTAATATATACAAACTTAATATCTAGATATTATATCGAAAAAAAATTAAAAAAGATAGGAATTTTTGAAATTAGATATTGAGAAATTGAGGTATTGAGGTGTTGAGTAAAAAAAGAAGTAAAATTTAACTCCTTATTAGATCCTCAAAACCTTCTATAAAGACTCTAAATAATCATCAAAGTTTTCTAACTTAAAGTCAATAAAAGAATCATTATATTCATTAGTAAAATATTGTTTAGCACTTCTTAATTTTAAATCTTGAAGAAGTTGCACACCAATTAAAAAATTTGCTCCTTCATCTTTTAAAATAGCTTTAATAAGCTCTATAGTAACAATCGCATCATTATATTGCCCAAGTTCTAAATATGAAGCAACTTCCATATATAGGGTGTACTTATCCTCTAATCTATACTTATCTCTCAAATAATTTAAAATCTTAACAGATAGATCTGGATCCCCATGATATAGTTCATTTAATGCTTTAGTTCTTAAATAAGATGGATTTTGTGAACCAATTTTATTCAGATCAGCCTTATGAAGTAATCCAACCCCTTGTAAAACATCAATATAAAATTGTGTTACTATTTGTGAACCATCAAGGAAATTATCATTGATCTTTAGTGGTATTTGATTTTGTATCCTTGTGATATATTGGTATTGGGTCTCTTTTTCCCTTTTTTGAACAAGCTTTAAAAGATATACTAAAGGATCTTTATCATAATCCTCGAAGAAAATATTTCCTTCAAGTTTTAATTCATCCTTTTCCATCTCTTCTAAGTATTGAAGGGCTTTAAAAAATACAGTATTTTTATATGTTAAAGAGATATCATTTTCACCTTTTACCTCTTTTTTCTTTTTCTTCTTATCTTTATTATTTTCTTCAATTTCGCTTATAAACATTTTATAGAGTTTTTGACCAAAATAAACATACATACCATCACGAGTCAATACATTTTCTTCAATATATTCCCTATTTGGAACTCTGATTTTTACTTTTTTTGCAGCAATCAAAGTCATCACCCCATATACTTTATTTCCAGGGTTTAATTTATATGCTTGAAAGAAATATTTATATGCAGTATGATAATCTCCAATTTGAGCAGAAGCTAAACCAAGATTATAATAAATATATGATTTTGTATCTTTAGTAAGAAGTTTCTCAAGCTCATAACGTCGCTCAATTGGATCTTTTTTAACTAAAGATAAAAACCTATTATTATAATCAACCATATCTTGTAGGGATACTAAATTTTGATCATCTTTAAAGATAAATCCCTTTGAGGAATCATAAAAAACCTCTTCATTATCTGAAAAAATAAAAGGGGAGAAATAAAATAGATATTCCACTTTTTTATCAAAATTAAACTTTCTTACCATTGCAAGATGTTCAGCAGGAGTGTATTTATTTCTATTGAAAAAAATCTTTAAAGGTAGCTCTTTATTTGCCTTAAAAATTCTTCTTCTCTCAATTATTTTATCAACTACTTCTTTTAAATCTTCAAGATTATTTGCCTTTAAAGCTCTAAAAGTCATTAGCCATAAAATTTTATGATAAGTATTTTGATTTACTGTAGTTTCAAGGGCTTTTTCTAAAGATAATCTTGCTCTTTCATAATCTCTGATTTTAATATATAAAAGAGACCTTTTAAGCTCATGGGGATATTTCATACCATTTAAAACTTCAAGGGCATCTTTGTATTGTTTTAACTTTACATAAGTATCAACGACAAGCCTTTTTGAGTGTTCATCTATACTTTTTGGTTTTTTAGATGCTAAAACGATCTCTTTTAAATATTTATCATCTAAAGTTATCTCATAAAGGTAATATGCAGCACTCATAAAAGAGTAAGTATGTGAATATGCCGCTTCATTAATATTAAATACTTCTCCAAAGTAGATAAGTACATTTTTTCTTAACTTTTTATATCGATCAGAATCTTTATCTTTTTCTTGCTCCATAAGTTTATAGTGAGCAACTCCAAGATTTAATATAGAAGGTACTTTTAAAACCTGTCTAGTCCTTTTAAAAAGTTCAATTGCATCATAATATTTTTCCTCTTCTAAAAGTAAGACAGCCTTATTAAAATCAACTTTTAGATTTAATCTCTCTTGTTGTTTTTTAATAGAATCATATTTATTTAGTAGTTCAGGTTGGGAATCTAATATTGATTTAGTATTTGCTAATAAAGCAGTTGATAAGATAAATAGTAGATATAAAGCTTTTCTCATAAAACTACATGATAGCGTTAACTTGAGCATAAAGCTCGTCATTTCTAGATTGTAAAACACCATTTTTATGACGAAGATCAGCAATCTCTATTCTTGCTTCTTGTAGATCATCCCTAGCTACATCTAAAGACTCTTGCACTCCATTCATAGCTTTTACAGAACCTTTTACTTGTTTGTCATATCGCTCAATTAGTCTTTCTAATTCTGCTTGTTTTGATTCAACAATATTTTTCTCTTCATTAACTTTTTTATATAAAGACTTATAAACAGTTGCACTTGAAAAAAAGTATAAAGCTAATACACCAAAAAGTGCTATTAATATAAAACCATCCATAATTATCCTAAGCCAATTTCTCTTCAAAAAAGTATCTAACTACATTATCAGAATCCATAGAGTCTTGTACCCTTACTGCAATCTTTTCATCAATTACAATAATATCCCCTGTACCAACAATACGTGAGTTTACATAGATATCTCCACCGCCACCAGCTTCTTTATCTAAGGAGATAATATCCCCCTCACTTAAATTTAAAAATTTTTCAATGCTGATATATGCTGAACCTAACATTACCTCTGCAATTATCTCGGTGTCAACAAGAAGATCATAATCTCTATCTGAAATGTCTACCATTTAAATACCCTAAATCTAACTGAAAAAATTTTATCATTATAAACTTAAATGTTCAAGCATTGAGCTTACTTTTGCTTCAATACTACCATCAAAATTACCCAAGTCACTAGCGATAACTACACCACCTGCTGTTACATTTACATCCTCTTGAATATCAATATATGATTCAAATTGAAGTTCATTTTTTAAGATGGCATAATCTTTTGGATTTAGATGTATAGATATTTTTGAAGCTGTTTTAATTTTTGCTAAAAGATTATTGATGGTCTCTTTTGCAATCTTCGCACTATTTTCACCTATTTCTATATCTATAATTTTTTGAGCAATCTTTACAGATGTATCAAGTATCCTTGTTTGAATTTGAAATGTTGCTTGCTCAAAAAATTGGGCATAGTTTTTTAGATCTTTTATTGCTTCAACAACTTGTCTATCAAGATCCCTTCCACTTACACCATTATTTTCAATATTTACAACTTTTTGTTGTATCATTTGCATCTGTTGTGCTAATTTTTGTACTTCAATTAATACAGGATCAACATTTCCATTAATAGACTGGTCATTAAGTTTAGCCACATCTCTCATCTGAGGGGATTGGTTTTGTTGATTTCCTCCAGAAAAAGTTCC
Source organism: uncultured Arcobacteraceae bacterium (assembly GCA_964342525.1). Classification (GTDB taxonomy): domain Bacteria; phylum Campylobacterota; class Campylobacteria; order Campylobacterales; family Arcobacteraceae. The sequence goes on from CAYFGQ010000011.1 coordinate 6,380, forward strand.
TAACTCATAGTTTTGAACTGTTGAGCCTTGATCCTCTTCTTTATTTGCACTAATTACTTTTGAATATGAATAAATATTACTATTTGCCATCTTAGACTCTTTTATTTATATATGAAGCCATTATTCCATCTCTCTTTCAATAACACCTTCATCAATTAGTTTTTGTGCAGCATCAAGCATTTTTCTTTGAGCTGCTTCAATATCTTTAATCTTAACCTTCGTTAACATCTCAAACTCTTCACGGAATCTATCCCTTGCCCTTTGAGACATTGCTGAAGTGATTTTGTCCATCGATTCTTGATCAGCATTTTTAAGTGCTACAGCAACATCTGTAACCTCAACATTTTGCATGATTTTCATAATGTATTCTTGATCTAAAGCAATAAGATCCTCAAATACAAACATATTTTCTTTAATTTTAGTTGCAAGTGCCGTATCAATACCATTGATATTTTTAAGAATCTCTTGGGCTTTTGGTCCAAGTTTATTAAGCATATCTGCTGCAACTTTAACCCCACCAACATCTACAATAGATGAGAATAGTGATTCTAGTTTCTTTTCAAGTACAACAGAGATAGTTCTTACAACATTTGGAGATACATCTTTAATTGTTGCAATCTGCATTGTTACTTTTACTTTTACATCCTCTTCAAGTTGGGCTAAAACTTCTCCCGCTTGAGTAGGATCCATATGTGAAAGTACTACGGCAATCGTTTGTGGAGACTCATCTTTAATGAAGTCTGCAAGTTGCTTTGGTTGGATATTGTCAAGGTATGAAAAAGATTGTGAAGCTAGCTGAATTTTTGCAAGACGCGCAAGTACTTCATCCGCTTCTGTTTTACCTAAAGATTTATATAATAAGTCTTTTGCATAATCATAACCACCAGCACTAATAAAACCTTGAGACTTAGAATAAAGGTGGAATTCCTCAAGAACTGCTAAAGAAGTCTCCCTGTCTATTGATTTTACTAAGGTAATTGCAGTTGAGATCTCCTCAACCATATCTGTAGGTAAATGTTGAAATATCTTAACAGTATCAGTCTCTCCCATAAGGATGCAAAAGTGTGCAACCTTATCAAGCATAGACATACCTTTAAGGAGTTCGTGTCCGTCTAAATCGCCAGCTGATTCAGCCATTATTTATCCTTCTTTTTTACTGCATGGTTTTTATTACCCTCTGTTAAAAGAAGCTCAATCATTTGTGCTATCTCTTCTGGGTTTTTATTGATCTTTTTATCAAGCTCTTCAATTAATACTTCATATTTTGCAGCTTCTTCTTCATCAAGACCATCAATATTATTCATGATCTGACTTTTTACTTTTGCTTTTAATCTTCCATATGCCGTGGAGGTATCAAATTCATGTTCATAGTCTTCAATTATACTATCTAAGATAGGATTACCATTCTCATCAAGAACATTACCCTCAGAGTCAACCTTCCTATCTCCAATAATAACAACCTCATGATCAACAATAAACTTCTTATAAAATACATATAATAGAAGTGCTGCTATTAAATATTGGATATATTCACTAAAATCTTTTAATATAGATTTTACCATTGCAACTGTATCTGCTGTATCTTCTAAAGCCTGCGAACTATTAGCATCAACAAGAACACCATCTTTTAGAATCTTTCCACCCATAAAACCAACGAATTTAAAATCCCTAACTGTTACAGAATCTCCACGTCTCTCATCAAAACCTAAAGAATCCTCTACAATTTTCTCTAAAGAGTTGATAAACTCCTCTTTATTTTCAACATCTTGTAAAACAGTATTATCAAAAGTTACAGCTGCACTTATTCTTCTAATACTTGCATATCCTGCATCTTTTTGATTTTCTACTGTTTTTGATATCTCATAATTTGTTATGGTTTTATTTTCTGTATTTCTACTATTAGAGTTTGTTCCACCATTTGCTTGATCTGGATTTTGGATATTACTTTGTACCCCTGGTACTCCACCATTTTCAGCTCCAGTACTTTGGCTTTGGTTTTCTATCTCTGTAGTCTCTGCACTTCTTACAGTTCCCTCAGGCTCAAAGGTTTCCCTTTGCATCTCTTTTCTTGTAAAATCAAGTACAACAGATACTTTAGCAACTACCCTCTCCATTCCTACAAATGGTTCAAGTAAAGCTATAATCTTATTTTCAAAGTCTCTTTCAACTTTCTCTTTATACTTATCTTGTCTAGTATATTTTGTATCATCTATATCATCTTTAGAAAGCTCTAAAAGTGATCCATCTTGATCGATAAGTTTAATATTTTCACTTGTAAGTTTTGGTACAGCTGAGCCAATAAAGTTTTTAATACCATCTATTTGTTTTTGGGTTAAAAATACCCCAGGCTTCATAGTAAGAACAGCTGATGCGGAAGGTAGCGTTTTTCTTTGAGTAAAGATTGAATCTTTTGGGATTGCTATTTTTACATTTGCTCTTAAAACCCCTGAAAGTGCTTCTAATGAACGGGATAATTCACCCTCCAAAGCTCTAAGGTATTTTACCCTATTTTCAAAGTTTGTAGTTCCTAGTGAACTTTTCTCAAAGATCTCCCAACCTGTGTGTTTATTTGTAGAAGCTTCACTTGTTACAAGTTTGATTTTTGCAATATTAATAAACTCTTTATTTGTTTTAAGAACTAGATTATTTCCACTTCCTAGTACTGCAAAAGGTACCCCTGAGGCTTCTAATTCTGCTGATGCTTGCATAACTTGTGTTTTAGTTAAATTTGAAGCAATTGTATAGTTTAATTTTTCATCTTGTGCTTTAATGCTTGAATATATTAATAAACCAACAAGAAATACAAAAAGTACTGCAAATCCACCAATGATTACAGCCCTTTGTGCAGTGTTTAATTTATTAATAAACTCTAATAGTTGACCCATTTATCTAAAATTTCCTAAAATTAATTTTTGCTTGAAGAATCTATAACTGATCTAAACCAGCTGGCATCTTTTTTTATAGATGATTGTATTGCATTAAACATAACATTGTTTTTTGCCATATCACTTATCTCACGATCTAAACTTACATTGTTACCATCATTCTTTTCATTTAGACCGGTTTTTTCTACAACCCTTGGTTGATTTACTTTTGATGATGTATCTTCTCTATGATGCTTTATATGTGTAGGGTGTGTTGTTGCTAAAGCCAATCTTGAATCATTTGCTTTTTGAAGTTCTTGATCAAAACTTAGCTCTTTTGCTTTATATCCTGGTGTATTTATATTGGCTATATTTCCAGAGATTACTTTTTGTTTATCTCCCCTATAGCCTAGTTGTTTATATAGTAAGGAACTTACACCACTAGCTTCCATCTATTACCTTGCACTTCCAATTTTTTCAATTAGTTTAGAGTTTGTTTCACCTATTCCTGCTACTGCTTTTTGAGACTGTTCAAACCTTCTATGTGCATCAATAAGTGATATCATTGCTTGTACACTATTTACATTACTCTTTTCAAGTGCACCTTGAGATATAATACCCTCATTATTAAAAACTGGCGTTAATTCACCATCATCAATTATTCTATAATTGTTATTTCCAATTTTTTCTAAGTTTTTAAAATCTGTTTGTTCTAATCCAATATTTTGTGCAAAACCATCCTCTACTAAAAGAGGATCATTATCTACACTTAATACTTTATATCCATTTTGTGTTACAAGTTCTCCATTTAGAGATTTAAAAGATCCATCTCTAGTTAAAAGTATATTTCCATTATCATCTTGAACTTTAAAAAATGAATTTGTATCAGAGATTGCAAAATCTAGATTATTTCCAGTTGGAACTATTGCTCCAACTTGTCCATTGATAAATTTATTATCAATCTTTGGAATTGTATTAAAAACTTCTTCTTGTTTTGTAGGGACTTTTCTTTCTTCCCTTGCTCTTTCTAAATAATGGTTAAACGAACCTTCACTTAAGCCCTCTTGTTTAAATCCTGTTGTATTAGCATTTGCTAAATTATTAGAGATAGTATCTACACGATTAAGTTGATTAATCATTGCAGCTGCAAGAGGATAAGTACCATTAGCCATTAAATTCCTTTATTTGTTATCACTTATTAAATTCAGCGATTAATGCATCTAGATCTTCATCATCTACAGTTCCATCTGTAGAGTCACCATGAATATGTTTTGCGATCTGTACATCTTTATAATTTTCTGTATCTTCAAATAGATTATTAAGGTAATTAGAAAGTCTTTTAATAACAGACATAACCCTTTCAATTTTTTGTCTATTGATATCAAAAAATTGCATCTGTTCCATAGCTTCAAATATTTGCATATTCATAGAATCTATCTTATCACTTGATTCTTTCCCTTTTCCTTGAAGTGCAGTTGCTGCATCAAGTTGTTCTTTAAAAAGTGCAATATTTGGAAACTTTTGAGTTAAAGTTGCTAAAAGCTTTATTTGACTTTCAACAAAAGCTTCAGACTCTTTAGAGTTTTTCTGGATTACATTATTTTCATCAAGTATTAAACTTAATACATCAAATATTTCACCAGCTTTATCTTCACTATCTTTTGCAACTTGGCTTAGTTGTCCTACAACTTTTGTATCAGGCTCAACTGGAGCAGGGAACACCCCTTGATCAACTTTATCATTTGTCCAAGCTCTTGCAATAGCTTCATTTGTAGCATCATCATCTTTTGATTCTGGAACATCAGGATCAGATACAACAGGTTCATCATCCGTAATACCATCAATACCTGCTAAAAGATCATCTATATCTGATGTATCAACATCATTTGAAGATTCTTCAATCTCTGGCATATCTGGAATACCTATATCCTCTGGCATAGCTACGTCTTCTGCAGCTGGTCCACTATCTGCTTCATCAAGTTGCGCTAAAAGCTCATCTATATCATTTTCATTTTCATCACCACCAGAAACTTCATCAGCCCCTTGCGTTTCAGCAATTAAATTTTCTATATCATCAGCACTCATTTGCGCAGCATCATCTGCAACTTCTGGTTCTGCTGGAGCTTCTTCTGCTGGTGCTGGCTCATCCAGCCCATTCATCAATGCTTCTATCTCTTCTTGACTCATACTCATCTTAAACCCTTTTATTTAGACAGTAAAATTACTTTTTACCTAAAACTCCATCAAGTTTTTCTTTTAAAACATCCGCACTAAAAGGTTTAACAATATAATTGTTTACTCCAGCTTTAAGAGCAGTAATAACCTCACCTTTACCACCTTCTGTAGTAATCATGATAATTGGTGTCTTTTGGTGTGCTCCACCAGCTCTTATTTTTTTTACTAGATCAAGACCATTCATATTTGGCATATTCCAGTCTGTTAGTACTATATCATATTGTCCAGCTTCCAATAGTTTCCACGCAGCAACACCATCTTCAGCTTCATCAAAATCATCCCTTGAGTGCCCTAATTGCATTACAACATTTCCAATAATCCTTCTCATCGTAGAACTATCATCAACAATTAAAATTTTCATATTATTTCCCTCGTATAAATATTATCGTGTTTGTTGAAACATTATATTTAATTTCCAATGAATAGAATCTTAAATAAAGATATCCTTAGTTTATTTAATTACCCTTTTACTACACTTAATTGAACCATGCCCTAAATGTTCGATTTAATCTAATATTAAATATTCTTTAACTATAATCTAAGTTATTTTAAAATAGGAGTCCATACAATGATCAGAGGCCTATATACTGCTTCAACAGGGATGAATGCTCAACAACACCAAATCGATGTAACATCAAATAACATTGCCAATGTTAATACAACTGCATTTAAAAAAGATAGAGCTGAATTCCAAGATCTTATGTATGAAGCCCTAAACTATACAGGTGGAACCACCTCTGAGATCACAACAAATCCTACTGGTATTGATGTGGGTCTTGGTACAAGGGTTGCAGGTATCCAAAAAAACTTTTTACAAGGTAATATGAAAGAGACTGGAAATCCTCTAGATATGGCAGTAGAAGGGAAAGGTTTCTTTACAGTTGTTAAACCAGATGGTGAGATTGGATATACTAGAAATGGTGCATTTAAAGTTGACGCTGAAGGTGGAATTGTAAATGGACAAGGATTTAGACTTCAACCTGAGATTATCATTCCAAACAATGTGGTAAATATTTCAATCGGAGAAGATGGAATAGTTGCAGGTATTGATGCGGGAACTGGTCAAGCTGTAAATCTAGGACAAATCACCCTAACAGACTTTGTAAACCCAGCTGGTCTTCAACCTGATGGAAACTCTCTTTATATGGCTTCCCCTACCTCTGGTGATCCTATTGAAGGTAATCCAGGACTTGATGGAATGGGTGGAATAAGACAAGGTATGCTTGAATCATCAAATGTAAAACTTGTTAGTGAAATGGTTGATTTAATAACAGCTCAGAGAGCATATGAAGCCAATTCAAAATCGATCAGTACAACTGATGAAATGCTTGATATTGTAAATAGATTGAAAAGGTAATATATAATTTTTTAAGCTATGGATTTAGAAGAACTAAAAAGACGTAGGGAAGAAAACCTCAAAGCTCATAAAAAGAAAAAAAAAGAGTACTATCTCAAAAAAAAGCTTGAGAAACAAGCTGCACAGGCAAAAGAGACTAAAGCTCCGCCAAAAGTGATAGACTATGCAAAAGAGTTCTCCCATGGAGTAGATTTTGCTGCAAAGTTCAAAGAGATTGCTAAAGCACAAAAAGCCCACGTCGATGATAGAAAAGATATTATTGTCGCTAAAATTCAAGAATATAAAAAAAGAAAACAAGACTACTACAAAGAGAATAAAGATAAAAGACTTGCTTACGATAAAGCTTATAGAGAAAAGAAAAAAGAAGATCTAAAAAAATATAGAAAAGAGTATTACGAAAAAAATCGTGAAGCTATTTTAGAAAAGCAACGTCTTGCTAGACAAAAAAATAAAGAGAATAAAGAATCATAGATGGCTGAAGATATAAAAGAAGAGAATGAAGAAAATAGTTCTGTAAATGAAGATACAAATAATGGTTTAATTCCTGAAGACTCAGGAGAAACACCTACAGAATCAGAATCTCAAACTCCAACAGAAGATACATCAAGTTCTCCCCAAGCAGCACCAACAATTCCAACAATGGAATCTTCAAATGAAGAGATGGATATGGAAGAAGATGAAGAAAACCCTATACAGAAAAAACAAAATAAAATACAAAAAATATTAATAATTGTTGCTGGTGTATTAGGAGCTATTTTAGTTATAGGTTTGATCCTTTATTTTTTTGGTTTTTTTGATCCAGAAGAGAAACCTAAAACTGAAATGACTACTGAAACTATGGAGATAAATATAACTAAAGAGCCTGAAAAATATATATTTGCCTCAAAAGATATAAATATCGATAGATTAAATGGAAAACTTAGAATCCTTACTAAATATGAAATAATTGGTACGGAAGAAGAGGAAAGACAAAAAGAGCTAGAGAAAAACTCTAAACTTAGTACAGATCAGATAAATGAACTTTTAAAAGCTGAACAAATGAAAGAGGATGAGCAAAAGAAAAAAGAGGAAGAGGAAAGACTAAAAAAAATAAAAGAGGAAGAGGAGAAAAAAGCAAAAGCACAGAATCCTTATGATCTATTACAATTTATACAAATTGCTAATGATTCAGCCCTTTTAGATTCCATAAAAAATGAGATAGAACAATATAAAGTAAAATCATCTAAATGTGAAGATAGAAATCAAGAGTTCTTTTTGATTGGACCTTTTAATTCAAATAAAGAATTAAATCAAGCATTTAGAGCTATCTATAATAATATAACTCCAAGTGCTACAAAAAAAGATTTAGCCAGATTAGAATTTAATAGGATTTGTAAATAATATATGAGATTAGGTATATTATCAGATTCTCACACTAAAGTGGAGTATCAAAAAGAAGCTATAACTCGTCTAAAAGAGTTTGATATCTCTTATTTAATCCATGCAGGTGATCTTTGTGTAGAAGAGAATTTAGAGGCTTTAGAAAACTCTGGCTTACCATATATTTCAGTTTTTGGGAATAATGATTATTCTTTACTTGGAGTTGCACATAAATATAATATAAAAAAAGAGCCATATTATTTTAAGATAAAAGATACTACTTTTAAACTAATGCACCTTCCATTTTATATGAGTGGAGATAGTGATATTGTAATATCTGGTCATACTCATATTTTTGAACAAGAGTTTATAAATGAAACTTTATTTATAAATCCAGGTGAAGTATGTGCTAGAGAAAAACCTTTAATAGAGTGTGTAGTTTTAGAGATTAAAGAAAATAAGTATATAATCACGTATAATTACAAAGATATAAATTTAGATAAATGGGAAACAAAAAAATTTGAATATGAAAAATGAAAAAATATTTTTATGTGCCATCTCAAATATTGAAAGTGGTACATGTAATGAAGATTGTAAATTTTGTACACAAAGTGTAAAATACAAAGCAGATATTGAAAGATATAGACAAAAAAGTATTGATGTAATTGTTGAAGAAGCAAAAAGAGCTAGAGCAAATAGAGCTATTGGTTTTTGTTTAGTAACAGCAGGTAAAGGTTTAACAGATAAAAGACTAGAGTTTGTATGTGAAGCAGCTCGTGCAGTAAAAAAAGAGGATCTTGGTCTAAAGATCATTGCATGTAATGGTACAGCTTCACTTGAACAATTAAAAGAGCTAAAAAAAGCTGGTGTAAACAACTATAACCATAATCTAGAAACATCTAGAGAGTTTTATCCAAAAATTGTATCAACTCACACATGGGATGAAAGATATGAAACCTGTGAAAATGTAAATAAATCTGGATTAAAACTGGTTTCTGGTGGTATTTTTGGTTTAGGTGAAACACAAGAAGATAGAATCTCTATGTTAGAGTCTTTAGCTTCACTAAATCCTATGAATGTACCGATTAACTTTTTCCATCCAAATAAAGCATTACCTTTAGTGGAAAATTCAATCACAAAAGAGCAAGGGTTTGAGCTTATCACACTTGCTAGAAAAATGATCCCTAATGCACATAAGATTATGATCGCTGGAGGTAGAGAAGTTATGTTTGGTGATGATCAATATGAGTGTTTAAACCGTGGTGCAAATGCAGTTGTAATTGGTGATTATTTAACAACAGAGGGTAAAACTCCTGCAGATGATATTAAAGCTATTGAGACATTAGGATTCCAAATAGCTGATACTTGTGATAGATAAGGGAATCTTGTGAGTAGCGATATATCTATAATTATTGTTATATCTATAATTATCGTTATATCACCCCTTATTTCTAAAAAAACCCATATTCCTACAGTTCCAATTGAGATAGCACTAGGATCTCTAGCTGCATCCTTTCATCTTCTTTCACACAACTATATATTTGAACTAGTAGCTGAACTTGGTTTTTTATATTTAATGTTCCTTGCTGGACTTGAAGTTGATATTAGGAAACTATTTAAAGTACCAAAAGAGATCCTCACCAAGGGGTCTTTTTATGTAATTCTTTTATATGTTTTATCCACAGCTATAGCCCTATATTTTGACCTTGGTCTAATTTTTATAGTGATTATGCCACTTATCTCCATTGGACTTCTTGCTGCACTTAAAAAAGAGTATGGGGATCAACCATGGATTGAGCTTTCTATTACTGTTGGTTTAATTGGGGAGATTGTATCTATTGTATTACTTACTATTGTGAGTGCAAAAATGGAGTTTGGTATCACTCCAGAATTTTATAAAACAATGATCATCCTCGCACTTCTTTTTGTGGGACTTGTGGTACTTTATAAATTTCTTCACCACCTTGTATGGTGGTATCCAGAGATTAAACAAAATCTTATGCCAAAATATGACCATACAGAACAAGATATTAGATTATCTATGACAACATTCTTCTTACTTATTGCAATGATGTTATATCTAAATCTAGAGGTTGCTTTTGGTGCATTTATTGCAGGGGTATTTATACGTACCTTCTTTGAGCATAAAAAAGAGTTACCTACAAAACTTGAACACTTTGGTTTTGGATGGTTAGTGCCTATCTTCTTTATTTCAATTGGGGCTTCATTTGATATAGATTCTATTATGATTGATGGTCTTATAATGACAGCAGTGGGTATTACAACAGCAATGATTTCTATTAGGGTTATATCATCTTTCTTACTTATAAAAGAACTTGGAAATAGTATATTAAAAACTATACTATTTGGACTTTCACACTCTATGCCACTAACTCTTTTAATTGCTGTTGCAACTCTAGCATTTCACAATAGAAGTATAGATCAATTTCACTATTATGCATTTATCCTTTCTGCTATTTTAGAGGTACTTATAGGTATGATTTCTATTAGAATATTAGCAAAAATTGAGCAGAAAAAAAGGCTGAAATCCTAAGATTCCAACCTTTTTTAAAAAGCTTAAAACTAATTACTTAGCTCTGATTCCTAAATCAGCAACTAATCCAGTAAATTTAGCATAATCATTTTTCTTAAGATAATTAAGAAGTCTTTTTCTCTTACCTACCATTTTTAATAGACCAAGTCTTGATGAGTGATCTTTGTGATTTGATTTTAAATGCTCTGTTAAAACTTTGATTTGCTCACTTAAAATTGCGATTTGCACCTCTGGTGAACCTGTATCTTTGTCGTCTCTTCTGTATTTAGAAATAATTTCTGATTTTACTTCCGTATCTAAAGCCATAATGACCTCCTGATTGGTATAATTTTCTCACTTTATATAAAGTGGACGCGAATTCTAACTAAAATATTTTTAAGCTAAGCTTAATAATATCAATCTATATATCTTTTTGTAAGATCAGAATAGTTTTCTATCCTTCTATCCCTCAAAAATGGCCACCATCTTCTTACATTTTCCCCATGGCTTAAATCTATATCACTATAGAGTATCTCTTCATCTTGGTGATCTGCATGGATTAAAAATTCTCCTTGAGAACCACAAACAAAAGAGTTACCCCAAAATCTTATACCATCCATTACTCCTGAACTATCCTTTTCAAATCCTACACGATTTACAGATATTACAGGCACTCCATTTGCTATAGCATGAGATCTTTGGATATTTATCCAAGCATCTAGTTGTCTTTGTTTCTCATCTTCAGCATCACTATCAAACCAACCAATAGCAGTAGGATATATAAGTATCTCCGCTCCAGCTAAAGCCATAAGCCTAGCAGCTTCAGGGTACCATTGATCCCAACAAATTAAAACTCCAAGTTTCCCTACACTAGTCTGTATAGGTTTAAATCCCATATCTCCAGGAGTAAAATAGAATTTTTCATAAAATCCTGGGTCATCAGGGATATGCATCTTTCTATATTTTCCAGCCAATGAACCATCACTCTCAAATACATATGCTGTATTATGATAAAGACCTGCACTTCTTTTTTCAAACAAAGAAGTTACTAAAACTACTCCATTGCTTTTAGCTACACTAGACCAGTATTTTATATCCTCATCAATATCACAAGCATAATCAAAAAAATCAACATTTTCACTTTGACAAAAATACTCCGTTTGATGAAGTTCTTGAAGCACTACAAGTTTAACTCCGTTTGATGAGGCTTCATTTATTCTAGCTGTTGTGGCCTTTACTGTTTCATCTTTTGATCCATAAAACTTTTGTTGAATAAGTGCTGTTTTAATCAATTTGTACTCCTTTTGGATAATGCATAGTAAGACAATGTAAACTTCCATGTTGTCTTATAATTTTAGAACAACCAATTCCTATAATATCTCTATCAGGAAAATATTCTCTAAATATATCTAAGGCTTTTCCATCATTCTCATCATTATAAGTAGGAACTAAAACTGCTCCATTTATAATTAAAAAATTCACATATGATGCAGGTAATCTCTCCTCATCAAAGTGTTGTTCTTTTATACTTGGCAAAGGGATTGAGTTATATCCAAAAGACTCAATCTGCTCTTTCATCTTTAAATACTCTTTATAGTGAGTTTTATCCTCTTTATCAAAGGATTGATAAACTAGTGTATCATCATTTACAAATCTACAAAGCATATCAATATGTGAATCTGTATCATCCCCCTCTAAAAAACCATATTCAAGCCATAAAACTTTTTCTATGCCTAGATACTCTTTTAACTTTTCTTCTATTTGCTCTTTAGAAAATTTTGGATTTCTATTTTCTTCTAAAAGACAAGCTGATGTAGTAAGAAGTACTTTTTTAGAGTTTACATCTATACTTCCACCCTCTAAGACAAAATCAAAAGAATCAATATTTTTAAATAACTGTTTAGATATAGAATTATCTTTTGTGGCATCAAATTTATTTCCCCATCCATTAAAGATAAAATCAAGAGGTTTTACAACTCCATCTTTATTTTTAATAGTAATAGCTCCAAAATCCCTACACCACGTATCATCTGAATCTATTTGTTTGAAGATTATATTTTTGATATCTTTTATATTTTGGATATATTTTTCATCTTTATATAAAACTAGGCAGTTTTGATATTTTGAGATTGTTATGGCTATATTTTCAAATACTGGGATTATTTCATCGAGATATTCTGCCCAATCTGAATCCTCGTGGGGAAACATCAATTGAACAAAAGATTGTTCCTCCCATTGAGCTGGGAGAGTAAAACCAGCGTAAGAGTTCATACTCTTAGGCTAGTTATTTATTACCAAATGGGTTCATTCCGCCACCAAGGCCACCCATCATCATATTCATTGCGTTTTGTTTTTTAAACTCGTCACTTTGTTTTATAACATCGTTCATCGCTGATATTAATAAAATTTGTAAAGAATCTTTATCATCCATTAATGACTCGTCAATTTGTAAATCTACCACTTCACTGTTTCCATTTACAGAGATAGAAACCATACCCCCACCAGCTTTAGAAGTAAATACCTTATCAGCATTTTCCTCTTTAGCTTTTTGAGCCATATCTTGAACTTGATTCATTACATCGTTCAAGTTTATTTTGCTTAAATCTATTCCATCAAACATGATCACTACCCACTAATTCATTTGTGATTAAATCGATGTTATTTTCATCGTTTACAAGAACTACTGTTGGTAAATAGTTCTCTAACTCAGCTTCATTATATGAAGCATAAGCAATAACGATGATTTTATCACCTATTTCAACTTTTCTAGCAGCTGCACCATTTAAGCACATATCTTTGCTACCACGTTTCCCTTTAATAACGTAAGTTGAAAACCTCTCCCCATTGTTTATATTAACAATCTCAACTTTTTGACCAACTCTTAATTTAGAAGCGTCCATTAAGTCTTCATCAATTGTTATTGATCCTACATAGTTTAAGTTAGCATCAGTTACCGTAGCACGATGTATCTTACTATATAACATATCAAATGTCATTATATTCCTTGTCCTTTTCTCTTAGCTAAGTGGTTGCGGATCCCCCCAGAACTGCTCTGGAACTAAGTATTCCTGTACAGGATTCCCACCTAAAATATGTTCATCTACTATTTTATCAATTTTTTCCTTAGTTAATTGCACGTATAGATGATGACCTGGTTCTACCATCATAACTGGACCCAATTGACATCTTCCTAAACAACTAGTTCTAATAGGCTGAACAGGTCCCATTAATCCCTTTTGCATCATAGATGAAGCTAAGTGATTAAATAAGTCTTGTGTATCTGGAGTCACACAACTAGGCTTTGGCATACCTGGAGGTGCACTTTGTTCACATTTAAATACATAAAACGTAGGTTGTGGTATTGCTGGCATTTCCATTTTTTTCCCTTAATATCAAATTTTTAAAGTGTTACTATACACTTTTTATTCCTAAATAAGATATTTTTTGCGGGATTCTATATAAACTATATTTAAACTTAAATAAAAAAAATTTATTAGCTAGATTTATAGAATAATTATCAATATCAAATGTAATAATATAATCTCAACTACTTCTATTGTAAAGCCCGTAGTATCGCCATTTATAAATCCAATTCTTTTTTGAATTCTTTTTATTATTTTTAAAACTATTAACTTTAAAGGAAATAAAAAAATATCTACAAGATATAAGTTTTTCTTAACTTTCTTCATTGAAACTAAAAAACTACTCTTTTCATGAATATCAAGTTCAAGTATAAAATATAAAGAAAACCTACTAAAAATTAAAGCTATAAATATCCCTAAATATGCTTCTAAGTAAAATAGATAAGTTAAAACTGCTACCTTTATTAAAACTATACAAAAAGTAGCTATTGCACCAACTGCACCTATTTGGGGCTCTTTCATAATCTCATATATATTTTTACCAGAATATGAAGCATACCAACCATCTATAGTATCAGCCACAGCCTCTAAATGTAAAAATCCATATAAAAAAAGGTACATTATAGAGATCAAAAAAGCGCTATATAAACTTGGGAAAAATAGATTTAAAACTAAAAATCCAAAAATTGATACAAGTGCAAGTAAAGCACCAGTGAAAGGAAGTCCATATATCACTCCCCTATAAAACTTATCATCTACTTCAAACTTTTTTAAACGTAAAGGTAAAACTGAAAAATATGATATGGCAAAAATAATACCATTTAAAAAACTATTTGATCTGGCTTTCAATTCCATAATCTACTTTTATAACCTCATCACAATATTTAGCAACTATCCCACCTACAATACCTGTAAGGTCTACAAACTTTCTAGTCTCTTTTTCAAAAGGGATCACCCCTTGTCCCACATCGTTTAATACAAATACTATATTTGCATCACTTTTTAAAATCTTTTTTATCTTTTTTTCTATTTTATTTGTATCAAATTCCATATAATTAAAAATCCACATGGAAAGACAATCAATAAGATATGTTTTATCATCTTCTAAAATTTTATGCAGATCATAACTAGCCTCAAGGGTCTCAAATTTATCTAATCTATCATTTTTATGTTTATCTATTCTTTTTTGCATCTCTTTATCATTATATGAGTTTTGATAAGTTGCAATATAAATAGGCTTTTGTTTTTTTGATAATTTAATAGCTTTCTTTTCTGCTAAAGAGCTTTTACCACTCTTCTGTCCACCAATATATAATACTTTCATAGGAGTATTGTATCAAAAAATTATAAAACTATTTTTCATGGTGACACAAAGATTACATATAAAGTGGTATAATCCCATCAAATCAAAAGGAAACATTTGAATAAGCTTTTATATATTTTTCTACTATTTTGTATACAACTATTTGCTGGACCATTTACTTTTACAGGGGAATCAACAGGACAAACTACAGATTTTACCTATAAAAAAACAACTAGACCAACTAGTGATACCCTTATAAGATTTTCAAAAGAATCAGCTAGAGTTTCAGATGCTACAACTCAAAACACAAGAAAATATTTTACAGAACCAACTTCAAGATTAAGTAAAAACTCTACAAAAGTTACAAAACCCTCTACTGAAAAATCCATAAGGATTACAGAAAATTCAATTAAAAACAGCTCTAAAATATCTAAAAATAGTAGTAAATTAACCAGACCAAGTACAGAAGCTTCTAGTAAACTTAGTAAAAACTCCTCAAAGTATACTAAACCTTCCTTACAAAAAACAACAAAAGTTACTGACAATACAACAAGAAATAGTGCCGAACTTACAAAAGAAACCACAGAATTTACAGCTGATTCATCAAAAAGAACCTCTAAAGCGACCACAAAACTAACAGATAATACCACTGAAGCCACTAAACCTTCATTTAAATATAGCACAAGAGTTACGGATAATACAACAGAGGCTACAAAACCTTCTTCTAAATACACAACAAGAGTTACAGATAATTCAACCCAAGCAACTAAGCCATCCTCAAAATATACAACGAGAGTATCAGATAATAGTACTGAGGCTACAAAACCCTCTTTTAAATATACTAGTAAAGTAAGTGGTAGAACCAGTAGAAAAACTGCTGAGATATCAGAAAGTACTTCAAGGGCAACATCAAAAGGATCTACATACGTAACAAACTTTTCAAAAAATAGTAGTAGAGTATTGGATATGACCCTAGGAAAAACAACACAACTTACATGGAAAGATTTTCAAGCTTTAAATATAGACCCGGATACGGCAGATCAACTTATACGAGATAGTTACGCCCTTAATGGAGATATCTTAGAGATATTTGCAACATCATTAGAGATTCCTAAAGAAGTATTAGCAAAAGCAGTTATAAGTTCAATGCCAAAAGATGCTTCAAGGGATCAACTAAAAAAAACATTTTCCTTTGTAATACCAGAACTAAAACGTATCTATAAAATATAAAACTATGCGTATTTTTATAATCTTTTTACTTTTTATCCATAATCTATTTGCCATAGATTTTTCACTAAAAGGTGAAGAGTTATACAAAGAGTTAAAAAACTATGATAAAAAATATAAAATCTCTCAAAAAAAAGAGTGGAGAGAGATAAGTGGTTGGTACCTTTGGCTTTTTGGATATAGTGCAAACAATCAAGATCTAAGAGGATATGCTTCACCTAAAGGATTAGATAATCCATCAGAAGATTTTATAGATTTTGCTATGGAGTATATCCATCCAAAAGTAACCACCATACAAAATTCTATAAAATGTAGAACATCAAGAAAATATGCTTTTATGAAAAAAACCTTTAAAGATTTTAGATCACCCCTAGAGCAAGAAAATATTATCTGTGATAAAGTAGATGAGGGATTTTTAAATGATCTTATTTTTACCAGTCCCATAAATGGTAAACCTATAGATTTTGGGAAAATAAATGAAGATACAGTAGAGGGATTTGAATTACTTTATGCAACCCCGGGAACGGGGGATGCTTCAGAGATTGCAGGTCATCTTCTTTTAAGGGTAAAACTAAACAATAATCCCTTAGCAAAAAAACTACATATACAAAATCCCCATGATATTGTAGTCTCCTTTTTAGCAAATACAAGGGATAAAGATGAAGTATATAAAGAGCCAAAAGCACAAAAAGAGTGTAAAAGTAATTTTTTTAACATAGTAGATAACAATAGTGATTTTAATGCTATAAGATCAATCTACCAATCCATAAAAGGTTTAGCAGGTGGTTTTTTAACTATGATGGATAGACAAACCTTAGCCCAAAGTGTGAAACACTATACAGTTGAAGAGGATAGAAATCTTCTTAGATTTGAACTTATATTAACAAAAGAGCAAAAAAAGAGTTTAATAGATCACCTATTTAATACTAAAAAAAACTACAATGCAAGATACTATTTTTTCACTCAAAACTGTGCTTCTGTTTTAGTTAAAATCATAGGAGAAGGGATAAAAGTAAAAGAGATATCAAAGTTTGAACCAATAACTTCACCACCCAATACCCTTGTGGCACTATTTACAAAACTAGGACTTGCAAAACCAGTTTATCCATCTTTTTATAGCTATAGAAAAAAAGCCTTTATGGCTCAAGATACAATTAAAGAGTATTATGAAAAGCTACAAAAAAAACATACAAACTATAACTGGCCAAATATATCTTTACTTCTAAATAAGGATATAGAAGATAGAGTACTTTTCATAAAAAAACTAAATTCATTTTATGAAAAATATCAAAAATTTGAAGATGAACTATATAAATTAAGCACCCTTATTCAAAATGCAGAGATGGCTTTTGAACATAAAAATTTAGTATGTGAAAACTACACCTCAAAACTAACCACCCAAACAAGAATCTTTCAAGATAAACTATTCAAATACATAAAAAACCCTAGTATAAAAGTAGATTCCACTATAAATAAAAAATATAAAGCCTTTGAAAAATTTGAATACAATAACGGAGAGAGCCATACAAATCTTTTAAGTTTTGGGATAGGTTATGGAGAAAACAACAATAAAAAAATCTTACATCTTGAAGGCTCGGTGGTAAAACAAGAGATGGGTTCCTTATCAAATATAGCTATGCAAAGAGGAAACTCAGTAAGATTAGGAACCATAGATATAACCCTTTTAGAAGATGATAAAGTAGCCAATTGGGAATTTACGGCCTTAAATATCAAAAAACTAAAAGAGAGACTAGATACTATTCCTAGTTATTTCTCTTACTCTGGTGAGTTTGGTTTAGGATTAAATGTACTTGATTATAGGGGTAACCACTCTTTAAATTACAAAGAAGGGAGTATCATAGGAGGGGAATTACTTTTTAATATGATATCTTCAAAAAGTCAAGAAGATTATATATTTATCTCTTTAGGATCTCAAGTAGCTTATCAAAAATATAAAGAGATAAGTAATATAGGTCTTACTTTTCCAATATATCTTCAAAATATGTTTAGCTTTGGTGAAAAAAGGAAACTCCAATGGCAAACAAAACTATCCTATTCAAAGGCTATAAAAGAAAAAATGGATAGCAGAAAAAACTTTGTAAGTGAGCTAAGATATAAACTACCTTTTAGCACAGATGCACAATATTTAGCAAAACTAAAATACGAAAAACAATTTAAATCAAAAAACCTACTAGGAGATAAAACTTTTTGGTTAGGTCTTGAAGTAAATAACTGGTAAAATCCCTTTTCATTTTACTACACAAAAATGACGGGATTAGTGATATAATCTGTGTTTTAATAAATAAGAGGCTTTCATAATTTGAAAATAATAATATTTTTACCCTATATTTTACTTTTATTCACATACTCTTATGCTGGTCCGTTTACAGCTTCAGGGCAATCTACAGGACAATCTACAGAAAAAACCTATAAAAAAAGTATCAAACCATCTATGGATAAAACTATAGTATTTACTAAAACATCTGTAGATACAAGTGTAGGAATTGCAAAAAACTCATCGGGATATTCTGGTAAAATGAGTGATTATTCTGTTGATTTTTTAAAAAATAGTAGTGGCTATACAAAAGATTCTAGTGAAGTAACTACCCAAAAGAGTATTAAACCATCATGGGAATTTACACAAAAGGCTTCTAAACAATCTACTCATTATTCAGGTAAAGCTAGTGATTATTCTATAGATTTCTCTAAAAACAGTAGTAAATACACTAAACAATCTAGTGATATAACAACTCAAAAAAGTATTAAGCCATCGTGGGAATTCACACAAAAAACTTCTAAACAATCTACCCACTATTCAGGTAAAGCCAGTGATTATTCTGTAGACTTTTCTAAAAATAGTAGTAAATATACAAAACAGTCAAGCGATATTACTACTCAAAAAAGTATTAAGCCATCATGGGAATTTACTCAAAAAGCTTCTAAACAATCTACCCACTATTCAGGTAAAGCCAGTGATTATTCTGTAGACTTTTCTAAAAATAGTAGTAAATATACAAAACAGTCAAGCGATATTACTACTCAAAAAAGTATTAAGCCATCATGGGAATTTACTCAAAAAGCTTCCAAACAATCTACTCACTATTCGGGCAAAGCCAGTGACTACTCTGTAGATTTCTCTAAAAATAGCAGTAAATACACTAAACAATCAGGAGAAATAACTACACAAAAGAGTATTAAACCATCGTGGGAATTCACACAAAAAGCATCTAAACAGTCTACCCACTATTCAGGAAAAGTATCTGACTATTCTGTAGATTTCTCTAAAAACAGTAGTAAATACACCAAACAATCTAGTGACATAACAACTCAAAAAAGTATTAAACCATCATGGGAATTCACACAAAAGGCTTCTAAACAATCTACTCACTATTCAGGCAAAGCCAGTGACTATTCTGTAGATTTCTCTAAAAATAGCAGTAAATATACTAAACAATCAGGAGAGATAACTACACAAAAAAGTACCAAACCATCTTGGGAATTTACTCAAAAAGCTTCTAAACAATCTACACACTATTCGGGTAAAACATCTGACTATTCTGTAGACTTCTCCAAAAACAGTAGTAAATACACTAAACAATCTAGTGATATAACAACTCAAAAAAGTATTAAACCATCATGGGAATTTACTCAAAAAGCTTCTAAACAGTCTACTCTCTATTCAGGTAAGGCATCAGATTATTCAGTAGATTTCTCTAAAAATAGCAGTAAATACACTAAACAATCTAGTGATATCACTACACAAAAAAGTATCAAGCCATCTTGGGAGTTTACTCAAAAAACTTCCAAACAATCTACTCATTATTCAGGTAAGATTTCAGATTATTCTGTGGACTTCTCTAAAAATAGTAGTAAATATACTAAACAATCAGGAGAAATAACTACCAAAAAGAGTATTAAACCATCATGGGAATTCACACAAAAAGCATCTAAACAATCTACCCACTATTCGAGCAAAGCCAGTGACTACTCTGTAGATTTCTCTAAAAACAGTAGCCAATATACTAAACAATCTAGTGATATTACCACACAAAAGAGTATCAAGCCATCTTGGGAGTTTACTCAAAAGACCTCCAAACAATCCACACATTATTCGGGAAAAGCTAGTGATTACTCAGTAGAATTTTCAAAAAACAGCAGTAACTATACGCAAAAATCAAATGAACTAAGTACAAAATACTCTAAACAATCTAGCGAACTTAGTGGACAATTCATAAAAGAATGGACAGAGTATTCTAAACAAAGTGCAAACTACACTAAAAAAACTTCAAAACTCACCACAAAATATACAAAAAACACCTCAGAATTTAGTGGAGAGCTTACTAAAGAATGGACAGCATATTCAAAAGAAACATCCGATAGATCAAGTAGAGGTTCTAGTGAAATGGGAGATATCACAAAAAATAGTAGTCAATACTCTGATGAATCATTAGCAAAAACAACAAGACTATCATGGGATGATTATCAAGCATTAAAACTTGACCCAGATATTGCAGATCAATTTATAAAAGATAGTTATGCCCATACAGGAGATATTTTAAATAGATTCTCAAATATTCTACAAGTACCAAAAGATACTTTAGCAAATAGCCTTATTGAAGTTATGCCTAAACAACCCACAAGAGCCGAACTTGAAAACATAATGAAATACCTAATTCCAAAACTAAAAAAGATTCACAAAAATATATGAGAATTATACTACTTAGTCTTATCTTTTTAAATCTACTTTATGCCATAGATTATAAAAAAAAATCTAATGAACTATATAAAGAACTTTTAGAGTTTGATAAACAATATAAAATAAGTACTTCAAAAAAGTGGTTAGAATTAAGTGGCTGGGAAAAAGATATAATTGGATATGGCCCAGAAAACCAAGATATAAGAGGCTTTGCTTCAAAAGAAGCCCTAAATTCCCCTAGAGAAGATTTCATAAGTTTCGCCATGGAGTATATCAACCCCTCTTCATCTACCATTGAAGATTCTATAAAATGTAGAACACCAAACAAATATAAGTTTATAAAAAAACTATTTAAAGATTTCATCTCCCCTTTGGAGCATAAAGATATAGTATGTTATACCATAGATAGAGGCTTTTTAAATGATCTTATTTTTATAGATCCCCTTAGTTTTACACCTATAAATTTTGGAGATATAAACCCTGATACAGTGAAAGGTTTTGAGCTACTCTATGCCACCCCAGGTACATCAGATGCTGCTGAGATCGCAGGTCATCTATTACTTAGAATAAAATTGGATAATAATCCTGAAGCAAAAAAACAAGGCATAGAAAATCCAAACGATATAGTAGTTTCTTTTTTAGCAGATACAAAACAAAAAGAAAAGAAAAAAGAACAAAATAAACCAAAGATTAAAAAAGAGTGTAAAAAAAACTGGTTTAATCTAGTAGATAGTGAAAATTATGAATTAATCTCATCTATTGATCAATCCCTTAGGGGATTATTTGGTGGTTTTTTAACAGTTATGGATAGACAGACTCTAAAGCAAACCATAAAAAACTATACAATTGAAGAGGATAGAAATCTCCTAAGATTTGAGCTTATATTAACAGAAGATCAAAAAAAGAGCCTTTTAAATAGACTTTTTAATGCTAAAAAAAATTACAAAGCAAGATACTATTTTTTTGATCAAAATTGTGCTTCTGTACTAGTAAAGGTTATTGGAGAAGGAATAAAAGTAAAAGAGATATCAGAGTTTAGTCCGATAGTCTCTCCACCAAATACTTTAGTAGCTTTATTTACAAGAAATGGTTTAGCAAAACCTATATACCCTTCTTTTTATAGCTATAGAAAAAAAGCGTATATGTCCCAAGACTTAATAAAAAAGTTTCATAAAAAATTACAAGATAAATATAAAAATATAACTTTCCCAAAAATATCTAAGATCCTAAGTGATAAAGAGAATGAGAGATTAGAATTTGTAAAAAATCTAGAATTGATATATAAAAGAGAGCCTCTTTTGGCAGATGAGCTATGGGAAATGTCAAACCTTATTCAAGAAGCTGAGATGGTATATGAATATAAAGATATGATATGTGAAAACTATACCTCAAAAGTAAGTGCAGAAACTAGAGAATTTTTAAAAAATCTAAGAAAAAATATAGATAGAAACAAAAGTATAGATTTAGATAAACTTACTAAATCATACTATCAATCTAAAGAAGAAAAACTATATAAAGAGGGTGAACACCATAGCCAACTCTTAACTTTTGCCATTGGACTTGGATCATATAATGATGAGTATATCACCCACATAGATACTTCTTTTACAAAACAAAACATGGGTTCTTTTTCAAATATATCTATGCAAAGATCAAGTGCTGTTGAACTAGGACACTTTTCAATCAATCTATCAAAAGAAAATAATTTACACTCTTGGCAAATAAAATCTTTAAGTATTCAAAAGATACAAGAGAGATTATTATATACCCCTAATTATTTTTCAACAGCTGGTTCTTTAGGTTTTGGAATAAATGTTTTAAACTATAAAGGAAATAAGGAGAAAAACCATTTTAGAGGAACCCTTTTAGGTGGGGAATTACTTTTTAATTTGACCTCTTCTCAAAACTATAATTCCCATTTATTTTTATCTACTGGTTTAGATCTAGCTCAACAAAAATATAAAGATAAAAACAATAAAGGACTTATGATACCTATTTATTTACAAAATACAAATAGTTTTTTTTATAATAAACTAAAATGGCAAAATAAGCTTTTATACAATAGCTCTTTAAAATCAGCCCTACACGATGAACTAGAATTTAGTTCAGAGCTTAGATATAAACTACCGAAATTTGATGAAAAACTTTATCTTCTTAAGCTGAGATTTGATTATGATAAATCATCATATTTCCCATCATTTAATAGATCACTATGGTTTGGTCTTGAAGTAAATAATTGGTAAAAACTTTAATATAAAAATTAACTATTTTCATAACCTATTTCGTAGATTTATTTAGCTATTATCCAAATAAAAAATAGGTAGATTTTTTATGTCCAAAACTCCCCAATTTACACACTTACACTTACACACAGAGTATTCACTTCTAGATGGTGCAAATAAGATTAAAGCTTTAGCAAAAAAAGTAAAAGAGATGGGTATGACCAGTGTTGCCATGACTGACCATGGTAATATGTTTGGTACTATCGACTTTTATAATACTATGAGAAAAGAAGGCATCAAACCTATCATTGGTATGGAAGCTTATATTCACAATTCTGAAGAATTAGGTGATAAGTCCACAAAACAAAGATTTCACCTTTGTTTATATGCTAAAAATGATGTTGGATATAAAAATCTAATGTTCTTATCAAGCCAAGCTTATATGCATGGTTTTTATTACTACCCACGTATCAATAAAAAACTTCTTCGTGAAAACTCTGAAGGGCTTGTATGTAGCGCTGCTTGTTTACAAGGGGAAATAAACTGGCATCTTAATACAAATAATGAACGGAATGTAAAAAATGGGGCAAAAGGGTATGAGAGAGCAAAAGAGATAGCCTTAGAATATAAGGAGATTTTTGGGGATGACTTTTACCTAGAGATTATGAGACATGGTATTGGAGATCAGCTTTTTGTTGATGATGCAATCCTTAGAATATCAAAAGAAACTGGTATCAAAATAGTAGCCACAAATGACACCCACTATTTAACTCAAAAAGATGCGGATGCACATGAGGCATTTATGTGTATCGCTATGAATAAACTTTATGATGATCCAAATCGTCTAAGACACTCGGTGCATGAGTTTTATCTAAAAACACCAGAACAGATTGCAAAACTATATGCTGATATTCCTGAGGCTATACATGCAACCCAAGAGATTGCCGATAAATGTAATCTTGAGATCAAACTAGGTGACCCAACTCCACCAAACTTTAAATTTACTAGACAAAAGGCAGAAGCATCTGGTCTTACTCTACCTGAGCCAGATGAAGAGTATTCCTTAGAAAACGACAAGGTTCTATTTATCCATGAATGTGAAGAGGGTCTTAAAAAAAGGCTTGAAATCGTTGATGAATCAAAACATCAAGAATATCGTGATCGTCTTCAAGTTGAGATAGATATTATCAATAGTATGAAGTTCCCAGGATATATGCTGATCGTATGGGATTTCGTTGCTTATGCTAAAACCCAAGATATCCCTGTTGGACCAGGAAGGGGTTCAGCTGCTGGATCACTAGTAGCCTTTTCCATGGAGATTACGGATATCGATCCAATGCCATATGGATTACTTTTTGAGAGGTTCTTGAACCCAGAGAGGGTATCGATGCCCGATATCGATATGGACTTCTGCCAATCAAGAAGGGGTGAGGTTATTGACTACGTTGTAAGACAATATGGTCGTGCCAATGTTGCTCAGATCATCACCTTTGGTAAACTTCTAGCAAAAGGGGTTATTAGAGATGTTGCAAGGGTACTTGATATGCCTTATGCAAAAGCTGATGCTATGGCAAAACTTATCCCTGATGAATTAGGTATTAACCTAACAGATTCTTATGAGAAAGAGCCAAAGATAAAAGAACTTTGTGATTCTGACCCCCAATCAAAGAGGGTATGGGAATTTGCCCTAGCCCTAGAGGGACTAAATAGAAATGCAGGTACTCACGCCGCCGGTGTTGTTATCAACAATGAACCTTTATGGCAAAAAACACCATTATTTAAACCTTCAGGTCTTGATACCCTAGCAACCCAATATAATGGTAAATATGTTGAGGATGTGGATTTAATTAAATTCGACTTCCTGGGTCTAAAGACCCTTACAGTTATTGAAGAGGGGCTAAAACTAATTGAAAAAAGACATGGAAAAAGAATAAACTTCCTAACAGTAGATGTAAATGATAAAGGGGTTTATGATCTAATCCAAACAGGTAATACAATTGGACTATTCCAGATAGAATCTGAAGGTATGCAAGACCTTTGTAAAAGACTTGCCCCATCAAACTTCGAGGATATTATCGCCGTTCTTGCACTATATAGACCAGGACCAATGGAGTCAGGGATGCTTGATGACTTTATTGAAAGAAAACACGGTCGTGCAAAAATTGACTACTTCTATGATGAACTTGAACCAGCTCTAGAACCTATTTTAGAAAACACCTATGGGGTTATTGTATATCAAGAGCAAGTTATGCAGATTGTACAGTCAATTGGTGGATTTAGCCTTGGTGGTGCGGACCTTGTAAGACGTGCCATGGGTAAAAAGATTAAAGAGGAGATGGATAGGCTAAAAGGTGAGTTCTCTGATGGTGCAGAAGAGAAGGGTTATACAAGACAATATACAGATGAACTATTTGATCTGATCGTAAAATTCGCAGGATATGGATTTAATAAATCCCACTCCGCAGCCTACGCCTTAGTAACTTTTTACACTTCATATCTAAAGTGTTATTACCCAGCAGAATTTATGGCGGGTCTACTTACACTAGAAAAAGATAATACTGATAAAGTTGTAAAATATGTGGATGAAGTAAAAAGAATGGGGATTGATCTTCTTCCACCAGATATAAATATCTCAGACCTTGTGTTCTCTGCTACTGATATAGATGACAAAGAAGTTGTTATGTTTGGTATGGGTGCATTAAAGGGTGCTGGTGATGTGGCTATCTTATCAATCCTTGAATCTAGAAAAGAAGGTGAATTTAAAGACCTTAGTGATTTTGTATCTAGAATTGATTCATCAAAAGTAAATAAAAGAGTTATTGAAACATTAGCAAAATCTGGAGCACTTGATTGTTTTGGTTATTCTAGAAAAGCTTTACTTATGCAAGTTGAAAAGATTGTTGAAGCAGCAGGTAAAGCAGCCCAAGCTAAAAAAATGGCCACTGGATCACTTTTTGGAGATGCAGAAGAGATGGTTACTGTAACTATTGAGCTTGAAGAAATGGAAGAGTATGAAGGGAAAGAAGTACTTGAACTTGAAAAAGAATCTTTAGGATTTTATGTATCTGGTCACCCATTAGATGACTATAGGGGTGATATTGATCAAATAAATCATACCCTAAGTTCACAAATTGAAGAGCTAGATGATGGATCACAAGCTATCTTAGTTGGTAAGGTAGAAAGTATAATCACTAAAATCTCTAAAAAAGGTAATAAATTTGGTATCGCATCAATCCTTGACCTTCATGGGAATATCGAACTTATGCTTTTTGAAGATAGGATGAAAGAGCTTGAGAAATTTGATAGGGAAGAACCAATTGCCTTTAAAGTAAGAATCTCTAAAAATGGTGACTTCACTAGAATGAATATCTTAAAGATTGAAACACTAGATCAAGCAAAAAAAGAGAAAGTAAAACAAAAAAAGATCATAAAAGATGAACCACCTATTACAATAGCACTAAACTATGATAATACAGATGAAGTGGTATATAAACTATATGAGCTAGCTGTTACAAACCAAGGAAGAGCTCCACTAAATATCATGGTGAAGTCAAAACTTAAAGATATAGTTGTAGAAACAGGTATAAAAGTAAATGGAGATTTTGAGAATCTTATCAAACCTATAGATAATGTTTTTGTAGTTAATCTATAATATAATTAAAATTATGATAATATAGATCAATTTTACACTCAAGGTATCACGAAATGAGACAAAAGATACAAAAAGTAATAATCACAAATGGGGTATACGTAGTAAGTATACCTGATGTGGATCTTCAAATATTATGTGCAGCACCAGCGGATATTGTAAAGCACCTAACCCAAAAAGGGTATATTGTCTCAGCTGAAAAAAATGGTGTATCCTATGAAACAGGGCCAAATGCCATATTATTAAGTGATATCAGTGTACAAAACACCTCCTTTTCAAATCTTGGAGAATTTCCTGTACTACAAATGCTTTACCGTCAAGGTATGATCATCCCAAATCATCCAAATAATACAGGAACAAAACCTTTATTAATTGGTTCATCAAAACAGATAAAATCTCAACTAGAATATATCTATAGGGGTAACTATGGTCTTGTCTCAAAAGAAGAGATCATGGCTACTGGAATAGGTGAAGAAGAAGCAAATGAGATGATGAGGATGAAATTAAAATTTGCTTTTGGAAAAATCCAAGATCCTTCAAATCTTTTAAATAGTATTGTTGTGGATGGAAAAGACAATACTACTGAAATAAAAGATGGTGTTACCATTACAAGAATATCTACCAATAAATTTACCATAAAATACCAAGAAGAGGAAGTAACAGTTGATCTAAATCTTCCTGAAGACAAACACTATGTAGCACCTTATAATCTAGGTTTTTATGATATAAAAAGAGAATATTTTGCAGTGATCCATTCAGGTCAAGGGGATGGTTGGGATATCCACCGTCCATCAATGGGATCAGTAATAATGTATCATGGAGAGATATATCTTGTGGATGCAGGTCCAAATATTATGAATGTATTACAATCTTTAGGGATTGGATCAAATGAGATAAAAGGATTATTTCATACCCATGCCCATGATGACCACTTTGCTGGGATTACAACACTTATTCAAACAGGTCACAAAATTAAGTATTATGCTACTCCACTTGTAAGGGCAAGTGTTACTAAGAAAATCTCAGCTTTACTTGATGTGGAAGAGGATGAGTTTGAAAAATATTTTGAGATCTGTGATTTAAAATTTGATGAGTGGTTTGATATTGATGGATTAGAGGTTAAACCTATTTTTTCACCACACCCTATTGAGACAAATATTTTTGTATTTAGAACTATTTGGGAGGACGGTTATAAAACCTATGCTCACTTCGCAGATATCACATCTATGAGTGTTTTAGGTAGTATGGTTACTGATGATCCTGAAGCACCAGGAATTACAGAAAAATTCTTTGAAAAAGTAAAAGAAAATTATCTTCAAGAGGTATTACTTAAAAAAATTGATGTGGGTGGTGGAATGATCCATGGTGATGCAAAAGATTTTGTTTGGGATAAAACAAATAAAATGATCCTAGCTCACACCTCATCAATGGAGTTAACTCAAACACAAAAAAGTATAGGTTCAGGTGCTCCTTTTGGTGGAGTAGATGTATTGATCCCTGATAATCAAGATCTACTTAGACGTAGTATGCATAACTACCTAACCGCTCACTTTCCTTCAATCACCTCAGATCAAATTAGAATCTTAATGAATTGTCAAATAAAAACTTTTAATCCAGAGACTATTTTACTAAGGGAATACCAATCTGTAGATAAGGTTTATTTAGTACTTACAGGGATTATTGAGATGATTGAGTATGGTTCAGGCACAAACTCTACTTTAATCAGCTCAGGAGCATTTATTGGGGAGTTAAATACCCTACTTGATATCCACCTAAATAAAACCTATAGAGCAGTATCTTATGTAAAAGCCTTAGAAGTTCCTAGTGAACTATTTGGTGTATTTATTAAGTATAACAACCTTGAAGAGCTTATTGGTAAAAGGGTAATCAAATTTGAGATACTAAATGATTTTCCTTTATTTTCTGATCTATTATCATTTGCAGTATTAAATGACATCGCCCACTCACTGGAGACAAAAGAGTTTAAAGAAGGAGATGATATTTTATCAAGTGAAGAGGATGAATCCTTATTTTTATTAGCTTCAGGACAAGTTGAGAAATATGTGGATGAAGATCATATCTTTAAAGTAAAAGAAAGAGGTTTCTTTGGAGAAGAACAACTTATCACAAATAAACCTAGCACTTATAAATATACAGCTAAATCTGATGTTATAGCCCATGTGATACCAAATAGTACTATAAAAAATATCCCTAGTATCTATTGGCAACTATTTGAGTCTTATAAAAAAGCTATGCGCTCTTTATAAAACTAAGAACTTTTATAAGCTCTTTATCTGGAATATTTATCCTTAAAATCAATCTAATAATAGCTTTACTTACAGTTGGTTGTCTTATGGCACCAACTAAGTAACCTTTTTTCTTTAACTCTTTTTGGATCTCTTTTACTTTTTTATTATCACCAATCTCTATGGGTACAATTAACCCTTTTACTTTTATATCTAAAATATCTTGTACAAGTTGTTGTTTTTTCTTTATCTCATAGTTTAGAGATACTGAATTTTTAACTATATATTTTAAAGATTCTAATCCTAAAGCAATATCAAATACAGATGGTGCTGTGGTATAGATAATAGCCTTCGCTCTATTTTCTAGAAACTTTATAATATGAGCTGAGCCTAAAATATAAGCTCCATATGAGCCATAAGCTTTTCCTAAAGTACCCATTTTGATATGATTCTTTTTAGGTTTAATACCATAATAATCAAATATACCAAGAAGATTCTCCCCCAGTACCCCTGAACTATGTGCTTCATCTACAATTAAAAAAGCTCCAATATCATCTGCAATATCAAAAAACTCTTTTGGCATTAAATCACCACTCATAGAATAAATACCCTCAACAGCAATAATAAGCCTAGAATTTTTATACTGAGGTGTTAAATATTGTTTTGCCTTTTCAAATAGATCTTTAACATCATTATGTTTAAATACTACAATCTCACCCTGCACATATTTTGTAGCTAACATACCACTAGCATGATATTCTTCATCGATGAATAAAACATCACCTTTTCTTACCATGGCTTCTATCATAGATATATTTGCCAAAAAACCACTTCCTACTACAATACCATCTTCAAACTCATTTGCCTTACAAAGTCTTTGTTCAAACTCTTTATGTATAGGATGGTACCCGTTTACGAGCATCGATGCCTTTGGTCCAAAATATTTAGAAGTGGCTACTTTTTTAAAAGCTTTTTTTAGTAATTTCTTTTTATGGGCAAGTCCTAGATAATCGTTTGAAGCCATATCTAAAATAGAATTATCAAAGATTTCTCTAGTTCTTAATCTATTTGATTTTTCTATTATATTTAGTTCTTTTGTGTAGTCATTCATATAGTTATATTTTCCAGTAATTCAATATCATCATTTTGTATACTTATCACATCTATAGAGTACGCCACATCAAGTCTTTTTACTTTTAAATAGTAGTGTACACTTTTTATTAGTTTTCTTAGTTTTGAGGGGCTTACATTGTATATTGGATCAAAGTTTGAGCCACTTTTAACCTCTATAAAGTGATAGATATCATCTTTTTTTGCAATGATATCTATTTCACCCATATTTTTAGCATAAAAGTTACGCTCTATTATATTAAATTTATCTTTTTTTAAAAACTCTATAGCTTTTTGCTCAGCTAGATCACCCTTATGCCGGCTCAACTTCTACCTTTACAGATTTAAATCTTGCTGTCATAATAAGATCATCTGCCTCATCACCAAATACATAGTTTATATGGGATGCAGCGTGATGGAAAGTTGTATATAAAGTTCCAGGTTTTACAGATTTTACAAACTTAACAGGTAAAGGGTTTGTTTGCCCATACTCAGATTTTAAAATCACTTTTTCACTAGAGAATTTATCTTTATCTTCAATACTTACTAAAAGAATATCCTCATCATATTTTGATTGAAGTTTTTCGCTCTGTTTTGTTTGAGCTGCATTATTATAATGAACTAAGATTCTTCCTGTTGTAAGATAGTAATACTTCTCATCAACAGTATTAGTTAAAAGCTCTTTTACTTGATTTCTTAGTTTATATTGATGATATTTGAAATGCCCTTGTCCATCTTCTGTTCTAAAACTCTCTAAGTGAAGTCTTGGTGTTCCCTCTTTTTGTATTGGCCACTGCATACCACTACTTCTATGTTTACTTAGCTTTTTATAAGATGCTCCACCAAAACGATATGGAGCAGCCTCTCTAGCTTCATTCCATACATCTTCACTTGTATCATATAAGAATTCACCATTTATTTTATTTTCAATATCCCTTAATACTTCCCAGTCATCTGGAAGATCACACTCTACTAAAGGTTGAGATAGATGAAGTCTTCTCATGGCATTTACATAAATACCTGTTTTTTCATAAGCAGATTTCACACCAAATACAACATCTGCTTTTTTTGCTACTTCATTCATAAATAAATCTTGGACAACAATTAATTCTAAGTGTTCTAAAGCTTCATCAACTTTATTTTGATTTGGATGGATATGATTAATATCTTCACCCATATTATACATAGCTTTTACATTACCTTTAATCATCTCATCAATTAATTGTGGGGTCATAAGACCTATCTCATCAGGAGTTTGATAATCTGGTAAATAATATGGTAAACAACCCATATCACAAGTACCTTGTACATTATTTTGACCACGCAATGGCATAAGACCTGCACCCTCTTTCCCAACATTTCCAGTCATAAGAGCAAGGTGAGTAATAGCCATAACCGCCTTACTTCCATCAAGGTGTTCTGAGATACCAAGTCCCCAAAAGATCATAGATCTTTTTGTAGCATATTCTCTTGCAATAGCAGGGATAGTATCTGCTAATGTTTCATACCCCTTTAGTTTTCTAAAAAACTCTGGATTTGCATATTCATCATTTAAGATCTTTTCTTTATAATCCTCAAAATCTACACAACGTGATTTTACAAACTCTTTATTATAAAGTTCCTCTTTTAAAATCACATATGCCATAGCATTTAAAGTAAGTAGATTTGCTTCATATGGAAGTACTGCTTCATATTTTGCAAATTTGCCGAGCTGGATTTTTCTTACATCCATCACGGCGATGCTACAGGCTTTATTTTTATTGGCTTCAATCATCCTATTTGCTACAATTGGATGAGCTTCAGTAGTATTTGAGCCTATTACTATCATGAATTCTGTTTTATAAATATCATCATATGGATTTGTAGCTGCGCCCTCACCTATTGTTTGACGCATACCACTAAGACTTGGCGAATGACATACTCTTGCACAATTATCAATATTTGGTGAGTCCATAGCAACTCTTGTAAATTTTTGTAAGGAGTAACTACTCTCACAGCTAGTTCTAGCACCACCCATAGCACAAAAGGAGTGACGACCATATTTCTCTTTAATCTGCCCTAGTTTCCATGCCACTAAAGAAGTTGAGAATTCATAGTTTGCTTCATACCAATCTTCATCAAAATCTTTTAAAGTTTTACTTCTTGCTTGAAGCTCCCTTGGCATATTTTTAAAATTTTCTTTAATAAAAGATTTTTTTACTCTAACATTTCTAATTCTATTAGGTGAATCAACAAAGTCATATCCAAATTTACCCTTGATACAAAGTTTACCCTGAGATACATACCCATCACTTTGTGCATAAATCTTTTGGATCTTATTATCTTTTACTTGAGCTGTAATATCACAACCAACACCACAATAAGTACAAACCGAACTAATATCTGCAACCATATCCCAACCTTAGTATATAAAATTAGTAAAGTTTATCTAAATTAAAATAAAGGTTTTTGTAGTTAAATTTTTTTTACTATTTTGATAATAAGAGAGTTTATTTATTAGCTTGATATGGAACTTTATTCATAATACTAAACCAATCTCGGGAAAAATGTTTTTTTATGTAAGATTTTCTATGTGGCACTAAACACCCTGAGCAGTTTTGATGAATAGCTGTATCTGATATATATTGTGCTCCATCTTTAGAATCAATATCACAATAGCTTTTTAATTTCTCTTCCCCAGAGGTTAATCTAAAATTTGGACATCCACAAAGATAACAATTAAGTTCTTCCATATCATGACATTTCTTATTATCTTTATATAAGGGACAAAAATCTGGCTCTTTTTCTACCATATTATCAAAAAAGAAATACTCTATAAGTTCATCATCACTAAAATGACTTAACTTCTCTATAATTTTTTTATGCTTTTGCCCTTGAAGCTCTAGCCATTCTTGATATGTCAATTAACTAGCTCCAGCTTTAGATAAAACTACCTTTATAGTTTTCATCAAAATAACAAAGTCCAACCATAAAGACCAGTTCCTTATATACCAAACATCTAAATCTTTTCTCTCTTCAAAATCAAGTTCATTTCTTCCACTTACTTGCCATAAACCAGTAATTCCTGGCTTTACATGAAGAATAGTATCTAATTCATCTTCTAGCTTTACACGTTCATTTATCATATAAGGTCTTGGACCAATTAATGACATTTTCCTTTGTAAAACATTTATTAACTGAGGGAGTTCATCAAGGGATGTTTTTCTTAGTATATTTCCAGTTTTTGTTATTCTTGGATCATTTATGTATTTGTGGTATTTATTATAATACTCAACTTCTTGAGGATTGTTTTCTAAATATTTTTTTAATATATTATCTCCATCAACATACATTGTCCTATACTTATAACATGAAAATAGTTCTTCATCCTTACCTAAACGTTTTTGCTTAAATATAACAGGTCCTGGAGAATCAAGTTTTATTAAAATACTTATAAAAATATGGATAAATAAGAATATTGGTAGAATAAATAAAGACATGAAAAATTCCATCAATGCCTTTATATATACATTATATTGAACTAATAATTTATTTTCAACATTTATAGCAGAACTTCTAATATTAAAATATTCTATAATATCTGCCTCAGCAAAGTTTATTGTAGTCAAATAAGGGATCAAATACACATCTTTTGTTAGTTTAGAATATTTTCTCATTATCAAATCTAATTCTTTTATATCATACCCATAAGAAGAAATAAGTGCAATATCAAATTTTCTATTGTCATAAATATAACCAAAATACCAGTTTGATCTAATCTCTTTTCTAATCTCTTTTTTTCTTTTTGTCTTACCTATAATATTTACCCGTAATTTAAATATGTCAAAACTAAAAAGTAATTTTTTTATGTATCTTTTTGATAGGGGAATAGTAAAAGAAGAAAATAAGAAAAATAAAAAAATAAAACTTCTTGAATAATCTCCACTAGTTTTTGTTAATGCAATTATAGAAAGTACTGCAATAAAACTGAAAAAAAGTGCTTTAAATATCCTTTTAGTATCAGTCCAAAAATCAAAACGTTTAAAATATATCTTTTCATAAACAAGCATCATCAAAACAATAATAATTACCCATGCAAATTTTTCAATACTATATTTTCTAAAATCAGGTAAGCTATGGGCAAAATAGTTTTCTCTAATATAACTAGTAATCTCAAAAGTTCCTAAGATAACTAATATATCAGAAAGAATCAATAATGATAAGAGTAATAAGAATTTCCAATTTGATTTAATTAACGTCATAAGGTGGATTATACTATAAGTTTTGTTTATTTGTGTTTATAAGATAAAAAGGTACGTTTGGTTAAGAAGAAAGAAAAAATATTTTATATCATTTACCCCCACCATCTCCTATGCATACTAAAAGATTTTACTAAAGATAGAGGCAAACTATTATATTTATATCCTAATTTATAACCTAAATACTTAGCAACTATTCTAAAGAAGGAAATAGGAAGTAAAAAAATACTTTCATTTTTAATTATATATTTCCACTCAGAGAGAACAAACTTCTTTCCTTCTGATTCTGGTTTTCCAAACTCTTGTAATATCCAATTTTCAGACTTATGAAATACTCCAATATCAAAATACCTTTTAAATTCCTCAAGTATAGTATATCCATGTGAGTGATAAACTTTTGCATCAGCTTCATAGCAAAGTTTATAGCCTGCCTTAAGTAAAAGTGCACCAGCATACATATCTTCACCTAGTATTAGCCCATCTTTAAAATATCCAACCTCTTTTAATGCCTCAGTTTTATAAGCTGCAAAACTGTCTGAAAGAAAGGCTGTTTTGATGCCATATTTATATTTATCTTTAAACTCTCTTTTATAGCTAGTTTCTCCATAATTAAAAAGTCTTAAATGAGTTCCAAAAACACTCTCATTTGGATATGGCAGTTGCCTTCCATAAACAGCACCTACACTCTCATCTTCAAATACAGATACAAGGTTTTTAATACAATTTTTATCATAAGGTAATGCATCTTGGGTTAGAAATACTACAATATCACTTTGTTTATATTTGGCTCCTAATGCTCTAGTTCCACCATGATCAAAATCTTTTCTATCTATAACTAAAGTCTCAATTCCTAAATTTTCTAATATTTCTACAGTATCATCATCAGATGAGGAATCAATTACTAAGATCTCAATATTATCACTTTTTAATAATTCTATTTGTTCAACTATTGTTTTACTAGCATTAAGGGTTGGTATTATACATAATATTTTTTTCATATTTTTATAAATAATCCTATGTTTCTTGTTATCTTATTTTTCAATATCTTATATTTGGACAAAATATACCATCTTTTATAAAAAGGATATGTTTGAATATTTATAAACTCTTCTAAGATCTCTTTTTTTTCATCATTTAATTGCTCTTTATAAATCTCAAGAAATAGCTTTGCTTGAATCAAATATTTATTAATGTTTATATTTGTAAATTTTAAAAGCTTTTGTAAAATAGCCATAAAATTAAATTTCGATGCACCAGTATCATTAGCTAAATGTTGCCTATAAAGAACAGTTGGCTCCCTTAAATAAACTATCTTACCAAAGGCTGATGCAACCATAGCTATCCACCAATCATGCATAATAACATCTTGAGGTATTTCACTAGAAAGCTCTGCACACTTTTTATTTATCATGATAGTATTACCAGTGATAATATTTTGAACTAAAAGGGTATTTAAATTATCTCTATTTGGATCAATTTGTTGATAATCCCAATATGATCTACTAAGTAAATTTAAATTTTCATCAACCACTTCTAGATTTGTATGTACTAATATTGGAATATTTTTTCCATCTTTTTCTTGATCTTTTAACTTAGCAAAACTCTTTAATACTTTATTTCTCTTCCAAATATCATCTTGATCACAAAACATAAAATACTCATATTTTTCTAAGGACAAAGCATATTCTAAAAGTATTGAAAAATTCTCTTTTGCAGAACTTGAACTTTGTATATCTTTTATAAGTTTTATATTTTCATTCCCTTTTTCATACTCTTTTATAATCTTTAAAGTATCATCTTTTGAGCCATCATCCCTAATCAATATGTCGATTTGTACAGATTGATTCACTAAACTTTTTAATTGCTCCTCTAGGAAGTACTCTCCATTATATGTTGCTAATAAAACTACTATATTATTCATAAATTTCTAAAGTTTTTCATTTACAAAGTTAATTTGATTTAATTCTCTTTAAATGATTATCAATTAAAGAAGTATTATATCTTGTTTTTGTATTTAGAATTCCACTCCAATTACTAATATCTAAACCTAAAGGGTTATCCCTTAAAAGCTCAATTTTAATAATTGGACATCTTCTTTGTTCGATAAGTTTATCCCATAAGCTATGGGTTGAATTTAATGGTTCTTTGCTATCGCTTAACTCATTAGAAGGACAATATACATCAAAAGAAAAACCTTTAGATTCTAAAATTGAAGTTAATTTTACTTCGTAATTTTCAATAATATTTCTCTTTACTTTATAAACTTTATAATTTTTCCAAAATTTACGGAATTGCTCATTCTTAACAATATTTTTATTGAAACAAATAAAATAACTTTGAATATGTAACTGTATCTCATGGCTATCAGTTATTCCCCAAAAGTCAATATTTTTATCATTCATAGCACTAAACATCTCACCTAAGTCAAATAAAGGAGCATATACACTATCATTACAAATTATCACTTGTTCATAGTTCTCTATCTCTTTTTCAAGAAGATTAAAACCTGTAGCCCAAGCTCCAAAATCATAACCTATATTTTCTTTACAAACTATATCTCTACAATATCTTTTTAATCTATTTAAATACTTAGGTGCAATGGTATTTGCAGTTGAGACAAATACTATATCTACACCCATATTGTTTAGAGAAGATATATAACTAAAAACATATTCATCTACTATGCCATCTTTATCGAAATGGGAAAAAATACATAACTTGTCGTATTTTTTTTCACTATTTTGAATATGTTCTTTTATCTTGCCATTTGTATCACTTGCTATATCTTTTTTTTGTTCCCTTTGTCTAAGAATATATGAATATGATTTTTTTACTTTCACTAAATATTTCTTTAAAAAGAATATACCTTTTCTAACAAATTTTAAAGCTCTCCAACCAATGGATCCCTCCATCAATGCTATTCTTTCTTTTTGGACATCTACTCTTTTTGCAAAATCATCAAGACTTGTAGCAGTTTTTTTATATTTTTCATTATAAAAGAAAAAAGATGATTCATCAGCCACCAATTTTTTAATAAAATAATTATCCATCATTCTATAAATTAAATTAAATTCATTATCTTCTAAAAATTTAATGTTTTTTATACTTGATGTTCTAAATATCACAAATTCTATAGGCAAACTAATATTATACATCCATTCATAATCAATAATATAGATATCTTCATCTTGAAGTATTATGTTTGATAAAATTAAATCTACATTTGACACAGTAGCGAAACATTTCTGCCCATCAAATCTACTATAATCAATATCACCAAAAGTATCAATTAGTTCGTTATTTACCATTGTTTCACTATTAAAAACTTCTGTTTTAAAACTGTTAAATAAAATAGTCTTATATTCTTCAAATACATTTTTCGTAAGATTTTCACTAATATCTAAAGCATCATCTAATTTTGAGTCTAAACTAACTCCCTCGATAAACTCAAAAACTAAACTATCTTCTGTCTCTTTTAAAATCTTTGCAAGTTTAACCCTTGGATTAATAATTGAATTTAAAAGAGATTCATAGTTTTCTTTCATCTTTTTTAAATGAGGAATTGCCTCTCTACACATAGCTTGTTTCTTAACATACTTTATTCCAGATTCTTCAAATATTATAGTTCTTATTTGATAACTTTTTGATCTTTCACTATTATGTTTTACATATAAAATTTTCATCTATTCACCACAAATAACTAAGAAGGAGTTTGCAAAAAACTCAAACTGTTTATTTTCAATAATCCCTTTAAAGGCTTCTGTCTCATCAAAAAATACAAATCTATCATTATCAAAATTTGGAGCTTTTGAAATAAAAGAATCTTTATTCGGTAAATAATCACTGGAATATATTTCTAAGGGCATTTTATAATCAGGATGGGGATAATAAAACTCTTGATTGGGATATCCTGATTCTTTTAAAAGATTCTCCAACTCAAATTTTCCAAATGTTCTAACATTTTTATTACCTATATAACCTGTGATACCATCATATTCTTTTGCAGTATGATCCTCTTTAGCTCCCGCAAAATATTTTAGTCCATACCTATTTTCAATCGCTATTATTAGTTTACCATCAGGTTTTAAAAACTTTTTAATATTTAATAAAAAGTCTTTATATGGTTCATTAGTATTTGTAAAACTACCAGCATACTCTAATACACCATTTAAAGTGATATAATCAAACTTATCTTCAAACTCTATATCATTTAGATTTCCAACAAAGATTTCTAAATTATCACATGATTTATTTCTTTCATAATTAATTAGAGATCTTCTTTTTGAAAGCTCTACCACTTTTACAGTCTCTAGACTAGCACACAATGCACCAGTAATAGCACCACAACCACCACCAATTTCCAATAAATTACAATTTTTTCTAAAAGGATACCAATTTATAATATTCTGTCTAATTGGAGATAAATGGTACAAAACTGGCCATCTATCATCTTTTGATAAAATCTCTTCATAGTCATCATTTTGTGATACAATCTCTAAAAGTTCATCCTCTATGTTACCATCACTATAATAATCTTCACCAGTATAAAAATCTAAATTTAATTTTGCTAACAATGTAACTCCAATTTGAATTTAAGTATCTAGTATACCATATTATTGCTATTTTATTTATAAGGTATATATTTAGGAAATTCTTCAGGGATATTAAATAATACTGGAACCGTTCTTGTTTTTACATTTTTATCAGAAATATGATTATTATACATTCTAATATAATCTGGAATACTTTTTCTTCCTTCCCAATAAACATCCTCACCATATATATATTTTAAAACAAAAGCTATATCTACTCTTGCATAAAATCTAATTTTTCTATAAGGAGTTTCATATTTACTATACTCACTATTTAATATTTTTAATTCTTTACCAATTATTTTTATATTCTCTTCACTAAGATGAAAACTTACCGATTTATTTTGAATACTCTTTTTTATTGATTGTACATTTTTATAATAATTATTATTTACTATATTATAATTTTTAGAAAACAAGTAAGTACATACCAAAGTTAAAACTATTACTAAATTCATAAAAAAGAAAGAACTAGTTTTAAAATGGTAAGATATATAATAAATAGAAACCGGTAATAAAATAAATAATGAAGAAGAATAATAGAGCCTATTAACAACACCTAAAGATGTAATTAAACTAAATATACCAGAACTTACTTCAGTTAAAGGGATAATAACAAATAAACTAGTAAGAGAAATAAAAATAAAAAACTTTATATTTACAATAACTTCTTTTTTTTGAACTCTATTCCTTATAATATGTATAAAGACTAAAACAGAAAAAAAACCAATCACATACATTAATTCATTAACTGAATAAAAAGATCTATTAAATCCATTTACTAAAATCTGTCCATTTTCTATTATTTTAGAATATAAGGGTGATAAACTATTATCCCTTATATATATTAATATTTGTGATTTCATTATTTCTGAACTAGAAATAAAATTATTAAAAAAGACAACCCCAAAAACTATCAAAAGAAAAAATTGAATACTATATTTTTTTAAAAATTCTAGTAATTTTTTATAATATACTAAAGAAAAGATAAATAAATACATTAAAAAATATAAAAACTCCATTGCATGAATCTTTATAATAAGTATTGATATTACTACTATCAAAAAAATATATACTGTTTTTTTTATTTTAGAATTTTTTTCTAAAAATAGAATAATACAGAGTGTGAGTATATACCAAAATAATAATAATGTAATTTGATAATTTATAGAATACCATAAAGTCCAAACTTGATGTTGCCCCATAGAGTGGGTTGCAAAAATAGTAAACCAAATAACAGATGACCATAAAGATAAATATTTTAATTTAACTACGTCTATTTCTTTAAAAATATTACGAATAACTACATGACTAAAATAAAATATTATAAAAAAAGATAAACATGTTTGAACAACATATATTATTTTAGCAATAAAAAATAAATCAAATTCTGATATATTAAATAAATCAACTACTCTTGCCCAAAAGAAATGCCAAAGTTTTCTATCACTAGGAACCTCTAAAATTCCATAATATTTTTGAATCTCTGTTAAATGATAAAAAGCATCAAAAGGATACCTTAAAAAAGGACTACTATAAAAAATTAAGCATAAGAATAAAAGAACTAATAAATAAAAAAAATTACTAGAATTAATGTATCCATTTCTATAATTCAATATTAATTTCACTTTGGAGATCATAAAATCCTACCATTTGGGCTTCCCCAATTATATCAAATAAAAGTACATCATAAATTCTATTATAAACCTCAACCCCATTTTCATTTATTCCTACACATCCTAAAGATAATGAATATTTACCTAATTGTAGATTTGCTTTTTGTTTAAACGTTATTGTAACAATCTCTTCTTCTTTATAAAGAGATGTACTAATATACTTCATAGCAGTATTTGTACCTGTTATTTCAAGTCCTTTAGAATCCTTTATTGTAAAAGCAAAAAGAGGAGAAAGTATCTCCTCATGAAACTTAACTTTCATTACTATTTGAAATTCGTCATTAAAGTCAAGTATGGTAGCTGGTTTATTTGAAGAGTCAAAAATTCCATAATCTATGATGGATGCTTTTCCATTACCATAAGTATCCATCTCACTATTTACTAAAAAAGAACTTTTTAAAGTTTTTGAAAGATCTAATTTTATTTTTTCTTTCTCTTTTTTATAAAAATCACCTGACAATACTTTCTTAAAATTATCAACTGCAATTTTGGGAGTATCATCACATATTACTTCACCATTATCAATTATTATTGCTCTTGTACAGTATCTAATAACAGTATCTAAGCCATGAGTAACAAACAAAATAGTTTTGCCATTTGATTGAAAATCTTGAAATCTTTTAAAACATTTCATTTGAAATGCCATGTCTCCAACACTTAAAGCTTCATCAACAATCAATATATCAGGTTCTACATTTATGGACACACTAAATGCAAGTCTAGCAAACATACCACTACTATACATTTTAACAGGTTGATAAATAAATTCTCCAATATCAGCAAAAGATAAAATACTATCAAGTTTTTCATCCATTTCTTTTTTAGAAAACCCCATAATTGTACCATTTAAATAAATATTTTCTAAACCTGTCATTTCAGGGTTGAACCCTGCACCTAATTCTAATAAAGAAGCAATTTTACCATTAACCTCAATAGAACCATCAGTAGGAGTTAATACACCTGTAATCATTTTTAGTAAAGTCGATTTACCAGCACCATTTTTCCCAATAATACCTACAGTCTCACCTTTTTTTATTTCTAAATTAATATTATTTGTTGCTACAAAAGTATGATGGTATTTTTTCCTAAAAGGATGAATCATCTCTTTCATCATATCAGAAGGATGATCATAAAGATGATAAGTTTTTGATAAATTTTTTATTTTAATAGCGTTTTTCATTATAATACATCTGCAAAAAAAGGTCTTAGTTTTTTAAAAACTATTTTTCCTATTATATAAAATATAATAGCACAAGCCCAAAAATAAATAGTCATATTTACATCTTCCCAAAACCAAGTTTTATTTATAAATATATCCCTATACCCTTCTATAATATATACCAAAGGATTTAATTGAATTATAAAATGATACTTTTGTGGAACCATTTGTAAATTCCAAAAAATTGGAGTAAGCCAAAAGCCAAATTGTAGAGTCATAGAAACAAATTGACTAACATCTTTTGTAAATACAGCTAAAGAGGAAGTAATCAAAGATATAGCATAAATTAAAAATATTGTAACAATAAGATAATATACAATTTGAAAATAATAAATATCTGGAGCATATCCATATATCCAAAACATTCCTATCATAAAGAAAATAAAAAATAAATGTATTATAAATGCTGATGTGATTTTTATAACAGGAAGTAAAGATATATTAAATACTATTTTTTTTACTAAATAGCTCTTAGAAACTATAGAGTTAGTAGCCTTACCTAAGCCCTCACTAAAAAAGAACCAAGGTATCATTCCTGCAATAAGCCATAAAATAAAAGGATAGTCTCCCACAGGTTGGGCCTTAAAACCAACTTGAAAAACAAACCAAAATATTAAAATAGTAAATGTAGGTTGTATAAAAGCCCAAGCTATACCTAAAAATGACCCTAAAAACTCTTGTTTAAAATCATTTTTTACTAAAGATGTGAATAAATTCATTTATATTTACTTAAATACCATTCAATAGTTTTAATAATTCCTGATTCAAAATTCTCATCAGCTTTCCAACCTAGATCATTTTCTAACTTTGTAGCATCAATAGCATATCTTCTATCATGTCCTGCTCTATCTTCAACATATGTGATAAGCTCTTTATAACTTCCACTCTCTTTTGGCGTCATTTCGTCTAATAATTCGCATATTTTATTTACAATATAATTATTATTTCTCTCATTTCTACCACCAATATTATAAACCTCTCCATTTATACCTTTATGGTAAACTAGATCAATACCCTTACAGTGATCTAAAACATAAAGCCAATCACGAATATTTTTACCATCTCCATAAATTGGAATATTTTGATTTGAAAGTGCTTTCCTAATAATTGTAGGAATTAATTTTTCATCATGTTGTTTTGGTCCATAATTATTTGAACAGTTAGTAATTACTGCATCCATTCCAAATGTATGATGATATGATCTTACAATCATATCTGATCCAGCTTTTGATGCTGAATATGGAGAATTTGGTGCATATGGAGTTTCTTCGGTAAATAGATCCTCAGGATCATCAGTAAGTGTACCATAAACTTCATCGGTTGAGATATGATGAAATCTACATCCTTTATATTCTTCTTTGTAAGTAAAAGGTTTCTCCATCCAATATTTATATGCAACATCAATAAGAGTGTGAGTTCCATTTACATTTGTTTGTACAAATACTCCAGGGTTTTTAATTGAATTATCTACATGTGATTCTGCAGCAAAGTGAATTACACCTCTAATATCATATTCACTAAAAATAAATTCAACAAGATCCCTATTACAAATATCACCTTTGATAAATTTATATTTAGGGTTATTTTCACATTCTTTTAGATTTTCAAGATCACCTGCATACGTTAAAAGATCAAGATTAATAATATTATAATCTTCATACTTCTCTAAAAAATATGGTACAAAATTTGAACCAATAAATCCTGCACATCCAGTTACTAATATACTCTTAGCCATTATTTTCTCTCTCCTAATTCTCTTAAACAACTATCTAAACTATCTTTCCAATATGGTATCTCAATCTCAAATTTCTTTTTAATTTTTGCTTTATTTAAAAGAGAATAATGTGGTCTTGAAGCTGGTGTTGGGTACTGATATGTTTCAATTGGATTAATTTTACAATTAATTTTTCCCATTTTCATAATCTCTTTTGCAAAGTCATACCAAGAGATTGCACCCTCATTACTATAGTGATAAACCTCTACCTTATCATTTTGTATTTTTGGAAGAATTTCTAAAATTG
This sequence comes from uncultured Arcobacteraceae bacterium, assembly GCA_964342525.1. Lineage (GTDB taxonomy): Bacteria > Campylobacterota > Campylobacteria > Campylobacterales > Arcobacteraceae. Next base: position 50,289 of record CAYFGQ010000011.1, read on the forward strand.
TATGAGCAAGATCTCTTGCATATGTTGGTGTTCCTATTTGATCAAAGATTACACCTAACTCATCTCTTTCTTTCCCTAGTTTTAGCATAGTTTTTACAAAATTTGCTCCAAAACTACTATATACCCATGAAGTTCTAATTATAATTGAGTTATGAGGGTTAATCTCTTGCATCTGAATTTCACCATCAAGTTTTGTTTGACCATATACACTAGAAGGGCTTGTTTGATATTCTTCCACATAAGGCTTATAAGCTTTTCCATCAAACACATAATCTGTTGATACATGAATAAGTTTTATATTATTCTCTTTTGATATTTTTGCAAGTTTTTTTGTAGCTTTTCTATTTATAAGATCGGCTACTTCTTTATCCTCTTCTGCTTTATCTACAGCAGTGTATGCGGCACAGTTTATTATAATATCAATATTATTGTTCTTTATACACTCTTTTATAGATACTTCACTTGTAATATCTAACTCATCTTTATCTGTAAAAATGTAATTGTTATCAAAATCTTTTGAAAGTTCTCTTATCTCTGAGCCTAATTGACCATTTGCACCAGTTACTAAAATATTAGGCATAATAATCTACTCCATACTCAAATAGATCTCTTGTTTCTTTAAAGGATGGTTGAGTTGTATCTTTTGCAGATAATTGTAACTCTTTATGATCAATTTTCCAATCAATCGCTAAATCTTTATCATCAAATGCAATTCCCCTATCACACTCAGGGGAATAATAATTATCAACCTTATAAGCAAAAATAGCTTCATCTGATAAAACTACAAAACCATGTGCAAAACCACGGGGAACTAATAATTGTCTTTTATTCTCTTCACTAAGCTCTACTGCAACATGTTTTCCGAAAGTTGGGCTACCTTTTCTAATATCAACAGCCACATCTAAAACACTACCTTTTATCACCCTTACAAGTTTTGTTTGAGCATAAGGAGAGAGCTGATAATGAAGCCCTCTTAAAACTCCACGAGAACTTTTTGATTCGTTATCTTGACAAAAACCTATTCTAAATCCTAAAAATTCTTCAAGTTTATCTGCTCTAAATGTTTCAACAAAGTACCCTCTATGATCACCATGAACAGTAGGTTCACAAATTACAACATCTGGTATTTCAGTTCTTATAAAATTCACTTATTTTATTCCTCTTCCTAAATTTGCTCTATTTATTAAATATTGTCCATATTGATTTTTCTTTAATGGTTCAGCTAACTCTAAAAGTTGTTCTTTTGAAATATATCCCATCTCATAAGCAATTTCTTCAAGACAAGCAACCTTTAATGATTGTCTTTTTTCAATTGTTGCTATAAACTGTCCCGCATCAAGCAAAGAATCATGAGTACCTGTATCAAGCCAAGCATATCCTCTTCCCATAAGTTCAACTTTTAATTTATCTTGTTTTAGATAGTTTTCATTTACAGTTGTGATCTCTAACTCACCCCTATCACTAGGCTCAATTGTTTTAGCAATTTCAACTACTGAATTAGGGTAAAAATATAAGCCTACTACCGCATAATTACTTTTAGGTTTTTTGGGTTTTTCTTCTATAGAAATAGCGTTATTATTTTCATCAAACTCTACAACCCCATATCTTTCTGGATCATTTACATAATAACCAAATACGGTTGCTTTAGCTTCATCTTTTACATTTTTTACACTTTGAGCAAGCATCTTTGTAAGTCCATGCCCATGAAATATATTATCCCCAAGAACTAGACAAACATCATCTTCACCAATAAAATCTTCACCTAAAATAAAAGCTTGTGCTAAGCCATCTGGACTTTCTTGAACAACATATTCAAAACTCATACCAAGTTCTGTGCCATCACCAAGTAGATTTTTAAAAGCTGCTTGATCATGAGGTGTTGTAATAATGAGAACTTCTTTAATCCCAGCTAGCATTAATACAGAAAGAGGATAATATATCATAGGCTTATCATATATTGGTACTAATTGTTTACTCACACCTTTTGTAATTGGATAAAGTCTTGTACCTGACCCTCCTGCTAATATTATTCCTTTCATATATAAAACCTTCTAATTATTAAAATAAAATACTAAATATTATAGCTAATATGTACTAAATTTTTAATTTGGCTGGTGATTAAACTCTGGTACAATCTTTTTTAATTGAGTCAACTTATTCTCACAAATTAAGAGTTCTTGAATATCTTCTTTGAGTTCCTGAATTTCGTAAAAAGTTGGTCTTGCAACTGTAATTGAATCATATTCAGTGTGGGAGTCAGATTCATCAATTAATAATTCTTCATAAAGTTTCTCACCAGGTCTAAGTCCAGAAAAAACTATTGAAATATTCTCTTTGCCAGAAAGTTCAATCATTTTCTTTGCCAAATCTACTATCTTTATAGGCTCACCCATATCAAGTATAAATATTTCACCACCACAACCTAAACTTCCAGCTTGAAGTACAAGTTCACAAGCCTCTGGAATAAGCATGAAATACCGTGTTATATCAGGGTGTGTTACAGTTATTGCTTCACCATTTTCTATTTGTGATTTAAACTTTGGAATAACACTACCACTAGAACCCAAGACATTTCCAAATCTTACAGCTACTATTTCTGTAAATTGGCTATTTACATTTGAAGCATATAATTCACAAATTCTTTTAGTTGTTCCCATAACATTTGTTGGTCGTACCGCTTTATCAGTTGAAATTAAAATGAACTTTTCTACATTATATTTTATAGATAAATCAATACAGTTTTTAGTCCCTATTATATTATTAGAAATTGCCTCACTAATATTATCTTCACATAAAGGAACATGCTTATATGCTGCTGCATGAATTACAATATCTGGATTATATTTTTTAAAAGTATTTTCTAAAAAATCAGAATTTCTAACAGACTGCATTACTGAAACAATATTATAAGATTTTAACTCTTCAGTAATTTGATATAAATTATATTCACTATGATCTACCAATATAATTTGTTTTGCTTCAAACAAAGCAACCTGTCGACATATTTCACTCCCTATACTTCCCCCTGCACCAGTTACAAGAATTGTTTTATTTTTTATAAATAACTCTATTTTATTTTTATCTAGATCTTTAGGATGTCGAGCAAGAAGATCTTCAACAGACAGATCCTTTAATTTTTTCTCCTTCTCACTAAGAACAGCTAACTTAATATCTGTTATATTTAATTCTGCTAACTTATTATAAATAGTTTGTAATTCATTTTGAGAAAACTCCTTTGTTATAATAACAGAGTTAACTTCATTTTCTTTTATAACTTCTGAAAGGTGATCCATATTATATACTTTAATATTAGATATAAAAGTTCCAATAATATTTGATGCAGTATCAACTACTGCAACAATATAATATTTTTTGTTTTCCTTAATTAAAGAATGACTAAAAGAATTAGCACCAATTAACAATGTTCTATTCAAATTACTATCTGTTCCACTTTCAATGAGTAAACGCTTTAGAACACGTAATAAGCCTATAAAAATTAAAGATAGAAAAAAATCAATAATAATTACACTTCTTGGTATAGGATAAAATAAATCGGATTGAAAATATACAAATAAACCTAATATACTGTATGTGATTAGATGAGCATGAAATAGCTTTTTTGCTTCATATAGTGAAAAAAACCTCCATGAAACTTTATATATGTTAAATAATCCAATAAATGTAATTTTTAGTATGATTACAGATAAAAATACTTTTATAAAACTATCATAGAACATCGCAGGGACATCAAAATTAAACCTAAGTTGATATGATAAAAGAAGTGTTCCTAAAGATATTACTATATCTAAAAAAATAAAAAAAACCATTCGCTTATTTGCTGTAGGCTGTAAAATCATTTAATATTCCTAAATTTTGAGTTTATAAATTTTTGAAAGAGGGTCTAAAACAATTGGCTCAAACAATTTTTTATTATAATTTTCCAATACAAATAACTGAATGAAAAGAGAATTATATACTGTTCTATCAACAATCAAAAACTTATTATAATTTTTCATATATATTGCGCTTATATTAGAATTTTTATCAATTGTTTGTATTCTCTTATTTAACTTACCATTTTTTCCATACGCAGTCAAAGCAAAATTATTTAATTTAGCTTTTTGCTTACCAATTTGAACTTCACCAGTTTGTTTAAAAATCCTAATATTATTCCCAAGATCTATAATATTATTTTCTTCTTTAAATCTATTAGTCTGATAAAACAATGGTCTTCTGCCTTGTTTTCCGGTCATTAAATCTATATTAGAAAAAAGTGTTACCGTAGGGAAAATATTAAGCATTCTATGAGGAAGATATATATAAATATCTCTAGTCTTCTTAGGTAAACTAATATCTGTTGATAGAGATATTAAAAAATCATTTACATCATTAAAACCATAATCAAGCGTCATTTGCTTAATATTTGTATGTCTAATTCTTTTATCTTCTTTACTTAAATTTTCATCTTCTTTATATATTCTAAAAGATGATTCTGTATATTCAACATCTAGTCTTGCCATTTTTGATGCAATACTTTGAGGTTTATTTAATACAAAACTTACAGGGTAATTAGAATCACCACTATGTTTACCACCATCAACTAAAGTTTTAACATCACTATAATAACGGATTGGATAGCCATAATCCCACCAAGCGATTACATAATCTTCTCGATCAGCAATATTTCTTAATTTAGCCAACACTTTTACTTCTTGTTGATTAAATACGGTAGGAACCTTGTACTGATTTATATGTTTAATATTAGGATAAAGAACTAATAAAGTTAAAACTAACATAATTGCATAATAAGCACTCTTAGAACTAACATTATTCTTAAGTTGTTTTGATATAAGCTTAGAAATTTGATATATTAAATAACCTATCCCTAAAGCCATTATAGGTACAGCATATACAGTAAATCTTAATCCACCTGTCATTGCAATAAAACCTAATCCAACCATAGGTAAAGATAGTAACATAATTTTATTTTTATATATAAATAATATGTATCCAACTATTGCTAATAAAAATGTAATTTGATGTCCAGAAATTCTATTTGCAAATGTTTCAAAAGGTATTTGTCCAGCTTCTCGAATAGTATTTATAACAGAATAAAAATGCAAACTCAAAGTATCATTATTTGTAACAAAACTATCTTTAAAAATATATCCAGATAATCTATCTATAATAGGATCAATTCCTCCTGTAATAAAAAATACTAAAACAGAAATGGCAAAAATATATAAAATATACTTATCAAATTTACTTCTACTAAATACTATATATAAACCTATCACAAGACTAAGTTTTATTAAGATATTTAAGTTTATTAAAGAGAACACTATTATAGTTAATAACTTTAATTGAAATATTATAGATTCTTTTTTATACCATTGATACAATGTCCAAATAAATATCATTCCCCCAAATGCAACTACTAATGAATAACTTTGAGGATACCACCATCTATAAAAAAGAATCAAAAATGCTGTAAATAATACATACTTTAGACTCATATTCTTTAAAGAATAAACTAAAGTCCAAAGTATAAAAGTTGGGAATACTATATTTAACATATCACTATCATAATACCCTACCATTGTACGGTTATAATAACTCCATGTAATACTACCCACTAAAGCAGCTATAAAACCAACATCTATGTTATCAAGTTCTTTAGCTATTAAAATAATGGGGATTACAATTAATGAAGAAAAAAATGCAGGTAAATAAAATATAATAGTTTCAAGTGAAATTGGAATAATCTTAGCTATAAATGCAGTTACTATTGAAACAGCATCCATAATTGGAGATCTATCATTAGTATCCTCAGTTATACCTAAAAGAATATCTCTTGCTCCTTCAGCAAAATAATATCCATCATTTGTATTTATCATAAATTCATTATTAAATTTAAACTGTCCAGCATCATTAAAATGATAAACCCAAATTAATCTCACTGAAAAACTAAAGATAAAAGCAATAAGTATTAATAATACAATTTTTTGTTTCTTTAAAATCATAATAAAACCTAATTTTCTTTAATTAAATTACATATATCTATAATATTTTCTCTTGTCATTGTCGTACTACTTGCTAAACAGATTCCACTCTTATAAAGTTTTTCACTAGTTCCATCTAAAAGATTTTTTGTTTTTTCAAATAAAGGTTGTAAATGCATTGGTTTCCAAAGAGGTCTACTCTCCACATTTATTTCCTCTAAAGCGTTTATAATATCCATTGGTTTTTTATTTTCAAAAACCAATGCAGTAAGCCATCTATTTCCCCTAGTATTTTCAAGTTCAGGCATAAAACGATACTCCTTGTCTTCTAAAAGTTCTTTATACCATTCAAAAATTTCTCTTTTTTTCTTTACCCTATCTTCTATCACTTCCATTTGAGCTACTCCAATTGCAGCCAATACATTACTCATTCGATAGTTATAACCATACTCTTCATGTTCATAATGCAAATATGGCTCTTTTGCTTGGGTTGAATAAAATTTTGCTTTTTCTATCCATTCTTCATTATTTGAAACTAACATACCTCCACCTGAAGTTGTAAGTATTTTATTTCCATTAAAAGAATAAACTCCAAAATCACCAAATGTACCAGTATGTTTACCATTAAAAGTTGCGCCTAATGATTCTGCAGCATCCTCTATTAGATATATATTATAAGATTTACATATATTTACGATCTTTTCTATATCTGCACTCATACCATAAAGATGTGTTAAAATCAAAGCTTTAGGTTTCTTATCACATGTTTTTAAATATTCTTCTAATAAAATAGGAGATATATTCCAACTCAATTCATCACTATCTATAAATACTGGATTTGCTCTTTGATACAATATAGCATTTACAGACCCTATAAAGGTAAAAGTTGAAGCTAAAACATCATCTCCTTCTTTTATACCTAACACTCTTAAAGCAAGATGAATGGCAGCTGTTCCAGATGTTACAGCCAAAGCATTTTCACTACATGTATATTCTATGATACTTTGCTCAAACTTATTAACATATTCTCCAAGTGGAGCTATATAATTACTTTCAAATACATTGTTAATATACTTTAGTTCATTTCCACTCATATGGGGTGAACTCAAAAAAATTCTTTTATTCATAATTCCTCTATAACTTTACATGGATTTCCAAAGGCTTTAACATTATTCGGTAAATCACTTACAATTACACTTCCTGCACCTATTACTGAATTTTCACCAATTATTTTTCCCTGAATTGAACAAGATCCAATACCTATATGTGTATTTCTTTTTACTTTTACATTTCCCGCTAATGCTACACTTGGAGAGATATGAACAAACGCTTCAATATCATTTTCATGTTCAACAACACAAGAAGTATTTAAAATAACGCCTTCACCAATTTTAGTTTTTGAATTTACAACAACATTTGGCATAATTACGACTCCTTGTCCTAACTCTACACTTTCTGCTATTATAGCACTAGGGTCAATTAAACTAATTATCTTAAAATCATATTTCTTTAAATTTAAAAATATCTTTTCTCTAATTTTATTATCACCTATTGCCACAAAAAAAGGGATATCATTATTTTCTTTAACATCATCAAAAGATTTATAGTTTTCCTTAAAATCATCTATAAATTCTATATTTTTATATCCATACTTCTTAGCTATATCAAAACATACTAATGCATGTCCACTACAACCATAGATATAAAGTTTTTCCATTATTTTGTTCCCTTAAACTTTTCCATAGTAACAGAAGAAGAGGAACTAATATCACTTCTTTTTATAACTTTTAAAAAAGTCATCCACATTATTTTCATATCCAATAAAAAAGAATGATTATCTACATACCAAATATCATAATTAAATTTTTCTTCCCAAGATATAGCATTTCTTCCATTAACTTGTGCCCAACCTGTAATACCTGGTTTTACATCATGTCTTCTTTTTTGATCACTATTATATAAAGGCAAATATTCTATTAACAAAGGTCTAGGTCCAACAAAACTCATTTCACCTTTTAAAACATTAAAAAGCTGTGGTAACTCATCTAAAGAGGTACTTCTAATAAATTTACCAATACCCTTTAATCTTTGTTCATCAGGTAATAAAATCCCTTTTTCATCAACTTCATTTGTCATTGTACGAAATTTATAAATTCCAAATATTTTCTCTTTATATCCAGGCCTTTTTTGTCTAAAAAGGATAGGCTTTCCCATTTTTAATATAATTAATATGGCCACTATTACATATATAGGGGAAAAAAAGATTATTAATGTTGCAGATAAAGAGATATCAAATAATCTTTTCAAATTCATTTTTTAACTCTTTCCAAAAATACTCTTGATCATATTTTTTTATCATTTCATTTCTAATATTACTTTTTATTTTGTAATACAACTCTTTATCCTCTATAAGTTTAACTATACCCTCTGTTAAACTTTCTACACTCTTTTTTTCTACAAGTATCCCTGTCTCATTTTCTTGGATTATCTCATTACACCCATTTATATCTGAAGCTAGAAGAGGAACACCAAAACTTCCAGCTTCAATTAAAGAATTTGGTAACCCTTCTCTATATGATGGTAAAATAAATAAATCACTAATAGATAAAAACTTTCTAATATCTTTTTGAAATCCCACAGTAATAATTGAATCATCTGAATCAATTCTTTCTTTATTTTCACTTTTGATTGGATTTAAAGATTCTTCATAATCCCCAACAAGTAATAACTTTAAATTATCATATTTCTTTGATAAATATACAAATGATTCAACTAATTCATTGATACCTTTATCTTTTACAATTCTTCCCACAAAAGTTATTACAAAATCATCTTCTTGTATTTTTAAATTATCCCTTATTTGATTTTGTTCATCTTTAGTTTTTGTATTTTTAAAAAAACTTGTATCAACTCCATTTATCGAACCTTGAGCTACTACAGTTACTTCCTTGTTAGTTAAATTACCTTGCATATATTCTTTTAAACCAAAGCTATTACACAATAATTTAGTTGAAAAGAAATAAGTTAATTTTTCAATAAATTTTAATAAAGTTTTTTTCTTTCCTTTTGCTTCCATTAAAGGCATTCCCACAACATTATGAATCCTTATAGGAACCCTTACAAAAAAAGAAGCTATCATAGATAAAAGACCTGCTTTTGGAGTAAAACTATAAACAATATCAGGCTTTTCTTTTAAAAAATATAAAAATAATTCAAATAATGCTTTAAAATCTTTTATAATAGTAATCTGCCTTGTCATATTAATAGATTTTAATTCAACCCCTTCATATTCAGAGATATCACTATTAAGATCACTATGGGAAGTTACTAATTTTACATCAAAATATTTTGATAAATATTTTGCTTGACCTTTTACAAGAGTAGCTAAACTTAAGGGAACAGTACTAACTATAATAATTTTTTTCATATATTAAATTCTTTTTTTAAATAATCTTCAATATTTTTAAAACTTGTTTTTTCAATATTTTTATCCAATAGTTTAATATCAGCTGTAGAGATCTTTAGTTCTTCCCTTTTTATATTATTTGTATTTATTTGTACATTATGATTATTTAAAAAGTCTAATATATTTTTAATAGAATTTCCAATCCCTGTACCAATATTTAAATAAGGGATATCCTTTTTATCTAACAATTTAAAATAAATATCTACCACGTCATCAATATGTATAAAATCTCTTATTGCATTTCCATGATTTACTATTGTTAATGTTTCGTCTTTTTTATGTGCTTTAATTATCTTACTAATAATTGAAAATTTATCATCTCCACCATACATATTAAATACCCTAGCAATTGTATAATCAATATTGTGTTCCATACAAAATTTTTTTATTAATTCTTCATTTGCTATTTTTAAAGAAGCATGTAAATTTAGAGGCTTAAGATCATCTCTCTCATTACATAAAATATTATTCCCATATACAGAACTACTACTTGTATATAAAACTTTATTTATTTTTACATTCTTACACATATTTAAGGTCAAAGCTGTTGACATAATTGCATTATTTATATAATCTATGGGTTTTAAATGATTTTGTAATCCAGTTGAAGGCTGAAAATTATTAAAGATTATATTTGAATTATCTTTAACTTGAATCTCTTTACCTTCAATTATTTCTCTAGAGGAAACCAAAATACTATTTTCTATTTTTTGATGTAAATATTTTGATAAGTTACTATTCTTACCAATGATATATGTAGTAATCATTTATATTCCATTTTCTGTATACACTTTTTTATCATAATATGCTTTCATTATACCTAATAGAATACCTAAATAAATATAAAACTTAATTGATAAGATCAAATTATGTAGTAATAATACTGATACAACGGTGAAAATTACATATAAATATTTTAAAGTATTATTACTGACTGATTTAACAAAAGCATATAAAGATATTATAAATAAAAGAATAACACTCACTACTCCATAAGAAGTAAATGTTGAGTTGACAGAGTCAAAGTCTAATCGAGATAAGATACTAGTAAATGTACTTTTTAAATTATAATTATATGCTGAAAAATAAGGGTATAAATAAGTATATAATACAAATGTTAAAAATAACATAGTTAATATAAAAAAGATTCTTTTCTTTTCATTAATACCAAAAGTTAAGATAGGAAGAATAATACTTGCAATTAACAATGCATCAGAGCCAGAAAATACAGAGACTACTAATAAAAAAAACATTGAGATATTATTTTTCATATCAGAAAAAAGTAATATAGCCAAAATAAATATCATCTCAAATGAGAAATTAATTGTACTATTAAATATCCCACTAGGTCTAATTTGATATAAAGGTACTTCATAATCCTCTACCCAAATTGGCCAGTTATATTGAGGCTTAAAATCAGGATGATAGATATCAAGATGATATGTCTTAAACTCTAAAAGTTCTTTTATAGGAAAATTCATTTCCATAATAATTACAAAAAAATTTAGAATCACGATAAAAACAAAGAATTTTTTTATTTTATCCATATTTCTAAGAGAAATAATATAAGATAAGAATAAAAGATAAGGAATAGAAATAATTTTAATATATTCAGTATAACCTAAAAAAAAGAAAACACTAATTATGATTATATATAAAACTCCAAAAATATGATACTTTAATAAAAATAGCATTGTTATTAATGCTATTATAATCGAATAATGAACAAAGCTTAAACTAAAAACATCCATATGTATAAAGAGATGATTTGTAAATAATAAAATATTTAAAAAGAAAAATATTATTATACTAAAAGTATTTCTATTATTTTCTATTAAATTTAACAAAAGAAATCCTATCTAAAAATATTACAGCAAATACTGATAAAACCATTAATTTAAATGTACTTGCATATGGAAGAAGTATAAATACATATAAATAAGTATAAAAAACAATTGACTCTAAGCCCTTTACTATAAATAAGGATCTAATAGCAACTACACTAAAAAATAAACTTAAGGAGTAATATAAAAATAGATATAAATCTCCACTAAAATAATCTAAAGAAAAAAGTTTAGTAACTGACGGAGAAAATAAAGCACGAAGTAGATTATAAAAAATATTATTCTCTGAAATAGCACTATTAGATAAATTTACTGCATTCATATAGTTAGTATAAAGAGTAAAAATTTTTTCTAAACCAAATAAAAAATGAATCCCTATTAAGCCTACTCCTCCTAAGATAAAAAGAGTTTTCATATTACCACTTATAATACCATAAATTAAAATTAGAAAAGGAACCATATATACTCTATCAAAAGCTACAATTAACAGAGCAATAAGAAATAAGTAATGTTTTTTAATTGGTTGAGTAATGTACAATAAAAATATTGATAAAGCAAACATCAGAATAGCCTCTTTTTTTGCTGTTGCAGCGGCATAGATGAAAAATGGATTAAAAGCTATAAAAAATGCTGCCCTTTGAGCGAATAATATAGACTTTGAGTATTGTAGAGCTGCTAAATAAACTAGCCAAATAGTGAAAATATTTATAAAAACATTGAAAATATATGTTATTAAACCAACTTCATAATAACCCAATTGAGGAAAACTAAATCCTAAAAAATGCAAAAACCTAGCATTCAAGAAAATAATAACATGAGTTAATTTTCCACTCCATGCTACTTCTGAAGAAAATAAATAATGAAAGATATTCCCTAAGTTCTTTACACTTAATCCTTCAGGAATATGGAAACGATGAATATCGCCTGTTTCCCCAATTTCAAGCCAGTATGTTGCCAATACATCATATTGTATTACCATATATACAATATATAGTTTTAAAAGAAAAAAGAATGTAATGATACGATTAAGAGAAAACTGCTGTTTACTTACAAAAATTACCCAAAAGTATGATACTATATATGGTAAAGATAAGATACCATAATATAAAGGATATATATTTTCCCCATTTGAATTTATTAATAATAAATTAGTTCCTAAAAATACTAAAAAAATTGATAAAAAAGTAATCAAACATTTTTTCCTACAAACTTTAATAAGTTTAAATATGTTTTCTTCCCAAAAAAAGAAGCTATATAAATTAAAATAAGCCTTTTATCTAATAGCAAATATTTATAAATTAATTTCCTATCAGCAACATCTTCACTATTCCACTTATTTAAAAATTTATGATAAGCAATTTTAGATTCTATAATTTTTACTGATTTATGATTTATTAGTTTTGGATATCTATCTAATATTTTTTCTAAAAATATTTCATACTCATTTTGTACTTTTTCTTTTTTGCTCCATGTAAGACTAGCTTCATGTGCCCGCCAATAACATAATAACTCATGACAATAATTAATTTTCCAAGTATTTGCAACCCTCACAAAAAAGTCAAACTCTTCAATCATACTAAATCTAGTATCAAAATAATAATCCAAATCATTTAATACATCTTTTCTAAACATTGCACTTACTAAAGATATATTATAATTGCCTATTAACTCTTCAAATAAATAACCACTTGGCTGAATAGATTTATGAAACTCTTTGTATCTATTTTGTTTTTGAAAAAACTGAGACCCATTTGTATGGACAATACCAACTTTATCATCTGAAAAATAACTTAAAGTTATTTCAATTTTATTAGGTTCCCACCAATCATCACAATCTAAAAAAGAAATATATTCGCCATTTACATGTTCTAAAGCAAGGTTTCTTCCCTCACCTAAGGTAGTATGTTCTGGAGCATAATAATATTTAATTCTTTCATCATCAAAAGATTTAACAATCTTAGCACTATCATCATTAGATTGATTATCCCAAAATATAATTTCCCAATTATTATAAGTTTGAGATATTACACTAGTAATTGCTTCTTTTAAATATGTATCACTATTATAACAATTCATTATTATAGATACTAAAGCTTGATGCTTATCCATAGAAACTCTTAACTTTTTTTATTACAAGATCTTGTTCTTCTTTAGTCAAATCATTATGACAAGGCAGAGTTAATATTTCATTATAAATATTTTCTGTTTTCTCTAAAGAATACTCAATTTTATATTTACTCAGAAGATGATTTGGTTTATAATGTATTCCACACTCTATATTATTCTCCAGTAAATAAGTCCTTAGTTCATCTCTTTTTTTAACTTTTATAACAAAAATATGAGACATTATCTCTTCATATGCAAAATCTAGAAATTCTACTTCTTCTATAGAAATTAGCTCTTTCAAATAACGTTGGACTATAGATGCTCTTTTCTTTTTAAACTCATCTATTCTATCCAATTGAACAATTCCAATTGATGCCATAATATTGCTCATATGATACCTATATCCTTGATGATTAACATCAAAATCCCAACTTCTTTGAGAAGAGTATCTTTTCTCAGTATCCTTTTCTACTCCTAAAAGCCTTCCATCTTGAACCTTTTGAATAAAATCATGATCTGAAGATAGTATTGCTCCACCTTCACCTGAAGTAATATTTTTTATACCATCAAAACTAAAACAAAGAATATCGCCTTCTTGCCCAACCTTCTTGCCATCTCGTAAAGAACCAAAAGCTTGCGCGGCATCTTCTACAACTCTAAGATTATATTTATTTGCAATTTTATATATCTCTTCCATATTTGAAGAATTACTGGCATAATGAACTGGCATAATTGCTTTAGTATTTTTATTAATTCTACTTTCTAAATCCTTAGGATCGATAAATAAAGTATTTGGATCAACTTCACATGATATAGGTGTAGCCCCAGTAGCAGAGATAGCTTGATATGATGCAACATAAGTTAAAGAAGGGACAAGAACCTCATCTCCTTTTTCTAAACCTAATGCAGATAAGGCAAGATGTAAAGCTGAAGTGCCTGTACTTACACAAACTACTTGCATATTTGTTTGAAGATAATTTTTTATTTTTTCTTCAAAGAGTTTTACTTCTTCTCCCATACCTAAGAACTCTTTATCTAGTACTTTTAGTACAGCATCTTTTTCTAATTGAGAAATAGATGATTTTGAAAGCCTTATTTTACCATTCATAATCTATTTTATCCAACTCTATATTTATAGCCTCATCAGGATCATGTTCTAAATTAGCGAGATTTAAAAGCATATTATAATCACCTTTTCCCCTAAATGAAACCCAAGCATTAGGTTTTATAGTTAACCTATTATAATTATTATGAGACAAATCTATAGAAAAAAACTCTTTTGCCTCTTCATCATAAACTACAAATTCTATCTCACCACTAACTACTATAAGATTCAAAGTCATTTTAGTGTGTTTTTTCCAGCCCTTTATATCTCCATTATTTATAGTTGAGAAATAAGCTTCACCAAAGCCATCAAAACCACTATCACTCTTTTTCATACCATGAAATACATCGCCCTTTGGATGATTTATCTGTTTTAAAGGAGTTACAATTACTTTGTCCAAAACAAACCTTTATCTTTTGCAAGACTTTCATATTCTTCTATCTGTCCCATTGTTATATCAAAAATATTTTTATCTGTTTTATAATAATCATAATACCAAACACTAGTAAATCTAATTGTATCTTTATATTCTAAATTAGCTTGCCATTTAAAATGAAATAATGCTTTATCACAATTTAGTTTTAAAAGACCTGCTTCATGAAATGGAATATTTCCAGTAACTTTATATGCTTTACTTACATCCTCAAAATTCCAATATTTACTCAAATCAATTAAAAGTTCTTCTACAGTATGATTCTGTTCTGCTCTTGGACCAAAATTAAATCCTTCACCATGCAAAGAATCATTTTCATATAAAACCTGACCTAAATTTAAATATCCACTAAGAGGTTCAAGAACATGTTGCCATGGTCTAGTAGCTTTTGGAGCTCTAATTTCTACAACTTCAGATTTACTCCAGGCTTCCATACAATCAACCACAATTCTATCTTGTGCCCAATCTCCTCCACCAATAACGTTACCAGCTCTTCCTATAGCCAATTTAATATTAGAGTCTTCGTTTTTAAAAAAAGAATGATAATATGATTTTATTATTAATTCAGCAGCACCTTTACTACCACTATAAATATCTTTTCCACCCATTTTATCATCTTCTTTATATCCCCAAACCTGTTCAATATTATCATATGCCTTATCACTTGTAATAATAATAGCTGTACATTTATGATTTGATATTTTTAATGCTTCTAAAATATTTGTAGTACCCATTACATTAGAAGAAATTGTTTCAATTGGATCACTATATGATATAGAAACTATTGGCTGAGCTGCCAAGTGAAAAAGAAATTCTGGCTTTTCATTAGATACTATTTCAGTCATCTTATTAAGATCTCGAATATCCTCTTTATAATGTTTTATTTTCCCTTCTAATGTTAATTCTTCAAACATTGAAGGATCAGTAGGTATATCTTTTGATATACCAATAACCTTTGCTCCTAATTTTAATAACCAAGCTGTAAGCCAAGTTCCTTTAAAACCAGTATGACCTGTTACTAAAACTGTTTTATTTTTATATATATTATTAAACATTACTTATCCCAAACTTTCCAAGGGGCATTACCGTTATCCCACATTTCATTTAATTTTATTTTATCTCTTAATGTATCCATTGGCATCCAAAAACCATTATGTTTATAAGTGAAAATTTCATTATCTTTTGCTAAGTTCTTTAAAGGTTCTTGTTCAAAAACAGTTAAATCTCCTTCTGTTATGTAATCAAATACTTTTGGCTCACATACAAAAAAACCTGCATTTATCCAACTTCCATCACCTTTTGGTTTCTCCTGAAACTCTAAAACTTGATTATTTTCTCCTAAACTTAATGCCCCAAATCTTCCATCTGGTTGAGCAGAAGTCATTGTCATAGCTTTTCCATGAGACTTATGAAAAGAAACTAATTCCTCTATATCAATATTAGAAACTCCATCCCCATAAGTAAGCATAAAAGGTTCATCTCCAACAAAATCTTGAGCTCTTTTAATTCTTCCTCCAGTCATACTATTTAAACCAGTATCTAAAAGAGTTACTTTCCATGGTTCACTAGAGTTATTATGTACTTCCATTTTACCATTTGACATATCAATAGTTATATCACTTTGATGAAGAAAATAATTAGTAAAATACTCTTTTATATAATACCCTTTATAACCAAGTAAAACTACAAAATCATTGAATCCATATTTAGAATATATCTTCATTATATGCCATAAAATTGGTCTTCCTCCAATTTCAACCATTGGTTTAGGCCTAATATCTGTTTCTTCACTTAGCCTTGTACCAAATCCACCAGCTAATAACAATACTTTCATATGTTTATTCCTTTGCTAAATCAAATATTTCTAAAATCTTTTTTTTAGAGGGGTTAATAAAAAAATTTTCTTTATACCAAGATGATAATTCATCTATTTTATCTTTATTATTATTTCTATATTTTAATAGATCATTATACTTAATTATTACCTCATTTTTGTTAAAAGCTAAATCCCAGATTTCACCTTGTCCTTTATTTATTAAGGGTAAAGAGTTGAAGTTATTACTATTGCCCACTATTAACGTAGATTTACCTTTACAAACCGTTTCTAAAGAGGTTCCTGTACCTCCATTGGTAATTACTATATTAGATTTTGACATAGCCTCATCAAGACTTTCTTTATCAGATAAGATCCATGACTCAGGTATTTTATTTTTATACATATCAAAACTTTGAGTAGGATGGAGTCTAAGGATAATTTTATCATCCATCTGTAGTTTTTTAACCATTTCTATTAAATTTAATGTCTCTTCAAAAATAAATGATCCCAATACCAAAGTTTTATCATTTGAATTCCCCTGATTATTATTTTCATTAAATAGATGACTATATCGTAAAGATACTCCTAATCTTTTTTCAATTTCAATATGTTCTAAATAAAACTTTCCATTCGTTAATAAAATATCTGGGCATAGATTAAATCTTTCCTCCTCTTTAGGAATAAAAAAATTCAACCAAGAATCATAAGTAACCAAAAATTGACACCCATAAATAGTTTGATTTTTACCAGATTCATTTACACCTTTATAGAAGGATTTATCTATATTTTGATATTCACACCAAGAAATTATCTTTTCTATATTGTTTTGTTTATTTATCTTTTTTCCTAGCAAATATCTAATATAAGATAAAAAATCACTCCCATTTAGTGATTCTATTAAACTATAATCAAATACTAGATTATCTCCTTTAAAATGTTTATATACGCGGATAATCTTAAAAGGATAAATAAGAATAAAACAAAAAGCTTTTAATAGATCTCCAAAACCAATAATATCAAACTCACTAATTATATTCTTATCACTTTGATTGATCACTTTTACTACATTTAAAAACTTTTTTATATTTAATACCGAACCATAAAAGCTTTTAACTAAATATGCAAATTGATCCTTTTGTAAAAGATCATCTAAGCCCAAAAAGTAGCTATCTTTAAAACTTTTAGTTTTATCTATCTTATCCACTAAAAAATATGTATCAATTAGGATTTTATAATTTAAAGTAGTTTTCTTTTTTATAGATTTATATATAATAAACTTCACAAGATAAACGAAAAAGACACTAAATGCTTTAAGAAAATATCTTATTAAAAATTTTATCTTCAATTTATTTGAAAGATTAGGAGTAGTCTCCTCATTAGATAATATTTTACTAGCAAAAGGATTTCTAGTTAAAGTATTATTAGCTATATAATAAATATCATCTTTAGTTCCAAGTATTTGTTTATTGATATTTTTTATAAATTCATTTGTTTCTTCATAACTCTTATTAATCATATACAACCTAAATCAAGATATCTATTAACTATATTTTTTGAAGTATTGATCATCTAACATTAGTTTTCTTACATACTCTAAATCATCAGCCGTATCTACACTAATTGAATCACTATCTACCATTACACCTTGGATTTTATAGCCATTTTCTAAGATTCTAAGATATTCATTAAATTCAATTTTCTCTAAAGGTGTTTGATCTAAAGAAGCGTATTTAATTAAAAAGTCTTTTTTGAAACTTACCACATGATATGCTTTTAACATCTCCCTAACTTCAACCCTTGCATCTGAAGGAAGATCACTTCTAGATATATACATAATCTCATTCTTTAAATTTACAACAGCCTTAATATCCCCTGGAGAATTCTTTTTGGAGTATTTAGTTAATAAAATAGATACTTGTGCATCTTTTGATTCTAGTAGAGCATTTACCCCAGTGTCAATATGATTTGGATTTACTAAAGCTTCATCCCCTTGTACATTTACAATAATGTCTGCTTCAATTTTAGATGCAGCTTCTGCTAACCTATCTGAACCTGTTTCATGATCCTTTGCTGTCATAATAACTTTTCCACCATGACTTTCTACTAAAGCTTTGATCTCCTCATTATCTGTAGCCACATAAACTTCATCTAGACTTTTTGCCATTTGAGTTCTTTTTAGGGTATGGATTATCATTGGTAATCCACAAATATCTTTTATCGCTTTATTTGGAAGTCTTGAAGATTCCATCCTAACTGGGATCATTCCTACTATTTTCATTATATCACCTCTATTTCACTCATATCTTCAATTAAATACTCAGCATCATTTATAAACTCATCTGTACAAAGTCCTGTTTTTACTCCAAGAAATTGACACTTAGCATTTTTTGCCATATTCAGATCAGCCATAGAATCCCCTACAACTACTATTTTATCTAAAGGCACATTGTGTTTATTTATAAGATAATCTACAAGATCGGGACTTGGTTTTGCATTTTTAACTAAATCTGCCCCTGCAATATCTATAAAATACTCTTCAAAACCCAAATCTTTCATAGCTAAAATAGCCCTATTTGTTAAATCAGTTGTAGCAATAGTGATAAGAATATCTTTAGCTTTTAAATTCCCTAAAAGTTCCTCAACGCTAGGTAGTGGTTTTACTATCTCTTTTAATTTAGACTTTGAATATTCATCCACTTTCGCAAAAATATCTATCACATCATCTTTAGTACAGTTTTTTGTATATTTATTTATAGTCTCTAGAGCCACTTCAACAATAAAAGTTCTTGGTTTTATACCAACTGGCCCCTCTGGTTTCATCTTTTTTGTAAGAAGATTTATACCCATACTATCAATAAGGTCATTATATAATTTATCTAAGTCAATATCTTCATTTTTTAATAGTTCAACAAAAAATTTAGCCCTAAACTCTATCATAGAACACCAATAATGGTGTACATCAATTAAAGTGCCATCCTTATCAAAAATGACCATATCAATATTTTCTATTTTACCTTTAGGTAAAACTAGATTATTCATTTACCTCTCCAACATTCTCTAGAACAAGTTTTTTAGCAATTAAATATCCTTGTTTTACCAATTCATCATTTTCATAGAAACTTTCATTATTGATGATATCTTTTACAAGTTTTCTAGCAAAAGTACCCAATGAAGCACCTTGAAATCTAACTCCACACTGATCAGCTAATACAGCAGTTAATGAGTTTGTACCACCTGATAACAGTTGATTTACTACAGTTTTCTTTTTGTATTTAATAATTTTTTCTTTTTTATTCACATGCATATTAAATTTTTTATTTAATACATCTGCTGTTGCTATAGCTTGTAGAGTAGTATTATAATCATCAGCACCACCACTCATAGGGTAACCATCTGATTGAATTATCAATCTTTCACCCGCTATTTCTAAAGCCTTTTCAACCCTTTTTTCAAAAGTAAAGTTTGATAGATGTAATCTATCAAGACACATTGATACATGACCATTTGGATTTGAATCACATACAATTTGCCACTCATCCATAATAGCAGTATCATCCGCAACAGCAGCATGTAATTCAATCTGTTCTGCACCAACTTCAATACAGGCTGGTAGAAGCTCTTTAAGTTCCCTTTGATTGTTTGAATAAGAGATAATATCATCCTTTGGACAAATAGCACTACAATTTCCACAACCAATACATTTTTCTTTTATAACCACAAGTTCATCAGGAATCGCATCAGTAGGACAAACAGGGATACACAAATTACACTCAATACATGTCTCAGGATTAATAAAAGCTTTTCTTACATGATGATCCCCAGGCATACCAACACTTACAGTAATAAAAGGTCTAGTTTCAAGCTCAATACCAAATTTAGGAGCCATCTCAAAAGCTAGATCAATACCTTCAACGGCATGTTTTACAACGTTTATATTTGCAGATACATCTAAACCTTTAGCACCAGCTAGTGTATAAAGTAAAACAAGTTTCTTAACTTCTGCAGCATCTTCATTTCCTGCACCACATACAAGTTTAAAAAATTTCCTTGTATCAAGAAGTCTTTGCATTGTTTCAAATCTATTATTCATTTTTTCACCTATTTATTAAATTGTTCAATCATATCCACATATGATTCTTTTATCATTCCTGTATCTACAGAATAAGTCAGATAATCTATTTTCTTGTTTTTTAATAGATCCAACATCTCAATATTGGATGCTATTGATCCAACTTTTTTACCTTGTTTATGAATCACTTCTATAGCCTCATCAAGTTTCTCCATAACTCTTGGGTTTTGAACATCACCAGCTATACCTAAGGACTTACTCATATCAAAAAGTCCAATAAAGATCACATCGATACCCTCAACACTAGCAATTTCCTCTAGATTATTTAATCCTTCAATTCCTTCGACATTTGCAATAAGTAAAGTATTCTCATTTGCAATCGCTGGCATATTCTTTCCATTTTTCACATCATATAGACCAGCCTTAGTATATGGAGAAAAACCTCTTATACCAATTGGAGGATATTTTGCGAATTGTACAAATTGTTCTGCATCTTGTACAGTTGTAATATTTGGTAATTGAACCCCATGGATTCCTATATCAAGAGCTCTTAAAATTAAACTTTCATTAACCTCACCAACTCTCATAATAGGTGTCACATCATAACTCTCACAAATACTAATCATAGCTTGTGCAGTTTCATAGGAGATACTTCCATGTTCTGCATCTATTACAATAAAATCAATTCCACTACTTGCAATAACATCAACAACCATAGTTGAATCAATTATATTCCATGTACCAATAGTAAGATTACCATTTTCTAATTTTTCTTTTAAATAATTTTTCTTTAACATTACTAATCCTGATTAAAAATACTTGGTGTTAGAAAATCTATTTCTATCTTTTGTTTTAAAATATCCAAACTCTTTTGAATAGCCTCATTTTGAGCTAAAAGCTCTTTATTATCTATAATTACACTTGTTTCTTTATAGTTATAATTATCCGTATCTATTTTATATCCATCAAGACCTGCGATCTCTACTCTATTTATATCTTGAGAGATACAATAATTAAGTGCTACAAGTGCAACATTAGAAACAAAAAAGTTATCAACAAATGCAAATTCTTTAAAATCTAAAACTCTAAAAACCTCTTTATCAGAGAATACGTTACTAGTGATTATAATTTGTTTATCCATAAATGATTCACTAAATTCATCAAATCTTTTTTGATTTGTAAATAGAAAAAAATCACACTTAATATCTGATATATGATTTAATGAAATTGTAATATATTTATCAGATTCTGCCTTCTTATTTAAGATATCCTTATATTCAGCTACACTTTTACCTGAGGCGATAAATAAAATATCTTTTTCCTTTTTTAATTCTAACAAGCCATTAGGTTCACTTTTAATTTCAAATTGAAAATCCATATACAGTTTCTCAATATATTCTTTATCAAATGAAGCTTTCTTCTCTTCAGGTAATTTCTCAAGAACCTTTTTCACACCAACTATATGATTTGTATTTTTATTAATTAAATAAGTCGCATAATTAGGATGACAGTTAAATGAAGCAGATAAATATTGTGCAGGAGAGAATCCCCAAGGGTTCTTTTTCATTAAAGAATTAAGATATTCATCAATTATTTCCAAAAGTG
>CAYFGQ010000012.1:0-18476 GCA_964342525.1 uncultured Arcobacteraceae bacterium
TCGTGAGTTCGAGCCCGCAGTAAATATTTTGCTCCAGCTTGGAAGCACATTTTCATCGGGTGGAGAGGTTTTTGCTGCCTTTTTGCCGGAACAAAAAGACAGAGGAATCAAAGTGATGTAACTATACGCACACTCAATTTATTTTGTCTTGGTTATAAGTTAGAATAATTTGTTAAAATCTATTTCATACCCAGAACTTTTTAATTCCTTTGCTAAATCTAAATGCCAACTACTATCATTCATAGGAACATAAACTACACCACTAATATCACTTGGAGTTTCAACTTTCCCTTTTACTAGAGCACAAGTATTTTTCCTACCAAGATGTGCAATAAAATATCCATGTTCTAAAATAACATTCTGTCTTGCCCTTGATTGTAATGTATTTTCACATTTACCACCTACATCACATTCTGTATATAAAACTACAGCAAACCCCACTTCATTACCATACTTTTCAATTTTTTCAATAACCGTTTTACTTTCACTTGCTTGTTCATGTAAAATAATAGGCTCAATATTTAATTTTTCTAAATATCTTGCAATCTCTGTCTTTGCTAATTCATCATGACCATGAACAATAAACACTTTCGATTTTTCTAGTATTTTAGTATTTTCAATTTTAAAATCTGAAGTATTATCTATAGTTGGCTCATCCCAGTAATCTTCTATTTCTTCAATAAAGGATTCAAGCTTTGCTTTAGCTTTTTCTCTTCCTTTATTATGTCCTTTAATAAAATCTGATCTATCCATTCCTAAATAAATCATAGAAGGAACAAACTTTATTTTACTAAATTCTTCTACATATGATTCATCAAAAATCTTTTTTATTGCTAATTTACAATTTCTTTTCCATTTATCAAATTCATGATTCGGTCCACCATCTACAAAATGAGGTAAAGAGTTAAGCCTACTAATTAACTCATTTAATTTTTTAATTGCATCAATTTTATTCATAAATATCCTATAAATTATATTTACATAATCATACCAATATTTATGTTATATTTAACGTCACAATACATTAAAATTAGAAAATAAAAAAAGCCCCACCTATAAAAGGCAGAGCTTTTCAAATAAAAGTATCAAAATCGATTACAACATAAATTTCTCAGCAAACTCATCCGTAATATCAATTAAACCTCTTTCTCTAAGATCAGCCAACACAGAAGGAGTACAATCCACATCATCAGGCCAACGTCTTTGAAAGTTATCTAATTTGTTTTTATTTGTACCATCAATACAAATAGTACCATTATCTATCCAGATATCACGATTACTATCTATATTATTTACAACTCTCCAAACAAGCATATATTCATTATCCACTTGATTCTTTTCATCATCTACAATGATAAGAACCTTCAAGTTTCCATATAGTGGAGCAAGGGCTTCAAAAGTATATTTTTGACTTCTTTCTTTTTTTACTTTTACCACACACACTGGATTTTTTGTATCTATGAAGTATTGTTTTAAGTCAGTGACATTTGAATCTATATTTTGAATATCAGATAAAAGCTCTGCATCATCTTTTAAGATGATATTACTATCAGATACCACATCACCCGTACAATCAAGTCCTAGCTTTCCACCTAAGGCAAATCTTGGTGATGAATGATCTAGAGCATCTACTACACCTTTTGAGATCATTAGGTCATCTATATCTAATCTATCTAGGATATATCTTGTAAGCTCTTCATGCTCTTCTAGCTCTGGTGCATCTTCACCTACGAAGATTGCATGTTTTACGAAGCTCATTTGACCTACACCCCAGAAGGCGTGCATCATTTGTTGTGCGTGTCCTGGGTATAGTGTTTTGATTTTAGCGATGATCAGATTATGGAAAACTCCATTCTCTGGCATATAATAATCTATAAGATCAGGTGCTGTTGTTTTTAAAAGTGGCAAGAAAATACGCTCTGTTGCATATCCCATATATTTATCTTCTAATGGTGGCTTACCAACTACTGTTGCAAGATATACTGGATCTTTCTTTTGTGTGATCGCTGTTACTTCCATAGCTGGGTATTCTTCTTCTAAAGTATAATAACCAGTGTGGTCACCAAATGGTCCCTCTATCTCTAGTTTTTCCGTATCTACGAAGCCTTCTATTACAAAGTCATTGTCGATTGGTGTGTAGATGTCGTTTGTGATTGATTTTACTAATTGGGCATTTTTATTTTTTACAAAACCATATAGTAAAAGCTCAAATACTCCAATAGGTAGTGGTGCTTGTCCACACCAAATATACATAGGGTCACCACCTATTCCAATTGTTACAGGCATTTTTTTACCTGCTTTTTTATACTCATGGAAGAAGTGGTTAGAGTCTTTATGGATTTGCCAGTGCATTCCTAGCTTATTTTTTCCAAATACTTGAAGTCTATACATACCAAGATTTTGCATCTTACCATCTAGACTTTCTGTATATACTTGTCCCATAGTGATAAATGGTCCACCATCTTGCTCCCATGTTGTAAGGATAGGTAAATCATATAGGTCAATATCATCGCCTTGTAGTACTACTTCTTGGCATGGTGCATTTGTCTTTTTTAATCTTTTAGGAATAGCATTTTTTAGGTTGAATAGTTTTCCAAACATCCCAAGCTTTTCCATAAAACCTTCAGGTGGCTTTAGTTTTAATAGATACTCAATCTCAGCAGCAATCTTATCCGCATCACCTATAAAAAGCTTTACAGCCTCAGGTGAACAAAATACATTCATCAAAACTGGTGTATCAAATTTTTTACCAGTTTTTTTATCAATTGGATTTGTAAAAAGTATCGCTTTGCTATCAGGCTTTTTCACTTCAACATAAGCAATATGTGGAATCTCTAGATAGATATCAAGTTCTTCATCTATCACTTTTAATAGATCATTGTCTTTTAGTATTTTTATAGCTTCTTTCATCTTACCCCTTTTTAATACCCTTCACTTTATCTTCTTTTTTTCTCTATTTGTATGATAAATATGTTTATTTATATCCTATCTGGTCTCTCATCTTTAAATGCAATCTTTTCAGCATTTTCAAGTATCTCTATAGCACCATCTTTTATCATCTGCTCTGCTAATTCTACACCAAGATTATCACCCTCAGTTATCTTTGTACTTTTTGATTCATGTAAGATATTTGTACCATCAGGGAATCCTATCATCGCTTGAAGAGTAATAGTATCACCATCTATTGTAGCATTTGTAGCCACTGGTGCAGAACATCCTGCTCCAATTTTTGAAATAAAATCACGCTCTAATTTTGTACAAATAAATGTGTTTTCATCATTTAATCTTAAAGCTATCTCTCTTACTTTTTCATTGCTTGATACTATTTCTATACCAAGAGCGGCTTGTCCCATTGGTGGGATCATCATATCTAGTGGTAGTTTTTGAGAATATGGTACATCTTTGATAAGATCAAGTCTTGCTAGACCAATATAAGCTAAGATGATCGCATCATATTGACCCTCAGAAAGCTTTCTAAGTCTTGTGTTTACATTTCCTCTTAGATCTTTTACTTTTAAATCTGGCCTACGTGAGAGAAGTTGCATTCTTCGTCTAAGACTTGTAGTTCCTACTACAGCACCCTCTGGAAGTTCATCTAAAGATTTATATGTGTGAGATAAAAATAGATCACTTTGATCTTGACGCTCAGTGATAGCCACAAGCTCTAGACCTTCAGGGATAAATGTAGGTACATCTTTTAGTGAGTGAACTGCAAGGTCAGCATTTCCATCAAGCATCTCATCCTCAAGCTCTTTTGTGAAGTGACCTTTTCCTCCAACTAAGGCTAAAGGCTTATCAAGGATTTTATCACCTTTTGATGTGATTTTATTTAGCTCCACTTTTATCTCAGGATACATTGCTTCAATTCTATCCTGAATGTGATATGCTTGCCATAGAGCAAGATCACTTGCTCTTGTAGCTATTACTAGTTTTTCCATTATTTTAATTTCTCGTATTTTAATCTTGTATTATCAATCTCACCATTAATATAAATTGTTGGTGTACCTTGAACCATCATATCTTCACCCATTTTGATATCTTTATCTAAAGATACTTTATTTACCTCTTCAAGTGTGATATTTGTACCAAGTACTGCATTCATACCTTTTAGAATCTTTGCAGTATCAGTTTCTTTTACTTCAAAATACTTATCAAAATCACCCTCATAAGTTTTTAAAGTTACGTTTTTTACACCTTTAGATTCAGCTACTGCCATAATTTGAGACATTGGTCCTGCTGCAGGGTGAATTCTAAGTAGTGGGAAATGGTAATAATATAAAGCTATATTTTTTGGGTTTTTATTTACATGTTTGATCACATCTGGGATTAAATCCATACAAAATGGACATAATGGATCAGAGAATACTACAATTTTATTTTTTGCATTATGTGTACCAGCGATTAAGTGTTTTTTATCATAATAGTTCTCAGTTAGTGTTGGAACCATTTGAGACTTTAATGAAGCTCCTGTTTTTATATCTATAAGTTCGGGTGAAATAACTTCACCATTTGAGAAAATAATATCTTTTGCATTTATCATTTTACCTTGAACATTTGCTTTGATATTAAACACATATCCACTCCAACCCTTTACACTTGTCTCTTTTTTAAAGAATATAGATACATCTTCTATTTGTACCCTTGGGTTTGCACTTACCCTTTGTTTTTCAAAAGCTAAAACTCTATCATCAATCGAATTTGCAAATAATGCACTACTTAATACCACGGCTATCGTCGATAATTTCAACATCGATAACATCATCATCCCCTTTATTTTGTTTATTTTCATATCTAAAATCTGTATTTGAGAAGTGATCATTTTGTTTATTTGATCCCTTTTTCAAAAACTTTTTACCTATCATAATTCCAAAAAATTCAAACTGTAATAGTATCCCTATAATATCTGTTAAAAATCCAGGTACTATTAAAAGCACTGCACCAAGAGCCATAAAGACATTTAATCTCATAAAATCTTGCTGGGTAATATTTCCCTTTGCAAGATCCATCATGTTTTCCATTAGTGCGTATTTAAAGTTTTGAAGTAAAAATACACCTATAATTGCAGAGATAATCACCTCTGCAAATGTTACTAAACCACCAATAGATGATGTTATAGCTGAAGATATCATTATCTCCGAAAATAGGTATATTAAAAAATAGATCAAGCCATCATCTCCTGTAATTTAGCTACAACTTCTTCAACTTTTACTTCTGTTTTTTCTAGTGTTTTTCTATCACAAATCTCAACTAGCCCATCTGCTAATTTTTTACCTACGATAATAGCATATGGAAAACCAATAAGTTCAAAATCTTTCATCTTAAATCCAAATCTCTCTTTTACCCTATCATCGATAACAGTATCGATTCCATTTGATTTTAATTCAGCATAGATTTTATTTGCAGCTTCTTGTTCTTCTTCTTTTTTACCATTTGATACGATCACTTCTGCAACAAAAGGAGCTGTCTCTTTTGTCCACATACAACCTTTTTCATCATGGTTTTGCTCAATAACAGCTGCCACAAGTCTTGATACACCAATACCATAACAACCCATAATAAATGGCTGTGATTTTCCATTTGCATCTAAGAAGTTTGCACCCATAGCAGATGAATATTTTGTACCTAATTGGAAGATATGCCCAGCTTCGATCCCTTTTGTATAAGTAAGCTCTCCACCACAACAATCACATACATCACCCTCTTGAACGGCAACCAAATCTGCAAACTCTAAACCTTCAATAGAAGTAAGATCAACATTTATATTGTGATACCCCTCTTCATTTGCACCACAAACTAAGTTATTATCACCTTGAAGTTCATTATCAACATAAACTTTTACACCTTCAGGTAATCCTACGATCCCACAATATCCAGGAACTAAACCAGCAGCGATGATCTCTTCTTCACTTGCATCTACAAGATCTAAAGCATTTACAGCATTACTAGCTTTTGTCTCTTCAAGTTCATCTGTACCCCTTACAAAAAATAGTACCACTTCACTTGATTCTTCAAAAATAGCTTTTTTCATAACTGCTTTCATTGAATAATATGGATCAGCAGCTAAGAAGCTACTCACCTCTTCGATTGTTTTACAATTTGGTGTTTCAACTTTTTCAAGTTCTTTTGTCTCAAGAGCCTCTTTTTTATTTGGCTTTCTTACTGCTGCTTCAATATTTGCAGCATAATCACATGATTTACATACTACGATAGTATCTTCACCACTATTTGCTAAGATATGAAACTCTTTACTTCCACTTCCACCAATAGCACCACTATCAGCATCAACTACTCTAAACTCTAATCCAAGTCTTGTATAGATCTTTTTATAAGTCTCTTCCATAAGGTTGAATTCTCTTACTAAATCCTCTTCACTTGCATGGAAAGAATAAGCATCTTTCATCAAAAATTCACGACCTCTCATAAGTCCAAATCTAGGTCTTGCTTCATCCCTAAATTTTGTATTGATATGATAAAGATTAATTGGTAAGTCTTTATATGAAGTGATTCTATTTTTTACTATATCAACTACTGTTTCTTCATTTGTAGGTGAAAGTACATAGTTTGCACTTTTTCTGTCTTTAAACTTTAGTAATTCATTTCCCATCGTGCTTGCACGACCAGATTCTTCCCAAAGTTCTAAAGGAGTTACAAAACTCATAAGAAGCTCATTTGCTCCTGCTTTGTCCATCTCATCTTTTACAATATCTCTAATCTTATCAAGTACAATTTTACCTAGTGGTAAAAAGTTATAAAGTCCTGCACCTTGCTGAGTAATAAATCCACCACGGATTAAAAATTGATGCGAAGGTAATGTTGCATCATTTGGAGTTTCTTTTGTTGTAGGTATAAAAAGGTTTGAAAATCTCATTTTTGTCTTTCTTCTTTAAAATTAAAGTAGATATTTTACTATAACTATATATTTAAATAGTTTAAAGGATTTTAGCAGTTATTTGTAAACGAAAAATTAATGGTATTTTTTGATTTTGGATATCAAAGTAGAGGTGGGTTTTTATTGAAAATTTAGGAGAGTTCAATTGGTACTTATATCTTTGCGATGCACCTCTACTTCTTTAATCTAATTTTAATACTACTCTTCTAATTTATTCTTAAATATATTAAACTAATTATTTTTATAATGTTACATTAAAGTTACAAATCAATATTTAACACTTAATTAACACTTTAAAGTTATTATTCAAACCAATTTAAGAACCCCGAGTGAAGTTTGGCGACTGTATCGGGGAACTTAAGGCTATTACACCATGGGGTATTGTATATAATTCTCACTTTTATAACGATAAGTCATGGTGTTTTTAAAAATATAAGTTAAGGAAAACCATGACAAAAATAAAACTACAAAAGGCTATATTTCTCTCTTTTGTTACATGTACATCACTAATGGCCTCAGATGTGGATTTAGGAACAATTAGTGTTGAATCATCTACTATAGAAGTAAATTCTGATTTAAAGACAGAAAGCTCAAGTGTAAATATTATATCGGAAGAAACAATTGAAAATGTTGGTTCAAAAAATATCATTGATATATTAAAAACAATCCCAGGGATGACAAATGTTGCTAGAACAGGTGAAATTCTTCAATTTAGATTTAGAGGAGTTGGAAATCAATCTTTTATGGGTGAAGAACCCGGTGTAGCGATCATCGTTGATGGTGTACCAGTAAAATCTGTATCGGGTGGAGTAAGACTAAATCTACAGGATATTAAAACTATAAAGGTAGTAAAAGGATCAGCTTCATATCTATATGGAGAAGCAGCCCTTTCAGGTGCCGTGATAATCACAACAAAAAGAGCAAATACAAAAAACACCTCCTCAATCAAAGCTGAAGTTGGTAGTCATGGATATAAAGAAACAGAAATATCAACAGCACATACCCTAGAAAATTTTGCATTTAATTTAAATGGTACATATAGAAAGACAGATGGTTACTGGACAGAATCTGAGATGTGGACAAAATCTGTAAATGGAAAATTTACTTATTTTTTAGATGATAGTAGTGATGTAACTTTTGGTGCAGATGTTACTAAAAAGTATGATCAAACCGGATCAAGAGGAACAGTTGCAGGTGAAACAGAAGCCAAAACAAATCCAAAAGGTGATTCAGATAAAGGATATACAAAAGATAGTGGAATCGATCTAAATAAATATTTCGTAACATACAATAAAGATTTTGATAATGCAAATCTAAAAGTTACTGGATATAAATATGAAGACCTTTATGATCAAATATCAAACCCTCAAGATACAGATAATGACACAAGTACATCAAATGTATATGTAAATGAAAGCCATGACAATCTAGAACAACAAGGTATCAAAACAGAATATACTATAGAAGAAAATAAAATAGCCTCTTTAATTGGACTAGAATATGGTGAACAAAAATATACAGATAAAAGTAAAACTTTAGCAAATTATAGTTCATATAATGTAAGATCAAGATCTACTGAAAAATATTATGCAGGTGAAACATCAGATACAATTAGTGAAGAAACTACAAAAGCTATCTATGGTGAAGTAAAATATGGTATAACTGAGAAACTAACTACTACTGTAAATGCAAGACACAATAAACAAAAAAAAGAATACACTACAGATAAACATGATTTTGATGGATCAACATGGAGTGATAAAGTTGAATCAAACTCAAATTCATTTACAAACAATGCCTATAGATTAGGGTTTAATTACAACTCATCTAAAGCTGCAAATATTTATACAAGTGTAGCTACAGGATTTGAGACTCCTGATGTTTCTGATTTACAAGAGACCCCTTCTCTAAAAGATCAAACAAGTACCACTTATGAAATAGGATCAAGAGGTGTAACTAAAAATAGTGCAAGTTATGATGTAACAGTTTTTCAAATAGACAATAAAGATATCATAGCCTATGAAGAAGGAACATATGGATTTGGAAGCCCAATGGCAAATGTGGGAGATAGTAGACATAGGGGATTAGAGCTATCTTTTAAAAGTGATCAAAAGGAGACTTTTTCATACTCTTTAGCATATACATACCTAAGGGCTAAATATACTAGTCATCTACCACATATTGTATCAATGCAAGATAGAAGTTCTAAAACATATGATATCGTAGGAAATGATATCCCAAGAGTATCTGATCATACTATCAATCTATTTTTAAACTATAGGCTTACAAGTAATCTAAAACTTATCTCAGAGATTTATGCAAAAAGTGGTTACTGGGCTGATGAGATGAATACTATCAAAATGGATGGATATGAAGTACTAAACCTACAAGCTAAATATGATACAAAAGTAAGTGGAAATAAACTAGAGTTTTATTTCAAAATTGATAATGTACTTGATGAACAATACTATAGAGCTGCTTTCTTACATAGGGATAAAAGAGGTGAGCAGGGAATTGATAGGGAAGATTTAAGTCTTGTAGTTGATCCAGGTAGGGTTTACTACACAGGTGTAAAATACACTTTTTAATAGGTTTTAATTATGGTTAATTTTATAAAAAGAGAGAACTATGATCTATTTAAAAATCCTATTTTTACTTTTTTATTTAAAAACAAAAAGTTTTTATTAGCTTTTAGAGTATCAATTATTTTACTATTTTTTTATGCAATCTATTATGGATTTATGAATCCCACAAAAGAGAACATCTTCACAGGTGCACTCTTTTGGGGAATATTTTGGGCACTATTTATGGTGGCTACCCTTCCAACATTTGGAAGAATCTTTTGTGGTATCTGTCCCCATGGTTTTTTGGGTAAATATATCACTAAATTTGGTCTTAAAAAAACTATGCCTAAATGGATGCAAAATAGATATATTGGTATATCTTTACTTGTGATTGCATGGTGGGGAGTTTATTATACTTTTCCAGGATTTTGGAAAAGCCCAATGGGTACGGCATTGATGTTTTCTATTATGAGTATCATCGCATTTGTTTTATATTATATTTACAAAGATATGAGTTATTGTAAGAGTATTTGTCCCATAGGAACACTAACTCGTGCTTATGATAAACTATCATTTACAAAGCTAGAAACTTATACAGATGAATGTAAAGATTGTAGAACCTTTGATTGTGCAAAAGCCTGTCAATACAATCTAAAACCTTTTACATTTAAAAAGAAAAACTCTATGGATGATTGTACTTTATGTATGGATTGTGCAGTGACATGTGAATCTGTAAAATTTAAACTAACTAAACCAGCAGCTAAACTAGAAGGAAAATTCAAAACCTTACCAGCAGAAATTTGGACATATATCTTGATACTTGCTTCCATACCTATCTCTATGAGTTTTGCCCATGGGTTAAATAGAAGTGCCATAGCAGATCAACTTTTATGGAATAAGACAGCAAACTATTTTGGTGTACCTGAATTAAATGGTATGTTTGCTTTTACATATGCTATTGTATTTTGTGTATTTTTTGCTACTCTTGGATTTTATCTAGCTTCTAAAGTACTAAATAAAGATTTTAAATCCACCTTTACAACACTAGGATATGCCTATGCTCCACTTTTTATATTGGGTTCCTTAGGACATGCTCTTGAGAGCTTTTTTATAAGAGGATATGAAAAGATTGTAGAAGGTTTTGCTCAAGGGTTTGGATTTATTGTAGATGTAAATGATCTTGCAAAAAGAGGTGATGAGTGGCTAGTAGTATTTCATCTGTTTAAATGGGTCGCTGTAATTTGGACTTTTTATCTTTTATATAAAAGGTTAAAGATGATAAAAAGTACTAAGGCTAAAAAAGCTTTAGCTTATTTTTTTGCTTCATTTTTAGTGATATTTTTTATATCTGTAAATGTTTATAGGGGATATGTATTTAAAACATATGGGGCTAAAAAACAACATAATCATTCTCACCATATAACAAAACAAACTCATCAAAAAAAATAAAAAAGGGGATTCTCTCTTTTTTATTTACAAATGCAAAATATTAAAATTTGATTTTATCTTTTGAAGTAACTATAAATAAGGGTTAAAGAATTGAAATTTAGGAGGAGTTCAATTTTTTACTATGTGGATAAAAAACCCTTATTTAAAGTTTCGTTAGAAAATTTATCTTAGATATTGAAATTATAATATTCAAGTGTTAATTATTTGTTAAGTATAAAATATTTTAAATCTTGACTAATTAACACATATTTAACACTCTCAAGTTAAGATTCCACTCCAAATTTCGAAAGTTTAGTATAAAAAGGGAGAGAAATGAAAAAAATAGTTTTACTATCAACAATGACAGCTTCATTACTTTTAAGTGCCGATGCGGATCTAGGCACAATAACAGTAAAAGAGAAACTTACTACAAAAATAGTAGAAAATGTAAATGGAAATGAGGTAAAAAATGCAGACTTAGCAGAAACACTTCATAAAAAAGTACCTAGTATAAACCTTATAAGAAGAAGTGGTATAGCAAATGATATTGTTCTAAGGGGACAAAAAAGAGATAATATTACAGTGACAATTGATGATGCATTTATCCATGGAGCCTGTCCAAATAGAATGGATCCTCCAACATCCCATGTACTTACATCAAATATTGAAAATGTAAAAGTAAGTGAAGGCCCTTTTGATGTGGAAAATTTTGGATCCATGAGTGGAAATGTAAAAGTTGAAACAAAAAAACCAAAAGAAGAGCTTGAAGGGGAAGTATATTTTAATGCTGGTAGTTTTGGATATAAAAAAACAGGAGCAAGTGTAAGTGGTGGAACGGATAAGATAAAACTTCTTCTAAGTGGATCAAAAGAGAGTAGTGAACAATATAAAGATGGAAATGGAAATACTTTAGCTACACAACTAGAAAATGCCACTACAGGTACTACAAGTGCCTCTACACAATACTCAAGTTCATATGAAGATATGGATGCCTATGAGAAAAAAAGCTTTATGGGGAAAGCATTTATAAACTTAAGTGATAATCAAGACCTTGAAGTAAGTTATACAAAAAATGAGAGTGATAATATTTTATACCCAAATAGCAAAATGGATGCTATTTATGATGATAGTGATATTATCAACTTAAGATATGAAGCAAGAGAGTTATCAAAATATTCACAAAAACTACAAGTAAAAGCTTATAGTTCTGAAGTGGAACACCCAATGAGTAATAAATACAGAAAAAGCTCATCAAAAATGGAAATGACAAATGCCCTAACGACTGAGAAAAAAGGTATAAAAATCATAAATGATACAAAAGTAGAGGAAGCACTTGTAACACTAGGTCTTGATTCAAATAAAAGAAATTGGGATGGGGATTATTCAAAAAATGGCTCATTTCTAAATGCCTCAATTGAAGATGTGGATACAAAAAACAATGCAATCTTTACAAAATACAATAAAGACTATGATAAATTAAATGTAGAGTTTGGAGCAAGATATAATGATACTACAATCACTACAGCTGATACTTCATATGGGAATAGAGATTTTAACTCTTTAGATATGAATATCTTTACAACATATACTATGACAAATGGTACAAAATACTTTATAGGTCTAGGTAAAGCTTCTAGAGTTCCTGATGCAAGGGAGTTATATATCCAATCAAAAACAGGAAGTATGACTGGTACACCTACTTTAGATCAAACAACAAATAAAGAAATCGACCTAGGAGTAGAAAAAAGCTATGATAATGCATATGCAAAGGTTAAATTTTTCTATAGTATCTTAGATAACTATATCTACTACAATAGTAGCTCATCTAAAAATGTATTTGAAAATATCGATGCTAAGATTTATGGATTTGAATTTAGTGGGAATTATGATCTTAATGATAAAAGTTATATAGATTTTGGACTTGCATATCAAGTAGGTAAAAAAGATTCTGCTCTAAGTGGTCAAAGTGATACAGACTTAGCTGATATAACACCACTAAAAGGAAGTATCGCATTTAACTATGATCATGATGATACACTAAATGGTATGGCAGAATTAGTAGCTGCTAAATCATGGAGCAATTATGATAGTGATAATGGAGAACAAGAAATCGCTGGATATGGGATAGTAAATCTAAAAGGACAAAAAACATTTAAACAAAACTTTGAGTTTACATTAGGAGTTGATAACCTTTTTGATAAAACTTATGCAGTATCAAACACTTACAAAGATCTAATCCTTTTAAGTGATGGAAGTACAGGTGAAGTTATGCTTGTAAATGAGCCAGGAAGATATATCTACGCAAATCTAAAATACACATTCTAAAAGAGAAGAGTTTTTCTCTTCTTTTTTAACACATAATTAACACATCATCGATATATTTATAAAAATTGTTTAGGATTGATATGCAAATAGAGTTAATAAAAGAGATTGTTGATTATGGGATCATTGGACTACTTGCTTTTATGAGTTTTTTAAGCCTTTGGTTTTACCTTGAGAGATTGTTTTTTTATAGGAAAATCGATCTATCTACATTTAAAACAAAAGAGGAGCTTGAAGTAAGCCTTACAAATAATATATCTATCATCTCATCTTTTGGATCAAATGCTCCATATATAGGACTTCTTGGAACTGTTCTTGGTATCATTATCACCTTTTATGCTATGGGAGAGAGTGGACAGATTAATGTGAAGATCATTATGAGCTCTTTAGCACTTGCCCTAAAAGCAACTGCCATGGGACTTGTGGTGGCTATCCCTGCCATTATGTTTTATAACCACTTAGGAAGAAAGATAGAAGTGAAACTTGCCCACTGGGAAATACTACAAAAAGATAAATAATGAGAGTAAAAAAATTTGATTCTATAAATGTCGTGCCTTTTATAGATATTATGCTTGTACTTTTAGTGATAGTCCTTACCACTGCTACCTTTGTGGCTAAAGGGATAATTCCTATGGATCTTTCATCTTCAACTAGTGCTAAAAAAGAGAGTAAACCAAAAATCCTAGACATAAAAATAAAAAATAGTGGGGATATATATTTCAATGATAAAAAGGTCTCAAAAGATCAAATAAACCAAACTCTTTTAAAATTTAAAAAAGATGCAAGTATAAGTATAGCCAGTGATAAAAATACAAAAATGGATGATTTTATTCAAATCCTAGATATCCTAAAAAGCAATAACTACACAAATATAGGTATAGTAACAAAAGTGAATTAAACCATGAATAGATACTTTTACTCTTTTATTTTAGCCCTATTTATTTATAGCTCCATCTTTGCATCAACTCTTTATTTTACTAAGAGTGAAAAACTAGCTAAAACCTCTAGAGAGATATCAAAAGAAATAAATAAAGTTAAGATAAGTTTTGTGGAGCCTATAAAAACTGAGACTAAAGCCATTAAAAAAGTTGTAAAAAAAGAGCAAAAACCACAAAAGAAAAAAATTGTAAAGAAAATACCTGAAAAAACACCCAAAAAGAAAATTGTAAAAAAATTTGAGAAACCTAAAAAGATCGAAAAGAAGATTGTTAAAAAAGTAGAAAAAAAACCTGAGAAAAAAATTGTAAAAAAAATAGAAAAACCTATCAAGAAAAAAGAGATTTTAGTAAAAAAAGAGTTAAAACCACAGAATCAAAGCCCTAAAAAAGTGACCTCAAAAGCCCTAAAAAAAGATAAAGAAAATGAATCAGAAAAAATAAAAGAGCTTCAAAATAAATACTTTGCCCAAATAAGTCAAACCATAAATAAAAATAAATCCTACCCAAAAAGAGCTGTACTTAGAAATCTTCAAGATGATATAAAAATAGAATTTATGATCTCACCAAAAGGTGAACTTCTATCTTTTAATATTATTAAGGGAAAAAAGATATTTTATAAATCAGCAAAAAAAGCCATAGAGAAAAGTTTCCCTATGACTCCTCCAAGTGGTATATTAAGCTCCAATAAAAAAATAAAACTTACCCTAGCATATAGACTAAACTAGAGGAAACTCTAAAATAAACTTAGCTCCAATATAAGACTTACCCTCATATTTATAACTTTTATTTTCAACTTTTATATTTCCTCTCATTCCTTCAACTATCATAGTATAGGTCATATGAAGTCCTAAACCTGTACCTTGTGATTTGTGCTTAGTAGTAAAATATGGCTCAAAAATTCTATCTTTTATCTCTTCACTTATACCACCACCATTATCTAAAAATATAAGCTGTGCAATATCTTTATTTTTCTTTAGAGTTATAAAAAGTAACCTCTCATCTAAATCTCTTTCTTTTAAGGCATCTTTGGCATTATTGAAAATATTCATATAACACTGTATCAATTCATTGGGATAAGCTTTGATATTTATCTTTTCATCTAAATCTTTGATGATTTTTAACTCATGGGTTTTTATGGATGAGTTTACAATATGCAAAAACTCTTCAAGATTTGTTTTGAGATTAAAGGATTTGGACTCATTATCCCCTTTTATAAAGTTTTTAAAGTCATCAATTGTTTTTGATAAATACTGAGCATTTAAATTTATAGCATCACACGATTTTATAAAATGCTCATCTTGTAATTTTCCAAACTCTTTTTGAAGTTTCATTCCAGTAGCTGAACTTGAAATAATAGATAAGGGTTGTCTCCATTGATGGGCTATATTTCCTATCATTTCGCCCATACTAGCTAATTTAGATTGTTGTAAAATAAATTTATCACGCTCTTTTACATCACTAAGATCAATAATTGTACTTACCCTATATCTTTTATTGTTTCTTATTATAAATCCACCTCCAGATAAAGCAGGAAAAACCTTTCCGTTTGGTTTTAGGATATTTATCTCATAGGGGTTTGTTTTATCTTCTAAAAAAGTTTTTTGTATTTTAGGCAGCTCCTCCCTAGGAATAAACTCTAAAAGACTTCTACCTATATATTTTGTACTATCAAGCTCAAAAATCCTCTCAATAGAAGCATTTACCTCTATAATCTTTTGATTTTCATCGGAGATCACTATTCCCTCTTGGGTAAAATCTAATAATTCATTGAAATTATCCACAGACTCTTTTAGATTTTTATTGGCATCACTTAGCTCTATTCTTTTTATTATCAATCTATATAAAAAGAAATATATAAGTAATAGAGCTAAAAGAGAAACCACCTTCAATTGAGCAGATAATTCTATAGTATCCTTTACATAAGAATCTTTCTCATAAGATACAATCCAAGCTACGGTCTCAAAGTTATCATAATTTGCTATGGGATAAAAAGTGACCACCACTAAATCTTTATCAAAACTTGTAAAAAAACCAAAACTATTCTCAGATTTTATATTTTCATTTATCACTTTTTTATTTGAAGATAATCTTTGGTGGTTATCATCTATACAAAACTTTTTTGAGTGTAGATTTGTCATGGTGATCATAAAGTTTTCATGTTCTGCACTTTGAATATATTTTACAACCAAATCATCCCTACTCCAAGCCTTAGAATCAAAAATATCTTTATCAACTAAAAAGTGAGTATGAAGTTTACTTATTTTGGTAAGGGTTTCTTGAAGTATTTCACTTCCATAGGATATCTCAACAGCCCCTAGGTATTTTTCCCCTTTAAATACAGGATAAACATTTCTAAAGCCATGGGAGGTTCGTCCTTGAATAAAACCCCTTTGTATAAGTTTATCCTCATTTACATCTTTTATATCAATCCTAACAGAACTTAGATCATCCCCAAATTTACTTGATTTATGCATACGTAAAAAGGATATATTATTTGGGAAAATAAATTGAAATTGTAAAATACCACTATCTTTCATAATATCATACTGCTTAGCTAAAATTGAATATAACTCTTCTCTTAAAATAGCTCTTTGTTTTTTATCTGAAGTATAAGCTTTATCAAAAATATCTAAAACACTTTTATGGTTTATAGCAGTTTTAAATGCCACATCAGCATTCATATGTTGTTTATACATGATTGTTTCATAGTGGGTTTTAAGATTTTCTTGGTGGGCACTTAGTGCTTTATCTATTCTTTCATTTTTATTTATATCGATTATATATGTGAGAATCAAACTTGATAAAGAAAAACATATAAACAAAATGGTAATGATTTTTGTTCTATTTAGGTTCATCTATTTTACCTTATGCAGATAATTTATATAATTATTACATAAGTTTTAGAAGATAATATTTAAAATTATGGTAATTTTCAGAAAAGATGAGCAAAAAGCTCATCTTTTCTTATCCCTTAGTATTCGTATGGTGTGATCTTACTTTGATAAAATTTACCTTTTATCATTATTCCACCCCTTTGGGAAGTGAAATTTTCAATATCACTTTGTTTACCCATAAAGTTATATTGATATCTTGTATTTTTGCTAGCCAAACTGATTCTACTTTGTTCAACATCTAAATTTAATCTATCTTTAGGTTCAACAATTATCACCTTTGATTGATAAATCTTAATATCCATTTTCTCTTTTGGAAGCTTTAAAAAACAACTTGATTGTTTGATAAATAGTGTATTATTTTGGGAAGTATTTTTACTTCCAAAACAATCAATACTATTACCATCCTCATCTACACACTCTTTTGTTTTACAAGAAAGACTTACTTTATCCTCTGATGTACCATAAACTATCACTTTTGATTGGGCAAAATCAAGTTTTGTGATATCTTTAAAACTTACCCAAGGTGCTTCTATCTTTTGCTCTATGGTTTTAGCATTGTATGAACTATAATCGTATGGATCTTTTGTGATAAAATAGATCACTAAAGCCACAAGTAACACAATAACCACTAAAGATACAAGCATAGTGATTATATACTTTTTTGTTCTTGACCACATTTTATTTCCGCTAGCTTCATTGATAGGCATATCTTCTAGATAATTTGTAGCTAACTCCTTTGGAGTACCAAATCTCTCCACTAAAAGATCATAAGTAGCATTACTCTCTTCTATATAACTTTTTATCTCTTCAATGATCTCATTTTTTTTGCCCTTATCTAAAACAGATAAATGGCTTTGTAACTCTTTTATATAATCATTTGTATTCATCTTTTCCCCTTTAGACTTTCTAAACTGTTATGGTGAGACTCATAAGTCTGCATCAATTTTGGAAGTAACTCTTCACCTTTTTGACTGATTTTATATTCTCTCTTTGGATGTCCTTTTGTTTTTGGCATATTCCAAGAAGACTCAAGCCAACCATTTTGCTCCATCCTATTTAATAAAGGATATAAGGTTCCCTCATTTATATTTAACTCTGCACCTTCAAATGATCTAATAAGAGCCACCCCATGGAGTGCTCCTTGCTCTTTTAGAGTGATTAATGTACAAAGTTCAATATAACCTTTTCTAAATTGGGACAACCACTTTTTGTAATCCTCTTCCATATTAGATCCTTTCATAAATGTATTGTATCACATTTTACTTTGTATTGCAAAGTAAATTATATAACAAATAGATATGTTATTATTACAAGAAGCATGAAAAAGCCTAAGATTTGGGTTTTATAAAGTAAAAAAAGATTTTTGGAAATTTTTATTTTTTAGTATTTTGTAGAAAAAAGGTATGAGCTTTAAAGTACTAGGGAGAAAAAATGACGTTTT
>CAYFGQ010000012.1:18576-69811 GCA_964342525.1 uncultured Arcobacteraceae bacterium
ACTCATACCCTTCGTTCTAATGTAATTATAGATAATTTTGGTAAACGAAGGGTAAAGGGAAAATTAACAAAAAGTTAACGTATAGATTTTGCAGATGGATTTCTTTGCTTTTTAAGTTCCATATCTACAAATCCATCCCTATCTTGAAGAGTTTTAAAAGCTAAAGTTCCACGTCTAGTATTCTCACTCTTATACTCATATATATACATACCAGCCTCGTACATACCAAGTCTTACTGGTGTGGCCACAGAATAAGTGGTCACAATTCCTTGGTCATCTAAAAGCTTATATATATCATCAAAATAACCCTTTGTCCAAAGCTCAGTATTTACATCAGAGCTAAAAGCATCTTGATATACTATATCTATATTTGAAAGTGTTTTTATATAATCTAAAGCATCTCCGATAAAAAGAGTTATTTCAATATCTTCATCTTTGTAAAAGTGTTTTTCTATCACTTCATCTATAATATCTTTGATATCTTCAAACTCTTTTGGATATTCAAAATCTTTCAAAGAGTCTATAAGTTCCCCGTCAAGTTCAGGGGAATAAAAATATAGCTTTTTATTTAAGCCCTCTTTTTTAGCATAATATATAGTTGAAAAAGTATTGTATCCTAGACCAAAACATATATCTAAAATAAGAAGTTCATCTTTATCTTTATGATGTTCAAATGCTGGCACTATATGTTTATAAAGTGATTCATTTATGGCACCATCCCTAAGAGAATGGTAGTGTTGATCATACTGCTTAGAATACATTGTATTTGAGCCATCTTCACTTTTTACTATTTTATAATTGCTCATATATCTCTTTATTTTTAGAATTTATTTTATAAAGTCTATTATGAAAATTAAACTCTAGATAGTTTGCATGGAGCCAAAGTCTATGGCTTCCAGTAAGTTCAATTCTCTCTTCTTCACTTAGTTTTCTACCAAGGTATCTATCACTTACATCCTCAGGTACACCATAAATAGGATCACCAACTATTCTATGACCTATATAGTCTAAATGTACACGTATTTGGTGTTGCCGTCCTGTGATAGGTGTTACTTCTAAAAGGGTTTGATTTTTTTCTTTATTGTATGTAAGTGGTTTTACTTTTGTGGTAGAGTGTTTACCATCTTCCCTTACTTTCATCTTTACGCGGATAAAACTATCTGCTTTTCCTATAGGTTTATCGATGATAAGTTCATCTTTTACCTCACCCTCTACAAGAGCTAAGTATTTTTTAGTAAACTCTTTCTCATCCCACATGATCTTTAAAATCTGTTCAGAATACTTATTTCTTGAGACAAGTAAAAGCCCTGAGGTCTCAGCATCTATCCTATGGGTGATATTGGCTTCATTTCCAAAATGGTATTTCACCTCATCAAGTAAACAATATGGAGTAGCCCTAGTTGCAGGATGCACAAGTACACCACTTGGCTTATCAAATAAGGCAAAATCTTCTGTGATAAATAAAGGATTTACACCCCTATGTTCACCCACAAACTCTGCAAACTCTATATAATCACACTTAAGCAATTGCTTCTTTTGTAATATATTTCCCTTATCATCATATACCCTTTTTTTATCAAGTAGCTTTTGGGCATATGACATGGAACAATTTAATGCCTCATATAAAAATATCTGGACATTTTGTCCCCTTTTTGCTTCTAACCTTTTAACAACAAACGGCAATAATACTCCTACTAAACCAATTTAACATTTGTGATATACTCTTCCATACCATATGGATCAATTACTAAAAACATAATCTCACCATCATTTATAATAGCTTTAGCATTTGTTTTTTCTACCACTTCTTCACCATTAAAATAGTCTTTATTTGGGTATTCTATATCATAGTATTTTCCATCTTCTACCGTTTTTTGTAAAGTCGCTTTACTTGTAGGTATAAAATCAATTGTACATGTTGTTACGCATCCCATAACTAGCCTCCTTAATAGTTTGTATCCATATCAATAGAAACAAATGGTGAATCTATAGAATGAAGTACATTTATCAATTTACTTATATTTGTCGATCTAAATAGTATCTCATATCTATACTTATTTGCAACTTTAAATATTGCTGCTTCATTTGCACTTAAGATTTGAATATCCTCCACATCTTTTAGATGCTTAAAATACTTCTCCATCTCATCTTTTGCTTTTAGTCCATTAGCATGAGAAAATGTTGCTTTTGCAAGTCTTGTAAAAGGTGGATACATACCCTCACGAAACTCCATTTCATCCTTTAAAAATCTTTCATAATCATCTAAATACTCTTCAAAAAATTCTCTACTTTGAGACTGAATTAAAACTTCACCAAAACCACTTCTTCCACTTCTTCCTGCTATCTGAAGAAGTAAAGATAGAGCTTTTTCCCTTGATTTATAACTAGACATATTTACGATGGAATCTATTCCAAGGATTATGGCTAATTTTACATTGTGATAATCATGCCCCTTACTAAGCATTTGAGTTCCCACTAGGATATCTATCTCACCAGAGTTAAACTCTTTTAGTATCGATTCAAGTTTTCTTTGGGTACTTATTTCATCTCGGTCAAATCTTCTTACAGTATTCTCTTTAAAATTAAATTTTAAATTCTCTTCAACCTCTGCAGTTCCTATTCTAAAATTTTTAACAATACCTATCTTACAAGATGGGCAATGTTGAGGAATTACTTGGGTATAATTACAATAGTGGCATTTTAAAGCTCGTGAGTTTTTATGAAGACTCATACTCACTGAACAATATGGACACTCCACAGCCTTACCACAATCACTACAAACCTGATATTTAAAATTTGCCCTTGTAGGTAAAAAGATGATCACCTGATGACCACTATCAACTGTGGCTTTTATTCTATTATAAATATCTTCATTTATTCCCAACTTTGATTCATCAAATATGAAGGCTTTTTTTGTTTCATAAAAAGTTTGTTTGAGTCTATAATATGGGATCTTATTATAAGAAGCTAAAGAAGGTGTGGCACTTCCTAGTATTACTTTTATATCAAATTTTTTACCAATAAAAAGGCTTAGATCTTTAGCGTTATATTTAGGGCTTTGTTCACTCTTATATGATTCATCATGCTCTTCATCTACTACAATAAGACCAA
This sequence comes from uncultured Arcobacteraceae bacterium, assembly GCA_964342525.1. Taxonomy (GTDB): domain Bacteria; phylum Campylobacterota; class Campylobacteria; order Campylobacterales; family Arcobacteraceae. Next base: position 21,688 of record CAYFGQ010000012.1, read on the forward strand.
GATCATTATAAGGTAAAAATAGTGCTGACCTAGCCCCTGCTACTACTTTGATCTCTCCACTTTGGATACTAGATATAATCTGCTCTTTTTTCTTTTTACTAACCTTTGAGTGCCAAATGGCTATAGAATCTCCAAATACCTTTTTTAAACGCTTTTCCATTTGAGGAGTTAATGAAATCTCAGGAAGTAAAAAAAGTGATTGTTTATCCTCTTTTACTTGATCAATCATTGCTTTAATATATATCTCTGTTTTACCAGATCCTGTATTTGCAAAAAGTAAAGAGGAGTTATTTTTATTTATAAACTCATAGGCTTCATTTTGAGCCTCTGATAGATCCACTTCAGTATCAAGTTTTAAATTTCCCCCATAAAGCTCTTGATCTTTTTTATATGGGATGAATAAGGATAAAGAGTGTCCCAAAGAACACACATAATAAGTAGATACAAATTTAGCAATCTCAAGCATCTTTTCATCTAAATATTCACCACTAAAAGCAGAGATATCACTACATTTAAATTCTGGTTTTTTCACCTCTTTTACAACTACACCAAATTGTACCTTTTTTCTATTTCTTAATGTAATCTCTACTACTGAGCCAAGTTCAAGTTTTTCTTCACTTTGATAAGTAAGAGGTGCTAAAGGTGATCTTAAAACTGCTATCTCATAATAATTCACTGTATCAACTCCATACAATATTCTGCATATATAGAACTAATATCCATTTTATAGTATTTACAGGAGGTAGCCATAAAATCACTTAACACCTTTTTATACACTTTTAAACCAATATAAACCATTCAAAACCACTCAAAATTAAAATAAATTATCTTTTTTCTGATATATTATTTCTTTTAAACCACTTATCAACTTCACTAATATTATATGTAATTTTTCCACCTTGAATAGTTTGATTATAAGGTAATATATCTTCTTTTCTACCTCTTCTATTCTTTTGCCAATCTACACCATATCCATATTTTTGAGTAAATTCTTTTACAGTTATAATTTCCTTTGATTGAACCTTTTCTATTTCCTCTGCAATTGAGAGAATAGGTTTCATTTTATCTTTATCTAAAAGATTATTCAATTTTATAATAGTACCAATAATTTCATCTTGCTCTTTTTTAGGTCCAGTTAAATTAGTTATTGCCATTCCTATAATTCTATCCATATCCTCTTCAGCTATGTTACCATCTCTATAACTCGATATCCAAGATTCTAAATTTACTGGATTATGTGTTTTAAAAGGTTTTAAATGTCTTCTAAAATTTTGCCAATTTAAATCACTTAATAAAAAAATTGTTTCCAGTATTGTTTCTTTGAGTAGTTTTTTATTCATTAATAACTCCATAATATAATTTATTTATATATTCATTTAAACTTAATACATTATTCTCTCTAAGAATATACTCTTTATCTTCATTTGAAAAATCATATATACCAAAATGCTTTATATAGTTTCTCCCTAAAGAAAAATAGTTTGAAGCATAATTCTTACTAATACTTGATACATAAGTCCAAAATATATCAGTTAGAAATATTTTTTCTAGAATTTGTAAGTCTTCTAAATTATCAGATAATGCTCCCATACCATTATAAAAATATAAATCTTCATCAGATGATATACAACTTTTAAATCCTTCTCTTGCTAACTGAGGAAATAATAATTTATATTTACTTTTTTCAAGAGACTGATTTCTACCAAAAGCATACCAATAAAGATAATCTTTACCTTTACCTTTATCTCTCATAGCCAACTCACTTTTTTTACTTAAAAGATATTCATATGTATTTGGAAATTTTTTTTGTAATTTATCTTCTTTAATTACACTATATTGTTCATCACTATCATATTCATATGGGAATATAATTTTTTCAATAAAAGAATCAATATTATCTGTTTTTACTAAAAGATTTGAATTAACAACATTTTTACAAATCTTTTTTTCAATCTTTATTTCATCATCAATAAAATAAAACTTTTTCGTTTCCTTTATTGGCTTAAAAATATAAACTTTATTTTTAAGAGTTGCTATTCCACTTTTAGTATTATATATCTCTCCAAATTGAGTTCCAATATTTTCAATTTTATTAATTAAATTTCTATTTTTTAAATACCAACCATTCGAAATTGACAACTCATCATACTTGTGCTTTACAAAACTAAATTTTTCATTTAATTGATTACTTCTTAATGGAATGTATTCAATTTCTTCAGATTTTCTATTTATTAAAAAACATATTGAAGTATATGTCATTCTAGAGTTAAATATTTGTTCATCTTCGAAATCAATAATTTTAATATCAACTTTATTTTCATGAAAATATTTTCTTATTCCTTTACCATTAAAACTTTTTATAAATGAATTTACAGTTATATATCCTAATACTCCATTTTCTTTTAACAATTTATACCCTATCTCAAAAAATGGAATGTACAGATCAGGATGGCCTGTTGAACATGTACTCCAATTAGACATTAAAGATTTTGTCTTACTATCCATATTTCTTGAACATACATATGGAGGGTTACCTAATATAATGTCAAAACCATTATTTAGTTTTACCTGCTCACTTTCTTTCTTCCAATCAAATTCTAAGGAATCACCTTCAAATAGATTGAATGAAAACTCTTCTATATCCTCACCATTTTCTAATGCCAATAAACTAAGTAATATTTTTGTTCTCTCTATACTATAATTTTGAATATCTATTCCAAATATATTTTCTGAAAAAATATCCTTATAACTCTTCTTTGTATATTTTTTTAGTAACCTAACAGCATTAATTAAAAACCCACCACAACCACAGGATATATCTACTATTTTAAAATCATCAAAGTTTTTATTATGATATAAATTAAATGATTTATTAGTTATATAATCTCTAATATACCTAGGAGTGTAAATAGCACCATTAACTAATTTATCTGAAGGTGAAATAACAAATTCAAATAACTCCAGTAATTCTTCAAAACAGAACTCTTTATCTACTTTTTTTATTAAAATAAGAAATTCTTGAAGTCTTTTAAACTCATCATCTAGTTCTGTTATTATTAAATTTTTAATTTTTCTATTATTATCAACTCTAATATTTTTTATTGATAAAAAAGAAGAAACTAAAAGCCTATTAATAGATAATACATTATTATCATATTTCTTTAAAAAACTAAATATTGTTTGATTCATATTTTCATTTTTTAAATTAAGGTAGGGCAAACATCATTTGAAGCCCATTCTACAGGCATTCCAAAATTTTTATTCCAATGGGAGGCAAGGGCAAAAGAATAAGGTTTTAAGAAATACTTTTGATACTTTTGTATTACCATTGGATACTCAGTCTTATTTAATAAATAATCCCATTCAGAAGGAAAGAAGTTTGATAATATAAAATCTATACCAAGTATAAAATCCATTGGATAATGAACCAATCTGGGAGCATCTAATAATAAACTATCTCCCAAACTTCTTCCATTTAACTTAGCTCCACCATAATGCATATGATAAATAGCATGAGCTTCTTTTGTTTCTCCACCTAAATGCCTATCCAAATGCCAAGAGTTTATATATTGCTTTTTATTTTTATCTCTTCCAAGAATAACCATATTAAAAATTAAATATTTAAATGGATCTTTTATTGAATCTAAATCCTCATGATCAGATACAATATGATTATCAAATATTATCTCTAATGCTTTTGCTTTTTTAGGTAATGTATTTCTAGGTCTATTAGTAAGTTTTAAAACAAAATTATCAAGTTCATAACCCCAATAACTCTCTTTTGTTGATTCGTTTGGTATTGTTTTTGCATTTGAACTCTTTAATGCACTAATAATAGATGAAACATCCCCTATTATTGTAATGTCTGCATCTTTTAACCATTCAAATACTTTATCTATATCAGATGCAAGTTCTGATCTAAACTTCATTACTTTTGCAGGAATTTTCATTCTTCTTCCAATTCTTCTTGAAGATATACTAATTTATCTTCATCCATTTTATGTACTTGATATCCTTTTTCTATTCCAATTCTTTCTAATGCATCAAAAGGAGATAAATAATGATATTCTTGCCAACTTTTTGGTTCAACTTGAGTAGCTATTCTAAAACCTTCTGATGGGTCTAAAGGACTTCTATCATTTATATTTACAGTCCAATATCTTGAACTATAACAAAATTTTTTTTCATCTGGTATATAATCATAAAGTTCGTTTAACTTCATATGTTCTTTTAATAAACCAACTCGTTCTTTTGCATCAAGATAAGATAAGTTTTGACCAGAAAATGACTTAAATATATTATTTACTTCAAACATCCACCATCTATCCCATCCTTCATGGAAAACACCACTATATTTAGCCGAAGCCAATTTTTCTTTCAAACTTTCCCAATCTTTTGATTTTCCTATATCAATTCCTAGTCTAGATGCAAGTACATATTCATCAATTAAAGGACCTGTTTTAAAAATCAATTCTTTTAAAATAAATTGTGCTTTCTCATGTTCAGGAATAGTTTTTTCTGTCAAAAACCTTGCAAGAATCTTTTCATTTAAATTTGAGATATCTATATTTAAAATTTTATCAATATCCTTTAATTCTAATATATTTTCATACCCTATTGCTAAAGAATTTAATTCTTTTGAAATAAGCTCATAATAATCAGTATCATCCTTTTTAAATCTCATATCAAATAAATTATGACTAGTTAAATCATTAGTATATAGTTTTTCAAGTCTATCATCTGTAGAACATAATACTATAGGTAAATCTTTTATTTTTCCATCAGTAGCCAAAGTTCTTAGATATTGAGCAGCTACAGGTGCAGTGTATTCAGAAATCTCATCTTTACTATTCTTCTTCTCATTTAATATTAAGTCCAATAAAATACCATGACAATTATCTCTATTCTCTTGTATCCAAATAACAAAATCTGCGAATAACATACTGTCAAATTTTTTAATTATTACATTCCCATGTCTATTTATACTTTCAACTAAACTTTCAACTTTTGTGTCATTTTCATCATCTATATATAGATATGTTTTTTTATCCATTTCATCTCTCTTTTTTTATTGGTAATTCAATTCTAATTGTTGTCTTATAATTTTCATTAGGCTCAGCTACTTTAATCTCTCCACCATAGCCCTCTATAATATCTTTCAAAATATTTAATCCTAGTCCTGTACCTCTTAATTCATTATGTTCATCAGATGATTTCCCCACAGGAGTACTTGTTGTATAAAAAGCATTAAAAATTCTTTCTTTTTTATCATCTGAAATACCAATACCATTATCTGAGAACTCAAGATAAACAATATTATCATCTTTTCCACACTCTATAAATACTTCTCCATTAGATTGTGCTTTTTTGATTGCTTTTTTTGCATTTGTATATAAATTAAATAAAATTGATGTCCATTCAGATTTATGCATAGGACAAGTATATAAACCATATTTATTAAATTTTGGTTCATGAACTTTTATTCCTGATGATTCAGCATCATTTATTATAACATTTACAAATGGTCTAACAACATCTCTAAGTTCAATATTTTCTAATTCTCTTTGTACATTTTGAGATATTGTATTATCAAAATATGCAGTATAGGTATTTAATGACTTTAAATGTTCTTTTATTCTAATAGCTGCTTTTTGAGAGTCATGCCCTTTTAATGTATCAATTAAATTATCTGCATCACCATGTAATGCTGCTTGATAAAATTTAATCTCATGAATAAATTCTCCAATAGTTAATCCAAGACCAGCTAAAACTCTTAACATACTATTTTCATCAATAAGCTCTATTATTTTATCATTAGTCTCTTTTTCATATTCTTCTTTTGCTTTTTTAAATTCATTAAAAGCGTCTTTATAATTTTCTTTTTCAGATTCAAAGGAAGAACTATTTTGTTCTTCATTATCTTCTGACTTTGACTTTGATTCATCTTCATTTTGTTTATTATTCACATTTTCATTAAATGCATTTTCAAATTTATTAAAAGCTTCATCCATTTTTTCTTTAGAATTTTTTGACTCCCAATCTTTCTGAGAAGTTTTAGATTTTTTATTTCTATGTTCACTAATTCTAATACTAGCTGATGTTAATACCTTATAAGAGAAATCTGTTAACTCTTCAAAAGCATCATTAAATAATAATCCTTCTCTACTTGATTGTTCTTCAAAAACTTCTCCATGATTATCAAAAACTTCTGTAAAACCAAAAAAATTAACATTACCATGAGGAGTTAGTATAACTCTTTTTCTTACAGAAGCATCTAAGCCTAACCAATCATTACCCTTTTGTCCATAGGGAGGAACTCTAAACCCATTTCTATATAACCTTATACCTCCATCAGTATTTAATTTTTGTCTAATAGAAGTAATCACATTTTTTGGCATTGAATTTGGTTCATATATATAATAATAAGCTTTCATATGAACATTTTTAATATAACTATATTTTTCATCTTCATCACTTTTTACTATCTCTTCTATCTCTTCATTTATTCCAAATCTTTTACTTTTAATAGAAAAATAAGCTTTTCCATCAAAATCTACATATGACTCAATTTCAGCTGTTGCATGTTCAAAAAAAGAAATTTCTTCATTTGCAACAGGTGTTGTTTTATTATTTTCTACCTTTAAACATTCTACTTTAAATCCAGGGTCAATATTTAGAGTATGATACTCTTCTGATAAAGGAAAAGGTTGTAATAAATCAGAAACATATTTATATGCCCTTCCTATAGCAGCATTAGTCCAACTATCTCTAAGATTATCAATTATTAATGTTGTTCCATTTTTTTTAACTTTTTCTATTTTTTCTATTTTATTCTCAATTAATCCTACATCACTATCTAGGATAAACTTATCCCATTCTATTACTAGTTTCAGAGCATACTCACTATCTTTAGTTTGTGTTATAATGGTTAACTTTTTTCCCAATCTTTGAGTAGCAAACCTACCTATACCTTTTCTACCTGCCTTTTTCCTATTATATTTTGTTGAAACTGGATGATGTATTTTATCACCAGAGGATAATCTCATAAAACCATTAACCAATTTATTTTTGGTCATCCCCTCTCCATCATCTTCAATCAATAAAGTTCCACCAATACTATTTACACTTTTAAATTCTAGTCTTACAATTTTTGCATCAGCATCATAAGCATTCTTTACAAGTTCTGAAACGGCTGTATCATGTTTACTAACAAGTTCTTTTCCTAATCTATCAATTATCCCAGCATCTACAGAAAACCTTACTACATTAGTATCAAAAGATGCTAGTAAATTAGATATTTTTAAGATATCTGTATATTTTTCAGGATAATTATCCAATACAAATTTTAATGTATTTGAAATATGTTTCTTTATTGAACTGGTTAAATCTTTTTCAATAATTAACTCTACAAAGTTTTGATTAGATTCAATAGAGTTTATTATTTCAATACTTTGTTCATATAATTCAAAGATTTCAGTTTCTGCAGAAGAATCTAACTTAGAAATTTCATCTATTATATCAACTAGCTTTTCAATATTGCTCATAATCAACTCTCTTTTATAAAATACGACATTTTATCCAAAAAAATTAAAATAACTAATTATTATGAAAAATAAAAAATTTATCTATACTAAAAGAATAAAAGGAATAAATATTATGGATAAAATACAAATATCACAAGAACAATATCAAAAATTAAAAGTGTTTGCTAAAAAATGGAAAGATTTACAATCATTAGAACATTTAGAGCATAACCAAATAAGAAGAATACAGTTTTTAGTTAAAACAAAACTACCAGAACAAAAGTCAAAAATATTCTCAATCATTACTCAATACAAACAAACCAAAGATATATTCTTATTACAATATATCATCAATATTTATAAGTCCATTGAGGACAATAAAAACATCACAATAGATTTCAAACCAATCATATGATTATATTAAATGTGTCCATTGGCTATATTTATTATATTAATAAAACAAGGAAAGAACATTCCTAAAAGATATGAACTTATCTTTGATATTTTTAGTATCAACTGACAAATCAAAGATTTGCAGTTGAACATAAGAAACACTCAGATTATTTAGTTCAACCTTTTAAGACAATGGATTTTTTTATTTTCAATTTTTAATTTTACCTTTTTCTTTATACTTTGTAATATGCTCAAAAGGATTGAAATTGAATATAAAACAAATATATATAAATGAGATTGAAAATGAGTTTATAGAGATTGAGAAAAATGAAGAAATAGCTAGAAGAAGAACCACTTATACTGGTGAGATCTATAACTTTACTCTTCAAGATATTTATGAAACAAACAATAAAAAACATCAAGCTAAACTACAAAACATTATAAGTTCAATACCTCTTATTCACTCAGATAAGATAATTATGTTTAAAACCATTACACTAAATCCTAGTTGTTATCTAAAATTAGATTATTATGACTATAACTTTAAACAAAAACTATTAACCCAAGACAACATCATAAAGAACTACCAAAGAGAGTTTAGAAGACTAAAAAATAAAAGATATGTATATATCTATGAGATAACAGATAATCTAAACTTTCATTTGCACCAATGCAACTATCTTAACACCATAGAAGATATAAAACAATATATCAAATACTCTTTTATAGCCAAAGCTAAACATCCCCTAATAGGTAGGACAGAACTAAAATTTGACTATGTTCAAAAAGATATGATACTTGGACTATTCAATGACTTTAAAATAAAAGGTTATGGAGAACTAAATATTGAAGAATTTATAGATTATAAAAATGATGAAGAGTTTTATATCATAACCCAATCAAAAAAGAAAGATGGAGACTTTATAAAAATAGCTTTTATCGAAGATACTAAAAGTGATAAAAAATATCTTCAAAGATACCTTTTTAAATACCTGCTAAAACAAAAGAGTAAAACAAATGAAGGTTATGAAGATAGTTTAGAGAAAAAGGTTTGTAAGGTAATAAAGATAAATCAATTTATGTATAGTGATTATTTCTTTTATGACAAAATATCAAACAAAATACTATTCAAACTAAATGATAAGATATACTCAAATAGATACATAAAAATAGATATTGAAGATAAAAACCATACTTTATATCACATAATAGAACTTTTAAAAAGTGATGATATTTATAAAAAAGAAAATATATACTTTTATCAAAATGAAAATAATCCTATCTTAGATCTAAAATCAAAATACAAAAAGAATGAAGCTAATACTCCCTTTGAGAGTCTTCTTTTAAAATATGATTATCCATCTAAACAACTAACTAAAACACAATCCTTTGAGTTTTTTGCTACTTATATATTCCATATGTATGATTACTCAATTGAATCCATTAAAGAAGAATATGAAGTTGAGAGCATATCTGAACTTATTGAATATCTAAAATTAGAAAATCAGATGTTTGAAGAGGAAACAACAGCTAAAAAAAATGAAGAGATTGATAGAACATATGAAACCTTAGATTTTTTGTATGAACAATACTCAAATATTGAAGATAACCTAATGATAGAGGGAGATTTAGAGACATTAGTCCTTATTAAAAATAAGATTGATGAACTTGAAATAAATGAAACATATCAATTTTTTTAATTTTAAAAATAAACTTTACGTTTTTTTATAAAAAGTGCATAATGAACGAACTTTGAAAGATTACATAAGATAATAGTTCAAAGTATATATTTTAAAAAAGGAAAAATTTATGGAATTAAATAAAACAAACAAAACTGAACAAAACAATATATTAACTGGTGATAATAAAGTATCAAAAAAAGAGGAAACTCCAAAGTCTCCATTTAATCTAAAATTAGAAATGAGTGTTATTGATGCAAATATTGTTTATGTAAAAACTGAAAATGAATTAGGTTATGAAGAAGATACTGATATTGAAAAAGGTGTAAATATTATATATGTAGCAGTTGAAACTGATGAAGATGGAGTTGATTTTATCAATGAGCAAAGAGTCTATATTGATTATAAATGGGATATGTTCAAAGAAAGAGGAGATGAACTTATAAATAAACTTATTGGTAAAGATATAAAACTTATTGAACCACAAGAGAATGAGGGATTATTTGCAAAGGGGTTTGAAATATTATCAGAAACTAAAAACCCATTTTTCACACTAAATAGAAGTATGAAGATGAAAGTTATGACAGTAGTTGATATGTCTTCAACATTCAATAGAAAAACAACAGTAAAAACTGAGATAGCAACCATACACAAAGGAGCTAAAACAATAAAGTTAGGTATCAATCTTTTAGATATACCAAAAGTTCAGGTAGATAATTTTAAAGGTAAAAAAGTATTAGTAGAAAATGTACAAGCAAGATACAATAAAAAAATGAAATCAATGGTGTATTCAACAAAAACTCTACCAAAAGTTATATAAGAGGTTCATCCTCTTATATGTAAGGTTCAATTATGAACAATCAAAATTTTAACAAAAAAAATCAACACTCAAATATAGATATAAGAACACAACATCAGCAAACAACACTAACCCAATTAAAAGAGAATAACCTTATCTATGATAGATATGGAATCATAAATCTAAATATACTATCTCAAAAGAATCTTCAAATATTTTTTATAGGTCTAATTGTATTCATTCAATTTGTGCTAATTGGAGTATGGGCTATAAAATATAAATATTTCATTTCAAATATAGATATATATTTAGAATTAATGGGACAATATTTTTATAGCTTCTATACACAGTTTGATAAAATGAAATTATCAGATGAGTTCATATTTATACACTCATTAGCGCTACTATTTACAATCTTAGTGATGATAGTTTTTAATATCTACATCTATAAAAAATCAAAGGTTCAAAAGAGATTATCCTCAGTTGGATTATCAAACTACTACCTAAAATCAAAAAAGAATAATATCTATATATTCAAACTAAGACTTGGGGAAGTGATGGAATATGATAAGTTCTTAAAGAGCTTTGAGAACATCAAACAAACCTTTTCAAAATCCAATGTAAAGTTTGAGAGATACAATGAAACAGAGATTAAAGTGATATTCATTGAAAACTTTCCAACAATCAAAGATTTAAAAGGACTATCTCCCAAAGACTATCTATTACCAAATAAGATATTTTTAGGATTTGGAATAAACACTAATCCAAAATCAAAAGATAAGTTTGAAGCTAAATATTTAGATATGGATAATATCCCTGTTGGAATTGCTAATTTAGGAAGTGCTGGAGGTGGAAAATCCAATACAATGAATCAATGGTTATATTCAATCTTTTATAACTTCAATAGAATCCAAAAGTTTTACTTCATAGATTTTAAAGGTGGTATTGAATCAGAACCTATAAATGATTTAGAAAAGAAACACAAAACTGGAAAGATTGAGATTTTAGATGATAATAGACTAAGATTATATCAAATACTAAAACAACTAAATATTATCAATAAAGCTAGAATGTTATATCTAAAAACAAATAAACTAAAAAAGTTTGTTGATAATTATATCTATGTGATATTTGATGAATTAGCAGAAATTTTAGACTATGAACCAAAGGAAAAATCTGAAAAACAAATTCAAAATGAGATATCAGCTATTATTGAATCCCTTTTAAGAACAGGTAGAAGTCAAGGTATAAAGATATTTTACTCAACCCAATCATTCTTATCTACAAGTTCAGGTCTTACAAGTGGAATGAAAAACAATACTAAACTTAGAGTATTACATCAAACTAAAAATAAAATGGCAATAGGTAATGTTATACCTATGGAAGAACTTGAAGAAAATGGATATGACCCATATAACTATAATATGGGAAGAAACCTAGTTATCTCAGATGAAGAGATGATTGAAGTTAGAAGTTTATATATCCCAGAGGATTTTTTAGATGAGATTGAAATAAATAGTGAATACAACACAAAATTAGCAGAAAATTTAAAGGAGTTCTATAAGATAAAAATAGATGAACTAATTACAGATAGAGATAAACTTTCAACTAAATCTGAGGAGATATATTCACTTGAAGATATTGCAAAAGATTTAGATATTGAAATATCAAATACAACTACAAAAGAGGATATAAAACCCTCAAAAAAAGATAGTGTTAAAGTATCACTAAAAAATATAAAAGAAGATACTCCACCTAGGGAAGAGATAAAAGATTTTCTATCAAAAGTAAAAGCCAAAAAGAAAGAATCTCCAATAACTGATGAGGAGATTGAACAGATTGATATTAAAAAAGAAACCCTTAGATTAAAAAAAACCATATCTTCAAATAAAATCAATATTGATGTAGATAAAGAGTTGCAGTTCTTAGAAGAAAATTAGCGATTTTATAAAAATTTTCACTTATCTCTTTTTTATTTACAATGTAAAAAAAGGAGTTCTTATGAGTTTAGAAAAAGATATGGAAAAGAGTATAAAAGATTTAAAAGAGAGTTCTAATAATGATATATTTGAACATATGTCCTATGAAGAGCATAGACAGCTTTTAGAGGTGTTGATTAAAAAACAAATTGATAGATTATTAGATAGGGAGAACTAGGATGCAGATATGTATTGAAGAACTTGGAACAAATCAGTTTAAGTGGTTCGACCTACCAGTTGAACAAAGTGATATAGATAAATGGGTTGAAGAAGAAATCCAACCTATCTATGATAAAGAGAAATTATATGGAACCCCAGAAGAATTTGAAGTTGTTGATACAGAAGATATTAAATATCTTGGTTCCTTTACATCAATAGAAACATATAATGAATATTACAATCTACTTGAAGATAATGACCCTGTGTTAATTCAGTATGCAATAGATGGATTAGGTTATAGTGTTGAACAACTTATCAAAGATACAAGTATGATAGAAGATATTACATACTTTGAGTGTGATATCAATGATTATGTGGAAGAGATGCTTGATGAGGGTATGTTTGGAGATATAAATGATTCTCTAAGGTATTACATTGATGTAGATAAGATTGCAAGTGATTTAGTTATAAATGGGGATATAGATGAATATTCTTATGATAATAAAGACTATATTATCTACTAGGTTGATGTATGTTTAATAATAAGAATATTTTAGAAAAAGAAGTTAGTAAAATAGTTCAAAAATCTAACTTCTATTCTTCACTAAATGAACTTGAAGATAAGATAACTGTTAATGATATAGAGATTGAGATTGAAGGAGATGAGATTCAATGGAACTTTATAGCTCCTATTAAATTGACAAGTTCATTTAAAAAACTTTACAAAATATCAGAAGTTGAAGATATTATCCTTACAAAAGATGAGATTATCTTAGATGGTATTGAGTTCTTAGATTTAGAGATTGAAGATGAAGAAGCGCTAAAAACTGAATATCAAAAAAGAGTAGATAATATAACAGATATAATCAATATGGACTTAGATAATATCAATAGAGATTTCAACCACCTACAAACCCAAATATCACTATTTATTGATAAAATAGATGAAACCTCTAAAACTGGATTTTTCAATGCTTTAAAAAGGTTTATTAACTCACAGAACAAACAAAGAGTTATAGATAATTATATGCAAATTGTAGAGTTAAATAAATTTGAATTGAAACAACAAATCTGGGAACAAAGAAAAAAACTTTACCTTGAAAATGATGATAATTTATTTACAGTATTAAAAGAGAAGATAAAAGCTCTTTATAAATTGAAAACTCTAAAATTTCAATACTCATATTTAAAATCAAATGAAGAACAAATACATATTCAAATTGAAGATATAGTTGATGAAGCCTATCAAATCTTATATCTTGAAAAAGTTGATAATTTAGTAGAAGATAATGATCAAGTTATATCCATAAAAGATGGAGAGATTTACCAGCTTACTTATAAGGATGTAATGTATCTTTTTAAAAGTTATAATTTAAAGACACAATAACTACTGATTTATTATAAATTTTGAAATAGATAAAGAGAAAAATATTAGAAATCAAATATCAGTCTAATAGAATTTATAATACTAATTACACAAATACCTTATAAAAATTAATACTATCACTCTAATTATATTGCAAATTTTTGTTATCTGCTTGACAAAAAAATATATTACTGATAGAATTACATGCTAATATGCGCATATATGAATATATTTAATTTTGATTTATAAAAACCATCATATTCATTTATATGCTTTTATGCGCATACAAACATATAATATAGGAGTTCATATGTTTAATGAACAGTTTCAAATTGCATTAGATGAATTTTTGCATGTTGGTATTGCATTAGTTCTTATAATTGCAGTTATTTCAGTTATTACAGGTTTTGTTAGAGAGTATATTCCACAGGAAAAACTTCAAAAAAGATTAAAAGAGCAAGGTACAGTTAAAGGTGCATTCATGGGTGCAGGGTTGGGAGTATTAACTCCATTTTGTAGTGCATCAATGGTTCCTGTTGCTATGGGTATGATTGAAATGTCTGCCCCTTTCTCAACAGTTTTACCATTTCTTATTGCTGCACCTCTATCTAACTTTGTAGTAGTTGGTATAATTTTCGCTACATTTGGATTTGATATCGCAGTATTTTATTTCTTATGGACATTTTTAAGTGCAGTAATTGCAGGTCTTACTGTTGGTAGAAGTAGAGTTAGACACCAAGTAAGAAGTTTAGAAGAAATTAATGGAAGAGAAGTTCAAGCCCCAACTTGTTCTGCAAGTAGTCCAGCTCAAAGTTGTTCAGAAAATTCCCCTGTAAGTTCTTGTTCAACTAGCTCAGAAAGTAATGTTTCTCAATGTTGTTCTGTAGAGTCTAATCAAGTTGATTCATGTTCAACAAATAATGTAAATCAAAGTTGTTCTGGAACAAGTACTCCAGCAAGTTCATGTTCAGCTCCATCATCAGATTGCAATGATCATAAAGCAAAAGCTAGAGGAGCATTTAGATTTGCTCTTGCATTATTTAAAAGAATAGTTCCATATGCTATTTTAGGTGCGTTTATTAGTGGTGTAGCTCTTGCTTATGTTCCACCTAGCCTTGTAGAGGAGTATGTTGGTGGTGATGCATGGTATGCAATTCCATTAGCAGCAGGTATTGGTGTACCTTTATATTTAAGAATTGAAATGGTTATTCCACTTCTTAGTACTTTATTAGCTAAAGGTATGAGTATGGGTGCAGCAATTGCATTATTAATTGGTGGAACAGGTGCAAGTATTCCAGAACTTGCCTTACTATCATCTATGTTAAAACCTAAAGGTTTACTTGCCTTTACATTAACAATTTTAACAATTGCAACTCTTGGTGGTATTGTATTTATGCTTTTCTAAGGGTTATTCAAATCCCATTAAACTGTTATATAAAATAATATTGTATACTTGCATTATCATTATATGCAAGTATACGCACATAAAAACAAAGGTTATACTTTATGAAAAACTGTGAAATAATTACTTTTGAAGAATATACAGATATCTTTAAAGCTCTATCAGATCCCACAAGATTAAAAATTATGTGGTTATTATTTACAGTTGATTTAAAAGTTAGTGTATCTGAGATAAAAGATGTATTAAATTTAAATCAATATAACGTATCAAAGCATCTAAAAATACTAAAACAAGTGGGTCTCATTTCTGAAATGAAAGAAGGTCGTTGGTCATATTACTATTACTTAGAAAACAACAATAAATTTCATAATTACATTCAAAAAACTATTACTCAAATTCCTAGTATATTTATGGAAGATGAACTTAAGCGATGTAAAAAAAGAATAGAAATGAGAATTGATGGGAAATGTGTTTTAAATGCAAATATTGATGATAAAAATTAATTTCTTTAAACAATTAAAATTACTCAAAAATATCTTAATTATCCCAACTATTTTTCCTCCAAAGCCTCTATCTTTACCCAGATAAAAGCCTTAACAAAATGTATTCAAAACTCACCAACTTATAATTTGCTTATACTTTATCTAATCTGAAGTTCCAAATAATTTAGATTATAGCTTTTTGTATTTTCTATTCCATTTAAATCTTTTATAAATGATAATTCATCAATATTAAATTCAACTTCTAAATCGTTATCTTTGAGTATATAATCATATTGTTCTTTTATTACTTTATCCAAAAGTTCTTCTTGCATTTTTAAAGCTTCATCTACTTTTTCATTCTTAATTATTCTGTTTGATACTCTAATCATATATTTAATAGTTCTACAAAAATGATCAGAATCAAAAAATATTTCATTTTCAAAATTAAACCAAAAATCTTTACTATTAACTTTATATTCTTCATTTTCATTTGGTATTTTCATACTCATAGCTCTTTGAGTTCTAATTATCTCTAATGCTATTTCACTTATTTTATTATCCATTCATCACTCCTACTTTTTATTTTATCAAATTATTTCTGTAGTTTTTAATCTATTATTTGTTTTATAGCCTTATCCCTATTTTCAATAACCTTTTTAATCCTATTAGCTGAGTATATTATAAGTTCATTCATATCATTTTGAATTGTGATATTTTTTGCTTTTTGATAGGTGTTATTTGCATTTTCATATTGATTTAAATACTCATATGTGATTGCTAGATTATATAGAGCTGTTGAACTTTGATATTTAGTTAGATTCACTAATTGTTGTAATATTTTATTAGCTGATTGAATATCATTTAGTTCTATTAGTTTTAAAGCATTTTCAAGTAGTTTAGACTGTTTATCTGTATAATCTATATCCTCATCATCAATTAACTCCAAAGTGATGTTTTTATAGCTTGGAGCTATCAATACAACAAATTGTTTAGATATATCTTTTGAAAGCATATTAAATACAGAACTATTTGAAATCAATCTTATATTCTCATCATTACATTTATCTTGTATAGTTGATACATTAAATGTTTTAGAGAATATAATATCTGCATTACTAACTCTTGTAATATTGATATTTGAATTTAATGAATATATATGACTTTGACAAGATACTTTATACTCATAATATTTTTCACATACCTTTTTATCCTTGGAGTGTCTTAAACATTTATCATAATCTGTTCTTGTTTCATAATATTGGTTCTTTTCATATTTTTTAGAGTTTATTGAACCTGATATAATTGAGTTTATATCACTTAGTCCATAATATTTATCATCTGTATTATTTACTAATCCAGAGTCTTGAAGTTTTTGTTCATTTAGTATTTTATCTGTATCTTTTCTATTAACTATATTGAAATATTTATTGTTATTGAAAGTGATATTGTTCATTTGTGAAGAGATATTATCTTTTAAAGATACTGTATCATTTTTAAAATTTTCAATAGATACATTTTTTATATCTTTATCATCAATTGAAGCTGGAATAAGTGTTTTTAGAGTTATTTTTTGAGAACAACCAGTAAAAAGGATTATTAGAAATAAAAGAGATATTTTAGTTATATGTTTCATTTTAGTACCAACATTTTTATTTAAATTATATCGGGTTTTGGGCTAAGTAGATATAAAAATATCTACTTATTATTTACAGTATGTATTAACACCTCTACTTCTTACTTCTTTTGCTCTATCAGTATGATAAATACCCTCATTGAACTCTTTAACATAATATCCACCTTTGATAGGTTTATTTAGGTTTTCAACTTTAATCCATGTTATATTGTCTTTTTTAGATGTTTTCATTACATCACCTTCACCAATAACAACTTCTTTACCATTTTCATAAGAGTATATTTTTACATCTGCTCTTTTATACATAGATGAATTAACTTTGATAATAGTTTTATCATCTTTTTTTCTCACTTCTGTAATATATGCTTTTTTACTAACAATATTATTTAGAGGATATTTAATATCAGCATAAGCATTTTCTACTAAATGAACATTAATATCTATTTGATTTCTATGTACTGCTGGTACTTTTCTTGACCAAATATTTTCAGATACTAAACCATCTTTTGAATATGTATATAGTTGTCCTATTGTATCTTTTGTAGTAGCTTCAAATTTACATATATCTCCAATAATTACATAATCAGCATCTTTATAGTTTTTATTACTAAATACTTCCATTGGTTCAATATCTTTCAATAATTCAACTTCAACACCATTATATTTTTCATTTACTAAAAAATCACTCATAGCATAAGAAACTTGTTCCCCTAATTGTTTTTTTCTTTTTTCACTTAAATTTGAAAATTTACCATATTTATCTATTAAATTAAATGGTAAAAAATACACCTTAGTATCTTTTGATTCTTTAATCATTTTTGGTTTTTCAATAGTTTGTGGTTGATAATCACTAATTTTAGCACTACCACAACCAGTTAATAAAACACCTGCAACTGCTAGACCTAATAATTGTTTTTTCATATTTTCCCTTTTCTTTTCAATACTGTTTTTATTTGAAGTTTATCTCTTTAACCACTTTATCCATTAAGAAAGATACTTGATATTTAGAACCTACTTTTTGAGCACCTAATTTAATCTCCATCCCTAATGGTTTCATAACATGCTTACTTTCCCAGTAGTATTTGAAATTACCTTTCATATATTTTTTATTTAGAATCTCTTTACTCATAGATTCTTCTTGTTTTTTAAGAGTTTTTCTTTTAGATGCAATCATAAATTCAGGTTTTCCATCTTCCATATCTTTTTTGATATCCTCTTTTAGACCAAATACAATCTCTTCATGTTGTTTCATTAACTTAGGGTCTGAAAGTCTATGTCTTGAAGCTGCATGAAGTGTTTCTTCATTTGTATATCCCCAATTCTCATCTTTTGAAAGGAATTGATGTAATTTATCTGATAATTCCCATAGTTTATTATATGCTTCATCTTTTGTATTTACTTCATAAGCAATTAGGATTGATGGACCAGATTCTCCATTCATTTTTGTTTTTACTTTAATATCATTTTTCTCTTTACCTGTTATAACAATAGTAGAAGTATTTCCAGCTTTATTAATTTTTCCAAATGATGCACCTTTTGGAAGTTGTTTTAAAACTTTTGATTCAGTTGTTTTACTTGTCATTTTTGCAACTTCTGGTGAGTTTTCAATCATTGGTCTCATTTGTTCTTTTGTCATACCCATTGGAATATCCATAGTATTTAAAACAGAATCAACAGCTTCTTTTTTAGATATTCTTTTAGATTCAATTTTCGCTGAGATTTCAGCATATAAAAAGTTATTGATTAGATTGTAGTAATATTGTGATTCATCATCTTTACCAACATATTTTTCAACTGATTTCATATCAGGTGAATTTTTTGCTAATTTAGGTTGCATTTTTAATAGAATCTTATTTTCTTCACTAACATTTTCAAAGTTATAATAATCTTCCTGAACTTCTTTTTTTAGTTCATTCATATTTTTTCTACCAGTTTCACTATTATTTACTACATTGAAACTTTTTTCTGCTAGTTTTGAAATATCAAATGTTGGACTATCTCCACCTGCACAACCTGTAAACAATAAAGTTGCTGTAGTAATACTTAAAGTTATATTTAAAACTTTTCTCTTCATTAAAAATTCCTTCAAATTGTGATTTATAAATTCTAACCAATAATACCCTAGAAAATTATTAATACCCATAGGTAATATAAATATTTCCACAAGGTATTATTGTTTTTTCATACCTACTGGTAATATTCATTTATAAATTAAAAGATGAAAGAAGGAACTATGTTATCAGCACTTACAGAAGAAGATATAATAAAATTTCACAATATAGTTTCACAAAATGTAAAAAGAATTAGATTAGAAAAAAGATATTCTCAGTTAGAAGTTAGTTTAGCGTTAGGATTTAAAAATAGTTCATTTATAGTGAATGCGGAAAGAGAAAAATCTGATAAAAAATTTAATTTAACTCACTTATACCAACTATCAGTATTTTTTGAAGTTGATTTATGTGAGTTTTTTAAAGAGGTCTAAAAAGCCTTATACTTAACTCCTTCACTAATAATTTTTGAAAACTTTTTAATAAACTGAATATCATCAATATTTAAATATTTTTCATATTGTTCTTTTGAAAAAATCTTATCTTCAAGGTGAATATTTTCCTTCTCTAAAATACTATTCATATTAAATAATAAGTCATCAATATCATAAAAAAAATCTACTAATCCAAAAGTATCTAAATCGAAGAACTCCAATACTATACTTAAATTGGGACGTTCATTATAATATGGGACTTTTAATCCTAATTCTAAAATTAGATGTCCTTCTTCTTTTTGCTCTAATATATAGATATAATCTAGCAAATACTCTCTATCATTTACGATAAAAACTACAAAATATATATTTTCTACTAGATAATCTCTCTTAATTTCAAATACTACAACCCTCAATTTATCAACTATATTCAATTCATTTGAACCTGCTGTTATAATATCCATATCTTCATAATCTAAGTAATAACCTTTATCTGAACTATCATATTTTTTCTTTGGCTCTTTGTAAGATATTTCTGCTTTAGTATTACAAACAACCTTCTTACCTCTATGGTCATGTGTAAAAAAAAGTAAAGGATTCATAATATGTTTATCAATAATAGGTTCAACTTTATAAACATTTTGAATAAATTCTACAAACTGTTTATCTTTAAATAAGTCTATTTTATTTTGAATATTCTCTAATCTAACTGTTTTTAATAATTCTGAGAAATCTAACTCTTCAATATTTAAATCCCCATCCCTCTTACTATTAAGGATAAGTTTCTTTTTTATATTTCTAGATCTACTAGCTCTTTTTTTTCTTGGTGGTATAAGTCTTTTTTTCATACCAAATATTCTACTAAAAATATATTTCAATGAGCCTTTCAGACTCTTAACATTCAGCCTAAATTAAGCTAATGAGAAAATTTCTTTATTGTTTAATTACACAGTTAAAGGAGGTTAATTAACTATTTTTTGATTTCAAACATCTTCTCAAAGATGATGATGACAAACCTGAGATAGGAACTGGATTCCAAAAAGTGTTTGAAATAATGTACCCAAATGGGTAGAGGTGAACTCCTCATGTACTTTAAAAACTTAGTTATCACATCTGACAAATGGAGATAACTGTATCAAATTTCACTTTGAGAGAAGTGTTTTGATACTTGTCAAAACTTAACTAATTGATAGTTCAATAGACAACTTTTTTAGTTGTTTATTGAGTTATTACAACTCACACTCCGTACAGTTGGGAAGATTTTTCCCAGTGTATAAGATGGAACCCAGTTTCAATCTATGACCCGCATAGATACTTCCCCTAAGTTTTATACCACCTTTTTTTCATTCACCGATTTAAAGGAGTATATAATGAAAACTATTTCAAACAACACAACAACTTCAACTCAGACTACATTCACTTGTAAATTCACAAACTTAAAACTTTTCTCTTATGCAGGAAGTAAATATAGTTTCAAACAACAATTCCATAATGTTATTAACAAAATGGGAGTAAAAAAAGTTAAAGTTTATATTGAAGCATTTGCAGGTTCACTTGCTTCATTATTTCATAATATTGAGCTTATCCAAGCAGATAAAATTGTTATCAATGATCTTAACCCAAAACTAATTAACTTCTACAAACAAATCAAGGAAAACCCTGAACTAGTTTATCTTTCATTTGAGATGATTGAGAAAAAATTCCACTCACTTAAACCAACAAAAACAAAAGAACTGAGACTTTATCCAAAAGATAAAAGAGATGAGATAACAGAACTTCCAAAGTTCTATAAATACATTAGAACTATTTTAAACAACAATGACTTTGACTATACAAATGCCGCTTCTTGGTTATTTGTAATGAACCATAACTTTAATGGCCTTTATAATGAAAATAAAAAAGGAAACATGAATATAGCATTCAATTGGTCAACTCTAAAACTTGACCTTGAAAAAACAAAAGAATCAATATTTAAACTAAGTGATTTTTTTAATACACATAATGTAGAGTTTGAAAATCTTGATGTTGATGAGCTAATCAATAAATACAATGACCATGATACTTTTATATATCTTGATCCTCCATATATAAATACAAAAATTCAGTATTCTCAATCAAGAGAAGGAAAAAAGAAAAACAAAAACTCTTTTCAAAATATAGATACTCATTTAAAAATGATTGATAAATGTTCAAAATATAAATATGTAATGTATTCAAATAATCATGATGATGGTTTTATTAACTCATTTGATGGATATATTAACTTCTCAAGAAGTGCAAATGTTTCAAATAAAAAATCTTCTAAATCAAAACTTGAAATTTTAGCTTACAAAGTTAATAAAAAAACTCAATCAAATATAAAAGCTAGTTCTATACCAGTAAATAACAACTTAGACCTTAAAAATATAATTAATGATAAAAAAATCACTTCTGGAACTATTTGCTCAGGGTGCGGAGCTAGTGAAGAAGCACTTAGACAATTAGGATTCAATGAAAGCAATCATAGAAACTTATTTATGTGTGAATGGGATGATAAAGTTTCTGATGTTTATAAAATGAATTTCAAAAGTGAGAACTATTTTAAAGACTTCTATGAGGTTGATTGGAGTAGAGTTGAAAAGATAAAACTTAACCTTTTAATCTTGTCTTGCCCTTGTCAAGAGTTTTCCATTGCTTCAGGCAAAAGAAGAGGACTAGAAAGTCAAAGAGGACAATTATACATAGATGCACTTATCCAAGCAAGGAAATTAAATCCAGATAAAATCATCAATGAAAATGTAGGAACAATAACAAGTTCAGGGAAACATTACTCACTTATAAAAGATGAAAATGGTAATAAAAAAGAATTAAACTATATACCTACAAAAGAACAACTAGAAGAAGAAAATTGGGAATTACTAGAATCTCAAAAAAACAAATATGTTTATAAATCAAAATTCAATCCTAACCTAGAAATAGGAAGAACTCTAAAAATAGTTGAAGATATTTTAATAAGTGATTTTAGTGACTATAATATCTATATGGAGATATTGAATACAAAAGATTTCAATACACCTCAAAATAGAAGAAGGTTCTTTTTAGTAATGATAAAAAAGGATTTAGATTTAGGTTTTAAATATCCTCAAAAACAAGAATTAACTACTTTTATGTCAGATTTACTTGAAAAAAATGTTGATGAAAAATATTTTCTAGATCATAGAGAATTTATTGCATATAATGATCCAAAACCTGAGAACCCTAAACAACTTTATCTTTATGGTGAACAATTAAAGAAAAATGGAGAAAGGTCAAATCACAGAAGTTCAAGAAGTGTATATTTTACTGATGTTTCTCCTTGCTTAACTACTAAAAATCCAGTAAAAATATTTATTGATGAAAGAGTTAGAGTAATCACTCCATTAGAAATGGTAAGATTACAAGCTTTTAGTGATAAGTTTGTATTTCCAGATAATTATGGTCTAGTAACTCATATTATGGGAAATACTATTTCTGTATCTGTTATGAAAGAACTTATGAGAAATATTCTTTTTATGAATACCCAACACCACCAGTCAAATACAATAGACTATCAAGGACAAGAGGAGACTCTTGTTTCTTAATGTGTAATGTTAATGGCATAGCAAAATATCAAACTTTTATTAACTTCTTTTTTTCAATCTCAAATTCTTCTTTTGTAAGATACCCCTCTTTTAGCATTTGAATTAAATCTTTAATTTTATCAATATTTGAATCACTTGCAACATTTGTATTTGCTATTTCCTTTTTTTCTTCAACCTCTTTTGACATTGTACCTCTTAGGCAATCCCAATACCTAAAAAAAGCATTTTCTTTTAGTTCATAATCCATTTCTATATAATGCTTTATAACTCCTGTTTGTTTATGTTCTAAACAAAAATCAGCTATTCTACTATCAATTCCTAAATTATTTATCATTACAGACATCATTAGTTTTCTTGTATCATGGAGAGAAATATTTTGATTTATAACTACTTCTATATCCGCTAATTCTACTAACTTTTTAAATGCCCTTCCTGCACTTGTAGCTTTATTAAAATTAAATAGTTTTCCACCTTCATGATTTTTTATGTATTCAATACATTCTTCAGGGAGTGGATAAATATATGTTTCATCTGTTTTAGTAATTTCTGGTGTTGCAGTAATTATCTTTTTTTCAATATTACAATGTTCTTTTGTCAAATCACATAATTCACCTGAACGATGAGCAGTCATAAGAATTAAATAAAAAAAAGTTCTATATTGTTCTATATATTTTGTTAAACATGAATCAAATAAAGCAATTGCTTGGTATAGTTGTCTAACCATATCTACATGTTTTGTATGAGACCTTTTTGCTAATTCTTCTTTTTGAACAGGATATCTTTTTCTCAAAAACCTATCCATTAAATTGAATTCTAAATGCCCCTTATTAAATTCTTCTCTAAAAACTGGTTTTAACAAATCAAATAGTTGGTTTTTTAATGCTCCTTGAGATGAACCAAACTTTTTTAATATTTTATCCACATCATTATAAGTAATATTTTCAATTGACTTGTTTCCAAGAGGTTTTTTTATATGGTTTTTATAATAATACATTCTACTATTATATGTAGTTTCTTTCCATGTTCCATTTTTTAGGTTTATTTTTGCTTTTTCCATAAATAAATCTTCAAAATTTTCATAAAACTTTCCAAAAGGATCTTTCCCTGCATCTATCAGTTTTTTTACTTCTCTAAGTTTTACTGCTGCAGATTCTCTTGTATTACATTTAAATATTTTAGTGAAATTTTTAACAGAGTAAGTTCTTCCTCTATATTTAAACCTTACCATAATAGATGTACTCCCATCTACCATAGTTTTTTCTGAGATACCTCTTAATTCACTTTCTTTTATTTCATCCATAAAAACTCCAAGTGTATAAATCTAATAACCAATTTTAACATGTACACCTTTTTATACACCTTGAATACTTTTACAACCACTTAAAACCATTTAAAATAAATTTTAATATTTATCTATTTATATGGTCATATCCTTAATAAGAACCTAAATATAGGAGTTTATGGTGGTTAATCAAATAACCACTAAAAGGACAAAAATTATAAAAAAATTATTGCATCAACTCCATACAATACTCTTCATCCTTATCACACTCAAAACTTCCATCACTATTATCATAAATAAACTCTACTTTTATATCACTATCCAAAATAATCTCATATTTACTATCGGAGAATTTTATCCATTTACCACTCTCATTTTCACTTGAGCTTGTGGAATAAAATGGATATTCCAATAAACTTCTTGATTCTACTCCAGTAAAAAGTTCCACTCCACTCTTATCAACTATAGCATTATCTAGTTTTTCAATATATTCATTTGAATTTTGTTTCATAATTTGAGTGTTAAAATCCTCTTTTATAGCTTTTCTTATTAGAGCTATATCACCTTTTGTTTTTACTATATTTGTTTGAAGTTTATTATTTAGTAGTTTTGGTATGGCTATACTTGCTATGATAGCTATGATTAGTACAGCAAAAACTATCTCTAAAACAGAAAATGCTCTTTTAGTCAACATCTGGGAGTTTTTGTGAAAGTCTTGATATCTCTTTTTTATAAGCTAATAATTCTTGAGATTTTCTAATATAAGCTGTAAGAAGATCTTTTGTACCTATATTCATATCATCACTTAAAAACTTTAAAATCTCTTGCTTTAAAAGTGAAGCATCCCTATCATCCCCAAGATTTATAGTATAAGCCTCATTTTGAATATGAAAAGTTACAGTATTATCCATTGAAAACCTTAGTTGAAGCGCTTAGTACCCTATCTATTTCTAAAAGCATATCTTGATTTTTTCTCTCTAATCTTTCATTTTTCTCTTTAAGCTCTTCTATCTTTGCACGCAAAGCATCGTTTTCAAACTTTAAAAGCTCATAATCATGTCCGATTTTATCGATTTGTTTCTCTAGGTGTACTATCTCTTGCATAAAGGAATTTTAGCACAAATGTTATAAAAAGTGAAGGATTTAAAATGAAAGAATAAAGAAGTTAGAAAATTCTAACTTCTTTTTATGGTAATTAGTTGGAATCTAATTTATATTGGTAGATTGCACCTGAACTACTTTGAGTCTCAGAATCATACATAGCACCAATTACAATCTCATCCCCACTTGTTGCTACAGTAAATCCAAATCTATCTCCTGAAGAACTAAAGCTTGTAGTTTTTGTGATATTTGTATCACTATTTATTGTAAATATTGTTGCACTATATTTAGTTCCATCTCCAATAATTATCTTTGAATTATCAATATCCACAGAATATCCAAAAGTACCAGAGGTATCAGTAAGATCTGTTAATTTAGAGATATTGTTATCACCAACTATTTTAAATAAGGAAGCTCTATCATTTTTATAATTTGTAACCACAAAATAATTCCCATCTATAGCTACATCATGTCCAAAGTTATAATAGCTTGTATCTGTTAACTTTTTAATCTTAGAGATATTATTATCACTATTTCTTTTAAATAAATATGCAGAATCATAAGAAGTACTAACATTATTTGACTCTGCTCCAATAATTATATAATCCCCACTAATATCTACTGATCCTCCAAAATAATTGTTTGGAATAATATTTGTTCCAGTAAGTTTTGCTAGCTCACTTACAATACTACCACTACGCTTAAAGAGATAAGCTGCTCCACCATCTGAAGAACTAGAATCATCATATTTTGCTCCAACAACTATATAATCTCCATCTATAGCAACATCAATTCCAGATTTATCATATGTAGTATTTGAAGAACCTAAAAGTTTATCTCCAACTTGAGATAAAGTATCAGTAGATTTATCTATTTGTAAAAGATAAGCAGCTCCAGAGTTAGAACCATTGGTATCATCTCCATATGCTCCCACCACTACATAATTACCTGAGATATCTACAGAATATCCAAAATAATCAGAGGCAGAAACATTTGATGGAGTAAATTTATCCACTTGTTTTAAAATGCCATCTGTCCCTTTTTTTAGAAGATAGACTGATCCTGCTCTATATTCTCCATTTGCACGTTCTTGATATGCACCTACAATAGTATAATTTCCATCACTTGCAATCGCACCTCCAAAGTTATCATCCCTATCTGCATCACTTGCTTTTACTTTTGCCATTTTTAAATATTTTTCATCACTAATGGAAATATTTAAATCATAACTATTTGTTCTATTTTTTGTATCTGAAATATTTATTATAATCTCATAGATATTATCACTATTATTATCTGTTGGTGATTCATAATTCAATACATTTATACTTTGAATAAGATTATTATTTAAAGTAAATAATGCACTATCAACACCACTTAAAGAATAAGTAATATCTGAGTTATCAATATTAACTACACTAGGTATTGTATAACTTATCTGAGAAGATGATTCTTTTATTTCCACAGAATTCTGTGGACTTAAGATATATGGTTTATCTGCAAAAATATCTATTAAATATGCTGCTCCATAGTTTGTACCTAAACCATCTTTTTCATATGCTCCCACTATAATATTTCCATTATCTATTGCAAAGGAATATCCAAAATAGTCCTCATCTGCTGGATCAAAAGCATGGATTTTTTTCATTTGAGTAATTCCATCTTCATTATCTATTTTATATAGATATATTGCTCCATAGTTATAAGTATTTTTAGTATAACCATAACTATTATCATAAGATCTATAATCACCTACCACTATATAATCCCCAGATATATCTACAGTATATCCAAAAAAATAATCAAAAACTGGATCACCAGCTGTAAGTTTAGCTACTTGAGTGATAGTATCATCACTTGCTATTTTATATACATATACTTCATCTTTTCCATAGTTTCCTACTACAATAGTTTTATTATCTATTGCAACATCCAAAGCAAAAATATAACCATTTGAACTAGTAATTTTGCTAATTTGAGTTAAATTAGTATCACTATTTATTTTATATACATAGGCAGCACCTGAACCTATATTATCTTCTCCATGTGCTCCTACAACTATATACTCTCCACTTATATCTAAGGAGTGAGCAAAATAATCTGCGTATTGACCATCATCAGGTGAGATAATAGCATTTTGAGTAATATTATCATCACTATTTATTTTAAATAAATATGCTATACCTGATTCATTCTTCTTTTTATCTCCTACAACTATATAATCTCCATCTATAGCTACAGAATTACCAAAAGTAGATGGGTTATCGATACTTAAATCTGTAAGTTTAGTGATATTATCATCACTATTTATTTTAAATAAATATGCTTTATCATTATCAACTGCTCCTACAACTATATAATTTCCATCTATGGCTACAGATTCTACATAATCATTATCTATCCCAGAGAGTTTAGCCAGTTCTTTTACACTACCATTACTTTGTTTTTTAAATAGATATGTCCCTTTATTCTCTTTTCCTATAACAAAATAATCTCCACTGGTTGCAAGAGATTTACCAAAATAATCATATGTTGTTATATCAGAAGGTAGAAATTTTGTAGTATTTGTAGGTGTTATTTTTTGTGGTGTTACAGTAATATTTTGGCTTTTACTATTTCCACTTGCATCTGTTGCTGTTACTGTTAGATTATATGTTTGTCCACTATTTTCTATATCAGATAAGGTGATAATACCTGTAGTTTCATCAATACTAAAAGATGATGCATCTGTACCGCTCAAGGTATAAGTTACACTACTAGCATCATTTGTAGCACTATTATATACATGTAAACTACTAGAAGTAACTGTGGAATTATTTTCAAGAGAAGCAGGGGATGTAAAACTAGGAGCTGTAGTATCTATTTGAATCATTATTTTATTTCCACTTAGATAATTACCTGCAATATCATATGCATCATCACCACCATGTACAAAATAAAAACCATCAGATAAAGTACTTAATGTAACACTATTATTTGATGTATTTAGCTCTTGAACTAAAGTCCCATTTATATCTTTAATTTTTATAGTAGAGTATCTATCCGTATTTATTGTGGGAGTAGTATCATTTGTAATATTATTACCACTTGTACCACTATCACTTGAACTATCTAAAGATAAAGAGATAGTTGTATCTCCATAAGTATCAATTTGAAGCTCTAGAGTATCTGAACTAAGTGTATTTTTAGCACTATCTGTTGATATTGCATGTAAAGTATAATTTCCATCATTTAAATTTCTTAAAATAACACTATAGGTCCCATCACTATCAACTAAACCTTTCCCTAAAATAGTTCCATTTGCTTCAACTATATCTATTTTTTTCCCTAATTGAGTAATACCTGTTATTGTGATGTTTACATCTTTAGTGATATTATCACTATCACTACTACCAGTATCACTGCTAGTACTTAGATTTATCGTAGGCTTAGAACTATTTGTATCAATTATAATATTCTTATAACTATAACTTAAAATATTCCCCGCTAAATCTGTTCCTTCATTTCCTGTTTCTACAAAATAAGTTCCATTACTTAAAGTTGAAGTAGTAGCTGTAAAATTACCATCTTTTAAGCTTGTAACAAGTGTTTCTAAAGTGTTATTATTATCATCTTTTAAAGTTAAAGTAGTATTTCTATCTGTAAAAATATCTGGACTACTATCTGCTGTCATATACACTAAAGATTTCTCAAGCATTGTTGCAAATTCTTGAAGTTGTGCTTTTGAATAATATGTTCCATCTGCACCACCCAATAAAATATAAAATACAAAAGAACCTTCATCTATATTACTCAATTCTAAAGAGTAAGTCCCCGTATAAGAAGAATACCCTGAAAATGTACTATTTTTAGAGTTTGTTATAACTATATGATTTGCACTAGGGTCTTGTGATGCTTCATATTTTTGGTGATAATATATTTTAAAACCACTAATACTACTATTTAACTCTCCATATCCTCCATCATTAGCATATGTTCTCCCAGAAATTTTAAATTTATTAGCATTTATATCTTCAATTAAGAGAATATTCGCAGATTCATTTGTCCTAACTGTATATTTACCCCATTGAGCTACTTCTTGGGTAGAACTATTTGTATTATTCCAAATATATTTTAAAGAATCATCTATATATAAATAATTACCATATGATAAATAAAGTCTATTAGTAGAAGTAGGATCTCCATATGTCCAACGACTACTACTTAGATAAGCATAATCAAATATATATCTATTTGATAATTCTAAACTCTCAGCTAAAATATAATCTAAGCTATCTATTAACGCTATTTTTGAACCATTTAAATCAATACTATATTTATCTTCCCCTTTTGTATCAATCTGTAGGATTAATGGACTTGATGAAATATTGTTTTCAGCACTATCTACAGTATTTACAAAATAAGTATAATTACCATCAGCTAAAGTGGCAATATCAATATATGCATAACCAGAAGAGTTTAAATTACCACTAGCTATGGAAGTATTTGTCTCATTATTTTCAGTTCTATAAAGAGTATAAGAGGTATATCCATTATTATATCTCTCCCCTATAATTCTAAGCTGTGGAGTAGTATCATTTGTGATATTATCACTGCTAGATTCCCCACTATCAGTAGTATATAAACTAAGAGTAGGAACCACAATACTTGTATCAATCTCTAAGTAGATATAACTAAGTCCTAAGGAGTTACCTGCTGTGTCTGTACCACTTTGTCCCGTCTCAATCTTATAATTAATCCCATTTGTTAATGTATCTAGAGTTACACTATATCTTGCATCACTTACTTTACTTACATTATGTTCTTGAACTAAACTTGAACCATTATATACCCTTACAGTTTGATTTTTATCCAATATAACTGTTGGAGTAGTATCATTTGTGATTTTATTTGAACTTGAATATCCTTTATCACTATCCACTTCTATGGAGATAGTTGCAGTTTCAACACCTACAGTATCTACTGTAATATTTAGATCACTTGACCTTGCTGTATTTCCTGCTTTATCCGTTGAGCTTGCATAAATGGTATGGTTACCATCTGACAACTCCCCATTAAGGGTTATATAACTATAAATATAATTATAATCTAAGGATACTATTCCCTCAATAATATAAAGATCAGACTCAGACTCTTTAGAATATGATAATCTATAATCATTAGTAATTTTATCAGAGATTGAAGTACCACTATCATTATATAAAGATAAAGTAGGTGTCATTGCCACAGTATCAATTGTAAATCTTAAATAACTTACATTTAAAGGGTTACCAGCTAAATCTTCATTCTTATCAAAATCACCACTAAAAATAACATATTCACCATCACTAGAAATGGCATTTAAAGTAACTGTATAATTATTTAAATAACTAGCATATATACTCTGTATTACTTCCTCATTACCAATAGGTTTTACTTTTAAAGTTACATTTTGGTCTGCAGTAAATGTTGGGGTAGTATCATTTGTATAGTTATCACTATTTGATGAGCCGCTATCACTACCTGCTACCATATCTATCACTGTTACTGGTGCACCTACGGTATCAATCTCTATCATTAAGGTATCAGATGTGGCACTATTACCTGCTATGTCTGTAGCTGTTACAGATAAAGAGTGATTTCCATCACCTAATTTAGCTAAAGTATTATAAACATCTCCACTTGAATCTGCACTATTATCATTTAAACTTAAAATAGTACTTCCATCTTTTATAACTATTGTTGAACCTACTTCACTATTTGTATAAATATATGGAGTAGAATCATTTGTGATATTATCAGTATTTGAACTTCCACTATCACTATTAGAATGAAGATTAATAGTAGGTTTTGCAATAGTAGAATCGATTGTGAAATTTAAAAGATTAAAACCTGTAGCATTTCCTAAAGAGTCCACTCCCACAACGCTATACTCCCCATCACTTAAAGTATTTAGAGTAACCGTATAATTGTTTGATGCAGTCATATTTATCTCTTGTACTGTTGAAGCAGTTGAACTTACTCTTACAAGAAGAGTTGCATTTTCATCTGCACTTAGTGTTGGTGTAGTATCATTTGTGATATTGTCACTGTTTGAACTTCCACTATCACTACTATCCATAAGATCAACACTAACCGTTGAAATACCTGCAACATCACTTATTAGTGCTATGTTTTGTTGCTCAACTATCTTTGTGCTATTTACAAGTACTGAGAGATACTTTGTGGTATATTTATCTTTTGAGTATTCAAAAGTATAGTTACCATTTAAAAGATTTAAATTATATTTCCCATCACTTCCAGTTTTTGTAGTGGTTTTTATAGTTCCTGTTTGATTATTATATCCAGCCCTAATTTTTACATTTGCTTCAGATATAGCTAAAGAATTATCTTTTGTATTTACAAGATATCCACTTACTGATTTTTCATTTGTATCACTTGTATCTACAAATTGTACCTCAGCTAGAGTTACACTAGATATTGTAGTTTCATTTGTATCAAAAGTTGAAAGATTTACATAAGATATTGATTCCCCTGAATAACTTATATTTAAATCAAAATCTGTATATTTTGGTATATTTAAAGTATATGCTCCATTACTATCTGTATTTACAGAATAATCTTGTCCACCATATGTGGCTACTACACTTGCATTTGCCACAAGTGAGCCTGCTTTATCCCTTACAGTACCTGAAACTGGTATTGTTGTAGAAGCTGCTGCTTCAACACTTGAAGAGGAAGAATATACATTATCTCCATCTCTAATTGTTATCATCTCACCTGAGATTGACATATCAACTTTATTTAAAAGTTGATCATAATCAAAACCATAAGGATAAAAGGTATTATAAACATGATTAAAACTTGTCAAATTATTTTGGAAAAGATAAGATGAAAAATACCCAGCTACACTATTATATGAGTTTGTAAAATATGATGCAAAATTTGTGCCACTATTTGTATAATGGGTACTAAAATCTGTAAATAATTGATCCATTTTTATTCCAAGGTTTACCACAAACTTTGAAACTATAAGTGTAGTTATAGGGGTGATATTTGTTACCTCTTTTGTACCATCATTATAAGAGTATAAGACCTCTCCTGTTGGTAAATAAGCTTTTAGGATAAATGGTCCTACAAAGTTTGAACTAAGTGAAAAACTATAATTTCC
The DNA here is from genome assembly GCA_964342525.1 of uncultured Arcobacteraceae bacterium. GTDB lineage: Bacteria > Campylobacterota > Campylobacteria > Campylobacterales > Arcobacteraceae. Next base: position 54,717 of record CAYFGQ010000012.1, read on the forward strand.
TGATGAATCTGAAAAACCTTTATAAAGGTTTTTATTTTTATCTTGAAGAACAATTAATGCATTTGCTATTATATTTCCATCATTTACACTACCTTTGATAGTACCAGTATAAGCACTAGGATCAGGAACATCCCAAATATTATTAAGTTTAATTTGTAAAGCTACAGTATTACTAGTATTTATTCCATCTGATGCTTGCAGTGTTAAATCAAAGATATTATTTTTATTTTTATCTTGTGGATTTTCATAATCAGGTACAGATTTAAAAGTGATATCACCTGTACTTGAATTGATATTAAATAAAGAACTATCATCTCCAGCCATACTATATGTTATAGTTGCGCTACCCTCATCAATATCAGAATCACTACTTTGTACAGTTACTACAACTGTAGATGTACTTGTATTTTCATCTATTGTTTTTGCCTCTATAGCTGCAATGATAGGAGCCTCATCATTTAGATGATTTACACTTACTGTAATATTTTGAGCCTCACTATCATTTACTCCATCATTCACTTTTACACTAAAAGAATAAGCATTTTGCCTAAGTTCATAATCTGGTGCATTTTTAAAGCTTATTGCTCCACTACTTGAATTAATATTAAACAATGAAGCATCTGTTCCAAAAATGGAATATGTAAAGGATTGATCATTTTGATTTTGATCTGCATCACTACTTGTAATACTTAAAACCGTTCCTAAAAAGTTTTCATTTACGCTAGTGCTATTTGAAGAAGTGATTACTGGTGATATATCATTTAAAGGACTAACTCCTATATTTAAAGTTTTTATACTACTTGTATGAACACCATCACTCACTTTCACACCCACTACATATATATTGTCACTATCACTATCTGTTGGACTTTCATAATCTGGAGCTACCTTAAAAGATAAGTTACCATCACTTGTAATACTAAACTTAGAAGCATCCACTCCCCCATCAATACTATAAGTAAATACCTGATCATTTTGATCTTTATCATTATCTATGCTAGTTACTACAGTTACACTTACATTATTTTCGCTAATATTTATATCAGAAGATGTTACAATAGGTACATTATCATTCACTGGCATAATAGTTACAGAATATATCTGTACATTACTTATATTTACACCATCATTTACTGTTATACCCATTTCATAAGTATTATCACCATCACTATCTGTTGGGTTTTCATAATCTGGGGCAGTTTTAAAACTTATATTACCATCGCTAGTCATATTAAATTTAGAAGCATCATTTCCACCACTAATACTAAAAGTAAATGTTTGATTTTCATCTTCATCATTATCAATAACCATCATACCATTTGATACGGAAATCTTATTTTCATAAATAGAAGGGTAAACCATATGCATTGATGGTTTTTCATCATTTAAATGATTTATTGAAATAGTTATTGTTTGTATCTCACTATAATTCTCCCCATCATATACCCTAGCTGAAATTGAATAAGATTTTTTAAACTCATAATCAGGAGAAGATATAAATCTTATTTCACCACTTGAAGCATCTAAAGTAAAATATGATGCATCAGCTCCAAAAATACTATAAGTAAAAGTTTGAGATTCATCTAAATCAGCATCACTTTTTGTTAATGTATGGGCAATCCCTGAAAAGTTTTCATTTACACTAGTAGTGTTTGTTGATGTTATTAAAGGTTTTTCATCATTTAAATGATTGATAGAAATAGTAATATTTTGAGATGTACTATAATTCTTTCCATCATAAACCATTGCAGTAATACTATAACTTTGTTTAGTTTCATAATCAGGTGAAGATTTAAATGTAATAACACCCGTAGATGGGTTTATATTAAAATAACTTTCATCAGTTCCACCTAAAGAATATGTAAAATATTGTACCATACCAGGTTTACTATCATCTGCATCACTATGGCTCATATCCAAAACAGTTCCATTTGCATTTTCATCAAAACTTGCACTTGAAGATGATGTAATCACTGGCGCATTATCATTTGATGGTGTTACTGATATGGTGAAAGTTTTAACTGAAGAGTTAATTCCATCACTTACATTAATATCTACTAAATATTTATTATCTAGATTTTGATCAATAGGATTATCAAAATCTGGTGCATTTTTAAAACTCAAGATATTATTAGAAATACTAAATAGATTTTTATCTACACCACCTACTATAGAGTATGTGAATGTTTGAGCCACATCAATATCTGCATCCGTAATTGAAAAAGTACCAACTGTGATATTATTCTCCTCAACAGCAAAAACATCAGATGTAAATATAGGTGTTTCATCATTTAGAGGATTAATACTTATGGTGATAGTTTTTCTTGAAACATTTGTTGCCGCATCTGTTGCAATTACAGTTATATTATAACTTCTTTTAATTTCATAGTCAGGGGATTGTTTAAATCTTATCTCACCTGTCTTAGCATTTATATTAAATCTATTTGCATCTACTCCAACTAGTGCAAAAAAAACAGGAGAGTTATCTGTTACACCTACTGTTGCTACTACTGTAGTACTTGGTATATTTTCATTTACTGCCGTATCATTTATATTTAATACTGGGGAAATAGTATCTTTAATTACTGTTATATTTGATTCACTACTATTTCTTTCATTTGTATCTTGTAAAATTGTTGTATAGATATAAGTATTATCTGCTGTAGTAATTGAAATATTTATATCAACATAATTATCACTTGAAATAGTTTTATTAATATCTACACTATCAATAAAAACTTTTGCATCTTTTTGTCCAAAAATACTAACTGTTGCATAATTTTTATTGGTATAATATATTTCATTATCCATAATCGGAGGCATTGGAGGTACTGTATTGATTCTAAGATTCTGTTCTCTTCTTAGGGTATCTTCAAAGTGAGCAATTACATGATCCCTTTCTTTTAAAGTTTTTTTAGCCTCTTGTACAACAATAGTGTTTAGTGTAGTAGTATCAGTATCATCAATATCTGCAATATTTATCTCTTGGGATAAGTTTTCTAAGGAACTTGTAGTATTTGAATCAATTTCAATACCATTAAAAGGATTACCATCACTATCTAATGATTGTAAAATACGTAACATATTTACAACTTTAGTGTTATTGGTCTCTGTTTTTTCAACTCCTATTATATCAGTGGGATAAATAGTTTGATTATTCTCTATACTTGAAGGACTAATATTTCCAAGATTCACCTTTCCAATACTAAAGCTTATATTAGTCGCATCATTTTTATCAAAGCTAAATTCACCATTTACATTGGTAGTTCCTGTTCTTGTACCTTGGGTATATTTTACCCCATAAACTTTAGCATCACTAAAAACACCTGTTTGTATATTTTCACTTGAACCTTGGTTATCAGGTTGATTTGTTCCTGAATCAGAATTATTATTAGAGGAACTAGATCCTCCTCCTGAACCACATCCTATAATAAAAATAGAGATCAATAATGATATTATTACTCCAACAATTTTATTCACTTTCACACCTTTTTTAGAAAAACTTTTGCTACTATGGTATAGTAAGATTATGTACCAAATGTGAACAAAAAAATAACTTTTTAAAAAGTAAACAAGATGTAATAAACTAGTAGTATTTGTGGAACTTTTGGGGATTTATTTAGTAAATGAGATTCCAATTGATTTTTTAAAATAACTTAATGAACTAAATTTTAATTTTTTAGATATCTCACTAAGAGCATATCCTTGAGCTACCATATCTTTGGCTTTTTCTTGTAAGATTGATTTTTTATACTCTTTAAATGTAAGATTATTTTCACTAAAAATTTTATTTAAAGTTCTTTTACTAATCCCCAATTCCCTTGAGGCTATTTCTAAAGTTAACTTATTTGAAATATTCATTTTAATAATCTCTTGAATTCTCTCAAAATCACTTTGTGGTTTTATACAGATTTGCATAAGTTTAAAAAAATACTCTTTTCCCCATGCTTCTATAAGTTCAGTTATTATATTATCATTAGCAATTGAATCAACAATATTAAGTATAGGCTTACTTAATTCAGTATTTACCAGATTTCTTTTTATAGTTATATTTTTTGTATTACCACATATTTCATCATAAATTATATTTGAAAACTCATACTCTTTTTCTACAATCTCTTTTAAATATTCGGGAGTTGGTATAACAGAAACCGCAAAACATCTTTTTCCTTTAAAAAGAGTACTATAAGTTTTCCCTTTTGTTAAATAACTACCTGAATAAATATTTGTACCATGTTTTACCACATCAATTTGTTCATCATTATAATAATGTATTACAGAAGGGATATCAATAGTATATTCACAAATAAAAGTATTTCCTTCATGTTCATAAGAAACTTGAAAATCATTTAATATTTGATTATCCCTTACATTAATTATTATATCATCAAAAATAAAACTATAAGAGTACCCTTTTATCACATCTTCTATATATAATTCTGATCTTCTATCATCTTGATAAGTTGTATTAAAGTTCAAATCTTCTTGTTTTAAGAGTCTAATTTTATTGCCCCTAGAAAAATAATATATTAGTATATTAAAAGATATCTTATAAAAACGCGCAAATCCTCTTTATAAATACGCAAATTTTTTTAAACTAATAATATCATAATTAACAAAATTCTAAAATCTAATAAGAAATAAGCTAAATATCCGTGTAATAAAAGGAGTAATAAAATAAATATGTTTCATACTTATAAACTTTTATTTGTTGAAAATAATTTAGAAACAAAAACAAGTATACTAAATTATATAAGAAGCCTTTACAACTTTGAATATTTTGTTGCTTCAAATACAGAAGAAGCATGGAATCTTTATCTAAAATACAAACCTGATATTATTATTAGTGATGTAAAAATAGAGCATTTTAATGGTTTAGATTTAATAGAAAAAATTAGGGAAGTTGATCGTAAAACTAAAATTATTGTAACATCAGCACATAGTGATAAAAAAACACTTTTAAGAGCAATAAAACTTAATCTCGTTGAGTTTTTAATAAAACCAATAAATAGAAAAGAGCTAAGGGATTCTATAAACTATACTTTAGAGTTATTAAAAGATGAAAAAAAGACCCAAAAAGTATATTTTACACAACTAGATTATTATGATAAAGATAGTAAAACCCTACACTTTAATGGAGAAACTATCAAACTATCAAAAAAAGAGTTTTCTCTTTTAGATATGTTAAGTGATAATTGTAATAATATAACCCAAACCCCAGATATTCTTAACAAAATATGGGAAGATGATACAGCGTCAGAACAATCAGTAAGAACTCTTATTAAAAAACTAAGAAAAAAATTACCTCAAAGTACTATTGAAAATGTATATGGCGGAGGATACAAACTCAATATAGCTTGTTAAATATCTAAGAATTTAAGCCTATTTATTCTTAAGCTCATATACATAAGAGAAGATTTCAGCAAGGGTTTTATAGAACTCTGCTGGTAGTTCATCTTCAATCTCAACTTGTTCATAAAGAGCCCTTGCAAGGGCTGGATTTTCTATAATTGGTATCTCATGCTCCATTGCAAGTTCTTTAATTTTATGGGCAATAAAATCAATACCCTTAGCTACAATCTTTGGTGCTGAATCTTTTTCGGCATCATATTTCATAGCCACAGCATAATGTGTTGGATTGGTAATAACCACATCCGCATCAGGCACATCAGCCATCATTCTTTGTCTTGACATTTGTTGTTGGATTTGACGAATCCTAGCCTTTACTTGAGGATCCCCTTCCATATTTTTAAACTCATCTTTTATCTCTTGTTTAGTCATCCTAAGCTGTTTAAAATAATAATACCTAGTAAAGTAAAAATCTATAATAGCAAAGATGATAATCACCAATAAAATTGCCCCAATAAAATATCCTGTAAGATCTATCATAAGAGCAATTGAAGCATATAATCCCATATCCATCATAGCAAGTAGATCATCACCCACAAAGAAAAATATCACAGTCATAATTATAAAAATCACAGTAAGTTTTGCCATTAGTTTTAAGGATTCTAAAACTTTTCTCATACTAAAAACATTACTCATCCCTTTTATGGGATCAATCTTTTCAAGTTTAAATTTTACAGAGGTTCCAACAAAACCAAATTGGGCAAGATTAAAAGCCATAGCAAAAATAATCACTAAAGCAAAAAATGGAGCTAAAGTAGTAATAAAAGTCATAATAGTTGTTTGTAATATCACTTTTAGTGTAAGCCCATCTATTTCTTCGCCAATAAAGCCATAAGAAAAACGCATCATTTTTTCAATAGATTCCATTGCAAAAGATGAAAAGAAAAGAAGATATAAAGATCCAAAAAATAGTACAGCAGCACCTACAAACTCAATTGATTTAGGGACATTACCTTCTTTTTTGGCATCTTCAATCTTCTTGGGGGTGGGTTCTTCGGTTTTCTCTTCTTGATCTTCAGCCATCTATCATCCAAACTTATTAATAAAATAGTTTTTAAAACTCTCTGCAAATATCTCCATTCCTAAAAGCATAAAAACAAAGATAAGTATAAATTTTACCTGAAAAGTGATAACAAAAGGTGAAAATGCTGGCATCGATTTTGTACCATATCCATAATATACATCAAGAACAAAACCGATAAAAAATAAAGGAAAAGCAAATGAAAATGCAAAAGCAAACATCTTTTTCACCTCATCAATAGCAAAACTCACCCCATCATAATTAAAGATATTAAATCCCCCTAAATGTATGGAGTCAAAACTCATATGAAGCATCACCAATGTCACCTCATACATACCTGTCTCAAAATATAGAATCAAAATAATATAATATAAAAATCTACCTACAACATTTTGTTGAGTTCCAGTAGCAGGGTCAAACATATTTGCCATAGATAAAGCTGTAGCATAACCAATTAAATCCCCAATAATACTAATAGCCGCAAAAATCACATGCATCAAAAATGATCCCACAAGACCTAAAGTAATCTCACTTATAAGGGCTTCCATAAAGGTATCCTGAGTCACATCTGTTTGAATATTCACAAGAGGAAATAAAAAAATAGTAAAATAAAATGAAAGGGCAATTCTAATAGTAGGAGAGATAGCCTTATCCCCGAAAATAGGCATGAAAGCCATAAAAGCCACTACCCTAGCAAATAAAAGTACAAAGGGATAAAGAATTTCACTATCAAAGAGTAAAAGGAGTTGTTCCATCTACTACCTTTTACATATAATTAGATTGAGCTATAACTTCTTCTGTAGTATGTTGTTCAGCTATTATATTATTTGTTTGTTCTGCTGAGTTAGATCTATTTTGATTTTGATTCGATCCATCATTTTGATTTTGATTTGATCCACTATCTTGTTGCATTCCAAAATCAAGATTAAAATTTGTTGCACTATCAAAGTTTCTTGTAAGTGCAGCTCTAAGTTGAGACTGGTTGTCTACAAAAGTTTCTAGAGTGTTTGTATTTGACATATTTAAAGAGATACTTATACCATTATTTTGATCACTCTTTATCATAACCGCAATATTTCCAAGACCATTTGGATTTAAATTGATTCTAAAAGCTGTTAAAGGTGGCTTATAGTTTTGTGCCATTTCTCTAGCCACATCACTCATCATAGATCTTAAACTTTGTCTAGCACCTATTATTCTATTCTCAATTGTTTGGGTAGCCTCAGCTGATACTGCCACCTCTACTACTTGTGCTTCAGCATTATTTGTAAGAGTATTTGCCTTTGCTACTATATTTTCATTTGTTTGAATCTGATTATTAACATTATGAAGTTTTCTACCAACACTATTATCAAAAGCTATTCTTTTTAGAAGATCATCCCTAGAGTTTTGAACTCTCACTTCCTCTTTTTGAACAACATCTTCAATCACTTCAGTTTCTGTTGCATTTAGTCCAAGAGTTTGTGCACTAGTTTTTATATCTCCCACATTTTTAGCATCCTGAGCTAATTTTACACCTTCACTTTTTTTCATCATATTTGCAATATCATTTCTCTTTTTTTGATCATGTAAATATCCAGCTGTTGCAAATAAAGGAAGATCTTTTTGTACAAACTGATCTTTAGCACCTAAAGACTCACTTGCCAATTTAGCCTCACTAGCAGTTGAACTAGTAGCCTCTTTCATCATCTTATCAAGTAAAGAATTAGAGTTTTGCTGTTTTTTATCAGCTAAAAGATTATCCTCTTTTTTCATACTCTCTTTTAGAGTTGATTTTAGATTATTATCATTTATAGCAGTAACTTCACCCTTAGCTGTATCTCTAATACTAGCAAGTCCACTTGCTAAGTCTTGATTTGAAGTAGGAGTCACACTTGTATTTGAAGCACCACCACTAGCACTTGCTATTGTTGCACTAGTAACACCTTTTAAAGAGTGATCTTTTTCATTTCTTAATAACTCTTGTTTTTTATCACTAGTTTTTAAATCTATATTTTTTGTTTCAACTTTTTTATCAACAATATTTTGATCACTAGCTTTAATATCCCCTGTGGCTGTATTATTATCTATATTTGGTGTTTGAATAGTTTGAGTAGGCTCTGAGCTACTTAAATTTACAGGTGTATTGTTTTGTGTAAGTGTCGTAGTTTTAGTATTTGTTTGAGTTGGAGCTGTATTATTTACTGTTTTTGTGCTTCCATCTTTTGATTCACTAAGAGCTTTATCTGCTAAAGCAGTTGCTGTCGCTGAAGAGATTAAATTATCTGCTAAAGATTTTTTAACAGTTCCCTCAGGTTTATTATCTACTTTTTGTTCTACTACATTATCTTGTACTTTTTTATTTGGTATTACACTATTTGTAGTTGTTGTTTTATTTGAGTTTATTGGATTTTGTGTTTGGCTATTTACACTATCAGGAGATACTTTAGGACTCCCAATTACTGTTTTTTCTGCTATATTATTAGTTTGTGTTTGTACTTTTGGTGTACTAGTATTTTGAGCAACACTTTTTTTAGTATTTAAAGTTTGTGTAGTCTCACTAACATTTTGAGGATTAATACTTTTTACTTTTTTAGCAATAGGAGCTGCAGTAGTAACAGTTGTAGCTACTTTTTGATTATCTGTTTTTTGTATTTGCTCACTGGAATTTTGAGTATTTGTTTTTTCATTTGTTAAACTACTCTGATTATTATTGATAATAGTTTGTTTTACTACAGGTTTATTATTTGTAGCTTGTGGATTTTGGTTTTGTAAAGTTGTTGTGTTTTCAGTTTTTTTATTTGGAACTATCTCTGTATTTTTTGTATTTGAATTTATTCCAGTATTTACTACTTCACTATTTGTTTGTCTTTGAGTATTATTTTGTACTTTTGAAACTACATTATTTGTTTGTTTCTGTGGTGTTTGAATACTAGAGGATTCAGTATTTGTTTGTTTTTGAGTATTATTTTGTACTTTTGTCTCTTGATTAGCTACTGTAGTACTTGCTACACTAGCCTTCTTAGCTGATTCTGTTTGTTTTTGAGGTATAGATGAATCTACAGTATTATTTACATTATTTGCTTGAGTTTGTACTTTTGTTTGGGTTTTATCTACTACATTATTTGTTTGGGCTTGTGCTTTTGTTGTAGTTCCTATATTAGTTGGCGTATTTGTTTGTGCTGAGTTTTTTTGTCCAACTGATGTAGAGTTTGTATTTACTGAATTTTTTGTACTTTCATTTCCAACTTTTTTTGCTTCAAGTCCAGTTTCTTCTATACTTTTAGGAGTTTGAGTATATGTAGCTTTACTTCCACCTGTAACCACTTTCGTTTGACTAGAAGTTGTTGTATTTGAAGCTGGAGTTTGGGAATCATTTGTTATTTTTATCTTTGCTGTTATTTTACTACCATCGGCTGGCGTACTTTGGGTATTTGTACCATTTGCATTTTGTTGTGCTGTTGATTCAGAAACCATCTTATCAAATAAAGATGCTCCTGTACCTTGTGTTGTTCCTTGAGATACTGGTTTATTTGTAGTATTTACAGCTGTCGATTTAGGACTTGTTCCATTTGTATTTTGTTGAGTTGTTGATTGTTTTTGATTTGAAGTTTCTGCTTCACTTTCCCCCTCACTTGAACCTGTGTCTTTTCCAGTCACTTGAGCAAGCATACTATCAAATAAAGATGGCCCCTCTTTAGGTGCTACTTTACCATCAACTGATGTTTTTTTACCATCAATCGATTTTCCATCTTGTGTTTGATTGGGAGTTACAATACCTTCAAATCCAGCCATTTTAAACCTTAGCCTCTTGAGTATATGTATTTTTTTCGAGTTCCTCTAAATCATCTTTTTTCTTAGCTGGTGCTTCAGTCTTTTGACTTTGTGCAAACTCTTCTATCTCTTTTTGTTGTTTCTCAAATATATCATTTGAAATTGTAGTATGAGTAGGAATAGAATCATAAGTTTTTGGCATCTGTTTTTGCTCACTAGGCTCAACAGGATCTACCTCTTTAGCACTTGCCATAATTGTGTTCTGTCCATTTACTTGTTGATTATTTTCAGCAGGTCTTGGCATCTTAGTTGACATATATTCATTTTGTTCTGAAAGAACTTTATTTCTATTTTCTAATACACCAACCTTTTCTTTTAGTTGCATTATTTCATTCTTTTTTTGTTTTAACTCTGCACTTTCATTCTCTTTAGCCCATCTCTCACCTAAAGTTTCTGTTTTTGTCTCTGGTGCTAAAGTATAAGAGTTTTGTATAGCAGCCCTAGAGTTAAAATAAGCCCTATCAATATTTGCCATATTAGAATTATAACCTGTAGACTTTCCACCATATGAAGAGAATTGATTATTATCATCCCCATCAAAAAACTCTTTTACAGAATCTACAATATTATCAAAGATCGATTTTTCATCTTTAGGGCTGTTTGAGCCATTATTTCCAAAAGATCCATAATTTGAATTTGAAAAATTATTATTTATTCCATCCATCTATTACGCCTTTAATATATCAATTGTTTTATTATCTATTGCTTTATGAGTCTGAAATGCTGAAAGGTTTGCTTCATAAGATCTCATAGCTTCAATTAAATCAACCATTTCTACAACAGGGTTGATATTTGGATAAGCAACATAACCCTCTGCATTTGCATCTGGGTGATTTGGCTCATACTTCATAATAGGCTCACTTTTAGCATCTATCACAGCTTTTACATTTACTCCACTTAATGGTGTTGGTTGTGGAGCATTAGGATTAGTTGGTTTATTATTTGTTTTATCTTGTTCATTTAGAAGTAATTCTTGAAAAACAACATTTTGTTTTTTATATGGTCCACCCTCTTCAGTATGAGTTGTTTGTGCATTTGCGATATTTGCACTTACTGTATTTATTCTTGTTCTTTGTGCTCCAAGTCCCGATGTTGCTACATCATAACCATCAAAAAACCCCATACTATCTCCTTTTAAAAAATGATATCATAAATATTCTAAAATAATTTTTAAAATTATTAAACTTGCATCTGCATAACTTGTTTATATGCAGAGATTGCTTTATTTTTTGTTTCTAATGCTAGTTTTAAACTAAGATCAGCTTCTTCAATTTGTTGGATAGCTTTTTGTAAATTTTCAACTCTACCTGTTGCAATATTTTGCATCGCATCATATGCTTGAACTTGTTGATTATTTACATCATGCATAGCATCTTTTAACATATCTTGAAAAGATGGTCCTTGATTTAAATTTGCTTGGTTTGCTGTTTTGTTAACATTACCAAGACCTTGTAAGCCAGAAAGGTTATTTATTTCCATATTTCATCACCCTTATTTTTTATCTTCTACTGTTTTTGTTTGAGCCTCTTGAACAGCTAGTTCTGAGATCAACATATCAATTTTTTCTTGATTATATTTAAAATTAAATTCTTCTTCTTTATTTTGCAGTGAAAAGAGTGATACAATCACCCCAAGCATCACATTGGATACACCTTTTAGTAATACTGTAACACCTAAAACCCCAGCAATCATCTCTAAAGGGGTATAATAGTCTGCATTTATAACAAAAAATATTAGAGTAGCAAAAAAACCAATAGCAATAAATAGTCTAAATACACCACTATTTATCACATTTTGTGAAAATCGTTCAACTACCACTTAGATATCCTCTACTTCAAATTACCAAGTATTTGTTCTGCTATATACTCAAACTCTTTTGTCACTATCTCATTGGGAAATTCTTTTATAAACAGCTTTCTAAGTCTAGCTGTTGTTGCTATATTCATTGAAGGTGACACGTTACCTATATATTTTACCATAAAATTTTCATTTAATCTATTCTTTTTTGCCAAATCTTGTACAGATTTTGTAATTGTTTCACCTATTTTATATGCCTTAGTATGATTAAAGCACAACATTAGACTTCTTTTACTCTGAGATATCATTTTTATTAAGGCATAAACATCAGTTAAAGCACTAGGATCAGTGGTAGTTAGAGCCAAAATATTATCTGATATATCAAGGAATTCACTTACATATTCATTTAATCCAGCACCTGTATCTACTATCAAGATATCAAACTTATTTGAGTTCATGATATCCCTTACAAGTCTAGAGAAAACTAAAGAATTAGTATTTTGAGCATATTGATAACCACTTTTTCCAGCTATCAGTTTTAGATTTTGATACTGTGTATCTAAAATAATCTGATCAAGACTAGCTTCACCATTTATATAATCAAAAAAAGTGATCTTTGGGCGAATATTAAAAAGCACTTGCATATTTGCTAAACCTATATCAGCATCTAGAACACACACCTTTAAATTCTTCTGTGCCAAGATATAAGATATATTTGCACAAAAAGTAGATTTACCAACACCACCTTTTCCAGATGTGATTGTTATCAATTTAGTTTTGGAATTAATATTATTTCTTTGGGTCAAAGATACAAGCTTTTGAGCTTGAGTAGAGATTTGATCAAACACTAACGTTTACCACACTTTCTATTCATAAAACAATCAATCATATAACCAGCATCACCAACAATTAAATCATCAGGTACATTTTGACCAATTGAATAGTAACAAATAGATTTTTTCATCTTATGGGAAAAAGAGATAAGATTTCCAAAACTTCTAGTCTCATCTAATTTTGTAAAAAGCAGATTATTGATATTTAGTTTTGAATAACTTGTATAAATCTCTTGAAGATCTGTTTGTTTTACATTTGCAGGTAATACTAAAGTTTTCTCAATAGGTATCTCATCAACCTTTACAAGGTGTTCATTAATCAATTCTATCTTATCTATATCATATTGGGAACTTCCAGCAGTATCAATAAAGATATAATTACAATCTTTTAGTCTAATAATAGCCTCAACTAGTTCTTCAGGCTTCTTTACAACTTCTAATGGTAGTCTCATAATATTCGTGTAAGCTTTAAGTTGTTCTATTGCACCCACTCTAAATGAGTCAAGAGTGATCACTCCAACAGTATAATTTGAGCCAACTTTGTATGCATAACGGGCTGCAAGTTTTGCAATACTTGTGGTTTTTCCTACTCCTGTAGGTCCCACTAACATCACTATTTTTCTTTGGTGTGATTTTAACATCACCTCATGTTTTATTGGAATAAGTCTACGTAGAACTAGTTTAAAAAAGTCATTTACCTTTGCTGGATTTGATTTAAATGCCATTGGTAATTGAGCAATAGTCTTTTTTAAAATAGTATAAGTCATCTCTTGATCAAACTCATTTTGCTCAAACAAGGCATAAATATCTATAAACTCTGGTGGAATAGTAAGATCAAAAAGTTGACTCTTTGGATCCCATAGAGTTTTTTGAACCTGCTCAATTGCCTCTTGCATTCGTAAGATTTCACTCTTAAAATCATAAAAATTTGCAGAGATATTCTCTTTTGGTACTACAGGCTCAACAGGATCTTTAATCTTTGGTGTTTCTATTTTTTGTACAGGAATCTCTAGTTTTTCATCTTCACTATCATCATAATCAATAGCAACCATCACCTCATACATATTTACAGTATCTTCATTTTGATCAGATATCTTTTTTGTAGAGATAACTATTGCGTCTTCACCACACTCTTTTTGAGCATTACGAAGTGCAATAGTAGGTGTTTCACCTAAGAATGACAACATTTTCATCTAAAATGACCATCCTTGTAAATCTTCTCAACTTTTCCTTCTCTTGTTTTTATCTTTACAAAATCTTTTGTCTCTTGGATCACTTCACCCACTTTTTCTATCTCAAAACTACCAAAATTAAATTTTACAGATCTTCTTACATATTTTTCCACATCTTTAGTACAAATAATACTATTTCTTCTTATGTAATGGGTAGCTATATATTGCCCATCTGCTAATTCATCTTTTTTAAGAGGTGTACAATTTCTATTTAAAGCTTTATAAGTATTTTTTTCAACCACATCATCTAAAGCAATAAACTCTTTAAATTGAATATTTCTTTTTACAAGTAAAACCTTTTGAGCAGCATATGAAAAGTTTACCAATAATAAAAACAATAAAACAAATCTTTTCATTATGCCCTTACCTCTACAATAGATCCACCATTATTTTGGGTAATCTCTTCTACTATTTCTCTGTACATCTCTTTTACTGGTAATACAATTGAAGCTAATTTTCCATTTAGTTCATAAAGTTCTCTCAAATTTTCCTCTAAATAATTAAACTTATCTCTATAAATATTTACATCTTCCCCAGCATTTATAGCATTTGCCAAGGCTTGATTTAACTGCGATTTTTGATTTGATATAAGTATCATCCACTCTTGTTTTTGAGAATTTCTCTCCAATAGATTTGAATGGTTTGCATTTTTCACATCTTCTATATCTAAAAGTATGGCATTTTTAAGTTTTTGAGCTGTATAAAGCATACTATCGATGATATCATCAATCATTTTTTATTATTCTCACTTAAAAACTGATATAACATATCGCTAATTCCAAAACCACCTGCAGAGTTTCTTGATACGGCATCAGTATACATACCTTTGATCACATCAGATCCTACACCCTCTCCTGCAACATTGGTACTTTTTAATGATACATCCATCATTTGTTGTAAAAAAAAGGCTTCAAAATCATCACTTACTCTACGAAGTTCTTTATCTTCCATATTTTTCTTAAGTTCTTCTACTTTTTCATATGATAGAGA
>CAYFGQ010000013.1:0-65259 GCA_964342525.1 uncultured Arcobacteraceae bacterium
AGGATACATATATGGTGTAGTAATATATGTTTTTCCACTATCCATTGGGCCTTTTACCCATTCTAGATTTTCACCATAGATACTACCTGGATTTATAGTGATTTTATCTCCAGCTTTTGCAATATATGGATTAAACTGTCCTGTTTTGTCATACCATCTTTTAGAATCTTCTGGATCACCAGCTTTAAAAAACAGCTCTTTTTCTTTTATCTTAAACCAAAACCCTACAATAAATGGATTATCTTTTAAAATATCACTTGCAAAGGCTATCACTTCTTTTTCATTTAATGGATGTCCAATTTTTAATGAATTTACATATTTAAAAGCCATCACCTTTGAAATTGTGATAGATTCATCAATCTCTGCTTTGATCTTTTGAGCATTTTTTGCAGATATTTCATGTAGATAAGCTTTTGCTTGAGTTTCTGAAGTCTCAGAAGAATACATAGTTACAAAGAAAATTGTAATACCAAATACAAGAATAACTGTACTTAAAACCTGAAGAAGCAACTTATTCCCAAAACTTGCTTTATTTGATTTATTTAACATAACATCCCCCTTATGTTCACAATTAGAATGTATATAATCTATTATATAAATAGTAACATAAAAGTGTCAGAAATGAGTCGGAAAAATTACAATTTGATTACAAAGTTTGAAAATTTATTATTATTTACACAGCTGTCAGAGATTGACAGCCATATATTATTCTACAATTTGATGAAGTTTTGAGCAGTGTTCAAGGTGTACACCCATTCCACACATATCTTGTTCAATATCCCAAAATGAATGAACATGTGCATTATAGATATAGATAAAAATCTCATCCCCTTTTTCTAAGAAATGTTTTTTACCAAACTCTGCATATGCAGTTGCCCCAGCAGCTATTAAAAGCCCTTTTGATTTTTCTATATCTTTTAAAAATGGAGTTAGCTCTTCTAATGGTCCACAATCCTCTTGATTGTTGAACTTTTCAACCATCCATGTTCTTAACTGCTCAAAAAAATAAGAGTATGAGTTTACAGCACTTGTAGTACCATAATCATGTACAATACCATCTCTTTTTACAAATGAGCTAATATGATAATTATTAAGTATCCCATCTTTTGTGAAGTTATCTATCTCAATAAACTCATTTGAAATACCCTTAGTACTTTTACCCCAATTTTTTTTCGTACTAAGTTTTTTACCATTTTGAATTCTGTCTGATGTATCATTAAAAGCTGTAAACATTTTTGGAATAATATCTATCATCTTCCCATCTTCATATACAAAATCACATACCATACCAAGCTCTGCTTCAACTTGCATATGTTCTAAACCAGCATGGTTAATAGTATCATCACAAATTGGAAACTCAGCCAAAAAGCTATCGTGTCCTGGTATATAAAAAGGGAAAAGCCCCTTAGGTGCATCTTTTGCCGATGATACCTGAGCAAATTCATCACCCTCTCCAGCTTCATCTAAGTGGTTTGCAAAGTTTCCTGCAACACCAAAACCTAAATAATCCTTTAAAAACTCTGGTGTATATAAATGTTTTTTCATAATTTTTTCCTAATTAAAATATTTTTCTTTTTTATACAAATAGTATATAAATAATATAAGTGCTTTTTAGCACAACAATTGTTGACAATAAGTTTTTTAAAAGTGATTGTTTATAAGTGATTATCTAAAGATGAAAGGATATTATCGGGGGAAAAACAAGGGCTTAAAGCCCTATGTTCTATGTATTAATACTTCCTTTTTCATGGATAGATTCACTACAATCATAGACGACCACACAGACACTATCAGTGAGTAGTGAGAGGACGAGCTGTTTTGCAAAAACCTTATCCATAAATTTTCTCCTAGTATTAATTCGCTCTAAATTCTACTTATTAAGCAAAAAATCTTGTGTTTACTTCGTCCATTAGTTTAGCACCAGAGAAGTGTGCTCTTTGTACTAATTCCCAGAAGTATCTATAAGTAGCTCTATCGTGTAACTCACCATCGTATTGGATTGGTCCCCACTCAGCATCTTGTGCTAATAATAAAATGTTTTGTGCAGCTTCAAGCTCTGTGAAGTCTGGTTTCATAGCATCAACGATTGCTTGTACTTGTGTTGGGTAAATTGACCACATTCTCATAAATCCAAACTCGTTTCTTGCTCTCTCAGCATCTTTATATGTTTGGTATGGGTTTTTAAGATCAAGTGTTACGTTGTGCGCTGGGATAACATGATTTTGGATAGCAGCTTGAGCAACTTTTGCTTTAGCAGCACCAATTAATCTGTGATCAAATTGACCTGGAGATCTCATATTGATCGCTGGGATAGCACCTTGGTAACCAGATACAAAGTCCATTAGACCAAAATCTAAAACTTGTAGCCATGGTAATGTAGCAGTTTTCTCTACATCTTGTAATGCACCATGAGTTTCAATTAAGATGTGAATTGGAATCTCTCTTGTGATACCAGCTTCTTTAGCAACTTTTTGAATATACTCAATTTGCATTTTTGCATCTTCGTAACAAGTTGATTTTGGTAATGTGATATAAGCAAGTTTTTCACCAGCACCTGGTACTAGAATATCAACATCTTGTCTCCAATCTGGGTGCGAAGCATCGTGGATTCTTGTTCCAGCCATTGCATATGGGTTAGCATCAGAGTTAACAACTCTTACGATCATCTCAGCGTGCTCAACCTCTTTACCAGTCTCAGCTCCATCTTCACAATCACAAGTGATATCAAAAACAGGTCCAAGTTTTTCTTGCATTTGGAAACCTTTAAGGATTAGCTTTTCGCTACCTGCAAAGTGTTCACAAGTTGGGATAATTGGTAAAGATTTACCAGATTCAAATAGTGCTTCATTTGGATGTGTCATTATTATTTCCTTTATTTAAATTTTGTTTTTTCTTTTATCAGCAGAGCAAAAAATTGCTCTTACTATTTCTTCTTTGGGATTACAACTGTGTAATCTAAATCTAAAACAACGTTTGGTAAATATTTACCATCTTCACCCTTAGGTGATTCAACGTCTACTGCCTTCATATTTTTAAGACCTACAGTTCTAAGTCTTAATAGTCCAATGTCATCTCTATTTGCTACATCTATCTTCTCTACTATTTCAGTATAAGCATAGATTGTATCCCCTGCAAATGTTGGATTAGCATGAGCTCCAGCATTTATAGAATATAACCATTGTGCATTTTGTAATCCATTGAATGAATTACTTCTTGCTATTGAGATTACATGTCCCCCATACATTAATCTCTCACCCATTGGTCCAGCTTTCATCATAAAGTCATCAAAATGCACTTTTGCATTGTTTTGATAAAGCTTAGTAGCCAATGTGTGGTCACTATCATCAATAGTGATACCTTCTGGATGATTAAGTCTTTCCCCTACTTCATAATCATCAAAGAAGTAAACACCACCAGTAGCATCTGTATCGATGTTCCCCTGTACTGGAATGTTTATATTTTCGCTTACTTCTAAAGTTTTAGCGAATGTTGGAACATCATTAGTTCCAAGCTTAGTTGTTTTATCTTTTTTGTGTACCATAACCCATCTTTTTAGGTTAAGTACTTCTTTTTCATCTTGGTTATATCCGATAGAGTGAACATATACAACTCCACTCTTACCGTTTGAGTTTTCTTTTAGACCGATTACTTCAGTCTCAAGCCTAACTGTATCCCCCACAAATACAGGATTAGGGAAAGAAACCTCTGCATAACCAAGGTTTGCAATTGCGTTTAGAGATATATCTTGAACTGATTTACCAAATGTTAGGTGAAACATTAATAGATCATCAAGTGGTTTTTTCTCATAACCCATCTCTTGTGCTAATAGATCAGATGAGTGTAGAGCAAATCTACTTCCAGTCAAGGCGATGTAAAAAGATACATCACCATCTGTAATTGTTCTTGGAAGTGGATGTTTTATTTTTTGTCCGATTGTGAAATCTTCGAAAAAGTTTCCTAAATTAATTTTAGACATTTATCTTTCCTTACTTACCAAATAGGTTTTGACCTAATGATTTATATTTTTCATATAACGAAATCATTTTCTTCGCCCAAAGGATTCTATATCTATCGATTAGTTTTCCGTTGTATTGAATAACCTCTTTACCATCTTTTTCAGCTTCTTCGTATAGAGAGATCATCTCTTCATACTCTTGAACCTCTTTTTGTTTTGGTGTAAAGATATCATTGATATACTCTACTTGGATTGGGTGGATAAGTGCCTTACCATCAAATCCGATATTAAATGCATCTTTTGTTGAATCTTCACAAGCAAACTCATCATGTACATCATAGTGTGGTCCATCAATTACTGTCTTACCATATGCTTTAGCAGATAAGGCAATTCTTGCTAGGTAGTTAAACATAGCTTTTGAACCTTTTTTGATATCAATTTGAAGTCTATTTGCAAGATTGTTTGATCCTACAACGATAACTTCAGTTCTTTTTGATGTTGCACAAATATCTGGTGAATTTAAGATAGCTAATGGTGTCTCTATCATAACCATCATAGCTACTTCAGGAAATTGCTCCATCGCTTTCTCAGCTTCAAGTACTTGCTCTTTTGTCTCAATCATAGAGAAAAGAACCGCATCTACTTCAATCTCTTTTATAAATTCCATATCTTTAGCAAATTCTTCAGTTCCAACTGGATTTACTCTAATAACTCTCTCAGATGCTCCAAATGTTGGACTCTCAGCATATACTTCTTTTAAGGTTTCTCTTGCAGTCTCTTTTTGCTCTGCTAAGATAGCTTCAATATCAAATACAACCGAATCAGCTAATACAGATCTTGATCTCTCAACATACTTTTTATTGTATCCTGGAACAAATAACATAGATCTTCTTGCTTTATACTCAACAATCTCTTCACCAGATTCTCTTGAATGGTATTGATCATGTAAGTTTTTAACAAGTTGTTTTCTAAGAACTTTACCATTTTTAGTTCTTGGGTAATCAGCCATTCCAAAGATAAACTTAGGAGCTTTATATTTAGCTAAATTATCTTGAGCAAATTTTAAAATCTCTGCTTCTTTTTCTTCACTTAGAGCTTCATATCCAATTACAGCGATTGCTACAAGTGTTTTACCTTTATCTATATCTAGTCCAAAAGCAACACAATCAGCTACATCATTATGAGTTTTTACAACTCTTTCGATCTCATGTGGAGATACTCTGAATCCCATAGTATTGATGATATCATCTTTTCTACCGATAAACCAGATATAACCATCGCTATCTCTTTTTGCATAGTCACCAGTAAAGAAGTAACCATCATGTCTAGCTTTAGCTGTCTCTTCCTCTAGTTGCCAATACTCTAAGAATAGTCCTGGATCATCTTCACCGATACAAATCATACCCTCTTCTTCTAATCCAACCTCTTCTAAAGTTTCAGGATTTAAAAGCTTAACAGTGTGTCCTGGTTGAACAAATCCAGCAGACCCTGGTCTAATTGGGTTGTTCTTAGAGTGTGAAATATAGTATGAACACTCAGACATTCCAATAGCTTCAAAGATATCTTGTTTAAATCTATCTCTCCATAATCCAATCATCTCATCAGATAAATGTTCACCAGCAGACATACAATATCTTAATGAAGGACAATCTTCAATTGTAAATTCTGTCTTTTGAACAATCTGTCTGTAGATTGTAGGTACACCAATGAAGATAGTACAGTTATGCTTCTTAATTAGATCCACCCATGTTCCAGCGTCATTTCCACCCTCATAAGCGATTACTGTGTGACCATTGTATAATGGATCCATAAGTGCTGATCCAAGTACATATGTCCAGTTAAATTTACCAGAGTGCATGATTCTATCATTCTCTTGGAAATCAAACCAATACTCTGTAGCAGGTGTTCTACCTACAAGTGATCTATGTGAGTGAAGTACACCTTTTGGATAACCAGTTGTTCCTGATGTATATACAAGGTATGCTGGCTCACCAGACTTTGACTTATAGTGGTTTGGTGTAGTATCTGTATCTCTTAAAATATCATTTAAAGCATATACATTGATACCTTTTGGCTTCTCAAATCCCTCTACAGAATCACAAGCTGCTACGATAATTGTTTTTAAGTTATCTACATTTTCTAAATATGGAACTAGGTTCTCATACATAGTTGCAGACATTACAATTGCAGATGCTTGAGAATCTTCTGCAAGATACTTAACTTCTGATCCACTTAAAAGTGTTGAAGTTGGTACTGCAATAATACCCGCTTTGATCGCACCAAAAAATGAAATAGGATAAGCTAATGAGTTTTTTAAACAAACTAGTACTCTATCTCTTGCACCAATCCCAATACTTCCTAGAAAGTTTGCAACTTGGTCAGACTTTGTTGCTAAATCTTTATAAGTAATCTCATCAGTCCCTAGCTTATCATCTTCGATGATCATAGCTGTACTGTTTTCTTTTGCAGTTCCAACATGAGCACTTGTACAAGCAACTCCAATGTTTAAGAATTCTGGGATTTCAATTTCAATTGTTGAACTCATCTTTTCTCCTTACTATATACGACCAAATGGCCAGTTCTCTTTAAATGTATGAAGTGGCATTTTGTTTAGTACTTTTAGTGCAAACGCTTGCTCTTCTTTACCTAAATTCTTAAGTGCATATGCTCTTAAAATATTTTGTAATGATTTACCAAACATTGGTGGATCTAACATCTCACCCTCATATCTAATTGCACCAGATAATAATGCATCAGTTTCAATTGCTGCTTTTAAGATATCAATATCTCTTGCAATCTCATTTGGTGATGGTGTAAATGCAACCTTACATACATTGATGTGATTTGGTGTAATTACCTGCTTACCTGTAAGACCCATTGCTGTTTCTCTCTTAGCATGAGCATATACATGTCTAGAAGCATCATCACCATGTAAATCTAACCATCTTCTAATATCTTTTTTCTCTACACATGAATCAGGTAATGAATTTGGTGTAAGTAATACTTCAACCCCACCAATAACACCTTTACCATTTACTCTTGCTTCCATAGTAAGAATATTAAAGAATGTCTCTAATTCATCTATCCACCCCTCTGGAGTAATTTTATACGCCATAGCTTTAGAGAAATCGTGGATACCAAATACTAAGTGATTTACTGTTGAAAACTGCATTAATCTATCAGCAATCTTTAGTGACTTTGGATGCTCTATAATTGGTTGAATCTCTAAATCTGCTCCAATTGAAACTAACCATGAAGATAAGTCTCTAATCTCAGCTGATCCATAAACCTCACCTGCTTTTGCTAAAACGATCGCATCAACATATTGATGAACTTGTCTTAACATTTTTAAATCTTCTTCATACTCTTCAGTTCTGAATGGATTTATTCTAAGAGCAATTTGAAAGTCTCTCTCTGGAAACTTTGGTAACTCTTGGATTAAAAGTTCTCTTGACATAGCTTTTTGTCTACAACCATCTTCTAAGTCAAAAAGTACTGTGTGTGCTTTTGTCTTATAAGCATGTTTTTGAAGTCTAAGCTTAGCTTGATCCATACTTTCATATGTTCCATCTAATGGATTGAACTTAATTGGTGGGTAATAAATTTGAATCCCTGGCCAATGTCCACCAAGTACTGGTGTCAAATCATCGTTTTCTGTTAACGTTGATAAATCTGTAATTATTGATGACATTTTTTTACCTTTTCTTTTTTAATTTTCTTCAAAACTAAGGTGGATCCTCACCGAAAATTTCTATAGATTTAAATGGGTATTTTAAATCAGATAGGGAATTTAAACATAGGTTTTTTTAAAGTTTTCCGAGGTTTTTTGACCTAATTTTTTTTTTAAGTTTAGATTTATAATCTCTGTATGAACGATTTTTTCGGAGTTGAATCAAGTTTTAAAACTTTTTGTTTTATAATATGAAACTCAAATTTCATTTTATTTCATATAGTGAAATTTTATTTTTCAAATTTCTCACAAAATTTTGAAAAAAATTTTTTTATTTGGAGTTTTTTTGTCTGTATCACATAATAAATCTCTTTTAAAAGGTCTTCAAGTTTTAAAAGAAGTGATGAATTCTACTGAACCAATCAATGCAAATACACTATGCGCTAGACTTGATATAGATAAGAGTACAATGTCTAGATTGATCACTACTTTAATGAGCGAAGAATTTATAAAATATGTGGATAATACTAAAGAGATAGTTTATGCAGATGTAATGGGAAATCTATCAAAGAAAAATAGACAAGAACTTATAGTAAAACATACTGAGAATATTTTAAATGAAGTATTCAGCCTTACAAATGAGTGTGCATATATGACAGTATATGATGAAGAGATGTCTTTAAATCTAAATCAAATAGATAATTCAAATAGAGTTTTAAAAAATAGAAACACTATAGGGTCACATACACCACTTCATTTAAGTGCTATGGGAAAAGTTATCCTAGCTTATACAGATATAGATGTAACTACTCTAAACCTTGAAGCATTTACTTCAAAAACAATCACTCAGATAAAAAGACTAAGATTTGAGCTAGCAAAAATTCAAGATCAAGGTTTTGCTATTGCTGATGAAGAATTTGAATATGGACTTAGATCTTTAGCTATTCCATACTATAGTAAAAATGGAGAATTTATTGGTGCTATAGGGATATCTGGACTTGCAAATAGATTACCAATTGAAAAAATGGAAGAATATGCTGAACAAATGGTAAAAATAGCTTCTAAAAACCTTATCTCGTTTTAATATCAACTCTCTTTTAGATTTACTTTTATAAAATTCGAACTATGAAAGAAAAAATATATATGTTTCCAGGCTTTATGTGTGATAAAAGGCTTTGGAGTAAAATAATACCACTATTAGAAAATGACTATGAGATTGTTCACATACCTTTGCCACTAAGTAGCTGTTTTGAAGAGATAAATCAAATACTAGATGAAAAACTGCCAAAAGAGCCTATAAATGTATTAGGATTCTCTTTAGGTGGATATGTATGTTCATACTTTGCTATAAAACACCCTGAACGTGTTAAAAAAATCTTTATGGTTTCATCAACTGCTGGTAAACCAAATGAAAAAGAAGATAAAAGAAGAGCAGAAAAAATACAGAAAATGTTAGACTTTGGTTTTGAAGAGTTATCCTATGAAAAATCAAAATCACTTTTAGAAGAGCAAAATCAAAATGATGAAGAGATGATAAAAGTACTACAAGATATGTTTAACGATCTTGGATATGATCACTTTATAACTCACCTACAATCTACACTACATAGAAAACATTTAATAAATGAGATGAGTGATCTAAAAATACCTATCCATTTTTTCTATAGTACAGAAGATAGACTATTAAACCATCCATTTATGAAAGAGATAAGTGAAAGAAAGCTAAATCATGTAACAATCAACTCAAGAGTAGGAACAAGCCATAATGTCCCTTTAGAAGATCCAATAAATCTAGTAAAACATATAAAAGAGTGGATGGATACAAATCCATAAACTCTTTTATATCTTATTTCAAAATTTGAAATAAGATTAAACGTCAGCCATAGCTTTAAATCTCACCCCAGCTCTACCAACATTTTCAACATGAACATGGAATCTATCATCAAGCCTTCCCTCTTCAATATACTGCTTTTTAATCTCAAGAATCAAAGGTACAGTTTTACCCGGAATATCCACTTGCTGATAAAACTCACAAAATAAAGCACTTTGAGTTGATCTAATAATTGGTGGAAAACCATCTACCATATGCTCAGTCTCAATACAAAACTTCTCAATCTCCCCATCCTCTTTGGGTAAAGGTGTAGCACAATTTTTTACATCTTCAGTATTATCTTTATTTACAAAACAAATAGTCGCTTTTCCTGTCTTTAAAATATTGTGTAAAGAATCCTTTTGGGTACCATCATCCTTATGCCCAATAGATACTACAACAGTAGCTGGATTTGATGAGAGTGGTGTAAAGTAAGAAAAAGGAGCAGCATTTAAAACCCCATCATGCTCCGTAACTACCCACGCAATAGGTCTTGGAACCACTGTATCTGACATCAATTTATATCTATTTAGATCGTTTACATCTACATAATCTAAAACCATTTTTAACCCCCATTAAAAATATTTTTTGAAGATTATAAAAAATTGGATTAAAAGTCGCATAATTAAATGGTTTAATTTTTTGTATTTTTATCATCGTATAAATTAAACCATACCTTAGTACCATCTAAAATCCCCATAGTCATAGCAATAATAAACGAAATTACAAAATCTATAGTAAATGAAGAAAATATAATAAAATTTATCCCTAAAATTATAAATAAATATTTTATATATATTAAATTAATCCATTTTGATATAATCATCAAAGCTAAACCTACAATAATTGCTAACATATAAAATACCTATTATTCTTAGATTTTACTTTTATATCCACATCAAAAACTTTCGATAAATTTTCACTAGTTAAAATATCCTCTTTTTTGCCAGCTTTATAAATAGTGCGATCATAAACTAAAGCTATATTTCCTATCTCTTCAAATATCTCATCAAGATGGTGAGTAACCAATATAATGGTCACCTCCTTAGATAACTTCTTCATAATATCAATAAACTGCAACTGAGCCTTTATATCAAGCCCCACAGTAGGTTCATCCAATATCAAAGCCTTAGGATTATGAATCAAAGCACGAGCCACAACACAACGCCGAAGCTCTCCAGTAGACATAGTGGCCACCTTTTTCTCCTTCAAATGCCCTATCTCCAAAAACTCCATCACTTCATCTACCCTTTTACAATCCTCATCTTTAATATTCTGAAATCTTAAAACCCCAATAGAATTATAAAGCCCACCAAGAACAAGCTCAAATCCCCTCACAAAGTTAGCATTTGTATAAATAAAATTATGAATATCATTAGTAATAATACCAATATGCTTTTTCAAATCATCAATAGAATATCTATCACGACCCAATATCTTCTTAGTAGGATTATATTTTAAAATAGGATGAATTTCAGATTGAATAACCTTCATCAAAGTAGATTTACCAGAACCATTAGCCCCAAGAATAGCAAAATGCTCACCCTCTTTTATAGTAAGATTTAAATCTTTTAAAGCAAAGGACTCTCCATCATAGGAGATGTTTATGTTTTTAAATTCTATTATGTTCATAGCTTATACTTCATTTTCTGATATTTTAAACATCTTATTTCCTAGTAATATAAAATAAGATCAACGTATTGACTCTATTTAAAAAATAGTAAAATCACCCTTTAAATAGGCTCTTATCTAAGTTATTTAACATATTTTTTTGATCTTGTGCTTTTAATTTTTCAATATTATCTTCACCTTGCATCATAAGCCTTAACATATCAAGTGAATCTTTCATATTTTCATATGTCCTAATTTGAATAGTAGTTTTCTTCTCATCATTTTGATTTATTGTGATAGTTTGATTTTCATTTGAATTCATTTTATATCCTTTTTCAAAGATAATAAATTTTACTCTATAAATATTAATTAAAAATTATCAAATATTTTTAATCAAAAGAACTTAACTACTATACTCAAAGAAATAAACCAAAATATAAGTGTATAAACAATTTCTATTATCATATCAGCAAGAAAAAATTTACTCTTTATAATATTATTCGATTCAGTATATTCATCATTAATAATATTGTTCATACTATTATTAATTTTTCTAAA
The DNA here is from genome assembly GCA_964342525.1 of uncultured Arcobacteraceae bacterium. GTDB lineage: Bacteria > Campylobacterota > Campylobacteria > Campylobacterales > Arcobacteraceae. The sequence goes on from CAYFGQ010000013.1 coordinate 11,665, forward strand.
TCCTTCAATATAAAATATAATCCCTGCATTTAAAGCTTTCTCTGCAGAATTCATGGAATTTCCTTTACTTACAGATAAAAGTACAGATGCTACAAAAACAGTTGTAACCCTAGCTAAAAATGGTACCCAAAAAATCATACCAATAAAAGCCCAACAAGTATGAACAAATACTCTAATAATTTCTAATAAAAATCTTTTGATCATATATTTCCCTTAATTTAATTAAATAACTATAACAAAATTGAGGTTATATTTAAGTCACAAGTAAAAAAGTTATATTTTAAAATAGATCAAGGCGGAGGAGTTTTTTGGCGATGGAGCTTACAAGAGGTAAGTGACTGAGTCAAAAAACTCCTCCAACGCCGATATTTTTTAAAAGATAGCTTTTTTTAAACGTCTAAGTGTTCAACGTCTTTCGCATGTTCCTCTATGTAGTTTCTTCTAGGCTCTACTTCATCACCCATAAATAGTGTAAATGTATCAGATGCAATCTCTGCATCTTCTACAGTTACTCTTAGAAGTCTTCTTGCTTCTGGGATCATTGTAGTTTCCCACAGCTGCTCTGGGTTCATCTCACCAAGACCTTTATATCTTTGGATATATGCACCCTTCTTTGCTATCCCTTCTATCTCTTCAAGGATTTCAATTAAATCTCTTCCATCAAATAGGGTAAGATCTCTTTCTACAAGTCTAGTATAAATATATGTAGCTTCTGAAAAATATGGTGAGCTAAATAATTCATCATCGATTAGAAGCTCTTCTAGCCCCTCTCCTGTTTGTACGAAGATATGGATTTTTTCATCTGTTACATATTTATTTAAGATATTGTATCCCTTTGCTTCAAGGAATTTTTCTATCTCTACAAATAAATCACTATAGTCTAGTTTTACTAGATCAGAATTCTCAATTAAGTGTTTTAATACCTCTACAAGTGAATATCTCTTCTCAAGGTTCGCTAGCATTGATCTATATGATGAAACGATTTTAAACATATCTAGAAGGTCATTGTATCCCATTCCTTGGAATTCAAAACTCTCTAATCCATTTTCAATTAAGTAATTTGAAAGGGCATTATCATCTTTTAGATAGATCTCATTTTTACCTTTTTTATATCTATATAGTGGTGGTTGAGCGATATATAGGTATCCTTTATCCACTACTGGTCTTAAAAATCTAAAGAAGAAAGTTAAAAGAAGTGTTTGAATGTGAGATCCATCAACATCCGCATCGGTCATGATGATGATTTTATGATATCTGATCTTCTCTTCATCAAAATCTTCACCAATACCACAACCAAGTGCTGTGATCATATTTCTAATCTCATCAGATTTTAAAATCTTATCAAGTCTTGATTTTTCAACATTTAAAATCTTACCTTTTAGTGGTAAAATCGCTTGATAAACCCTATCTCTACCTTGCTTAGCAGACCCACCCGCAGAGTCTCCCTCCACCAGGTATAGTTCTGAAATAGCTGGATCTTTTGATTGGCAATCAGCAAGTTTACCAGGAAGTGTTCCTACAGATACACCTGTTTTATTTCTAGTAAGATCTCTAGCTTTTTTAGCTGCTTCTCTACCTCTAGACGCTGCTAATGCTTTTTCCATTACAAATTTAGCTTGTTGTGGATTTTCTTCAAAATATTTATTTAAAGATTCTGTTGTAAGCTTTTGACAGATAGGTTTTACATAAGATGAACCTAGCTTAGATTTTGTTTGACCCTCAAATTGTGGTTCAGGAACTTTTACTGAAACTACAGCTATAAGACCTTCCCTTACATCATCACCAGTGATTTTTGTATCTTTTTCCCTAGCATTTGCATTTTCTTTTACATATTTAACGATAGATCTTGTAAGACCAGCTTTAAAACCAGCCTCATGTGTACCACCATCGATTGTTCTAATATTATTTACGAAAGATTGTGTTTTTTCGATATATGTATCATTGTACATTAAAGCGATATCAGCTTCGATACCATCTTCAGATACATTAAATGAAATAGGTTTAGTGATAGCTATACCTTTATTCATATCAGATACAAATTGAGAAATACCACCCTCAAAATGATAAACCTCTTTTCTTCCATCCCTATCATCTTTTAATTCAATAGTGATAAAAGGATTTAGGTATGCAACCTCTCTAAATCTTTTAGATAAAGTATCATAATCAAATTCATCAGTTTCAAAGATATCAGTATCTGGTAAAAACTCAATAGTTGTACCAGTTTTTCTTGTAGTTCCAATTACTTCAAGTGGAGCTTTTGGGATACCAGTAGCAAACTCTTGATAATGGATCTCTCCACCTCTATGAATTGTCATCTTAAGATCACTTGATAAGGCATTTACAACAGATACACCAACCCCGTGTAAACCACCAGATACTTTATATGTATCTTTATCAAATTTACCACCCGCATGAAGTACAGTAAGTACAACAGTTGCTGCACTTATTTTTTCTACTGGGTGCATATCTGTAGGGATACCCCTACCATTATCTGTTACGATAACACTTTTATTTTTTGTAATAGTTACTTTAATAGTATCACAATGTCCTGCCATAGCTTCATCGATAGAGTTATCAACAACTTCATATACACAGTGATGAAGTCCTCTCTCATCTGTACTACCGATATACATACCAGGTCTTTTTCTTACAGCTTCAAGTCCTTTTAGGACCTTAATATTACTAGCTCCGTATTCACTCATTATTTATTTTTCCTTTGGTGTCTTATCTATCTAAAATTAATGGCATAATGATTGTTGAAAATTTTCCATCTTCTAAATAAAATGGAAGATTTGACTCATTAAAGCCTATTGATATATTGTTATTGTTTACTAGACTTAAAAAGTCTAATAGATATTTACTATTAGCTGCTAGATAGAATGAACCATCTACAGGAAGATCAATATCTATTTGTGTTTTAGCTTCACTATTTTCATCTAATGATTCAAATACAATTGAATTTGATGAGAATGTAATTTTTACATTTGCAAATATAGATGTTACAAGTTTAATTGATTCTACTAATTGATCTTTTGGTAAAGAAAGATTATATTTTAAAGAATTAGGGATGATTCTTTCATAATCTGGAAATTTACCATTTATAAGTCTTGTAAAAAATGTAACATTATTTGAATTGATTACTAGGTTTGTATCATCATAAAGAATAGTTGTTTCATCTAAGAAAAGTTTTTGAATCTCAATAATTGCTTTTTTAGGGATAATTAATTGTTTTGCTTCTGTTGATTGTTTATCTACATATGTTACAGCTAATCTTCTAGTATCTGTTGCTACGAAATTGATTTTATTTTGTTTAATATCTATTAATGCACCATTTAATTCAAATTTTGGATTATTGTTATCTATTGCTGGTGTAATTTTCTTAATAGAGTTTATTAAAGATATAGTATCAACTTCTAAATTGTTTAAGTTGTTTAATTCTGGAAATGAAGGAAATTCATCTGGATTATACATAGGAAGTTTAAAGCTTGATCTATTTTGTTTAATAAGTAGATTGTCTTCAATCTTTTCTATAATGATATCTTCATTTTTTAATCTTCTAATAATACCAAGTAGATTAGCACCATTTACTGTAGCACTACCAGATAAGGTATCTTTTATATCTGTAAGTACTGCTTTATATCCCATTTCATAATCTGTAGCTTTTATAGTTAAATTATCGTTTTCAACTACAAGTAGTAAATGAGATGTAATTGAACTTGCATCTTTCTTATCTAAGAAAGGTTGTATTGAAGTTACTACATTTTCAAAAACACTTTTGTTTATGATAAGTTTCATTTCTTTGTCTCCCTAATATTTATTTCTGTAGTAGAATTAGTAGCTTTACTTGAATAAGTGAAAAACTCTGATAAAGCCCTAAATGATTGTATCTGAAGAGATTGAATAATTTAGAGATTTTTTTCACAGTTTTTCACTTGGACCTTTAAAACTTTATTTTACCACTCCTTATTTACTATCTTATTCTTTAGATTTTCAATACTTAATCTAAAGTTTTCATCTTTCTCAATTAGCTCATTTGCTTTTGAGATATTTTTTGAAACAGATGAGTAATCTTTCATACCCAGTTCCCCTGCAATAAGTTGCATAGAGTTGTGTGTAAGCTCTCTTGTTAAGTAGATCACGATTCTTCTAGCATTTGCTACTGTTGCAGTTCTTTTTTTAGATTTGATATCACTTGGTTTGATATTTAGTTCATTTGCTACAACTTTGATAATATCTTCAAGCTTGATATTTTCTCTTTGCTCTTTTATTTGCTCACTCAGTAAGCTTTGAACAAACTCTAAGTTGATTTCAGAGTTTAAAAGTGAAGCGTGGGCATTTATCTTAATAAGTATACCCTCGATCTCTCTAATAGAACTTCCTATAGTTGTAGCTAGGTAGTTTATGATATCTCTAGTAAGCTCAATACCATTTAATTCACTCTTCTTTTCAATAATAGCGATCTTTGTTTCAAGTCCAGGAAGCTGGATATCACTCATAAGACCCCATTCAAATCTACTCTTTAGTCTCTCTTCAAGTCCTGCGATCTTTGAAGGAAGTTTATCTGAAGTAAGGATGATTTGTTTATTTGCTGTGTGAAGTTCATTAAAAGTGTGGAAGAACTCCTTTTGAGTCTCCTCTTTACCACTTAAAAACTGAACATCATCGATTAGTAATAGATCACATTTTCTATATTTACTTCTAAAGTGTTCCATATTTTTATGTTGAAGTGAAAATGTGAAATCATTCATAAACTGCTCAATGGTTACATAGATCACGCTTTTGCTTTGCTCAATCATATGATTACCAATAGCTTGAAGTAAGTGAGTTTTCCCTAGACCAGTACCACCATATAAAAATAGTGGATTGTAAAGAATTCCAGGTTTTTTAGATACTGCAAGTGCCGCATTATAAGCCATTTGATTTGAACTACCCACAACAAAACTATCAAAAGTGTATGAAGGATTTAAGATAGTACTCTCTACCCTTTGAACCTCTTCTACTGTTTCTTTTTTAGTTTTTTTACGCTCACCAGCTACACGAATCTCTACTTTTCTTTTTTCACCTTCTACAGATTCAATGGCATGTTGAATACTTTTAGTGAATTTTGTGGTAACTAGATTGGCAATATATCTATTTGGTGCATCAAAAACTGCTACTTTTTCGTTTGAACTAGCTTTTTTATAGTTTAGTTGCTTGATATATCTTGTATAGTCATTGCTTGGTAAATCTTCTCTTAGTTGGGCTAAAATATCTTTAGTGGTCAATCTCTCATCTTTTCAATTTGATTATTTTTGTTTAAAATTGTAATATATTATCTAAAATTTGTATAATAAAATATTAAATATCTCACATATAAACCTAATATGAATAACTATCATGTGAAAATATGTGAAAAAGTGAATAAAATTATGAAAAAAGAGTTGAAAATATGAAAATATTGGGAATTGATCCAGGAACAATAAATTGCGGATATTCTATTTTAGAAGTGAATAACAACAAACCAAGATTAATCGAAGCGGGTCTTGTGAAGATAAAATCACGTAGCTTACAAGAGCAAATTGTTGAATTAGTAGAAGGGCTTGATCTTATCTTTTCAAAGCATCAAATTGATGAAGTTGCTATTGAAGATATCTTCTTTGCTTTTAATCCAAAATCCGTAATAAAACTTGCTCAATTTAGGGGAGCTTTATCTTTAAAAATTTTACAGGATATTGGAAATTTTGCTGAATATACACCTCTACAGGTAAAAAAAGCGGTTACTGGAAATGGAAAAGCTGATAAAAAACAAGTTGCTTTTATGGTAAAACGGCTACTAAATCTTAAGGGTGAAATAAAACCACTGGATATAACAGATGCTATTGCTGTATCAGTTACCCATGCACAAAGACTTAGATTTAATCCTCAGTAGGTAATAAACTAAATTATATAAAAAACTTTTTAAATGATAAAATAATTCTTACTATATAATTTGTGAACAAAAAATAATAATTTTTTCAAAAAATAAAAAAAGTTACTCAAAATATACCCTTTTTAGTATATAATGTTCGTATGAAAGTATTTTTAGTAGAAGATGATCAAATATTAAATGAAGCTGTAAGTTCGGCTTTAGAGGGAATTGGTTTTGAGGTTGACTCATTTTTTGATGGTCAAAGTGCCTTTGATAATATAAGTAATAAATATCAAGTTTTTTTAATTGACATAAATCTACCGTATATAAATGGATTGGAATTAGTGAAAAGGATAAAAAAATATAATACCGATGCAAAAGTGTTTATATTAAGCGCAGATTTAAATATTGATACAATTATGACAGCTTATGATATTGGTTGTGATGATTATCTAAAAAAGCCATTTGACATTAGAGAGTTATTAGCAAAAATCGATATTGTTAAAAAAGAGGATGGTCAAAAGATAAAACTTTATAAAAATTGTGAATATGATCTTGAAAAACAAGTTTTCTATTACAATACAAAAGATCTTAAATTGACTAAAAAAGAAAATCTATTATTACATATCTTAGTATCAAATATTGGTAAAACAGTAGAAAATGAAAAAATTGAAAGATATGTATGGGAAGAAGATATGGGAAGTGGATATGTAAGGCAACTTGTGGCTAAACTTAGAAAAAAACTACCATATGATATCATTCAAAATCATGCAGGTAATGGTTACCGAATTGAAAAATACAAAGGAAGAAGGTAAACTTCTCCTTTACTTTTTATTTATCCTAAGAAAACATATTTTTATAACTAAAATAGTGTATTTTTTGAAAAAATAAATTATTTATTAAATCATTATATTTATCCAGTATTTCAATATTTGTAAAATCATTTGTTTTAATATCTGATATTAAATCTTTTACAAGTTCAATTAAATCTGAGATATTAATATTTGTCATAACTATCTGATTTATATTTGATAAGGACATTAAATTATAATTATATTCAGGGTTTAAAAAATTATTATTTTCTTGAATATAAATATTATTAGTACTTGTGGTATCTATACAAGGAATATCAAACTTTTTAAATGGTGAGTTTAATGTTTCATAAAAGAATATAGGCTTACCAATGATTTCATAACTATACAAACTATCTAAAGCAATATTTTTTGTCAAAACTAAAAGCTCATTTAAAATTGTATTTTCTATAAGAGGTAATTTATCTGTATTACTTATTAAAGAGATAATAGGATTTATTTGTTTTAATAAATTTAATTCTTTTTTTGTTCCCGGAAGATGGGGTACTATATCTAAAAATGATTGATATGACGTATGATTTATAGCTTGTTTTTCATATTCAGATTTAAAAGTCTCATCTCCTGTGCGTGGTGAAGCAAAAACGATAACTTCAATCTTTTCATTTGAATTTAATATATTTATTATTTCTTTATCTTGGGAGAATAGATAAGCTGCTAAGGTAGCAAGGGCTGCACCTTTACTATGTCCTGTAACATAAAGTTTTTTATTCTCATTTGAGTTAAGTTGTTTTATTACTTCTTTTTTCATAGAATCAAAAATAGTTAATAGACCTATTTTAAAGCCTAAGTGAACTTTACCCGGAAATTCATTACTTTGAGTAGGTACAGCAACGAAATCTTGTACCCAATCTATCCAACCATTTTTAACATCAGCATCTGTTCCTCTAAAAGCTATAGTTACTCCATTATTATTTGATCCAACAAGTCCAGCATTGATATGTAGATTTTTCATTTTATTTGTAAATAATTTTGGTTTATTTACAAAAATATTTGTAGCTTCTATAGCAGTTTCTTCTTTTGTAAATATTGCTTTTTGAGTAGATTCATCAAAATCTATCCCTAGAGTTAAATCACAAATTGTCCACATATTTTTAGTTTGTTCATTTCTTTCCATTTAACATCCTTAATTACTTTCAAATAGTGATATATTTGCATCTGCATCAAGAAGGCTTTCATTTTGAATAAAACCAAAAACTTGAAGGGAGCCTTTTTTATTTAATGAATTTTTATCAAGATCAATAATAATTTGATTTTCATTATTTAATTCTTCTTGAAAATTTTTTAAAACATCTCCGTTAAATAAAATACTTAGCATACATTTAGTTTTTTTAGTATTTTTACCTTGTAATACAAGCTGAGGATTTTTAAATGAATTTTTTGATATTAAGTATAGATTTTCAACATAACTAATACCAGCAGTTTTATCATGCCAATTTGATACTTGATAATTTGTATTATAAATAGCTTCAATTCTTCCAGAATAAGGAGGAAGAGCAAATCCAGCGGAAATCTCTCCGGTGATAGATAAACTACCTTTTTCCACTATATAGTATGTAATAGTTCTTGTTTCTCCATCTTTAAGATTAAACTGATTTGATAATTTTGACTCACCATTTATAGTTATATTGATATTAAAGTGAGTATTGTTTTTATCTCCGATTACTCTAAGAGAAAGAACTCCTAGAGAATCTATTGAAAAGTTAAGATTATCAAATTTACTAACAAAAGCAGTTTCATCGTGCCATATTTTTGTTGTTATGGACATTTTATTTTCCTTGTCTTAGTTGATTAATCTCCATAGATAATTTAGTCATATTTGAATTAATAAAATCAGTATAAATAATATTAGGATATTTATTAGTTGATTTAACTTCATTTAAAATATCATTCAAGTGAGAATTAGCTTTATCTGCTAGATCTTCTATTGTATATAGATTTTGACCTTGCGATATATCTGTAAGAATTTGTATTAGAATACTTTTAATATCTTGCTCTATATCTTTATCATTGTTTATAATATCTATGGAAGGTTGGATATTTGCTAAGTGATAATTATTTTTTCTTATATTAGATATGATTCCTTTCAAAATAGGATATTTTTCTTCAAATTGGCTAAGTTTCGCATTTAATATAATCTCTTCATAACTCTGTGAAAGTGTCCAAGATAATAGAAAATAACTGCTATTTGCATTTTCACTCATTTTTTTAAATTGATCATTTTTCATTACATCAAAATTATTGATATCTGAATAGCTATCAAATAAATTTAAAGAGTCTTGAGTATAAATACCTTGCATTGGAGTTATGTTATAATTTTCTAAGGTTATAATCACTCTTGTTCCATTTTTTGTCATCTCTTTTATTGGAGTGTTTATAATTTCTGGATTATTTGGATCTTTAGAATTACTTATAAAGAAATGATTTCCTAATTTTTCTTTTATTTTTCCTACTAGGTCTTGAGTTTTATTTGCATTTAGACTACTATGATTTACATTGTCATCTTTTAAATCCATAGCATGTGAAATTTTTAAGATAATAATCTCTTTATTATTTTCATTTTCTAAAATAAAATTGTTTACATCATTTAAAACTTCTTCTAGTGAGTATCCTGTACAGCCTTGATTTTTTAGATTTTTTTTGCCTAAAATATTTTGTTCTATGGTGTATTGAATATTTTTTGGTTTTTCTTCTGAGTAGTCTCCAATCCAAGTGTAATGTCCCAAATAAAAAGTATCATTTGTATCATTCTCTTTAATTACAGGTCTAACATCAAAATATCTAACACCAGCATCTAACATTTGTTTAAAAGAATAAGCTTGAGTTTTTGTAATATTAGTTGTTGAATCTTCCGTAGAAGATGTGATTTTACCCATTCCTGCATCATGAGCACCTGGTATAGTTATTTGTTTTAATGTTGAATTTTGAATAAATGGATCATTTGTCATCCAACTATTGAAAGTTAAATCGGGTGTAGTAAGAGTTGCTTCAATATTTCCTGAATAAGGTGGAAAAGCAAATAAAGCACCTCTTATTGATCCTGTAATATCAATAGTACCATTTTCAGTCATATTGTATTGAATTGTATGTATTTCGCCATTTTTAAGATTAAAATTATTGCTTGATTTATTTTCTCCATTTACTATAATATTAAGAGTAAAATGTGTGTTGTTTTTATCACCTTTAATATTTATTGTCAATTTTCCTCCAAAATCTGTAGAGAATGATAGATTTTGAAAATTACTTACTAAAGCAGTTTCGTCATGCCATATTTTAGTTGTTGCCATTTTAAGATCCTTTTAATTTGATTTGAATTTATTCTAACAATCAAATGTAAGAAAGTGGTAAGAAAAATATTATTTTTTACATAATAATTATAAAAAATTTCTCTATATGCCCCTAAAATATGATATTTATTTACTTTAATAATGTAGTTATTTATATAAGAAACTTTAGAATCTTTTTTATTAGAAAAAAGATTAATGAGAATTTTGATTTATGTATGGAAGATTTTAATCCATCAAAATATTTTTATTATAAAATAGGTTATAAAAAGACTTTTTAATATTTCTTTTTTTAATCATAGATATTAAGTATATTTTAGATATAATCCGCGAATATAAGAAATCACAAATAAAAAAGAGATATAAATGAGAGATATTAGAAATATTGCCGTTATCGCGCACGTTGACCACGGTAAAACTACACTTGTAGATGAGCTTCTAAAACAGTCTGGTACTTTTGATGATAGAACTGAGACTGAAGAGAGAATGATGGATAGCAATGATATTGAAAAAGAAAGAGGTATTACAATCCTTTCTAAAAATACTGCTATCGATTATGAAGGTGTTAGAATTAACATTATTGACACTCCGGGTCACGCCGATTTTGGTGGTGAGGTTGAGCGTGTACTTAAAATGGTTGATTCTGTTTTATTACTTGTTGATGCACAAGAGGGTGTTATGCCACAAACTAAGTTTGTTGTAAAAAAAGCACTTGAACTTGGACATAGACCAATTGTTGTTGTAAATAAAATTGATAAACCAGCTGCTGAGCCAGATAGAGTTGTTGATGAAGTGTTTGACCTATTTGATCAAATGGGTGCAAATGAAGAGCAACTTGAATTCCCAGTAGTATATGCTGCAGCTAGAGATGGATATGCAAAAGAAAATCTTGATGATGCAAATGAAAACCTAAAACCATTATTTAACATGATTTTAAATGATGTACCAGCTCCAAAAGGTTCTGATGAAGCTGGTCTTCAACTTCAAGTATTTACACTTGATTATGATAATTTCATTGGTAAAATTGGTATCGCTAGAATCTTCAACGGTACAATCTCTATGGGTGAGACTGTAACACTTGTAAAAGCTGATGGTGAGCAAATCAAAGGTAGAGTATCTAAACTTATCGGATTTAAAGGTCTAGAGAGAATGGATATCAAAACTGCTGGTCATGGTGATATTGTTGCTGTTGCTGGTTTTGAGACTATTGATGTTGGTGATTCACTTTGTGATCCAGCAAACCCAATGCCACTTGATCCAATGCATATCGAAGAGCCAACACTATCTGTAACATTTGCAGTAAATAACTCTCCATTAGCTGGAACAGAAGGTAAATTTGTAACTTCTAACAAAATCCAAGAGAGACTTGATGCTGAGATGAATACAAACATTGCTATGAACTATGTACCAAAAGGTGAGGCAGCATTTGAGGTAAATGGTAGAGGTGAGTTACAAATCACTATCTTAGCTGAGAATATGAGAAGAGAAGGTTTTGAGTTTTCTATCTCTAGACCAGAAGTAATTATCAAAGAAGAAAATGGTGTAAGAATGGAGCCATTTGAGCACCTAGTATGTGATATCCCTGAAGAGCATAGTGGTGGAGTTATTGAGACACTTGGTAAAAGAAAAGCTGTTATGACAAATATGGTTCCAATGGGTGATGGTCAAACAAGAGTTGAGTTTGAAATCCCTGCAAGAGGACTTATCGGTTATAGAAATGAGTTCTTAACAGATACAAAGGGTGAAGGTGTAATGAACCACTCATTTTTAGAGTTTAGACCATATTCTGGTGTTGTTACATCTAGAAAAAACGGTGCTTTAGTATCTATGGAAAATGGAGAAGCTTTAGGTTTCTCAATCTTCAACCTACAAGAAAGAGGTGTAATGTTTATTAAACCTCAAGATAAAGTATACTCAGGAATGGTAATTGGTGAGCATGCTAGAGAAAATGATCTAGATGTAAACCCTATCAAAGGAAAAGCACTTACAAACGTAAGAGCAAGTGGATCTGATGATGCTATTAAACTTGTACCACCAAGAGATTTATCTTTAGAGCTTGCATTAGAGTGGATTGAAGATGATGAACTTGTTGAAGTAACTCCAGAGAATATTAGAGTTAGAAAGAAAGAACTTGATATTTCTCTTAGAAGAAGAGCTGCTAAAAAAGCGAAACAAGCTGAAGAAAACTAATTTTTAATCTATAATATTCCTCTAAAAAAGGGGAGAAAAATAGTAAAAAAGGTAAGCAATATTGCTTACCTTTTTTTATGTCCAAAACGTTTATTGTAACATAACTACAATTTATAACGAAAATATATTCACTAATTAGAAAAACTTATAATAAATCAGGGTAAATATTACCCAATCTTAGAAGACTTTTATTTACATTAGAGTAGAATTTAGTAACTTTTCTACACAGAGGTAAAATTTGAGCAATATCACTTTAGTTGTTTTAAGTGCTGGTAATTCTACTAGGTTTAATTCAAACACAAAGAAACAGTGGATAAGAATAGAAGATGATCCATTGTGGTTATATGTAACGAATAATCTTTCAAAAATTTATCAGTTTTCTAAAATCATAGTTGTTGGTAATGAGTCTGAACTTAATTATATGGCTAATTTCTCTGATGATTATATATTAGTGGCTGGTGGGAAAGAGAGACAGGACTCTATGAATAATGCTTTGGCTCATGTGGATAGCGAATATGTGATGATCACAGATGTTGCTAGGTCATGTGTACCAGTAGAAGTGATTGAAAATATAATTGCTAAGAGAGATGAAGCTGATTGTATTGTTCCTTTTCTAAACGTTAGTGATACAGTAGTATTTCAAAATGACACAATTGATCGTGATAGTGTTAAATTGATACAAACACCACAGTTATCTAAGACTAATGTGATAAAAAAAGCTCTAGAGCAAGATATTGATTTCACTGATGATAGTTCTGCAATTAAAAATATTGGTGGAAGTGTTGCATATGTAAAAGGCTCAAAAGATTCTTCTAAGATCACTTTTGGTGAAGAGTTAGATCTATTACCTTGTTTAAAAAATCCATCAGATAAATATTTTACTGGTGGAGGTTTTGATATACACCCCTTTGAAGATAATAAGGAGATGTTCTTAGGTGGAGTAAAAATTGATGTAGATTATGGTTTTAAAGCGCATAGTGATGGTGATGTTTTGATTCATTCAGTGATAGATGCCCTTTTGGGTGCATGTGGCGCGGGAGATATTGGAGAGTTTTTCCCAGATAATGATGATAAATATAAAAATATAGACTCAAAAGTTTTACTAAAGGAGATAGTGAATTTTGTAAATAGTGTTGGTTATGAGATCATAAACGTGGATCTTACAATTATTGCCCAACAACCAAGGGTAAATAAACACAAACTTGCTATAAAAAATTCATTAAGTGAACTTATTGGGATAAAAAAACAATTTATAAATATAAAAGCAACGACTGCAGAAAAACTTGGTTTTATAGGTCGTAAAGAGGGTGTAGCAGTATTAAGTAATGCTACATTGAAATATTTTAACTGGAGATAACGTATGGAGATATTGGTCCTTGATGATGATATCTATTTAAGCTTAAAGGTTGTATCAAGATTACTTGAAGATGGACACCACTGTGAAAATTTTATTTGCGCAAGTGAAGTGAACTTTTCAAAGCACTATGATGCAATTTTACTTTCAACTAATTTAGATAATGAACAATGCAAAAAGGTTATAAAAAATTATCAAAACTCAACAATTATACTACTTGTGACATATGTAAGTGATGCAACTGTTACAAAACCTATAAAAGCTGGTGCTGATGATTATGTACTTAAACCTTTTTCAATGGATGAACTAATAAGAAAAATTCACCATTTTGACAACTATAAAAATATACAAAGGGAAGTAACTCAATATAAAGAGTATTTTAACTTTTTATTTGAAGATATGGATTATGATATTGATCCAAAAAATCTAAAACTTCCTACATTAATAGAAACAAACAACCAAAAATATGTGGATAAATTGGTTTTTGATCTATCAAATCAAAAAGATAAAAAAACAAAATTTATATCCATAACAAGTACTATGGTTCAAAGTGTGATTGATGAGATATACTCAAATAAAAACTATATTTATGTGATCACAAACTTTCACACCCTAAAAAAATCCTTTAAAGAGCTATTTTTTACTGTTCTAAATGAGAATGATATTGTAATAGTATCTTTAGAAGCGGAAGAGGAGTTTTTTCAAGGGTGTAAGGATGAAGATATAAATATTGATAGGATTGAGCTAAAAGATTCAAATCAAGCAGTTAGTAATGATAAGATTCTAACCATAAATGATTATGTAAAACTTATAGTTACAAACTTTCAACATAAATATCCAGATACAGAACTTAGTAAAAAACTTGGTATTAGTAGAAAATCCCTTTGGGAAAAGAGAAAAAAACTTAATATAGAGAAGAAAAAATGATAAGAAAAATGTTTTTAACAGTAGGATACTCAGGGCTTAGTAAAAAAGCCCCTGGTACTGTAGGGAGTTTTGTAGCACTTATCATAGGTGTAGCTCTACTTTTAACTTTTATGAGTTATTCAAATCTATTTTTACTTGCTATTTTAATCTCTATACTTGCTGTAAAACAAATAGATAAGTATGAAGAGGAAGTTGGTGAACACGACTCAAAAGAGATCGTAATAGATGAACTTGCTGGAATGTGGATAGCACTCAGTCTTAGTGGTATCACTATGGAAAATTGGATAATTCCTTCAATTTTAGCATTTATCTATTTTAGACTGTTTGATATTTGGAAACCTTCAATTATTGGAAGAATTGATAGAGATGTAAAAGGTGGTTGGGGTGTAATGGGAGATGACCTAGTAGCTGGTATTTTTGCCGGAGTGGCAACAGCAGCTACTATTCAAGCTATTAATTACTTAGGAGTTCTTTCTTAATTATAGGAAGAATATTTTCTTTAAGATCATGAATTGTTCTTAGATACTTAAAGAACTTCTTTCCTGTAGGATCCTCTACTCCTATATGAACTGTTTTAGTTTCTTGTGGAAATATTGGACAAGAGAGCTTAGCCTCATCTGAAACTGTTATAACTAAATCAAACTCTTTTTCAGGCACTTCATGAAGCATTTTAGACTTTAGATACTCCATCCCCTTTAATCCATACTCTTTTACAGCTTTTAAGGTATCTGGACTTACCATACCATTAGCTTTTACCCCTGAGCTATATGCCTTTACATTATTTTCAAAAAAGTGATTTACCACTGCTTCGGCCATAATTGATCTACAAGAATTACCTGTGCAAAGTATTAATACTTTTTTCATTTCTTCCCCTTATGCATTTTATATAATAGAATTATTTTGTTACATTGTTATTCTTATTTCTTATACTTGACAATTATACATGAGTTTATTAAGATATAAGTGATTTTTATAAAAAATGTTTACAATTTCTCTACAGTGTTACTATTTTACAAGAGTGCTATTTTTTAGAAAATAGCGACTCTGCCCATTCTGTAATAGGTCCACGTAGTACTTTTTTGAGTTTTATAGCAAATATATTTACTAATTCTGTTTTGTTTTTTGTAGAGTTTAGAAGTGTTGTTAATGCATTTGTATGTTTATTTATATAGATATTATCTATTTGTTTATTACTACCTAAAATTATAACTTTACAACTACTGTCAATACGAGATAGAACCATTTGCATGGTTTTATTACTCATATTTTGTGCTTCATCAATGATAACTATAGCATTTGATAAGGTACGACCTCTCATCTCCCCTACCCACATTGTTTCAATTGAGTATTTTTTGATAGCTTCATCTACTCTTATTTGTGCATCTTCATCTTCAAGCTCTTTATATCCCTTTTTAGAAGCTTTTTTCTTTTTATATTCTGTTCTTACAATATAATCTAAACTATCCATTAAAGGGTGATTATAGATTTTAAATTTTTCTTCTAGACCTGGAAGATAACCTACATCCTCCCCACGATCAAGAGATTCGATAGAGTTTCTAATATATATAACCCTTTGAAACTCTTTTCTTCTAATAAGTTTCATAGCTCCACTAAGGGCTAAAAGGGTTTTTCCACTACCAGCTTTAGCTTCTACGATTAAAACACTGTAATAAGGGCTTAAAATTGCGTTTGAGAAGAATAGTTGCTCCTTATTAAGTGGAGTGATTATTTGATTTCTTATCTCTTCTTCATCAAGAACATTTATCCTTTCATTATCAACTGAAGCTAAAATAACTTGATCTGAATCTTTTATTTTAATATTATACGAAAAATTATACGTATTGTAGTTTGGATCAATCTCGTATATATTTTTGTTATGTAAAGTTTCAATTTGATCAAAATTAATTTCAATATCTTTTTCAAATTCGTAGTTAAATTGATTGCTTTTGTCACTACCTTTTAGGGAGTCAACTTTTAGATCAATTGAGATAGCTCTTGTTTTTGCCATAGAATCCATTGTAAGAAAAACTATCTCTTTATCATAATATTCATTTGCAAAAGATGCGATCTCTAAGATTTTTCTATCGTTATAAATATTTGCTGCCACATCTTTTGATTTTGCTTTGTAGGTAGATTTTGAGATAATATCTATTGTGGTTTTATTTATATCATCTATTTCAACCCTTACAATCTTTTGTTTATCTATTTCAATCTTTTTTACTACTTTAGCATTTTCTAAAAATCTAGCAAATTCTCTAGCTTGAAAATTGATCTCATCAAATCCACCCTTTTTTGTATCTATTTCATCTAAAACAGTCTCAGGGATAATTACAAGGTTTTCATTATTTGCACTAAGCTTAATTACATTTGTAGAATCTTCTAAAACAATATTTGTATCAATCACATAATATTTTTCAAATTGATCATTTTGATTTTCTAAATCCATTAATTACTCTCAGTTACTTTTTTAGGTTTTTGATTAAATACTTTATATACGATAAATGCTCCAATAGCTAAAGTGATCACTGTGAACAAAACTGAAAAAGTTTTTGTGATAACATATGCCACAATTAATAGAGCTAAAATAGTTGGAACTTCATTATACGCTCTAAAGAAATTTCCACTTTTTGTATAGATATCATTTTTTAATTCTTTTCTATAATGATTTAAAGATAAAGAATAAATCATCATAATAAATACAAATAATAATTTTGCATGCATCCATCCTCCAGCTTCACTTGACATTACAGATGGGTTTAAAATGATCAATAATGCACCACTTAAAATTGTAGCAATCATAGCAGGAAAACCTATAACTTTATATACTTTTTGTTCTTGTATTTTTACCACATCCACATACTCTTTTTTATCTTTGTTTTCCACATGATAAACAAAAAGTCTTGGAAGATAAAATAGCATTGCCATCCAAGACATTACAGCCATAATATGAAAGGTTAAGACCCATGTATAATATTCCATTTTTTCCCCTATTTTATTCTTTAATTATTTTGGTTTTTTATTTTTTTAAGCCACTCATCTAGAGTCTTTTCAAAGCCAATTTGCTTAGAACTATAGATATCTAGATCTTCTTTTAGATAAGTTTGTTCTACCCAACCACCAAAATCGTGTGGATACTTATAGCCTATAGCGTTATCTTTTATATTTTGTGGTATCTCTAGTATTGTACCATTTTTTATTTGTTGTAACACTTTATTGATTGCATTATAAGAACTATTGGATTTTGGGGAGCTTGCTAAGTATATTGCACACTGTGAAAGTATGATTCTACCCTCTGGGTAGCCTATTTTTGATACGGCTGTCATAGTGCTTACTGCTATGTTTATAGCGTTAGGATTTGCATTACCTATATCTTCACTGGCAAATATCACTAATCGCCTAGCGATAAACTCTATTTGCTCACCACCATCAATTAATCTTGCTAAATAGTATAGTGCTGCATCCACATCACTACCCCTTAAAGATTTGATCATTGCACTAGCTAAATCGTAGTGGGTATCAGCTGAGCTTGTCCCATCATTTAGTGATCTATTCCTAAGAGCTTGAAGTGTTTCAAGTTTTAAATTTTCATCTGCTTTATAGGAGAAATCTATAAGATTTATCATAGCTCTAGCATCACCATTTGAGCTAGAAACTAAGTAATCTTTTACCTCTTCTTTTATGCTGATATTTAGATGTTCTTCCACATATCCAATTACTTCTCTTAGATCATCATTTGTTAATGATTTAAACTCATATAAAAAACCTCTAGATCTAATTGCAGATGTCATTGTATAAAAAGGATTTTCTGTAGAAGCTCCAATAATAATCGCAGAATAATTTTCCATAATAGGTAATAAAACCTCTTGTTGATTCTTTGAAAGCCTATGAACTTCATCTATAAAAACCAATGGTTTCATTAAAGAGTTTTCATATTGTTTAAATACTTTTCTTAGATCTTCTACTTTAATAGTAGTGGCATTAAAATAGTAATAAGCAAAGCCAACTTCATTTGCAATAATTTTTGCTAGAGTAGTTTTCCCTGATCCCGGTTTACCGTAAAAAAATAGATGGGGTATATCTTTTTTTTTGATCAATTTATATAGTGGTTTATCTTTACCTATAATATCTTTTTGACCAATAAATCTATCTAATGATGTTGGTCTTAGTAAGTTAGCAAGCATAAATTTTCTATAACCTTTTTTCGATATAATTTATCACTGTTAGAAGGCGATAATATGATAAATAGACTTAAATCTTGGTTTGATATAAAAAAGGTATATGTGCTTATTTTTGCCACCTTAGCTTTTTGGTCTATCTTTGCTTATGGTACTATGTCTCAATTGATTAAGAGTCAAGAGGTATATGCAAAATTAATTAATATTAGTGGTAAACAAAGAATGCTTTCACAAAAAACCACTCTATTTGCAAAAAGATATTTCGAATCTAAAAATCTAGATATAAAAACACATCTTAAAGATTTAATTGATCTAATGAAAAAGGATCATGATTTTATGATCTCTAGTTTATCTTCTAAAAAAACAAAAGATATATATTTTTCTGATAAGTTTTTTTTGGATAAAAAAGTGAAGGCTTATTTTGTACTTTTAGATAAATTTTATACAAATCCAAATATTTCTGTTCTTAAAGCTATTGAAGAATATTCTTTTAAATTATTACCACAACTTAATCATGCAGTAAATACTTTTGAAAATGAGAGTAATGAGAAAACTGCTGATTTAAAACATAGACAATTTTTAATATTACTTGGTACCCTTATAACTTTACTTTTAGAGGCTTTATTTATTGTTATTCCATCTATTAGATATGCACAGAATAAAGAAAAAGAACTAGAAGAATTAAATAGATCATTACAAGAAAAGATTGATTATGAGATTGATCTTGTAAGAAAAAAAGATCAAATGATTTTACATCAAGCAAAAATGGCTTCTTTGGGTGAGATGTTGGAAAATATTGCCCATCAGTGGAGACAGCCCTTATCTGTTATTACTACATCAGCTACAGGTATAAAGTTAAAACAAGAGTATAATCTACTTGAAAAAGAGGATTTAGAAAAGTTTATTGATAAGATTGTTAGTAGCTCAAACTTTTTATCTGATACTATCGATGATTTTAGAAGTTTTTTTACAAAAGATAAAGTTATTGAAGAGTTTGATATAAAGAATGTATATAATAAATCTATACAATTAGTATCTTCAAAACTTAAAAATAGAAATATAATATTGCTTGACGAGATAGATGATATTAAGCTTTTTGGTTATGAAAATGAACTAGTTCAAGTACTATTAAATCTATTTTCAAATGCTAAAGATATCTTAGAAAAAGTGGATCAAGAAGATAGGTATATCTTTACTAAGATTTATGAATATACTGATGATAAAGTGATTATTGAGATCCAAGATAGTGGTGGTGGAGTTGCTGATGATATTATCGAGAAAATATTTGAGCCATATTTTACTACAAAACATCAATCTCAAGGTACCGGTATTGGTTTATTTATGTCAAGTGAAATGGTTGTAAAACATATGGATGGATCAATAGCTGTTGAAAATAGAAATTTTACAGTTAAAGATAAAGAATATTTCGGAGCAGTGTTTTCTATCACTTTACCAAAGAAGATTGATAAAGTGATAAGTAAAGATTAGTCTTCTTTTGCTAATTCTTTAATATAAGATCTTAGATTTCTATACTCATCACGAGATAAGAATCTATTTTTCCCAGTTGGAAGATTATTTAGTGAAATTCCACCAAATTCAATTCTTTTAAGATCAAGTACATCCGCACCAAAATGTCCAAAGAATCTTCTTAATTCTCTATTTTGTCCCTCAGAGATTGCCACTTTTAATTTAGAGTAGTTTTTATCATTTTTTTGTATTTGATATCCTATAAAAGGAGCAAATTTCATACTAGTAATTTTAGAGTTCTTATGTGCCCCTATTTTTGCATTTGATACTTCGATACCTTGTTCCATTGCTTCTATCATAACTTTAGTTATAGGGCCATTTATTTTGATTCTATATACCCTTTCTAGATCTGAGTGCATAAGTGCATTTGTGATCTCTACTGAGTCAGATAAAAGTAGTACACCCTCACTAGCATAGTCAAGTCTACCTATTGGCATAAAGTGTGCAAATTTTTTACCTAAAGTATCATAGATAGTTCTTCTGCCTTGAGGGTCTTTTTTAGTTACAAGTTCACCTTTTGGTTTATTGTAAACTATTACTGTTGGTATTTTATTATCTTCAACCCAGATATCTTTTTTACCATCAATTGAAACCTTATCTGCTTTTGGAGTTACTTTCATACCTGCATCTTCAACAGGATTTCCATTTACAGTAACTCTACCATCTAAGATAAGTTGGTCAGCTTCTCTTCTACTATATTTTGTATTGTGAGAGATAAACTTATTTAATCTTACTGGTTCTATCTCTTTTTCTTCATATCTATCCATAAGGATTCCTTTTTATTTTATTCCAGCTTCTATTAGATCATGAATATGTATCACACCATTTAGTTTACCATCTTCATCTGTTAATAGTAGTAGTTGTATTTTATAGTTCTCAATAATCTCTAAAGCATCACTTGCTAAAAGATTAGAGTTATTGATCTGTTTTGGATTTTTTGTAGCAATATCTAGAGCTAAACAATCCATAGAAAAATCATCTTTCATTAAAGCACGTCTAAGATCTCCATCACTTAATACGGCTAGTACTTTGTTCTCTTCATCGGTAATAATTACATTTCCAAGTCTACCCTCACTCATAACTACAATAGCATCTTTTAAAGATGTTTCACGGGAAACAATTGGTAGATTATCTTTTTTCATTAGATCAGATACTTTTACAAATAGTTTTTTACCTAAACTCCCACCAGGATGAAAAGATGCAAAATCCTCTTTTTTAAACTCCCTTTTATACATCAAACAAACAGCCAAAGCATCACCTAAAGCCATTGTAAGTGTTGTGGATGATGTTGGAGCTACATTTAGTGGACAAGCCTCTTTTGTAACTGTTATATTGATAAATATATCACTATAGTTTGCTAGATTAGAATTTTCATTACTTGCCATAGAGATAAGAGGTATATCAAATCTTTTTAAGTGTGGAAGTATTTGGATAAGTTCTTCACTTTCACCACTATAACTAATAGCTAAAACAATATCATCTTTTCCAATCATACCAAGATCACCATGCATAGCTTCTGTTGGGTGTAGGAAAAATGAACTTGTACCTGTACTTGCCATTGTAGCTGCTATTTTTGATCCCACAAGACCAGATTTACCCACACCTGTAATGATAAGTTTACCTTTACAATTTACGATAAGTTCTACAGCTTTTTCCATGGCATCTGATACATTATTTGCTGCAAGTTCTAACTCTTTTGCTTCAGTTAGTAATACATCTTTTGTGATATCTCTAAAGTTCATTTAGATCCTTTTGGTAGTTCTATTTATATATATTTTATTTATTAAATTGAAAGAATAAGTATAGCGGGTTTTATAGTAGTAAATGATAAAAAGACAAGGAAACCTTGTCTTTTTTCTATTGTACAAATAGTGTTGGTACAATCATTGGATATTTTTTGTATTTCCTTAGGCAGTGTTTTCTTACTACTTTTCTAATCTCATCTTCTAGAGCTCTATTGTTTTTAAGTACACCTGGTTTTACATTTGCTAAGAAAGTTGATAATAGATCTTCAATCTCTTTTGAGAATGCTTTATCTTGTTTATCAGGAACTAAACCAAATGCTTTTACTTGTGGTCTACCCTCAATTGTTCTATCACTCTCATTTACTTGAGCTACGATCATAACAACACCTTCATTTGCCATTGTTTGTCTATCAAGTACAACATCATCAGAGATTTTGTGATTTAACATATTATCAACAAATACTTTTCCAGTTTTAACTGATTTTACTTTTTTAAGATATTTAGGAGTAAGTTCAATTTGTTCTCCATCAGTTAATACATGAATATTTCTCTCAAATACACCACAATCGATAGCTGTTCTTTTATGTCTTTCAACATGATTGTATTCACCGTGAACTGGTAAGAAGAATTTAGGCTTAGCAAGTCTAAGCATAAGTTTTTGCTCCTCTTGTGCTGCGTGTCCTGATACGTGAATCTCTGAGAAGTTTTGGTATGCAACATCAGCACCAGCTTTTAATAAGTGATTGATGATACCAGATACACTTCCTTCATTTCCTGGAATTGCTTTTGCAGATAATACAATTTGATCACCTGGCTTGATTTTGATATGTCTATGCTCATGAATTGACATTCTATATAGTGCAGACATTGGCTCACCTTGAGAACCAGTTGTTACGATTAAAATCTCTTTATCATTAAATTTATTTACTTCGTGTGGATCGATAAATTTATCTTTTGGAAATTTGATATATCCAAGATTCATAGCATTATCAAGATTTTTCTCCATTGATCTACCAATAACACAAATCTTTCTTCCATATTTTAATCCATGCTCAATAGCTTGTGCTACTCTATGAATGTTTGATGAGAAAGTAGACATGATAACTCTACCCTTAGCTTTTGAGAAAATATTATCAAAAGTTGGCCCTACTGTTTTTTCAGATTTTGTAAATCCTGCTGAGTGAGAGTTTGTAGAATCACTTAAAAGACAAAGTACACCTTTTTCTCCATAGTAAGCAATTCTATGTAAATCTGTTGGATAATCATCAATAGGAGTATGATCTATTTTAAAGTCACCTGTATGTAAAATTACACCTGCATCTGTTTTAATCGCTAAAGCTGATGCATCAATAATAGAGTGAGTGATATGCATCCACTCAACTTCAAAATCACCAATCTTAATAGGAGTTCTTTTTTGAATAGCTCTTAAATATGATCTATGTTCGATCATTTTATGCTCATCAAATTTTGATCCAATCATCTCTAAAGGAAGTGCCGATCCATATACTGGAAATTGCATCTCTTTAAATAAATAAGCCATAGCACCAATATGATCTTCATGTCCGTGAGTGATAACAATACCAGCGATTTTATTTCTAATCTCTCTAATATATGAAAAATCAGGGATAAGGATATCTACACCATGCATATTATCATCTGGGAAACTCATACCAACATCTACAAGGATTGCTGAGTTATCAGTTTCGATAACCATAATGTTTCCACCAATTTCACCTAATCCACCAAGTGGAGTGATTTTCACTTTACATGTAGAGTTTAGATTTAATTTATTGTGTGGATTTAATCTATCTTTTTGAATTTTTTCATTTATTTGAAACGATTTTTTTAGATCAGTAACCCAACCTTTACCTGAAGTTGGACCCTTTCTTTGTTTAGGGTTATTGTTTCTTCTTCTATTGTTATTGTTTCTTGGTCTGTTATTTGGTTTGTTTTGTTTATTTGAAGTTTCGTTTTCACTTTTAACTTCTTCGTTTTTAATTTCAGTTTTTCTTGTAGATTCTTTTTTAACTACTTCTGCTGTTGCCGCTTGTGTCTCTTCCATTAATTTTTACCCTTTCGTATAGAAGGTTATACAAAGAGGAATCTAACTCATGAGGTCTAATTGTTTCTTTTATTTCTAGTTGCTCAAATATAGAAGATAAAACTTTTTTATCATATTTTGATGATAGATTTTTTTTCAGCATTTTTCTAGGTTGTGAAAAACAGGCTTTTAAAAAATTCTTGAAATCATCATCTAATGATTTGTTCATATCTTTTTTAATAAAAAGAATTGATGAAGTTACTTTTGGGGGTGGATCAAATGATTCTGGAGGTACATCAAATAAAACTTTTGTTTCACGTGAAACCAGATCGGCAATAACAGCAAGAGATGAATAGTTTTTATTCATTGGCTCTGCTGCAAACTTCTCTGCAACCTCTTTTTGAATCATTACTAATATCGATTCACAATTAGTATCTTCAATAGCTCTTAATATTATATTTGTAGCTATATAATATGGTAAGTTTGCAATTAGATCATATTTACCATCATATAAACTATTTTGATGATCCCATTTCTCTAGCACGTCACCTAGAACTATAGAAAGGTTTTCATCTTTTATTTGATCTGCAAATTGCTCTTGCAATATTTCATACAGATCAGTATCTACCTCATAAGCAGTTACCTTATTGTACTTGACTAAATGTTTTGTCAAATCACCTAAGCCAGGCCCAATCTCTACAACATGATTGTCGTTGTTGGGAATCGCTTCGATGATCCTATGAACTACGTGTTCATCTTTTAAAAAGTTTTGTCCAAATTTCTTTTTTGCTATAACCATAAGAACATAGATTATATATGATATTAACTTAGTATTTGATAAGATTTCACAAAATAGTGAATAATGAATAGTGAATAGTGAATAATTGGTAATACTTTAACTAATATTTTTTATTTTATATATATTATTTTTTAGGAATAAAAATCAATGAGTTATTTTGCAAAAAGAATAATTCCATGTTTAGATGTGGATAATGGTAGAGTTGTTAAGGGTGTAAATTTTGTTGGATTGCGTGATGCGGGTGATCCTGTAGAAGTTGCAAAAAGATACAATAATGAAGGTGCCGATGAGATCACTTTTTTAGATATTGGTGCATCCCATGAAGGTAGAGATACTATTGTTGATGTGGTAAAAAAAGTAGCTGAGCAAGTATTTATTCCACTAACAGTTGGTGGTGGGATTAGAAAGCTTGAAGATATCTACAATTTACTTAACGTAGGGTGCGATAAGGTTAGTATAAATTCTAGTGCCGTTGTAAATCCAGATTTTATCAATCAAGGTGCTAAAAGATTTGGATCTCAATGTATCGTTGTAGCGATAGATGTAAAAAAAGTAGCTGATGGATCATATCACGTTTTTGTTAAAGGTGGTAGAGAAGATACAGGACTTGATGCAGTTGAGTGGGCAAAGGAAGTTTATAGTCGTGGAGCTGGTGAAATACTTCTAACATCTATGGATACAGATGGAGCAAAAACTGGGTTTGAGCTTGATATCACTTCACAAATTTCATCTGTAGTTGATATACCTGTTATTGCAAGTGGTGGAGCAGGAACTATGGAGCACATGAAAGATGCATTTACAAAAGGTGGTGCAGAAGCTGCACTTGCTGCTTCAATTTTCCACTTTAAAGAGATAGATATCATGGATCTAAAAAGATATCTTGATAAGAATGGAATTCCTGTAAGATTATAATTCATATTTTAATTTAAAAATTTATTTATAGATCTTATTTAGAGTAGTTAAATAAAATATTTTTCTACTCTAGATTTTGAATCTTTCAACTTTAATATGTAGAAAGATTTTATAATTTTTTCATCAAAATTTATTCAAATATTTGTACTACCCTACTTCTTAATTTAAAGTCCATATTCTCCTCTTTAATAAAGTGTTTTATTTTATATTTTCCTATTAAAAGCTTATTAAACTTAGATATCTAGATTTTCATATAAAGTAGATAAAGATAAAAACAACTAGATATAAATTACTTTTTATTTATTAAAATCTTTAAAGAAAATTTATATGTAAAGCTACAGAATTTAAGTTAGCCACCTATAATCTAATTTTGATATAATTCAAACATATAAAAATCTAAATTTTAGGAGTACAAATGATACTTTGTGCAGGTAGAAATGAAACTTTTTCTTTTGCTCACCCAATTGGTGTAGGACTAATAGAAACAGCAATAAATTTAACTAGAGTATGTTTATTTGATAAACCAGACTTTTTACTTTTTATAGGTACGGCAGGATCATATACAAAAGATTTAAAACCTTTTGATATAGTTGAGTCAGCTACATCATCAAATATTGAACTATCTTTTTTCAATAATGACTCATACACTCCCCTTGATAATGTTTTAAATTCACAGACAAAAATGGTGGAAAATCAGACAATTGTAAACTCATCAAATTATATATCTACAAATTTTGATCTTACACAAAACTATTTAAAACATAATATCAAAATAGAAAATATGGAGTTTTATTCTTTACTTCAAGTGGCTAAAGAGTTTGATATTGAGATTGGTGGTATTTTTATCATTACTAATTATACGGATGAAAATGCACATGATGACTTTATGAAAAATCATAAAGAAGCAATGAGTAGATTGACTCAGTATTTAGTTGAGAAGAAGATAATTAAGTGATTTGGTTAGTAGGTTAGTAGGTTTTGGGCGAGCTTTTTAGCTTAGGTCATTAGATAAATACTAATATAGCAATATTAATTACTTATTAACCAAAATGTTTCACATGAAACAGTTACAATAAATACAATTATTATATAGTGGTATGATTTCTTCTATTGAAATAATCTGTATATTTTTTTAATGGAAGCTTATTTCAATAAAAGAAATAAATTTTATTGTATTAAACGATAGTTTTATTGTTGTGGCTTTTGTTCTTTTGCTAGTAGAAATTTTGCAAGAGTAAAATTGCATTAAGCCGTAAGGCAACCTACTAACTTATTAACCTACCAACCAGAATGTTTCACATGAAACATTCTGTCTTACGATAAAAACCCTACAGATTTATCAGAATCAAACATAGACTTTTTCTCTTTCTCTATTTGATCTATAAATGTTTTTGTGTTAAATATTGGTTCATCTTTTACAGCCATTTCATAGGCTGTATTTTTTATGATCATCTCAATTTGTCCACCTGTTAGATTATGTTCAGATAATTTATCAAAATTTAAATCATCTGAGATTGGTAATTTTTCTGGAAGTAAAGTTTTCCATAATGTTACTCTTTGCTCTTTGTTTGGTTTTTCAAATTCTATTTTATAGTTGAATCTTCTTGAAAATGCTTTATCAATATTTTCAAGTAGATTTGTTGTAGCTATTAAGATTCCATCAAATCTTTCTATTTGCTCTAAGAAGATATTTTGCATTTGATTGTGCATTTTATCACTTCCACTCATGGCATCTGTTGATCTTGAGCTTAAAAATTGATCTGCTTCATTTAAAAGTAAGATAGGTTCACTCTTTGACTTTTCTACAAGTTCTTTATATTTATCAAAAATACCTCTAACATTTTTTTCACTCTCTCCTACATACATGGAAAGGATTTTACTACAATCAAAACTTATGATATCTTTTTTAAGTGAATTAGCTAAAGCTAATGAGGTGATAGTTTTACCAGTTCCAGCTGCACCGTAAAAAATGATCTTTGAATCGATCCCTTTTCTTTTATCTTTTATACCCCATTTTTTTAAACGGCTTATTACATTTCTATCCATTTGTGAAATAAGAGTATTTAAAACTTCTCTTGTTTTTGGATTTAAAACTATTTCATCTAAAGATCTTTTTGTACTAACTAATTCAAAGGTATTTTGTTCTTCAATTAATTTATCTAGTTTAACTTTTCTTTTTCTAGTTTGTTTTTTTACTGGGTGGGAGATTTTATAAAGTATCTCATCTGGGATATAAAAGTTTCTAGTGATTCCACCAAAAGGTGTAAGCATTTCATCATAATCTAAAAGATTGTTTGAAAGGAGTTTCGAGTTTTCTTCAAGTAAAGATCTATGTTTGATCTTCTCATAATCATCATTTGAAATCAAGTTGATTAAAGAGTTCATATCACGAAACTGCTCGTCTCCACCTGCATATTCTTCTTTTAATAAAGTCAAGAATATCATCTGTTCTTTATCACTTAAATCATGTTCTTTAAAGAAGCTTTCAATCATAATACCTGTATCTGTTACTGCTACTCTTTCTTTGATTCTATTATCAAGAAGCATCAATTTTGATTTTAGTCTATTAGCATTTGGTGAACTATCATCAAAATTGTGTTTGATCACATTTAGTTTTTGAGCAAGATCTATTTTAAAAAATTGATCTTGCAGATATTCAAGGTGATCATTATATTGTGTGATATCAGGAAGTACAAATTCTAGATTGCCCTCTTCTAGAAGTTTTAAAAATGAGATACTTAATGAAACAGATGTATTTATCAGTTCTAGATTTGATATTTCATTTAGTTTTATATGGTGAAAATTGTTTCCTACAATCCATCCAAGTTCAAGTAGATTTTTAATAAGAAAGATTTTATCTATATGTTCATAGTTTTTAGTATCATAAAACTCTGCTAAGATATCCACAACCATAAGATTATCATTTCCAACAATATATTGTTTTGTCATATATTGAAGTAATTTAGCTTCATCAAGATCACATTTTAATTGTAAATATATCTCTAGTGATTCAAGTTTGTCAGTTTTGATAAACTCTAAGATACTTTTTGACATCTATTTACCCACAAGATTATACATATCTTTAATCTCTTGAGACCAGATAGTTTCATCTATGGTTTCAAGTACTAAAGGTATATCATCCATTCTAGGATCATTCATAATATATGAAAAAGCATCCCAACCAATTTCACCCTCACCTAAAGAATGATGTCTATCTACTCTAGAACCTAATGGTGGTTTAGAATCATTTATATGCATCCCTTTTAAAAACTCAGATCCAACGATCTTATCAAAATCACTCCAAGTTTTATCGTATGCCTCACGTGTTCTAATATCATATCCAGCTGTAAACATATGACAGGTATCAATACAAACACCTACCCTACTTTTATCTTCAACCTTATCAATGATATGGGCTAGGTGTTCAAACTTATATCCTAGGTTTGTTCCTTGTCCTGCTGTATTTTCTATAACTGCACAAACTCCATCTGTTTTATCTAAAGCAATATTGATTGATTCTGCAATTACATCTAGACACTCTAATTCTGCTCCATAAATAAGGTCATCATAATTCTCTGCTCTTTTAGAGAATTTTTGAAGGTGACTTCCCGGATGAAAATTTAATCTATCTAGACCAAGTATTTCACATCTTTGCATCTCATCAATAAAAGCATTTCTACTTTTTATAAGTTTTTCCTCTTCTGGGTGTCCTAGGTTAATCAGATAAGAATCGTGAGGTAAGATATGTTTTGGCTCAATTCCACTCTCTTCTAAGTTTTTAAACCAAAGATCTAAGGTTTTATTATCAAAAGGTTTTGCTTCCCATCTTTTTTGATTTTTTGTAAATAATGCAAAAGCTTTTGCTCCAATTTCTACTGCGTTTAATGGGGCATTAAAAACACCACCTGTAGCACTTACATGTGCACCAACGTATTTCATTTCATTTCCTATTTAAAAGTAAATCCAAAAGTTCCATTTTTAGAGATACCTTGATTGATTTTGAAAAAAATCATACAAAAATACATCTTTAAAGCAAATTACTCTAATTTATTAATAGTGGAACTAAATATGTATAAGAAAAAGAGAATGAAAAGTTTTTCTTATATTACAAAAGGTGACAAATTATTTTAAATTAATAAATTTTTTTTGTATTTTTTAAGGTATAAAACTATAAAAAACTTTCTTGAAGTACCATAAAACCGACAGTTATTAAAAGTTTTAAAAATATTGATAATATATGTTTTACTTATATTTCAATTAAGATTTTTTCTGCTACAATATTGGCTTTTTAAAACAGACTAACATTCATCGAAGAAAAGAGATAGGAAAAAACAGCACAGAGAGGAACCCTATGGATAAAGTTGTAATTATAGGTGGTGGATATGCAGGAATATATGCACTTAGAGAACTAGTAAAAGAAAAAAATATCAAGATCACATTAATTGATAAACACACTTATCATAATCTTCAACCTGAGGTTTATGATTTAATCGCAAACAAATCAAATATGGCAGATGTAACAGTAGATTTAACTACTCTATGTTTAGGTTTTAATCACCCATATTTAGAATTCAAAAATCTAAAAGTAAGACAAATTGATCAAGAGAAGAAAAAAATCTATACAGAAGAAAAAGAGATAGTAGATTTTGATTATCTTGTAATGGCTGCAGGAACAAGAACATTTTTCCCACCAGTTGTATCTGGACTTAATAATGCAGATGATATTAAAAAACTTCACAATGCTATTTTCTTTAAACAAAAGTTTGAAACAGAATTATTTAAAAAGATTAGAGATGAAGCTAGAGCATGTGCACAAACTCATATTGTTGTAGTTGGTGCAGGTCTTTCAGGAGTTGAGATTGCTGCAGAGATGGCATATAACTCAAGAAAATTCTTTGAAAGAGGAAACTTCTCATGTGATAATATTGATATTTCACTTATTAGTAGTTCTGATACAATTTTACCAGGACTTACACCTGAGCTTATTAGAATCTCACACAATAGATTAAAATCTCTAGGGATTAATGTAATCACAAATACAAAACTTCAAAAATGTGAAGATGAATATGCTCACCTTTCAAATGGTACAAAAATTCACTACTCTTTCTTAATCTTTACAGGTGGTATAGAAGCTTCAACAATTACATCTGAACTTGATGTTGCTAAAAATGGTAGAGGTCAAATTATCGTAAATGAATATATGCAAACTGATAAATATCCAAATATTTTTGCTATTGGTGATATGGCTGAGATCAAAAATGATAAGGGTGAGATTATGCCACCAAATGTAACTATTGCTAGACTTACAGGTACAAACTGTGGTAAAAATATTTTAAATATCATCAAAAAAAGAAAACTAGTTAAATGTAAACCAAAATTAGAAGGTATCCTAATCGCTCTTGGTGGAAAATATGCTGCTGGTAACCTATATGATTTAGTTCATGTAAAAGGTAGACTTGCATATGAGATTAAACACCATGTATTTAAATCTTATAGAGCTCCACTATTAAAGCTTATCAAAGCTGGATATAATAAACTTAAAAAATCATAGAAGACTTTAGTCTTTTATGATCTTAATTAAAATCCTTTTTTCCCTATCCCTAAAAACAATTTTTTTATCTTCACGATCAAAAAGATCTTTTATAAAACTATCTTCATAAGATTCATCTAAAAACTCTTTATTAAATGATTTTAATGATTGGCATTGTAAAGTTCCTTTACAAATATTATCTTTGTATATATCTAAACTTAGTATGGTTGTACCAGCGCTTAGTATTTCAACTTTAGTATAATCTTTATATCTAGTGATAAAACCTTTATCATAATATTTCATAGCAGGACTTTTAATTAGGATAGTTGCCGTTGATTTTATTTGGGGTTGTTCTTTAAGACATGCTGTAAATAAAAAAGGGATTAATAAATAAAATATAATCTTGATAGCTAATCCTTTGCTTTAAAAAGTTTTACTATAATACACAAAAATTAATAAAGGGAATCTCTAAAAAATAAATATGTTTTATTTTTTATAATTTTCCTCAAAAGGTATAGATTGTTAGTTCATATTTGTTGTGCTGTTGATTCACACTACTTTATAGAAAAAATCATGGAAGAGTATCCCGATGAAAAAATAGTATGTTTTTTTTACGATCCAAATATTCATCCATATAATGAATATAGATTAAGATATTTAGATGTTGAGTATTCATGTAAAAAATTAGGTATAGAATTGATTGAAGGTCCTTATAATCTTGAGCAGTGGCTAAAAAATGTAAAAGGAATGGAGCATGAACCTGAAAAAGGTGATAGATGTACTGTATGTTTTGATGATAGACTTGAAGTTAGTGTAAAAAAAGCCTTAGAGCTTGGACATGATAAATTTACAACTACCCTACTCATCTCTCCTAAAAAATCTCAAGATAAACTTGAAAAGATTGGTGCTGAGTTATCTCAAAAGTATCCTTGTGAATTTATTTTTAAAGATTATAGAAGTGGACAAGGAACACAAATACAAGGTCAAGTGGTAAAAGAACACTCCTTATATAGACAAAATTATTGTGGCTGTTTATTTGGACTTACACAACAAAGGGATCAACAAGATAAACTTATGGATGAGATGATAAGCCCTATTTCCAATCAAATACTACCTGACTCCATAGAAGAAAGACTTGAATTATATCAAAAAAGAAATGAGCTAGAAGAAAATGGAATTCCATATAAGATCATAAAACAAAGATTTTTAAACTACAGATTATTAAGTGGAAAAGTAAAATTAGATAAAAAAACCATCCCTTCTTATATACTTTTTTACTCTACCCTACGTAATAAAAGGATGAACGGTAGAGTTGAATTTGAAAAAGATGGTGTATCTTATTTGAACCGTGATGAAGTAAAATTAGTAAATTTAGAAACGATTAATACATATTTAAATACAAATTATAATACAACTAAAGATATGATTTTAAATCCACCAAAGATTGAGAATGAGTTAGCTTTTAGAGAAAAAATTTCTGGGTCTAAATACGATATATCAACAATTGTAATTGTAGATGATATACAAACTGGAAAATATGAGATAGAGATAAATTCAAAACTATATGAAGATGTAAAAGAGGTAATTATATGAAAAAGAAAATACTTGTAAGTGCTTTAGAGCCATCAGCAAATTTACACTTAGGTGAGCTTTTAAAACATCTTGATGATGTGGAGTTGTCTGGAATTTTTGATTCAAGATTTGGAAAACCAAATTATGATCTTAGCTCTATGGCTATAATGGGATTTGTTGATGCTATAAAAAAATTACCTTTTTTATTGAAGTTAAATTCACAAATGGCTGACTTAGCAAAAGATGTGGATGTGATACTTTTGATGGATGGATCAGGATTTAATCTACCTCTAGCAAAAAAAGTAAAAGAAAGATATCCTGATAAAAAAATTATCTATTATATTTTACCTCAAGCATGGGCTTGGAAAAAAGGAAGGATTCCAAAGATAGAAAAATTTTGTGATAAACTTTGCTCTATTTTACCTTTTGAAAAAGATTTTTATAATAAAAAAGAGATGATTGAATATGTTGGCCACCCTCTTCTTGATGAGCTTACTTTTTTCAAAGATGAGATAGAATCCACAGGTAAAATTGTATTTATGCCAGGAAGTAGAAAAAAAGAGATTACCTCAAATATGCCAGTTTTTAGACTAATAGCAAAAGAGCTAAAAAAAGATAAAAAACTACAAGTTGTAATTCCAGCAAAATTTGATGAAAACTATATCAAAAACAACTATGGCGATCTAAGTGATTTTGAAATTGTAAATGATACAAATAAAGCTTTGGTTGAAGCAGAATTTGCATTTATATGTAGTGGAACAGCAACTTTAGAATCTGCACTTATAGGTACACCTTTTGTACTTTCATATGTAGCAAATTCTATAGATTATTTTATAGGTTCAAAACTAGTAAAAATAAAATACATAGGTCTAGCAAATATCTTTTTTGACAAAATGGGAGAAGAACCTTTACATAAAGAGTATGTACAAGAGGCAGTAACTAAAGAGAATTTATTAGCAGAATATCACAATATGGATAGGGAAAAATACTTAGAAAAGAGTAAAAAACTTAGGGAGTATTTAGTCT
The DNA here is from genome assembly GCA_964342525.1 of uncultured Arcobacteraceae bacterium. Lineage (GTDB taxonomy): Bacteria > Campylobacterota > Campylobacteria > Campylobacterales > Arcobacteraceae. Next base: position 45,503 of record CAYFGQ010000013.1, read on the forward strand.
CAGGAAGTTCAGCTAATGTAGCAAATATAATAAAAGAAATTTAAAGCTATGCAATAAACTTCTTTTGTGTTATTGCATTCAATAGAAATGCCGATCACTATAGCTATAAGTTGTTATAGTGATTTTTTATAATTTTAAATACTAAGTTCCATTACTAAAATCATTGAAATTTTATATTTCTCTATCCCCTATTCCATCAGAAAAGTTTTTACTTTTTAGCTTTTAGATTTTCCTTTAAAAACCCCTAAACACTTTTAAATCATAATTTAGATAAAATATTTAGAAATTTATTAAATAAGGCAATATATTATGATCGATGTTATGCAAATTCAAGAGATTCTTCCTCACAGATATCCATTTCTTTTAGTTGATAGGGTAACTGATATGAAAGAGGGTGAGTATATCCATGCATATAAAAATGTTTCAATCAGTGAACCAGTATTTCAAGGGCATTTCCCAGATCATCCAATCTATCCAGGTGTAATGATCCTAGAAGGGATGGCTCAAGCGGGTGGAATTATCGCATTTAAAAGTGGTGGTTTAACACTTGAAGAATTACAACAAAAAGTTATGTACTTTATGAGTATTGATAAAGCTAAATTTAGAGCACCTGTAAGACCAGGTGATAGATTAGATTATAAAATAGAAGTTTTAAAACTAAGAGGAAATCTAATCGTTCTTGGTGGAAAAGCTTATGTTGATGATGCTCTTGTTGCTGAAGCTGAATTAAAAGCTATGATAGTGGATAAATAAGAAGGTCTATTATGAGTTTAATCCACCCTACTGCAATAATTGATGAAAATGCAAAAATTGGTGAGAACGTAAAGATTGGTGCATATAGTGTAATTGGTCCTGAAGTAACTATTGGTGATGGAACAGTTATTTCAACGCATGTTTTAATTGAAGGTAAAACAACTATAGGTAAAGATAATCAAATCTTTTCCCATGCTGTTTTAGGTTCAATCCCTCAAGATTTAAAATTTCACGGTGAAGATGTTGAATTAATCATTGGTGATAGAAATAAAATAAGAGAACATGTCTTATTTAATCCTGGTACAGAAGGTGGAGGGAGTATTACCAAAATAGGTAATGATAACCTTTTTATGGGACATGTTCATTTAGGTCATGATTGTATTTTTGCAGATAATATTGTAGTTGCAAACTCTTGTGCAATTGCAGGGCATGTTGAAGTTGATTCAAATGTAGTAATTGGTGGAATGAGTGCTATACATCAATTTGTAAAAGTTGGAACAGGTGTAATGATCGGTGGGGGAGCTATTGTAATTCAAGATATCCCTCCATATTGTTTAGCTGAGGGAAATCGTGCAGTTCTTAGGGGGCTAAATATCAATGGTCTTAGAAGAAAAATGAAAGATAGATCTCAAATAGATGCTATAAAAAATGCTTATAAAGAATTATTTACAAGTGGTAGACCTCTTAGTGATGTGGTAAATGAACTTTTAGAGTCATCATCAAATGAGTTTGTAAAAGCTATGGCGAAATTTGTAAGCGAAACAAAAAGGGGTATCCCTTTTGAGAGAAAGTAATTAGGAAAAGTATATGAGTAAAGATTTGGTTTGTGATTTTTGTGGTGTGGAAGATACTCCCCAAAATCCTATAATATCTGGTGATAATTCAACCATTTGTAAAAGTTGTGCAAAATCAGCTTATGAGATAATCTCTCAACATCAAGGTGAAAATACTGCCTTAGCTGTAAGTGAAACAAATACTAATGAAGAACCAAAAGAAGAGATGGTAGAGCTATTAGCTCCAGCTAAGTTAAAAGAGATTCTTGATAAATATGTAATTGGTCAAAATAGGGCTAAAAAAGTATTATCTGTAGCAGTATATAATCATTATAAAAGAATATTTAAAGACTTAGAAGATGATGATACAGAGTTAAATAAATCAAATGTATTATTAATAGGTCCTACAGGTAGTGGTAAAACTCTATTAGCACAAACAATTGCTAAGTATTTAGATGTACCCTTAGCTATCGCAGATGCGACAAGTTTAACAGAAGCAGGATATGTTGGAGATGATGTTGAAAATGTTGTTACTAGACTTATTCAAGCAGCTGATGGTGATGTGAAAAAAGCAGAGCAGGGGATTATCTTTATTGATGAGATTGATAAAGTAGCTAGAATGAGTGAAAATAGATCAATCACTAGAGATGTTTCAGGTGAGGGTGTACAACAAGCCCTACTAAAAATCATTGAAGGTTCTCAAGTAAATGTTCCTCCAAAGGGTGGTAGAAAACATCCTGGTCAAGATGCTATTGAAGTTGATACTACAAATATCCTATTTATTTGTGGTGGTGCTTTTGATGGACTTGAAGAGATTATCAAAAAAAGACAAGGTGGAAATACTTTAGGTTTCAATCAAGATAAAAAGGGTAAAAAAGAAGAAGATGATATCATCACTTTAGTTGAACCAGATGATCTTGTAAAATATGGACTTATTCCAGAGTTAATCGGTAGGTTACATATGGTAGCAACTTTAAATGAAATCACTGAAGATGACATGGTTCACATTCTTACTCAGCCTAAAAATGCTTTAATTAAACAATACAAAAAACTATTCAAAATGGATAACGTAGAGCTTGATTTTGAAGAAGAAGCACTTAAAATGATAGCTAAAAAAGCACTGGAGAGAAAAACAGGTGCTAGGGGTCTTAGATCTATTTTAGAAGAGATTATGTTAGATTTTATGTACGATTTACCAGAGCTTGATGGTAAAAAGGTAAAGATCACTAAAAAGATGGTTGAAAAAACAGAAGAAAAGGTGGCGTAGATGGTTTTAGATAAGTTAATAGGTTTATTTTCAAATGATATGGCGATAGACCTTGGTACAGCAAATACAATTGTATCTGTAAGGGGACAGGGAATTATTATCAATGAGCCTTCAGTTGTTGCAGTTCAGCATGATAGATATGGAAAAGATAAAATCTTAGCTGTTGGTCAAGAGGCTAAACAGATGATTGGTAAGACACCATTAAATATCCAAGCTGTTAGACCAATGAAAGATGGTGTTATTGCAGATTTTGAGATGACTGAGAGAATGATCAGATATTTCATTGAAAAAGCTCACCAAAGAAAATCTTTTGTTAGACCGAGAATCATTATCTGTATCCCTCATGGTATTACTCAAGTTGAGAGAAAAGCGGTAAAAGAATCAGCTCTAAGTGCAGGTGCTAGGGAAGTATTTCTAGTAGAAGAGCCAATGGCAGCAGCTATTGGTGCAGGTATTCCTGTATCTGATCCTGATGGATATGTGGTAGTTGATATTGGTGGTGGTACTACTGAGATTGGTGTTACATCTCTTGGTGGACTTGTAATCTCTAAGTCTATTAAGGTTGCGGGGGATAGATTTGATAAATCTATTGTAGAGTATGTAAGACAAAACTACAACCTTTATATTGGTGAGAGAACTGCTGAGGCAATCAAACTTGAAATTGGTACAGCTATCAAACTTGATAAAGAGCTTACTATTAAAGTAAAAGGTAGAGAAAACTCTGGACTACTTTCTACTATTGAGCTTGGAAGCGAAGGTGTTAGAGCTGCTATTAAAGAGCCTTTAAAAGAGATCGCAAGTGCTGTTAGACAAGTATTAGAGAATATGCCACCAGATTTAGCTGGTGATATTGTTGATAATGGTGTTATTTTAACAGGTGGGGGAGCTTTAATTAGAGGACTTGATGTTTATTTAGCAAGTATTATTAAACTTCCAGTAAAAGTTGCAGAAGAGCCACTTCTAGCAGTTGCATATGGTACTAGTAGAGTACTAGATGAGGATACTTTACTAAAACTTATCTCAAATGAGTAAAAAAACTTACTTTATACTTTTTCTTATAATTATTGGTTTATCTTGGTATTTTAACCTTGATAAACTAATACAAAATAAATCTACGGGTGTTTTAAATAACATCAAATTAGCATATGTGGAAAAACTTGACTCTATTAAAGATTCCATAGATGTACATTTTAATCAAAGTGAAAAAATAAAAGAGCTTACACTAAAAAATGAAGAGCTTGAGAAATACAAATTATTATATAATGAACTTAGCAATAAATATAATAACTTTGAAAACTTCAATGATAGTAATAATAGTTTAAAAAATGTAAATATCGTAAGTGTATTATCCTATAGCAAATATGATGATTTTACTAAGGTTTATATAGATACACATGATATAAATACTTCAAATATGAAAATAGGTGCTTTAATCTCTGATAATTACGCAGCGGGTATATTGGTAAAGGATGAGGGGAAATCCATAGGTTTACTAAATGGAAATCAAAAATCAAACTACGCTGTATATATAGGAAAAGCTAAAGCACCAGGAATTACCCACAGTTTAAAAAACAAAAAAGAAATTGTGGTAAAGTTTATACCAAATTGGTTAGAGATAGACATAGATGATGAGGTTTATACTAGTGGTATGGATGGTATATTCTTTGAAGGTTTAAAAGTGGGAAGAGTTGTATCAGTTAAGAAAATAGGGGATACTCAAGAGGCTATTGTGGAGCCTTATGCTGATACTAGTGATGATAGTTTATACTATTTATATTATAGGGACAACTCTAAAAATAAGAGTACAAAAAATTAATAAAAGGAAATAACATGGAATTTAGTGCACCTTTAAAATCAGATTCTAAAAAGATTTTACTTCTTGGTAGTGGGGAATTAGGAAAAGAGGTAATTATAGAAGCTCAGAGGCTTGGAATAGAAACAATCGCAGTTGATAGTTACAATAATGCACCAGCACAGCTTGTGGCAAATAAAGCATATACAATCAATATGAAAAATGAAGATGAGGTTTTAGATGTGATAAGACGTGAAAAACCTGATTTTATTTTGCCTGAGATTGAAGCTATTGCTATCTCTGCACTTTTTAAAGCTGAGAGTGAAGGTTTCCATGTGATTCCAAATGCAGAAGCAGTAAATAAAACTATGAATAGAAAAAATATCAGAGTTTTTGCTTGTGAAGAGTTAAACCTTCCTGCTTCAAAATATAAGTTTGTAACTACATTTGAAGAGTTAGTTGAAGCTGCTGATTATGTAAACTATCCTTGTGTTATTAAACCTGTAATGAGTAGTAGTGGACATGGGCAAAGTGTTGCTAAAACAAAAGATGATCTTGAAAAGTCATGGGAAATTGCAAAAGAGGCTAGGGGAGATGCTAGTGAGCTTATCGTAGAAGAGTTTATTACTTTTGATTATGAGATCACACTACTTACTGCTAGAAATGAAAAAGAGACCGTATTTTGTGAGCCAATAGGGCATATTCAGCAAGATGGGGATTATATCTTTTCATGGCAACCAATGGAGATGAGTGAAGTAGCTATACAAAAAGCACAAGATATTGCAAAAACTATCACTGATGGTTTAGGTGGAAGAGGTATCTTTGGTGTTGAATTATTTGTAAAAGGTGATGAGGTATATTTCTCAGAAGTAAGTCCAAGACCACATGATACTGGTATGGTTACAATGATCACACAATCACAAAGTGAGTTTGCCTTGCATGTAAGAGCAGTTCTTGGACTTCCTTTAGATTTTATAGACTATGGAGCAGGGGCAAGTGCAGCTTATAAAGCTAAAGATGATACATTTAATCCTATTGTAGAAGTGGAAGATGATGTATTTACTAAAAACTCATTTGTAAGGGTATTTGGAAAGCCACAAAGCCATGTAGGAAGAAGAATGGCTGTAGTTCTTACATTTGATAAGGATAGTAGTGAAAAGGCTCTAAATGATTCTAAAGAGCTTATAAAAAAAGTAACAGATAGATAGATTAGTGGGTAGGTTTATAAGTTGTATGTTGTAAGTTGCCTAACGGCGAAGTAGAAATATTTCTAAATTCATTCAACTTTTAAATCATCCAAAATTTCAAAGAGCAATAAAAAAGGGTAGAAGTTTTTACCTCTACCCTTTTTTTATGAGCTAAAACTATATATTATAATTTTTCAGCGTTTTTCTCTAGGTATTCAGCAACACCAGCAGTGTCTGGTTTCATACCTTCATCACCTTTGTTCCAACCAGCTGGACAAACTTCACCATGCTCGTTTGTAAATAACATAGTATCAACCATTCTGATCATCTCATCAATGTTTCTTCCTAGTGGTAAGTCATTGATTGTAGCATGTCTTACTGTACCGTCAGCATCTAATAGGAATGAACCTCTTAAAGCTACAGAATCACCAAATAATACGTCGAAATCTTTAGAGATTTGCTTGTTTAAGTCAGCTACTAGTGGATATTTGATTCTTCCGATTCCACCTTTTTCAACTGGAGTTTCTCTCCATGCAAAGTGTGAGAATTGAGAGTCAACAGATACACCGATCACTGAAACACCTCTTGATTCAAACTCTTCAATTCTGTGAGAGAATGCAATAATCTCTGATGGACATACAAATGTAAAGTCTAGTGGGTAAAAGAATACAACTGCACCTTTTTCACCAATGTTTTCATATAAATTGAAATCTTCAACAATTTGACCATCTGCAAGTACAGCTGTAGCTGTAAAATCTGGAGCTTTTTTAGTAACTAACATATTAATTCCTTTGTTTAATTTAATTGGTTGTAATTATACAATAAAAATATAAATATTGTTCAATATCAAATAATAAATTTTTTCCTTTAAGCTAAATATAAAATATTAAAAGAAAAATATTATCCATATTAAAACTTATTTAATCATATTTCCTATCATCCAAAGTTGTTTTTCAAGTTCGCTAACTTTATCATCTGCAAAAGCTTCTGTTGTTTTATCTCCAGCTTCACCTGCTACTTCACTTAATGTTTGAAAAGATTTTAATAAATATTTATAATCACTTATAATAGCTTTTACTACATCTTTAGATCTAAATGAATCACCTTTTTCCTCTTTTATTTTTGTAGCTTTTATAAGTTCACCCATTGTTAAGTATGGTTTTTCACCAAGTTGTAGTACTCGCTCAGCTGCATCATCATAAAGTGTAGACATTGAGTTATAAATCTCTTCTGTTTGATTATGAACTGGGAAAAAGTCCATACCTTTTATATTCCAGTGGTAGTTGTGTACCTTTACATATAAAGCGTGTGCATCGGCTTGGATTTGTTTTAGTTGTTTTACTACATTTTTCATTTAGTGTCCTTTTATTTATTAAATTTTGGAAGCTATTATCTTTTTACAAAGGATAATTTTTTTCCTTTGAGAATTATATGCTATAAATTATTAAAGGAAAATAAATTTCTTTTAGTAAATTATAAAGCTTTCCTTGGTATAAATATAGATTAACTATAGTTTCATAAATAAGAATGGAAGTGAGAAAGATGGATTTTGTAAGTTTATTAAAACAGAGTGATCTAAAGGTCACACCACAAAGACTTACACTTCTTGAACAGATATATAAATATGGTCATATCGATATTGATAGTTTATTTGAAAATATCAAAGTGACATTTCCCACAATTTCATTGGCAACTTTATACAAAAATATAAATGCTATGATTGAAAAAGGACTTTTAAAAGAGGTTAAGATTGTTGGGATGAAAAATAAGTATGAAATTACAAAAAAAGAGCATGCTCATGCTATTTGTAATTCTTGTGGAAAAGTTGAAGATGTATTTTTAGATACAAATGCTCTAAAAGAAAATCTTGAGACTAATACACAATATTATATCTCTCAAACAGATATGAACTTTTTTGGTGAATGTCCAGAGTGTAAGGCTTCTTAGAGAAGAGTTTTTCTATTAATTATAGATTTATATAAGGGTATAACTTTTGTTATGCCCTTTTTTAATTGTAAAGTACGTTTGAGAGATAAAGTCCATTTGATGGAGCTGGTTTTCTAAATTTGTTTTTAGGGGCTTCACTATTAAGATGCTCTTTTAAATCTTCTATACTTTTTTTTCCTTCAGAGATTGCTAATAAAAATCCAACCATAAGACGAATCTGTGATCTTAAAAATCCATTGGAGCTAAATTTAAATATATAATAGCCTTTATATTTATAAAGTTTTGCTTCATATACATCTCTAATAGTAGAGTTTGGATCACTACCTTCTTTAGAAAAATTCTTATAGTCATATCTTCCTATAAAGCATCCTATAGCTTCATTTATCTTTTTTTCATCGATAAAGTCGATAAAAGTGATATAATCATCATAAAAGGGATTTGAGGGCTTTGTAGATACTATATATCTATATGATCTTTTTTTTGCAGAAAACCTAGCGTGAAAATCTTCACTTACTTGTTTGATTGATCTTATATTTATAGATTTTGGTAAGATATCATTTAGTTTATTTTTTAGTTTACTAAAGTCTTTCCAATACTCAGGGATATTTATATTGATCACTTGTCCTGTTGCATGCACACCCTTATCTGTTCTTCCAGAAAATATGATTTTTGAATCTATATTAAGTAATTTAAGGGCTTTTTGTAAGGTGCTTTCTACTGTAACTTTATCAGGTTGTTTTTGGGAGCCATAATATTTGCATCCATCATATTGAATTACAAGTTTACAATTCATTAATAAAGTTTTTTTATTTTTATTTGATAAGCAATTATATTAGCAAGAGATACTGCAATCATCGTTATCCAAATAGTATCTAAACTATAGTGTCTTGATCCATAGATTATGATTGCAGTATATATTGCTGTAATGATCATTCCATTTCTTGTGGAAGTATTTTTTTCATATCTTGGGTTATAATATCCAAAGGCTATAATTAGGGGTAAAGTTAAAAGAGGAAATAAAGAAAATAAAATATAAAAGATAAAGTTTTTATCAGTAATTTTTAATCGTTCTTTCCAAAAACTAATAGGATCAGTGAACTTTGTCACTCTAAAACTTCCTAAGGTATCTGTGATAAACATCTCTTTAAAGTTGATTTGATTAACTTCTGAGCTAAATCTAGTCGATATTCCATCCATTAATGTTAAATCAAGTTCCCCGTTGTTATTTTTTGCAAGAGCTTTATTTGAAACAATAAATTGATATGCTTCTTCACTTTTCATATCTTTAAATAATCTTACCCCTTCATAACTCAGCTGGTCATCCTTATCAATATATATAAGCCAGTCCCCAAACTTTTGTCCAAACTCTGAAGCTTTTATATTAAAGCTAGCTTCTTTTTTCTTTTGTTCAAGTAGTAGATTATTTAGGTATTCAGCTTTTGGGATAAGGGCTAAAGATACTATTAACATCATCATTGTAAAAATAATAGTTAGGGGTAATAAGAACCAAATAAATCTAGTAGGTTTTAATCCTAAGCTAGTGATAACTATTAATTCATATTCAGAAGATAGTCTTGCAAAAGCCATTAAATAAGATATAAACAGAGATATTGGTAAGGTATAAAATAAGATTTTCGGTAAAGAGTATATATAAAAAAGAGCTAGCTCAAAAAGATCAATTTTGATGATTGATGTTAAAGTTGCAATTTTTACCATAAAAATTACAGAGGTTATTAAAAATAGGGTACCAAATATTGAAAAAAATACTTGTGATATATTTGAAAATAGATATGATTTTAATTTACCCATTGTTATCCTAAAATATTTATAAATTGATTTTTAAAGATATACGTACAAAATAATCCTAAAGCTAAATAGGGAATAAAAGGTATCTCTATATCTTTTTTTGAATAGTTATTATAAACTGCTGGAATTATAGCAAAAAGGGCACTTAAAAATATAGCAACTAGTGCTAACTTTAAACCAAGTATTACTCCAATAGCTGAAATCACTGGTATATCCCCCTCTCCTAGAGCTTCTTGTGTTCTTAAAGATTCATCTTTATAGATTCTTGATTTGATATTTTGTATATAAAAAGTGATAATAAAATTTAAAAGTACAAAACCTCCTGCTAAAATCATGGCATCTTGTATAGCAAATAAAAAATCATTTTTTGTAATAAAAAATGAAATAATAAATACAATAAACAGTAGATAATCAGGAACCTCTTTATATTTTAGATCTATAAATGAAAGTATTATAATTGTATAAAAAAATAAAAGGCTGAGAATAAGCTCTATACCAAAGCCTAATTTATTATAAATAAGTAGAGTTATTAATCCTGTAAGTAGTTCAACTATAGGATATATGATAGATATATAGTTTTTACAAGTTGAGCATTTGCCTCTTAGTAAGAGATATGAGATTACTGGTATATTCTCATACCATTTTATTATGGTATTACAGTTTGTACATACTGAACGTGAAGGACTAAATAGGCTTATATCAAGAGGTAGTCTATATATTAGCATATTAAAAAATGAGCCAAATATAAGACCTAAAATAAAGATAGAGATAGATTCAATCAATCTTTATACACCACCAAATCTTCTCTCACGATTTCCAAAATCAGATAAGATATCATCTAACTCATCTGTAGAAAACTCTGGCCAATATGTATTTGTGAAAAACATTTCAGCATAAGCTAACTGCCAAAGTAGATAGTTTGAGATTCTAATCTCTCCACTTGTTCTTATCATCAAATCAACATCTGGCATAAAGTGTGTATCAAGGTTTTTAGAGATATTTTCTTCATTTATATCATTATTTGATTCACTTAATTTTTTTACAGCTCTTACAATTTCATCACGGCTTCCATAGTTTAGTGCTAAAACTTGTGTAAGCCCTGTACATGATGAGGTTTTTTCTTCTACATCTTTTATGGTTTTTTGTAAAGAATTTGAAAACTTTGAAAGATCTCCTATAGCTCTAAATCTTACATTATTGGCTAGATAAATTTTTAATTCACTTTTAAAATATCGCTCAAGAAGTTTCATCAAAAATTGAACTTCTAGTTTTGGTCTATTCCAGTTTTCTGTACTAAAAGCATATAAAGTAAGGAATTTTACCCCTATGTTGCTACAGTGGGTAGTTATTTCCCTTACTGTTTTTGCCCCCTCTTCATGTCCAGCTGTTCTATTTAGACCACGTTCAGTTGCCCAACGTCCATTACCATCCATAATGATTGCTAAATGTTTTGGTATATTAGTCATGAAATTCTTCTTTTAATGTGTTTAATAGATTTAGTGATAGATTTACTTTATCACTTTTATCTAATACTATTTGTTTATTTTTAGTTAATAGTTCAATTTGATTTGAATCACTACCAAATTTATTACCTTCATCTAAAATATTTAAACAAACACCATCTAATGACTTTTTATTTAACATTTTTAAAGCATTTGATTTGGCATTATCTTTATCCATTTCTGCTTTAAAACCAATTGTGTAGATACTCTCTTTTGTTAAAGAATTTAAAATATCAATGTTTTGTTTTAACTCTAAATTCCAAGTTTGTCCAATATCCTCTTTTTTTAATTTACCATTTTCACTAATACTTGGGGTATAATCACTTACAGCAGCAACTCCAAAGAAATAAGGCTTTTTAGTTATATTAGCACTTTTAATAAGAGTTTCACAAGTATTAAACATCTGTTTAGTACTTTCAACTCTTATATTTTCTATGGCATTTATAGCTGGTTTTTCTGAACTTACAGAGCTTACTAAAGTAATATCTGCTCCCTTATAAAAAAGTGCTGTGGCTAAAGATACAGCCATTTTTCCACTAGAAAAGTTAGAGATATATCTAATATCATCTATTCTCTCAATTGTTCCACCACCATTTAGTACAACTTTTCTATTTTCCCAATATTCATCTTTAAGAAGTTCTCTAATGGCAAAGTGGTATAAATCTTCAGGTTCTACCATAGCTCCATCACCCACATCTTTACATGCTAACTCTTTTGTTTGAGTATTTAGTATTTTAAAATTGCACTCTTTTAATATTTCAAGGGATTTTTTAGTAATAGGATTTTGGATCATATTTGTATTTGCTGCAGGGGCAAGAAGTTTAACATCTGGATATGCTATTGCACTTTGAAGTAATAGATTGTCTGCTATTCCATTGCTTAGTTTATTTATAGTATTTGCCGTGGCTGGTGCTATTATAAATAAATCCGCCCATTTCCCTATAGCTATATGATTATTATCATCTGCCCAAGATTCAGTAGATTCGATCAATACTTTATTTTGTGAGATAGTTTCAAATGTAAGGGGTGTTATAAATTTTGTAGCCGATGGGCTCATTATAACTCTTACATTTGCATGTGCTTTTATAAAAAGTCTAATAAGTTCTAAGGTTTTATAAATAGCTATGGAGCTACTTACTCCAACTAGAATATTTTTGTTTTCTATCATTTTAGTTCTTTTAAAATTACTTCTTATTAAAAAACTTGTAGAAGAAACCTTTTATATTTTTTTGTTTTGTTCTACTAAGTGCTAAATCTCCAGAGTTTACTTTAGCTGTGATTGTACTTCCTGCAGCTACCATTGCATCATCTTCAATTTCAACTGGTGCTACTAGTTGTGTGTCACTACCAATAAATACATTTTTACCTATGATTGTTTTATGTTTATTGATACCATCGTAGTTACAAGTGATTGTTCCACATCCTATATTTGTACCCTCATCAATTTCACAGTCTCCAAGATATGTAAGGTGACCAGCTTTTACACCTATTAGTTTAGCTTTTTTAGTTTCAACATAGTTTCCAATGTGTGTATCTTTTAAAACTGAACCGGGTCTAATTCTTGCCATTGGCCCCGCATCACTATTTTCTAGTACCCCATCTTCTATATGAGTATTTGTTTTAATATGTGAGTTTATGATTTTTGAGTTACCTAAAATAGTAACTCCATTTTCTATAATTGATTCACCTTCAATCTCTACACCATATTCAATATATATAGTAGAAGGCAGTCTCATAATCACACCAGTTTTTAAGAACTTTTCTTTGATTCTATTTTGATGGATCTCTTCAGCTTCTGCTAAATCAAGTTTAGAGTTTACCCCTTTAAAGTTTTCCTCTTTTACATAAATAGGATCAATTGTCAAACCTTGATTAAGAGCCATTTCTACAAGATCAGTTATATAATATTCTTTTTGAGCATTATTATTATTTAATTTAGGTAAGGACTCAGCTAAAAATGCACTATCAAAACAATAGATACCAGCATTTGCTGTTGTGATTTTTAATTCTTCTTCATTACAATCTTTTTGTTCAACTATTTTTTTTACATTTTCATTTTCAATTACAACTCTACCATAACCATTTGCATCATCTAAAGCAAGTACCGACATGGAAAGTTTTGAATCTGTATCTATAAGTGATTTTAACTCTTCAGCTTCAATAAGTGGCATATCTCCATTTAATACTAAAGTTTTTTCATGTTTTGGATTTATACCCATTACTGCACCACCAGTACCAGGATAATTCTCATGATCTTGAATATGGTATGTTACATCATTAAAGTGTTTTTCCATAGATGATCTTACTAGATCTGCTTGATGGTAAAGTACTACATGGATATCATCACTTAGTTTTTTAGCTTCATTGATTGAATAAAAAAGCATTTCATGACCAGAAATTTTATGCAATACCTTAGGCTTAGTTGATTTCATTCTAGTACCAGCACCTGCTGCTAGAATAATAATTGATAGCTTGTTCAAATTAGTTTCCTTTTAAAGATTGGGCAGCTTCTCTTAGTTCTTTTTTTAGATTACCGATTACATCTTTGATTGAGTTTCTTAGTTTTGGATCGGTAATATTACCTTTTAAAAGTTTATCCAGATTTGGAAGTTTATCTATGAAGAACTTTAACATAGCTTTAGATTTTCTGTGGGGATTGTACATTAAGACACCACTTGCAATAAGAGCTACTACAAGATTTGTATGTCCTAGGATTGCTGCATAATTTAGTACAGTAAATCCACCATAATCAGGTTCATTCATATCTGCACCTGCAGCTATTAATAATCTTGCTATTTTAAAATTTCCCTTCCATGAAGTATGGTGTAGGGCTGTTCTTCCTTGATTATCTTTGATATTAAGATTTGATCTTTTTGAGAGTAGTTTTTCAACTATTTCAGAATCATCAGCAATTACAGCTTTATGGAAAATAGTTCTTCCATTTTTATCTATGGTATCCACATCTATTCTAAATTTAAGCATAAATACAAGACGCTCTAAAAGTTGAAGTCTTTCTTTCGGAACAGTGATCTTTACACTCTCATCAATAAGTACTGATAATGGAGTATTTCCCTCACTATCTACAATATTTGCATCAGCTCCATTATTCATAAATAGTTTAATAAGATCAAGATTATTATAACTAACAACATCAAATAGTGTTGTTCTTCCATCTCTTTTTATAACATTTATTTTTGGTTTATGGGCAAGCATCTTTTTAAGAAGAGTCATAAAGTCTTCTGTTTCATCTAGCTTTAAAAATTTTGGATTATATGGTTTTTTACCATTTCTTTGAACAAGAATGATTTCTACTAGATCATCTACTATAGTTCTTTCTTCAAAATCTTTATGATCAATATTTGCACCCTTTAATAAAAGGTAATCAATCATATTGATATTACTTAGTCCATCTAAAATTGCATCAAATAGTACTGTTTTTCCATCATTATCTATAGCATCTACATTAGCACCACTTGCAAGTAAAAAGTCTATTGCTTCATAGTTTTTCTTTTTTACTTCTTTAAAAAGGATTGTTTTACCCTCTTTATCTACTCTATCTAAGGCTAATCCAAACTCCATTAAAAAGTGTGTAAGTTTTACATAATTATTCTCAGGTGCAATATGAACAAATCTACCAGATAGTTTTGCATTTGGGATACTTAAAAGACGAAGGATTTCTAAAAGTTCATCTAAAATTCCATTTCCATCTTTATTTTTTATATTTAGTTTTATTCCTTGTTTTAATAGGGCATCTACAATATCAAGATTTTTTGCTCCTAGAACAATGGCATTGAAAAGTACATTTTCATTATTCTCATCAAGATGATTTACATCCATCCCACAAGCTATCATATACTTTGCAATATCATGGTTCGGGTTTAAAACTGCATCAAATAGTGGTGTTTGCCCATGATTATCAGGCATATCAGGATTTTCCATCACATTTAGTATCTCTTTTATGATCTCTAGGTTTCTACCTTTTACTGCATCAAAAAGTACAGTTTTTCCATAAGTATCTCGGATTGAAAAATCTGGTTTGAAAGGAAGTAGGGCTCTAAATATTTTATTATTACCCTCAATTGCTACATCATGAAAGATTGTTCTACCTGAGCTGTTTACATTGTTTATATTTATTCCATTGGATAATAAAAATCTAACAATAACTGTATCACCTCTATCAACAGCTTCATTTAGAATAGTTTTCCCATATTGATCTTCTGTGGTGATATCTGCACCATTTTTCATCAATAGTTTCATAGATTCTACTTTTTTCTTTTTAGCTAATTCAAAAAGCAGAGTTCTCCCATTGTCATCTGTTTGGTTAATATCTGCGCCCTTATCGATGAGTTTTTGGACTTTCTCATCATCTATCTGCGCCTTGAAAAGTTCTTTATGAAGTGTTTCATTAACATCAGTTTTTAAAAAACCTAACATCTAAATCCTAAATAATAATCTTTTAAATCCACGACAATGGATATATAGTATATCTAAAAAACTATTAAAATAATACTTATTACTATTAAGTGACAATAATTAATTTAAAATTTATAACATAATTACCATTTTACAGATTATTTTAATACTTCACAAGTAGTTTAAATAATTATTTTAAATATAAATGTAATAAAAAGTAAATAAAGGCAAATTAACCTTTATCTAAATCTTCTTCGATTTCTTCCTTCTGATCTGTTTGATCTATTGGATGGCTTAGATGACCTTCTAGGTCTTCTAAAACTTTCATCTTCTTTTTTACGAATGAATTTAATACCTTTTTTTAAACTATTTTCAATATATTGATTTAGTTGTATCTGAAAGTTTCTTGCTTTTTTTTCATCAAAAAAGATATTTGGGAATTTAAAAGACAACCAAAGGTATAAAGATATCTTTTTTATCTCATCTTCTGCTTTTAATAATTCCATAGGATCTTTTGTAACATTTCTTACAGGTGTAGTTAATCTATATGATAAGGGTTTATTTTTTACTATGGCATCTATATATGAAAAGAACGCACTTTGAATAAGGGGAGATTTTACAGTTACAGGGGCATTTGCAAAGATAAACTTTTCTTCAAGGTTAAGCTCCCTTTTTTTATCAAGGATTTTTGCTATGGAAAGCATACTAGATATATTGATAGCTTCAAAAGGACCATCAAAATTCATATGTTTTACATAAAACCTTAATATATCAAATAGTTTTTTACTTTGAAGATGTTCAGAGATAGATAAGATCTGATCTAAAGTTGCCTTTACATTAAATGGAGGCTTGATAGTTTTTACAGGAATCGTAAATATATGTGCAATCGATTGATGAACTTTATTATTTATCCCTCCAATATATCCAATTTCATGGTGACCATATCTTCCTGCACGACCTGCAATTTGTATCACTTCAGATGGTAAAAGTTTTCTTTTTGATTCCCCATCAAATTTTGTATCAGTTGTAAAAAGTAAAGTCTTAATAGGTAGATTAAGCCCCATAGCTATAGCATCTGTAGCGATTAGGATCTCTGCTTCACCTTCTCTGAAACGTCTTGCTTCTTCACGTCTTACTTCAGGAGAAAGGTTACCATATAAGACGGCTACCTTGTGGTACTTTTGAAGCTTTTGTTTTAGCTTTAAAACATCAGCTCTAGAGAATGCTATAAGTGCTGTATTTGGGCTAATATCTCTAAGATTTATCGCTTTATCTAAGACTTGAAGTTCTGTTTTTCTTTTTACTTTTATGATTTCAAGTTCTTCACCTAAATATTCAGCTAGTTTTTTAACTGCATCTAGTGCATTTACTGATCCTGTCATTATAACTGTTTTTGCAGGTGCGCCTATTATGGCATTTACCCATGCCCAGCCCCTATCTATATCATCTAACATTTGAACTTCATCTATTACACATGTATCTACGTCTAGATTAAAATCTATCATTTCTATAGTAGAGCAGATATGTGCAGCATCTTCATCAAATTTTTCTTCTTCACCTGTTATAAGAGATACGGGAATATTTTGTTCTTTAAAAGTTTCATACCCTTCAAGTGCTAAAAGTCTAAGGGGCGCTAGATATAGTCCGCTATCACTATTTTTAAGTTTTTCCATAGCATGATAAGTTTTTCCACTATTCGTGGGACCCACATAAAATATAAGTTTTCTATTTAATTCTCTTGCTAGGGGAAATAGGGATTTTATATCACAGTTGAGTAAATTATTTAGTTTTTCTTTCCAATTTTCCATTATGGTATAATACCATAAAAAAATTCAGGGAAAATAACATATATGAATTGTGAATATTTTGGTAAGTGTGGATCTTGTGTTCTACACCATTTAAACTATGAAGAACAATTAGATTTAAAAGTAAAAAATGAAAAAGACAGATTTAGTGATCTCTATATGGGTGAATTTGATATATTAAAAAGTGAAACTGAGAGATTTAGAGATAGGGCAGAGTTTAGAATTTTCCACTTAGATGGCAAGGTTTTTTATGCAATGAATGATTTTGATAAAAGACCTTTATGTATTGAAGCCTGTAGTATTGTAAGTGAAAAAATTGCTAAAGTGATGGATGAGCTTATTGCTGAGGTTCAAAATAATGAAGTTTTAAAAAAGAGATTCTTTTCTGTGGAATTTTTGTCTTCATCGCTAAATGATATTTTAGTAACCATGATCTACCATAGAAAACTTGAAGAGGATTGGGTATCTGAAGCTAAAGCTTTACAAGAAAAACTTAATATAAGAATAATTGGTAGAAGTAGAAAACAAAAACTTGTTTTAGAAAATGATTTTGTAAATGAAAAGATAAAGATAAATGATAGGGAGTTTAAACTTCTATATAAAGAGGGTGGATTTACTCAGCCAAACTCAGGGGTAAATAAAAAAATGATGACTTGGGTTTTAGACAATTTAAAATCAAAAGGTAATCTTTGTGAGCTTTATTGTGGAGGTGGAAATTTTACTATACCACTTAGTACAAAGTTTGATAAGGTTCTTGCCACAGAGATTTCAAAAACATCAATTAGATCAGCATTGCAAAATTGTGAACTGAACTCCATAGAAAATATAAACTTTATAAGAATGAGTTCTGAAGAGTTTACCGAAGCACTTAATAAAGTCAGACCTTTTAGAAGATTAAAAGATATTGATCTTGATTCATATAAGTTTTTAGATAAAGATGAGTTTTCTACAATTTTTGTAGATCCACCACGTGCAGGAATGGATCCTTTAACTACAGATCTTGTTAAAAAGTTTGATCAAATTATATATATTTCATGTAATCCAGAAACTTTACATAGGGATTTAAAAGAGATAGTAAAGACTCATAAAATTATAAAATTTGCTTTTTTTGATCAATTTGCCTATACAAATCACATAGAATCGGGAGTAATTTTAGAAAAGATTTAGGTTATTTCTTTCAACTTATATAATGATAAGCTTTTTTCAAGAAAATTTTAGTTATCCTTATTAAAGAAATTAATTAAAAAAAAGAGTAGGTTTGTGATATGAGAATTAATACTAACGTTGCAGCGTTAAATGCAAATGAAGCCGCTAAGAATACTGGGAGTAGATTGAACCAGTCCTTAGAAAAGTTAAGTACAGGTTTAAAAATCAATAAAGCAAGTGATGATGCTTCTGGTCTAGCGATTGCTGATAAATTAAGAACACAATCAAGTTCATTAGGTCAAGCAATTGCAAATGGTAACTCAGCAGTATCTTTAACACAAATTGCTGATAAAGCAATGGCAGAACAATCAAACATCCTAGATGTTGTAAAACAAAAATTAATCCAAGCAGCAACTGCTACAACAAGTGCTGAGGGTAGAGAAGCTATTAGAAAAGATGTATCTAAACTTCTTGATCAGATGAATAACATCTCTGCTCAAACAAACTATAATGGTATTTATCTACTTCAAGCAGATAGTACAATAAATGGTGAAGCATCAACTGAGCTTACATTCCAAATGGGTGGTGTAAGTGATAATATTATCATCTCAGATGAGGGTGTTCAATCAAATGTACAAGGTCTTAACTTAACAGAACTTCATGAAACAGCAGAACTAACAGAAGAGCAAGCTAGAGGGCAAATGCAAGTGATCGATTTAGCTATTGATCAGTTAAATAGCTGGAGAGCTGATTTCGGTTCTACTCAAAACCAAGTTGAATCGGCTGTTAGAAATATGATGACTCAAGAGACTAATATTAAAGCTGCTGAGTCAGTTATTAGAGATGTTGACTATGCTGGTGAGAGTGCAAACTTCTCTCAACAAAATATCATATCTCAAGCTGGTACTTTTGCTTTAAGTCAAGCAAATCAAGTACAACAGAACGTTCTTAGACTACTTCAATAGTTCATACACAACATATACTTCAAACCTAAAAAGGGGTCTAGAGTTTTTCTCTAGACCCCTTTTTTATTCTATAAATTCTAAAATAGTAATTTAAAATCTATCATTTATTAAGTCTTAATCATACGTAAACAGCACAAATATAGGCACTGCACTATATTTGTATCTTGAGAAATTTAGTCATAAGCAATATAAATATCCCCAAATTCTCTACTTGATACATAATAAAATTCATTATAAATTAGACAATTTAATCTAACTTTAATATTGTAAAATTCATCAGAAAAAGTAAAAAAATGAAAAACTTTTCTCAAAATTAGAAAAATTTAATCTAATATTTAGTGAATTGAAAGTTCTGTATGTACTGGTATATGGGCTCTAGGGTAGTTTTATACAATTCTTAT
>CAYFGQ010000014.1:0-64917 GCA_964342525.1 uncultured Arcobacteraceae bacterium
ATAATAGATTCTTCTTCACTTGTCAAGAGCTGTAGCTAAAAAGAAACTTAAATTTGGAAATTTATGGGTTTTTATTGAATTCTACTATTTATTTATAGACTTTAGTAATATTATATAGCTTAATTTACTTTTACTCTTTTACTCAGACTTTTTAACATTATATATAAACTAAAAAAGGGAAAGACTAAATAGCCTTTCCCTTTTGATATCAATCATTATATATAGTATATAGATCTACTTTCTTAAATCCTTAATAACTTGATACGCTTGATTGATCTCTTGTGTTTTAGCTGTAGCCTCTTCCATATATGATTCATCTTTATCTTGTGAACTAATAATATCAGGATGATACTCACGAATAAGTTTTCTATATGCCTTTTTAATAGTATCCATACTATCACTCTCTTTTACACCTAAAACCTCATAAGCTTTATTAGAATCCATTCCCCCAGTTTTAGCATTGGTCATATTTTCAAATCTACTAACAATAGCTTCATATTCAGCAATAGAAATATTTAACTCTGTCATAATAAGACGTAGTATCTTATCCTCATCTTCATCAATACCATTATCAACAAAAGCAAGCTGGATCAAGAACCCCATAAACTGTCTACGCTTAAGACGAGACCTTCCAAGTTTTAGATTTAAAGAGTGTGCAATTTCTTTAGTATCTTCCAATGATCCCTTAGACTCATCAAATATCTCCTTCATAAGAGCACGAGCTTTATCTTTCTCATCAAACAACTTAGAGATATCATCAAACATCATAGAGATAAGTTGAGCCTCCATCTCCTGAACCCGACCATCGGCTTTAGCCACCTTAGCCACAAGAGCAATAAAAAGCCCCAACTGACTCTTAGAAAAAGCCTCTTTAGAGTTGACCATCTTATTTAGTTTCATACGAGCATAAAACTTATAAAGCTTAAACGCCACAACAATAGCAACTATAACACCTAGTGTAATAAATATATTTTCTATAAATATATAATAGAAAATAGCCAAAAATATAACTAAGTAAATCCATCTTTTTATGTTAATCATTTTTATCCGTCTTTATTTTGTTTAAAAAATTATATCAATTTAACCTTATATTGTTTATATTTTAGAATATTTTCAACAAATTTACTTTCTATTTATTTATTTTGTGACAGAATCGATATATTTAAAATTCTTTTTACATTATAAGGAGATTTGTGATTTATTCAGATAATGCCACATATACATATAGAGGATTTAGGTTACAGGCTCTATATACTGTTCATCAAATATTAACATCACCTGATTCATATATTTTTCAACCAGAAGGTATTGAAGATCTTGCTATATTTAAAAACAAGGAACTTACTGATGTAATACAAATAAAAAGTGGTAATTCTTTATCATTAAGTGATTTAAAAAATTCTTTCTTCGAGAGACTTATATCACTTCAATCTACTAATCCCAATATAAATATTCAACTTGTTAAATTTGGACATATTGGTATTGAATTAAAAAAAGCATGTAAAGAAAATGGAAAAGAACGACAAAAAGTAATTAACAAGCTATTAAATAGAGAAAAATTTAATTGTAATAAAAATCAATTGGAAACACTTTTAAGTTCCATACAATCAATAGAAGTTTCAGAAGAAACTATTTATCAAGAACTAGACAATACATTAAAAAGTTCACTTCTTGGAATTAATAAGAATCATGCCTTTGATTTATTAATTAATTGGATTTATAATACTTCTGAAAACCAAGAGCTTATAACTTCAAAAATATTAAAAGAAAAAATTATAAATATTGGTAAATTCTTAAAGGGTAGAGAAACATATCATAATAAATGGTTTTCTATTATACAACCGATTGAGTTTTTATCAATAGATGAAAAGCAAAAAGAGTCACTTGCATTATCCTACTATCAAGGTGAATCTGCAAAAATATCTCATATTCAACTAAACCTCGATGTAATACGAATAGATAAACTACAAATAATGAAGGAATTGCATTCAGAAGAAAACATACTTTTTGTACATGGAGCTTCAGGACAAGGGAAAAGTACATTAGCATATAGATATATACAAAACTTTTATCCAGAATCATGGTGTTTTGAAATAAAACTGACTGAAAATAGAAGTGATGCTTTAGA
Organism: uncultured Arcobacteraceae bacterium; assembly: GCA_964342525.1. GTDB lineage: Bacteria > Campylobacterota > Campylobacteria > Campylobacterales > Arcobacteraceae. The sequence continues at coordinate 2,129 of CAYFGQ010000014.1, forward strand.
AACTGCTTTAGCCATCTCAGAATATGCCAAAACATTAAATACATTTATTCTTATTTATATGGATATCTCTCCTCATGATACGGGCTGGGAAGAGCTAATTCAATCATTATCTAATTTTTCAAATATAAAAATATTAATTACACTTAGAGAAGAAGACTGGAAAAAATCTCATATAAATGGTGTTGAGTTTTCATTTAATGAAATTGAACTAAAGTTTAATGAACATGAAGCTAAGAATATCTTTCAAGTTTTATTTGAAAAACAATCAATAAAACAATATCTTAGTTTTTCTGAGGCTTGGAATAACTTTGGTGAAAAAGGTTCTCTTCTTGAATTTGTTTATCTAGTTACTCAAGGTGGTAAGTTAAAAGAAAGATTACAATCTCAAGTAAATAGACTCATAGATGAAAATAATAGTTCATTAATTTCTATATTGAGAGTTATAGCTGTATCAACTGCATCTGGTTCAAGAGTAAATGTTAGAAAAACTATAGATTATTTTAATATTGTTCCTGATTTATTATTTAAAAGGCTTGAATCAGAATATTTTTTACGAATTGATAAATCCAAGCAATGGATTGAAGCTTATCATCCTCTTCGCTCAATTATACTAGAAGAAATTTTAATTGATAATGGCTATGCTCCCTGGATAGAACAATTTCATATAGCATTTAAATTAATACATGAAGAAGACATTGATATATTTTTATTTCATTCATTAATCAATCACTTTCACTTAAGAGAAGAAATATTCCCTACTATATTAATCTCTAGTCTAAATAGCTTGATTTCTATTGAAAAGATAATAAAAGTTTTAGTTTGGCTATCTGTTAAGATATATGTAGAAGATAATTTAGAATACATCAAAAATATTTTTAATACTGCTGAGGGAAATTTTGTTCTATTTTTAGGAGCAGATATCGCTAATATAAGTAATGAAACCATAAAAGATTTATTTAATAGTCCTATATTTTCTGAAGACAAACGTTTGAAATGTATGGAAATATATAATCATTTAGGTATGGATAATTTCAAACCTGAGTTTTTAGTAAAATATTTAGAAAAGAAAATAAACAATATTTCTATTCCTAATACAGATAAAGAATGGTATTGTTTATCTAAAATATTATTATGGATTTGGAAATATGGTAATATTGAAAAACTATCTTATATAGATATAAATACTTTAGTGGAAAATGAAATACAATCCCCTAAAATAGCTTGTCATTATGCTACATCTTTATATTTAACTTTTCCTAATTTATTTTCAAAATGGAAAAATCTAAATAGACCCAGACTTTTAAAACAATTATCTAAAAAAGAAAACTTGATTGGATTTGAAGAGACAGAAGAAAATATCAAAGCATATTTTCTTAGTTTTGATTTAAGTACACCAAATACAATAAAGGACTCAGAGGACGAAGAAAATGTAGTTCATGCAAAAACTATGATTGTAATTGATATTTTACATAAATTATTTCCAGATAAAAAAGTCATATCATCTCAAGGATATGGTCATCTATTTCCTAAAATAGTTAGCCATGATGATACGATAAAAAACATTCCAAATAAAAATCTTTTTATAGAAGAATTTATAGAGATAAATGCATTGTTTAGGAGAACAATTAATAATCAGTTTAGACCCAAAAACTGGAATATCTATACTGATAATGTACTTAAAATGAGAAAAGAGCTTTTGAAATATTTAAATCTTACTATACGACTAGTAGAACAATTTTTTCAAAGTAAAACACCTATTGACCCATTACGTTCTAAGTCTACTATAGTAGAGGAATGGAATAAAGTAGATTTAATTTTAAAGAAAAAAATACTCTTACCTAGTAGTGCCATTGATAAATTAGGTTTTTTAGATGAAGATTCAACTTTTAAAAAAGGTTTTAATGAAATTAATAATATAAACCTTTCAATAAAGAGATATGTCCAAATACAAAAATCAATAAGAGATTATCAAACAAAATTAGGTAATTTTTATTCCCAAGCTACTTCAGTATTTGATATAAATTGTGCAACAGGAAAATTTGATATAGAAGTACGAGAAAAAATGTATCAATTATTAGAAACACAAAATATTTCTACAAACGATTTACATCTTTCATGGATTAATTTAATTGATAGTATTAAAGAACTTTTTCTATTACAGAATGAGTTTGATAATATTTTTTCTGAGGTTGTTGATTTTAAATTAAATAATGACTTAAAAGCCCAAGAAATTGGGGCTACTACTAAGTTAGCTCAATTATGGTATTTTTATATTCATAATCCAAATATAAAAACAAAATATCCACAAAAAGAGATACAAAAAAGATTTGATGATAGAGAAAAAAGTTTACATAAAGAAATACTTTCATTATTAAATAAAAATGAGATGGAAAGTAAATTTAAATTTGTTGAAATACATACTAAGAAAAAAACTAAAATACTTCAAATAAAAGTTGAAAATAAACTTGCTATTTATTCTTGGTACTCTTGTAGTGAAGCTATAAAAAAGATTACAGCGTATATCCATAAATTAACTTCCTTTGCCAAGGCTGTTTTAGAATGGAATTGGAAAGAAATCATATTTATACCTACTATAAATAATTACACTATAAATAACTTTATGATTCCAATGCCAACTAATCATTTTTTACTATCAACAAATACTGAAGAGTTAAATCCAATTCATCATATACCAAGAGAATTAACGAATAAAGAATGTAGCCTATTGAATTTATCTAAATTCACTTCCTCTACAACAGACTCTATAAATGAAATATTTGATTTAACTTCAAAACTATTCCTATATGTTTCTAATCTGAAAGATTTAAAAGATCTTCCAGAAAATATTGACTATGAAGAGGAGATATTACTAGACTATATAAAAAAGATCAATAATCACATTGATACGGTAATCAACCCTTTAATTAAAAAAATCTCACTTTTATCAAATGAAATTGATGAAAATATAGAAGAGGAAAATGATATTTATTATGAGTTTGCTTCAAATTTAAATAGTTTTTGGACACATCTTAATTATGATTCTATACTAGATAATAAAAAAGAGTTAAATATGCACGATTTAGATATATGGTGTAAAGAATTAGAACAAGGAATAGAAAATCTTATGTTACTTAATCCATTAGCAATAGATTTATGTGTACATAACGTTATCAAAGAAAATAAATTTATTATCTAGGTTTTATTTGTTTTTCTAAAAAATGAACGTCTAAGAAAAGAATCCACCCTTTGAAAATGCCAAGCGGGAGCAAAATATTTACGGTGAAAAGGGTCTTCTGTTTGAACGGAGAAAGGTGCTAAATGCACCTTTGTAGTGAGTTATGACCCGCAGTAAATATTTTACTCCAACTTGGAAGCACATTTTCAACTCGGGTGGAGAGCTTTTTGTTTCTTTTTGCGGTCAAAAAGAAAAGGAATCAAAGTGATGTAAATATACGCACTCGCAATTTATTTTGTCTTGGGAAAAGTTATAAGAATCCAGTAACATTCTAAAAAGCTATTATTTAAGACCAAAGGTTTTGATTAAAAATCCCCAAGATTACTATTTTATCATTCTTAGCATCTATATAAAAAGGAATAGTATAACCCTTAAAAATAAGCTCACGAAACATATCATCATCTAATGATTCACGTTTTCTATAAATATAAGGATTTAAAGGAATATCTTTTATTTTGGAAAGAAGCTCTTCAAAAAAAGAAAAAGCCCTAGATGGACTATCTTTAGCAATAAAGTCTACAATCACCTCTAGTTCTTCTTCAAAACGACGTGATTGTTCTATAATCATAATTGAGACTTGAGTTTTTCTCTTATCTTATCTAATCCAGTTCCAAACGGTACTGTACTAGTTTCGTCATTTTTATATTCATCTACTCTTTTAAGTATCTCTTCATCAAGTGATTTTTTAATAGAAACAGCATCATCAGGAAGTGATTTTAAAAAATCTTCAAGTTGATCTATATATTGATCTTTTATATCCATTGTCATAGTCATAAATCATCTTCTCCTTTTTAAACTGTTATTGATTTAATAATTATATCATAAATCTAAAAAGCTAACAATCTCTTTTTATAAATCACATATTACACTGCGAACAATCCATACTCCTCTCATCCTTAGCACACTGAACACAAGGATGATCATACCCAGAAAAATCTCTATACAAAGAACAATTCCTATTCTGAAAAGCCATATAAGATACATTTAAAACAGGATCTTTACAAAGTAACTCTAAAGTTTCTATTGGAGTATGCTCATTTCTAGCAACAGCCCTTCTAACTAAAGTATTTACACTAGAAGACAAACCCTTTAAAACAGAAACATCAGAACTACTCTTGGCAAGATCAATTAAACCATTTTTCGCAATATTTTCTAATTTCATTTTAAACCCTTATTTTGTTTTGTAACTTTATTGTAATATTTGAAAGTGACAAAAAGTGTCAAAAATTAAGAATTTTATTATAAAAAAGAAGAAATTTACTATTTTTATTTTTTTAGCAAAGCTTTTAGAGAATCATATGAAAAGAATAAAAGAGCTAACCATATTAGAATAAAGGTTACCAATTTATCAAAATTGAAATCCTCATTATATATAAAGATGGCAACCATAAAAGCCATAGATGGACCAATATATTGAAAAAATCCAAGAGTAGCTAATTTCATCCTAGTAGCAGCACTATTAAATAGTAATAAAGGGATAATAGTTACCAACCCAGCAAAAGCCAACATAAAAGAGATATAAAAATCACTATTTTGAATAAAAGCTATGCCACCATTCATATAGATATATACAATATAGATAAGAGCAAAAGGCAATAAAAGTAAAACCTCAATAAAAAGACCAACTATTGATCCCACCTCTATCTTTTTTCTTATCATTCCATATATTCCAAAACTAATAGCTAAAGCTAAAGAGACAATAGGAATATAACCAAGGGATATAAACTGATAAAAAATAGCCAAAAGAGCAATGATGATTGCAATATATTGGTTTTTATTCATTCTTTCACTAAATACTAAATATCCAAAAAATACATTTACTAAAGGATTTATATAATAACCTAAAGATGCCTCTAGTATTCTCTCATTTGCAACTGCCCAAATAAAAATAAGCCAATTTGTTGATACTACTAAAGTAGAGAAAAATAAATATTTTACTTTTTTGATATCTTTTAATGTAGAGATTAAAGAAGATAGCTCTTTTTTAAAAAAGAAAAAAGGGAGTAAGGTAATAACTGAAAAAATCACTCTATATACTAATACTTCAAAAGAACTAACAGATTTTAACTCTTTAAAATATATAGGAGATACACCACCCCAAAAAAGAAATGCTAATACGGCATAGATGTATCCAGATTTTTCTTTACTCATAAAGTTCCTTGTAGCTAGCCTAAAATTAGGCAAAAAAAAAGCTTCTAAGTAAAAGAACTAAAGTTCAAATACTTAGAAGCTTTATATGGCTCCGGCACATGGATTCGAACCATGGACCAAATGATTAACAGTCATCTACTCTACCACTGAGCTATGCCGGAATGTAAAAATAAACAAAACATTTAAGTGGTGTCAAGAGAGGGACTTGAACCCTCGACCTCCGGCTTATGAGACCAGCGCTCTAACCAGCTGAGCTACCTTGACACATAAACATATTTGTTTAGGAGTGGAATTATACTCACGACTTCCTTAAACTTTCCTTTAAAATAAAAAAGAATTTTAAAATTTGTAAAATCCTGTTTGCTTATTAATCAAAAAAAGGGTACAATCCCAAACATTTTTATAAATAAAAGGTAATAATATGGGATTAGGTGTAGGTATCGTAGGTCTTCCAAATGTAGGTAAATCAACAACATTCAATGCTTTAACAAAAGCACAAAACGCTGAAGCGCAAAACTATCCATTTTGTACTATTGAACCAAATAAAGCAATAGTACCAGTGCCAGATAGTAGACTTGATGAGTTAGCAAAGATTGTTGATCCAGATAAAGTTCAACACTCAACAATTGATTTTGTTGATATTGCTGGACTTGTAAAGGGTGCAAGTAAAGGTGAAGGTCTAGGAAACAAATTCTTATCTAATATTAGAGAAGTGGAAGTTATACTTCATATGGTAAGATGTTTTGATGATGGTAATGTTACTCACGTTGAGGGTGATGTTGATCCTATTAGGGATATTGAGATCATTGAGACAGAGCTAATCTATGCAGATATCGGACAACTTGAAAAGAAGATAGAAAAGCTTAAAAAACAAGCTAAGGCTGACAAAAAAGCGAGAACACATTTAGAAATCGCAGAGAAGTTATTTAGTCACCTTGAAGAACTACAACCTGTAAAAACCTTTGAAGATCAGGAAAACGAGACATTTATTGAATTAAATAGAGAGCTTAGATTCCTATCAAATAAAGATGTTATCTACGGAGCAAACGTGGATGAGGATTCTTTACTTGAAGAGAATGATTATGTAGCTACACTAAAAGAGCACGCTTCAAGTGTAGGTGCAGATGTGATTGTTTTATGTGCAAAAATTGAAGAAGAACTTGTAGGTTTAGAAGATGAGGAAGCAGAAGAATTTTTAAATGAACTTGGTGTAACAGAATCAGGTTTAGAAAAAATTATCAGAACTGCTTTTGATAAACTTGGACTACAAAGCTACTTCACAGCAGGTAAAATGGAAGTAAGAGCTTGGACAATTAAAAAAGGTACAAAAGCACCTCAAGCAGCAGCAGTAATCCATAATGATTTTGAAAAAGGATTTATCAAAGCTGAAGTTATCGCTTATGAAGATTTTGTTTCACTAGGTGGTGAAGGAAAATGTAAAGAAGCAGGAAAACTTAAACTAGAAGGTAAAGAATACGTAGTGCAAGATGGTGACGTGATGCACTTTAGGTTTAACACATAATATTATCTAAATAAAACTCCAAGGGGAAACTCCCCTTTGATACTAAAACTAGATATCAATCTAATGTTTTATGATTCTACAAAACATAGAATCAAAATAAAACAGAATAAAAACCCTCAGAGTAAACACTCTGAATGATAAAACTTTTAAACATCTTTTAGATGATCTTAAAAGTAAGGCAATCAATAGATTGTTTTTTAATCCCAAGACCAAGGTCAGGTATTAAACCCAATCAAAATTAGATTAATCAGAACAACTAAGAGGACAACTCGTTGTCCCCTTCAGGATTTTGCTTCTTTTAAGGATTTTTCACAAATCCTGCTAAAAAGAAGACAAACACGCAAGGTTCCCTTTAAAAAATTGGGAACCAATTTTTTAAAGGAAATAATTGACAGATATAAAATTTGACGAGCTAGGACTTGATGAGAAAGTTTTAAAAGCTATTAAAGAAGTGGGATATGATTCACCTTCTCCAATTCAGGCAGGGATCATCCCACACATAATCGCAGGACAAGATGTAATAGGACAAGCACAAACAGGAACTGGTAAAACAGCTGCTTTTGCATTGCCTGTATTATCTACTATTGATTTAAAACAAAAAAAACCACAAGTATTAGTATTAGCACCAACAAGAGAGCTTGCTATTCAGGTTGCTGAATCTTTCCAAACATATTCAAAATACCAAAAAGGTTTCCATATCTTACCTATTTATGGTGGGCAAGATTATAATATCCAACTAAGAGGACTTAAAAGAAACCCTCAAGTGATCGTAGGAACACCAGGACGTGTAATGGATCATATCAAAAGAGGAACACTTATCCTTGATGAGATTCAAACTATTGTACTGGACGAAGCAGATGAGATGCTTAAAATGGGATTCATTGATGATGTTGAATGGATCTTAGGACATACTCCAAGCCAAAGAAGAGTTGCCCTATTCTCTGCAACTATGCCAAAAGAGATCAGAAATATTGCAAACAAATACCTAACTGATCCAGCAGAAGTAACAATCAAGATGAAAGTAACTACAGCAGAAACTATTAATCAAAGATATTGGATGGTAAGTGGTTATCATAAGATTGATGCCCTTACAAGAATCCTTGAAGTTGAAACCTATGATGGAATCATTATCTTTGTAAGAACAAAATCTGAAACAGTAGAACTAGCTGAAAAATTAAATGCTAGAGGATATGCTGCCTCAGCTTTAAATGGTGATATGAACCAAGCTCAAAGGGAAAAAACAGTTAATAAACTAAAAAAAGGAAGCCTTGATATCTTAATCGGTACAGATATTGTAGCGCGTGGTCTTGATATCGATAGAATCACACACGTAATCAACTATGATATCCCATATGATACAGAGAGTTATGTACATAGAATTGGAAGAACTGGACGTGCTGGTAAGCAAGGTGAAGCTATCCTTTTCGTATCTCCTAGAGAAAGAAATCTTCTAAAGATGATTGAGAGAGCTACAAAGAAAAAGATTGAAAGAATGGAGCTACCATCAACAGAAGATGTAAATAATACAAGAGTAGCTAAATTTAAACAACAAATCACAGATACTTTAGCAAATGCTGAACTTCAAAAATATCAAGATGTGATTGAGTCATATCAAAATGAACACAATATCCCAGCTATTGAAATTGCTGCAGCATTAGCAAAAATTGCTAGGGGAAGAGAACCATTATTTTTAAAACATAAAGAAGTACAAGAGATTCCTGAAGATCCAAATGCACCTGTTATCAAAGATGGTTTCGCTAGATATAGAATCAGTGTAGGAAACAAAGATAGAATCAAAGTAGGAAATATCGTAGCAGCTCTTGCAAATGAAGGTGGTATTGAAACAGATTTTATCTCTAAAATCACACTGTTTGAATCATATAGTACAGTTGATTTACCAGAAGATATGCCTGAAGAGACAAGAGAAAGAATTGCTCAGATCAAGGTAGCAGGTAGAAAACTAAATATCAAAGATTATGATGGTGGTGATTCACACTCTGGAAAAAGAAATAGATCTAGAAACAGATCAAGAAGAAGAGATGACAGAGGAAGATCTGGTGGTGGAGGAAGAAGAAGACGTAGATAATATTTATCTAACACTCCCCTATCCCACCTAATTCTAGGTGGGACTTCCACAAAATTAAATACCCCAAATTACTTTGCCATATAAAAATCATACAATTTATGTATTCTGTCAGTATAAAAAATGTAAAATTATTTGAAAAGTAATATTTAATCTTATTTAAACCCAAATTTTGCAATAAGGTTTATAAAAGTAGCGCGAATGCTTGGTGCTACAATGTTTATAAAAAATTTGAGCTTAACCCAGAGGTTAGGCGATGATTTTTTGTGAATGTTGTAGTGCCAATGATTTGTGCTAATATTGTAAAGTCTATTGTAAAATTTGGGTTAAGTTCAATTTACATATATAAAAGGCTAGATTTGATCAAACATAATCAAAGTGAAAAGAAACTACTTCTTCTTATAAAAATAGTACCAATTGCTATTATAATTCTATTTGCTAGCATCATTATCATCTCATCATTGGTACAAAATAAAATATTTTTTGATAAAGAGATTGAAAAACTCAAAATCACTTATACTGATTCTTCTAAACAAAGGGTAAAAGAGGAAGTATTACGGGTATATCAAGATATAATCAATGAGAAAAAAACTACCGAGTCAAAACTAAAAGAGAATATTAAAGCAAGAGTAAATGAAGCCCATGCAATAGCCACAAGAATATATGAAGAGAATAGCCATAAATCAAAAAATGAGATAATAAAACTAATAAAAGCAGCTCTAAGGGATATTAGATTTAATGATAATAGAGGCTATTTTTTTGTTTATGAGCTAAAGGGTAAAACTATACTTCTGCCACCAAATGAAAACTTAGAAGGTAAAAACCTATGGGATTTAAAAGATGCCAAAGGTACTCATACTATTAGAGGACTATCAAATATTGTAAGAACTAAAAATGCTGGCTTTTATTCTTGGTGGTGGTATAAACCAGGGGATAAAACACAACAATATAAAAAAATCGGATATGCAAAACACTTCAAAGCTTTTGATTGGTTTATAGGTACTGGTGAATATGTAAAGGATTTTGAAAAAAATATTCAAGAGAGTATTTTACAAAGAATCCATAAATTAAAATATGGGAAAAACGGATATGTCTTTGTAGTGGATAAAGAGGGTGTATATCTTAGCCATGTAAAAAAGAAAAACATTGGAGTAAAAAGACTAGAGCTAACCGATACGAATGGATTTAAAATCACTAGAGAGATCATAAAGATGGGACAAAAAGGTGATGGGTATGTTAGGTATATAGGAACTATAAAACCAAGTACAGGGAAACCAGCTGAAAAGATCACTTATGTAAAAGGGTTTGCTGATTGGAACTGGGCTATTGGAAGTGGTACTTATATCAGTGATTTAGATGAGCTTATCAAAGAAAAAGAGCAAGAGTTAGAAAAACTAAATGAGCGTGAGATTGTAAAGATACTTCTATTTTTTACTGTAATTACATTTATATTTATAATTTTATCCATACTATTTACAAGAGTTATTCAGGCTAGATTTTTAGAGTATCAAAATCAAGTGGAAAATGAGATTCATAGAAATAGGCAAAAAGATGAGATTATGTTCCAACAATCAAAAATGGCAGCTCTTGGGGAGATGCTAGAAAATATAGCTCACCAATGGAGACAACCTCTTTCATCCATATCAATGCAAGCAAGTGGTTTACAACTAAAAATGATGCATAGTGATATTGATAAAGAAACTACAAATAAAAAACTAAGCAATATTGTAAAATCTACAAAATATTTATCACAAACTATTGATGACTTTAGAAACTTTTTTAGCTCTGACAAAGAGAGAAAAGAGTTTAATCTAAAAGATACTTTTATACAAACTTTAAAAATCATCGATAATAAACTAAAAAATCATGATATAGAGTTGATTAAAGATATCTCTGATGTATATGTAAATGGCTATAATAATGAACTTATCCAAGTGTTGATGAATATCCTAAATAACGCAAGTGATGCTTTAAATGATAAAGATTCACAGTTCAATAAAATCATAAAAATTGATATTTATGAAGATGATGAAAATGGAATTATTAAGATCCAAGATAATGGTGGAGGGATAGATCGCAAGATCATAAATAAAATCTTTGAGCCATATTTTACTACAAAACATAAAAGTCAAGGAACTGGTATAGGATTATATATGAGTAGGGAAATTGTTATGAGACATATGAATGGAAATCTTGTAGCAAAAAATTCTAAGTTTTCTTATGATGATATTGAGTATTTTGGAGCAGAGTTTATTATCACTATTCCTAAAAATTAATTTATAAGTTTCTTAATCCAATTATGAGATAGAATTTACATAATTAAAATAAGTCATTGGAACTATTACATTTACATTCCTTATATAAAGCTTATTACCTAATTTGGGTCTAAAAGAATCTCTTTATTGAAATTTAGATAAAATCTCTGCTTTTAAGAAAAATATAAATAATATAAATGGACTAGAAGTGGACTTTAAAGAAGAGATTTTAAAACTAAAAGAAGAGCTTGATGTAACAATTGTCGCTCACTTTTATCAAAAAGATGAAGTTTTTGAACTAGCTGATATTACAGGTGATAGTTTAGAGCTTGCAAAGAAATCTGTAGCAACACCAAATAAATACGTTGTATTTTGTGGTGTTGGATTTATGGGACAAGGTGTAAAAATACTTGCTCCTGAAAAAACTGTTATCATGCCTAAGATTGCATGTTGTGCTATGGCAAGAATGATTGATGGCAGTTACTTTGATGATAATCTAAAGATTATGAATGAAGCTGGTATTAAAAACGAAGATATTATGCCTGTGACATACATCAACTCAAATGCTGAAGTAAAAGCAAAAGTTGGTGCTATGGGTGGTATTGTATGTACTAGCTCAAATGCTTATAAAATCATCTCTGAAGCACTAAAAAGTGGAAAGAAAATATTCTTTGTTCCAGATAGATGTCTTGGACAAAACTTTGCAAAACAGATGGGACTTAAATCAGCAGTTATTGGTGATGGTAGTGATCTTAAAGAAGCTGATATTATCTGTTATGATGGTTTTTGTTCTGTTCATCAACTATTTACTCCTGAAGATGTAGATTTCTACAGAGAAAAATATCCTGATATTCTCGTGGCTGTTCACCCTGAGTGTGATCCTGCTGTATGTGATAAGGCTGATTTTGTGGGAAGTACTTCTCAACTAATCAAATATATCAAAGAACTTGATCCAGAACAAAAGGTTGTTGTGGGGACAGAATACAATATGGTAAATCGTTTAAGAGAGAAAAACACATATATTCTAAGTTCTACAAAACCAGAATGTCCAACAATGAATGAAACTACTTTAGAAGATGTATATGAAGCACTTATGTCTATCAAAAATGGTGAAGTTATCAATGAGATCAAAATTGATCCAAATGTAGTTAAGTATGCAAGAATTGCATTAGAGAGAATGTTTGAAGTAAAGGTATAAAGATAAATGATTAATATTAAAAAATTTGTAAAGAGTGCTATTATTGAAGATAATGGTAGAGGTGACCTTTTCTTTGATATCGCACCTAAAGGAAGATTCACAGCTAGAGCTATCTCAAAATCAGATGGAATCTTAGCAGGTGTTCAATACGCTAAAGTTTTAGCAAGAACAGAAAAGTTTGATTGTAAATTTCTAAAAAAAGATGGTGATGTACTTAAAAAAGGCGATGTGATAGCTGAGCTTGAAGGTAAGGCATCTATACTTTTAAGTTCTGAGAGAACTTTTCTAAACCTACTTCAACACGCTAGTGGTATCGCTACAAATGCAAATAAATTTGCGAAACAAATAGATGATCTTTCTGTGGTTTTACTTGATACAAGAAAAACAAGACCACAATTAAGAGACTATGAAAAATATGCAAGTAGAATCGGTGGAGCAATCAACCATAGACTTGGGCTTGATGATTGTCTTATGCTTAAAGATACTCACTTAAAAACTATTGTTGATCTTAAAGAGTTTATTATCAATGCAAGAAAAAGAATCTCTTGGGTTACTAAAATAGAGATCGAGTGTGAAACATTTGAGCAAGTACAAGAAGCAATGGAAGCTGGTGGAGATATCATCATGTGTGATAATATGACACCTGAACAAATTGTAAATGTAGTTAAATTTAGAGATGAAAACTACCCACATATCTTACTTGAAGCAAGTGGTGATATTACACTTGACACAATTAGAAAATATGCACAAACTGGTGTAGATGCTATTAGTAGTGGATCTATCATACATCAAGCTACTTGGCTTGATTTTTCAATGAAGTTTGACTAAAAGAGAGTTATTGATTTGATCGAAGATTACAAAAAAGCTTGGGCAAGAATAAAAGAAGCAAAATATATCCTTATCATCACCCATATAAATCCCGATCCTGATACATTAACCTCTGCTTTAGCTCTAAGTTCAGCCTTAGAGCTAAATAAGATCAAACATAAGATCTATAACAATAATAAAAAGCTACCAAGCAATCTAAAGTTTTTAAAAAACTACAATAAGATAGTTGATAAAATCCCTGATTTTTACGATCTAATTATCTCTGTTGATTGTGGGGATAAATATAGATTCTTCAGGGAACCAAATGATAAATATGATGACTCAATTGATCTAATAAATATAGACCACCATATCTCAAATAACAACTTTGGAAATATAAATATAGTTGACCCTGAATCTGCAAGTACAGCAGAGCTTGTATATGATCTTTTAGATATAAATGGAGTAAAACTTACAAAAGATTGTGCTGAGGCTTTATATGTAGGTATCTATACGGATACTTTAGCATTTACTACAAACCGTACAAATAATAGAACTTTCCAAAAAATAGGTCATATTGTAGAATCTGGTGCAAATCCTGATTATATCTCTACCCACTTAGTATATAATGAATCCTTGGCAAAGTATAGACTTATCCCTAAAATCCTTGATAGCCTAGAGCTTCATATGGAAGGAAGAGTAGCTACTATAGAGCTTAAAAATGAGTGGATAAAATCTACTGGTGCAGATATGGATGATGCTGAAGATGCACTAAATATGGTTACTCAAATAGGTATAGTTGATATTGTGGTATTCCTAAGAGAGGGAAGTACAAAAATCAGAGTATCCCTAAGGGGTAAAAATGGTGCTGATGTATCAAAAATAGCAAAAGATTTTGAAGGTGGTGGCCATATTAGAGCTGCTGGCTGTGTAATCAATAGCAAAGATATGAATGAAGCTAAAAAAATCATACTAGATTATATAGGAGATTCATATGAACTTTAAAAGGTCAAACCCTGTGAAAAAATATATTTATACTTTTTTAATCTTAATAGTTATAGGTGCTGGTGCATTTCTTTCTTTATCTCCAATGTTTGAAAAAGATAAGCCAGTTATTGAAATAGATAACAATATCTTTTGGAATCTAAAAGATGAGATAGATTTAAAACTAAGTGATGAGAGTGGAATTAAATTTTATAAAGTAACTTTTATAGATGATCAAAAAAAGATAGAACTTGACTCTGAGATTTTAATTGAACCTAAAAAAGAGATCAACCTAAAAATTAAACCACCAAAACTAGATATGTTCTTTAAAGGTAAAAATGTATCTATAAAAGTTGAAGCTGTGGATAATAGTAAATGGAATTTCTTTGAAGGTAATGGAATAAGCCAAACATATCAAATCAAAGTAGATAGAAAAAAACCTGTAGCAAATGTGATCTCTAATACTTTAGCTATTAGAAAAGGTGGAAGTGCTGTTGCTATTGTAGAAGTAAGAGATGAAAATCTTAAAGAAGCATATATCACATTTAATGATGAAGAAAAATTTAAATTAACACCTTTTTATAAAGAGGGATATTTTATATCACTTCTTGCTTGGCCTGTAACAATTGAAGAATTTAAAAGGGTAAATTTAGTTGCAATTGATAAAGCAAATAATATCACTAAAACTAAAATTCCACTATATATTAGACCATTAAAAATTAGAAATGACAAGATCAAGGTTAGTAAAGGTTTTATTGAAAATGTAAGTGCAACAGTTTTAGAACAATCTGGAGAAAATACTCCTGAGACACATAAAGATGTATTTTTACAAACAAATAACTTCATTAGAGCTACAAATATTAAAAAGATCAAACAAGTATCTGTAAATAGTATGGAAGATACTTTAACAAGTAATTTTAAAATATCTCCATTTAAAAGACTAAGAGGATCAAAAACATTTGCAAATTTTGCAGAAAGAAGACACTATTATCTAGATGGTGAAAAGATTGATCAAGCTTGGCACTTAGGGATAGACTGGGCAAGCTTTAAACAAGCTCCAATTTACCTATCAAACCCTGGTAAAGTTATCTTCAATGAGTACCTAGGGATTTATGGAAATACTATCATTGTAGACCATGGTATAGGGCTTTCAAGTTTATATGCCCATATATCAAGCTCAAATGTAAGCTTAGGTGAAGAGCTTAATAAAAGAGCTAAACTTGGAAATACAGGATCAACTGGAGCCGTATTTGGAGACCACCTTCACTTTGGTATGTTAGTACAAGGTATAGAGGTAAATCCATCTGAGTGGATGGATAGAAACTGGATAAAATCAAGAATAACTGATATAATAAGAGAAGCAAAAAAAACAATTGACACTAAGAGCGGTAAATGAAACAAAGAACCATAAAAAAACCTATTGATATTGTTGGGATTGGACTACATAAGGGTGTGCCTGTTAGTATGAGGCTTGAGCCTTTAGAAGCTGATATGGGGATTATCTTTTATAGAAAAGATGAGGGAGTATCAATTCCTCTAAAAATAGAAAATGTAGTTGATACAAAAATGGCTACAGTTATCGGAAAAGATAATGTAATCATCTCAACTATCGAACATCTTCTTTCAGCTATCTATGCCTATGGAATAGATAATCTTAGAGTAATAATAGATAATGATGAAGTACCTGTACTTGATGGTAGTTCTAGTGGTTATTGTCTACTTATTGATGAGGCTGGAATACAAGAGCAAAATAAACCAAAAAAAGCTATTAGAATCAAAAAAGAGGTTGAAGTAAAGGTTGATAATAAGTTTGTAAAATTAAAACCTTCAAACCATATTGTTTATGACTTCTCAATCGATTTTAAACACCCTGCAATTGGTGAACAACAATTTCACTTTGATTATTCAATTGAAGAGTATAAAGAGCAAATAAGCCGTGCTAGAACCTTTGGATTTTTACATGACCTTCAACACTTACAATCTATGGGCTTAGCTCAAGGTGTATCTATGGATAATGTAATTGGTCTAGATGATCATAAGGTTATCAACCCTGAGGGACTTAGATATGATGATGAGTTTGTAAGACATAAAATCTTAGATGCTATTGGTGATATGGCACTTTTAGGATATACATTAATTGGAGAATACGATGCACATGCAGGTAGTCACCATCTAAATCACCTACTTACAAAAGAGCTTTTTGCAAGTGAAGAGAACTATGAGATCATAGATCTTGAAAAAGCTAGCGAACAACAAGAGGTACTTGAAGTAGCATACGCTACTTCATAGTATCTTAGCTCAGATTATACAAATACTCCCGCTTTACAGCTAGATTTACAAGTTTTTTTATCCTCTGCAATATTACATTTTACACAAGGATGTATCTCATCTGGTAAATCTCTTTGAACTGAACAATTTGGATTTTTTAAAGCTTTAAAAGAAACATTCATAACAGGATCATATGCAAGTACATTTAATACAGAACTTGGTGTATTTCTATTTCTTGCAACTGCTCTTCTTATTTTACTAGAAGGACTTCTCATTAATACAGTTAAAATATTAACATCACTACTATTGATTGCTGAAGATAATAGCTCTTCAAAAGATTTGGTTTTCATAGTCATAATCTCACCTTGTTTTAGCCAAACTAAACAGTTTGGTTTTATTTAATTAATTTCTTCGTTATTATAACTACCTATGATTTCATGTCAATACTAAATATGATATTTTATATACAGTAGTACTAAATTGTTTCTTTTAGTAATAATTTTATTTTTTATTCTTCAATTTTGTGAGACTAAAATAGGGTTTACTCAAATTCTAAAATAGATATTTAAGAATTTTAAAATTTGAGGTTATTCCTGATGTTTGTGCAGTTCTATTTTTACACCAAGCTTTTCAAGTTGTTGCTCTCTATAATCAATCACATCATGTAGGTTTACTATCTTTTTTGTTTTACTTGATAGATCAAGTTCTTGTTTTTGTAGGGTTTCTTCATAGTTTGCTAATAGATCTTCAAGTTGTCTCATCCTTTTTGAGATAAGATCATTTTTAAATTTATAGTCATTTTTTTCTTTAACTATATTATTTATTCTATCTTTACTCTCAGATATCAATTTATCTGAACGATTTCTTATCTTTACTATCTCTTTTTCATAATGTTTTATTTGGGATATAAAGTTTTTATTTCTTTGTTTTTCTGTATCTAATTGCTTTTGTATAAGATCTATATGTGCAAGTATTTTTAGCTTATCTTTTAGCTGTTTATTTTCCTCTTTTAGATCATTAAACTCTTTTTTTATATCACCCATATTTTTGATAACTTGTTTTTTAAAGGCTCTTTTTTCCTCTTCCTCTTGGGTAGTTAAAAATCTAATAGATATAAATTCATCTATCTTATCATCATACTTATCATATATTGGGATGATAGTGGTATTTACATGATAGCTCTCTTTATTTTTTGAAAGGTTTTTAAGTCTACTTTTCCAAATACCTCCACCTTGAATAGTTTCCCAAAGCTCCTTAAAGGTTCTTGTAGGTACTTCAGGGTGTCTTACTATATTATGTGGTTGACCTATGAGTTCTTCTTGTTTATAACCTGAAACTTCACAAAAGGTTTCATTTGCATAGGTGATAATACCATCTGGATTTGTTTTTGATATAAGAGCTACTTGATCTATAGCAGAGAGATATTGTTCTAACTCCTCTTGCTTTTTTATTATGGCTCTTGCTTGAAATTTTACAGCACATATCTCTTGTACATGTAGGGTTACTTCTTTTATATTAATTGGTTTTATTGCATAGTGGGTTACATTTAATTTTATAGCTTCTTTAAAATAGTGCACATCTGAGTAAGCTGTGGTTAGAATAAAAGGTACATTATCATCAAGCTCTTTGATAAGCTTTAACATCTCTATACCATCCATAATTGGCATAGTAATATCAGAGATCACAGCATCTATGATGACATCATTATCATGGGCTTCTTTAAACTTATCAAAACCATCTTTACCATCAACAGCCACAATAACTTCTAAAAATAGTTTTTCAAATAAAGAAGCTAAAGACTCTCTAATATTTGCATCATCTTCAACATAAAGGACACGAACTTGTTTTAAAAGATTTGTATCAAACATCTGTCTCTTCTTTCAAAGGAAGTTGTATTGTAAACTTTGCACCCTTATAAGGTATCTCATCTTTTTTAAACTCTGTATTCTCTACAATTAAATCACCTTTCATATGATTTACTATGATTTCTCTAGTCATATAAAGCCCTATTCCTGTTCCATGACTTTGATGTTTAGTTGTAAAATATGGCTCAAATATCTTTGGTAATACATCATCTTTTATACCACCTGCATTATCATAAATATCTATATAAGCATTTTGTCCATCTTTATATGTTTTTATAAATATCATTCTTCTAAAGTCACTATTTGTATGTTCAACTAAAGCATCTTTTGCATTATTGATTATATTTAGTATGGCTTGGATAAGTTCATTTTTTATCCCCTCATATTCGATATTTCCATACTCTTCAAAAACCTCAATATGCTCAACTCTCAATGATGAATGAACAATTGATAGATTTTTCTTTATAGTTTCATTTAAAATAAACTTTTCTACCTTTTTATTTTCAATAAAAAAGTTTCTAAAATCCTCAATCGTTTGGGATAACTGCTGAGTAGTATCCACAATTTGATCAAGATTTTTTTTAAACTCATCCTTATCTATCATATCCATTTCTACTTTCATAGAAAGACCAGATGAGGCTGTACTTATTGTACTTAGAGGTTGTCTCCATTGGTGAGCAATATTGTTTATCATCTCACCCATTGATGCCATTTTAGATTGTTGGAATAAAACCTTATCTTTTTCACGATTTTTTTCAACCTCTTCTTGTACCATCAAATGTAATTCATCATTTAATTTTGCAAGTTGAGTTGTTTTTTTCCTTACTTTTTTTTCTAATACAGCATTTATATTTTGTAAAGCATTATGTTTTACATTGATATTTCTTTTATATTTTTTAAATATTTTAGATACCCTTCTTGATACAGCCCATGAGATATAAAAGGTTATTAAAAAAAGTATTGTAGCTATAGCTATTATACTTGAAATATGCTCTTGTATATTTGATTTATCTTCTGATAAAATTTGAAAATAAATGATCAAAAAAAGAAAATTTATACTTATTACAGATAAAGGGAAGATTACAATAATACGAGGAAGATATTTCTCTTTAAATATTTTCATATGTTAAACACACCTATGTTTATAAAATATTAAATAAGGGCAAATATAAAAATTAGAGTATTCATAAATAGCTCAGAGTGGTACAAGATTTTTAAAAATAAATTTGAAGGACTAGCCAAAGCTAATTCGAGAATTTATTTTTAAAAAGGTTGTGTTTCTCTGTGCTACCCGAAGGGCAATATAGGAGAACCCATATTTCAAAAAACTTTGATTCGAATTAGCTATGGCTAGTCCTTCATCAAAGTTTTTTAAAATCTGAATCCTCCTATATTGTTTCTGAACACTCTAATTTTTAGAGTTGCCCTTAAAATTTCCAGCCTAAAAAGACCTTTTGATAGTAAATAGCAACAATGAAAAATGCTACTCCTAGTAAGATTGATATTATACCCAAATCAACTTTTGTAGCCATTATTCCGATAAAAAAAGTTGTAAGTACATTTGATACCATAAAGATCATATCATTATAAGCAACTACCCTACCCATATACTTTTTCTCAACTTCATTTTGAAGCATAGCATAAGTATATGACCAAATGGTTGTAGTTGTAAAACCAACTAAAAACATACCTATAAGACCAAGGTAGAAATTCTCTTGAATAATCCCCCAAATAATCACAGCAAGACCTTGAAAAATAAAGATATAAAAAAGCCTCACATCATTTACAAAATTTGTAAGTAAAAATGGGCCTATCATCAATGCAAAAGATCTCACAGCGTTTGATAAACCAATCGCAAGAGGTATAGATATCACATATTTATAATGATAATCCGCTAACAAAGTGATCAAGGTATCATAAGCTGTAAGACCTACACTACTATGGAGTAAAATTATATGGAAAATCTTCGGGTGGGATTTTATATAATAAAAACCATCCACTATCAAAGTTCTTATTTTCTCAGAACTTTTCTCTATAGCAATCTCAAAATCAATCCTATAAAAAAAGATAATAGCAGCCAAGAAAAATCCCATATCTATTATAAAGGCTATTTTCACCCCAACCATATTTACGATCACACCACCTGCTGCCATACCTGCAGTAAAACAAAATGACCAGATAATAGAGTGAATCTCATTTGCTTTTTGTAAAGCTTCCCCATGAATTAATTTAGGTAAAAGTGCCATCTCTGAATTAAAAAACATAGATGCTGCACCCATTCTTATAAATAAAATAGCCATCAAAAACCATACATGATCTAATGAAGTGATAAATAAAAATAAACCAGTCATTGTGAGCTCAGTACAAAGCAAAGTGATCATCAAAGGTTTTATTCTAAACCTATCAATTAAAGCACCACTTATAGGTGCTAAAAATACAGCAGGCAAAAGATGCATAGCAGCAACAGTAGAGATAATAAGTGGAGTTGCTTCAAACTCTATAAGCATAGTATAGATAGCAACATTTGAAAACCATGCTCCAAAATATGCTATAAATTGTACTATTGAGAGTTTTTTTACAGCAGGATAGTTTTTAAGTAACTCTTTATATGTCAATATTTATGGCTTTATTTTAGTTCAATTTTTACTAATTTAGAAAAAGTACTAGGATTTTTTACTATCACTTTTACTTTATATGATGAGATATGTGTAGTATCAGCTACCTTATAAATCTTTTCTATTTTTCCCTCTTTTTTACCATCAAGATATAGCTCTTTTCTTTTAATCTCATCTGCTTTATTTATAGGGATATAAAATTCTAACTTTCCATATGATAAATCTGAGATATCATATAAAGCAGTTCCAGGAGATACATAATCACCTTTTTTGATATATATATTATCCACATACATACCACTCTCTTTAAGGGTTTTATTTGAGATTGTATCTTTTAGAGTCTCTACCGCTGTAACAAGATCATTTTTTTGGGATTCTAGATTTAGTACTTTTACTTTTTGTGTATCTTTTTCAAAGTCAGATTTTGTAGATATTTTTAATAGTTTTTTATAATTTGCTTTTTCAATATCTATAATTTGTTCTGTGATTTTTAATTTTGCTTCATTTGATTTTAAATCTATCTCATTTAATTTTTTATCAATCTTTACCAAAATAGTATTATCAGGAGCTATTTTACCCTCATATTTATCATTTACAAATTTTACCTTACCACTTACAGCTGCTTTAATTTTATAGCTATCTATAGGCTCTAATTTAGCATAATATTCACTTGCAAATACAGATGTAACACTTAATAATAAAACTGATAATAACTTATTCATACTCTACCTTTTATATCTCTATTTTTTTTACTCTAGAGATTATCTCTTTTTTAATATTTTTAAAATCTTTTTCTTCTATCTCTTCAAGCTTATATACTAATTGATCTAATTCCTCATCCCTTTGAATATATGGGGATAAATTTTTTAATAGTTCATTTTTAGATTTACAAGATTTTACAATTTTGATTAAGGGTTTATCATCCTCTTTTTTAGAGTTTTTATCCCTTTTGAAATAATACAATATAAATATTAACAAAAGACTACAAACAAAACCAAATATGAAAAATAAAATCTTATCTTGAAGACTAGATTCTTTAACTATCACTTCTTTTGTTTGTGTACTTACAGGGTTTGCTTTTTGTAAAACCACTTCTTCTTGTTTAGCAATAGTACCAAGTACATCTACATTGTACTTTTTTGTTTGTATCACTTTTTTTGTTTTTGTATCAATATCTAAATACTCTAATCTAATTGCATCGATACTAAAAGATGAATCAGCTACTATGGAAAAAGTTTTTGTATATACACCTACATATTTTCCATCTTTAAATCCGTACTCTTTTTTTGGCTTATTTTCATAAATAGTTGCATTTGGGATATTTAATTTTATATCATCTATATCATCAAGATTTCCTTCCCCTGCAACTTTTACTTTAAATGAAACTGCCTCACCAAGTTTTACCTTTTGTTTATCAATATCTGCTTCAATGGCAAACTTTCCAATAAGTTTTAGATTTTCAGGTAAAGCTTTTATATCTAAATTTATAGAATTTGAATAAAACCTTTTTACTTTTGTGGCTTGTCTAAAAAAGTCATAACCTCTAGATGTATCAGGCACAGCCACATTTATACTTATAGGTTTGATCTCTGTATTACCAGCCCTTTGAGGGAAAAGTACATATCTCAATGTATGTATCTCAAAGCCATTTTCTACTCTTTTTGAGCTATTACCCAACTGTTTTTCCCAAAAACCTTCAAAATCTGGCTGATTTAATTCCATATTTAAAATATTTTGCCCAAGCCTATATTTAAACATCACTGTAAGTAAAGCTTGTTCACCCACATATAATTGCTTTTTATCAATATTTAACATCAGATCAAAATCTTTTGATTTTGTTTTTGATGGGATTTGTACTTTTATATTTTTAGCTTTGGTTTTAAAAACCTTTGAAGATGTTTTGATCTCAATTGATGGGATTGTAAAATCTTTATTTGCAAAAAGTATATATTTTTGAGATATTTTTTGACTTCTTTGTCCATTAATAATAGATATCTGATTTGATCTTCCTGCACTTTGCACAGAAAAACCATCTATCTTATCTATATTTGGGAAAGTAGGTTCTTCACCACCACTATATTCCAATACAAATGAAAAAGGTTCACCTGAAATAAAACTGTTTGAAGATTTTAAAACAACATTTGAAAATAAAGAATTAAAGAAAAAAAGTACTAAAAGTAATAATCGAATCATTAGTTAAGTTCCCCTAAACAGTCAAAAGACTGTTTAAGTAATATAAGTTTTTTAAGAGGCAAAGCTTCCTAGTGACATAAGTTTTTTATATCTTTGAGCATATCTCTCTTCTGGTGATAGCTCTTCAAGCTCTTTAACTGCAGATAAGAAATAATCACCAAGTGCAGCAATAGCTTCTTTTTTCTGTCTATGAGCTCCAATTAATGGCTCATTGATAATATCATCAATTAAACCATACTCTTTTAAATTATCTGGTGTGATTTTAAGAGCATTTGCAGCAGCTTCAACTTTTGTTGAATCACTCCAAAGAATAGCAGAACAACCCTCTGGTGAAATTACAGCAAATACACTATATCTCATCATAGCAAGTCTATCAGCAACACCAACAGCAAGTGCTCCACCTGAACCACCCTCACCAATCACAACTGATACAGTGATAGTATTAAGGTCACTTAGCTCAAATAGGTTTCTTGCAATAGCTTCACTTTGAGATCTCTCTTCAGCACCGATTCCTGGATATGCACCCGGAGTGTCTACTAGGAATAATACTGGAATTTGAAACTTCTCAGCCATTTTAGCTGCACGTAAAGCTTTTCTATATCCTTCAGGGTGAGGCATACCAAAGTTTCTTTTTAATTTATCTTTAGTTCCTCTACCCTTTTGCTCTCCAATTACAACACATTTTTGTCCACCTATATATCCAAGGTAACAAACGATAGCATTATCATCTGCATAGTGTCTATCTCCATGAATCTCATAAGCATCTGTCATAAGCTCCTGAATATAATCCATCGCATAAGGTCTATCAATGTGACGTGCTAATTTTAGCTTTTGGTAATCACTTAAATTTGTATAAGTTTTTTCAACCTCTTTAGCTAATGTCTGCTGTAAAATCTCAACAGCATGCTCATCAGCTTTAGTTTTTGCAACTATAATATCTTCTTCAATTTTTTTGATATTTTCTTCAAAATCTAAATAAGTTGCCAATGTTTTTCCTTTATTTTTGAGTTTACAATTTTATATATATTGTAAGCTATTAACTTTCTGTATATTTTGTAATAATTACTGTTCCGTTTGTTCCACCAAATCCAAATGAGTTACTCATTACTGTAGTAAGCTCAGCTTCTCTTGCTTCATTTGGAACATAATCTAAATCACAACCTTCTGATGGTGTTTCATAGTTGATTGTTGGAGGAATAAGACCTTTTTCCATAGCTTTAATAGAGAAAATAGCTTCAATCGCACCAGCTGCACCAAGACAGTGACCAACTTGACCTTTTGTAGAAGATACAGGAGGACAGTTTTCTTTTCCACCAAAGAACTCTTTTAATGCTGTTGTTTCATTTTTATCACCAACAGGAGTTGAAGTACCATGACAGTTTACATAGTCAACCTTTACATCTCCACCAGTATTTGCTTCAGCCATTTTCAGTGCAGCATTCATAGCTCTAAGAGGACCATCTACAACTGGTGCTGTAATGTGGTTTGCATCACCACTTTCACCAAATCCAATAATCTCACCATAAATCTTTGCACCTCTAGCTTTAGCAGTTTCAAGATCTTCAAGTACAAGTGCACCAGCACCCTCACCCATTACAAATCCATCTCTTCCATCATCAAATGGTCTACTTGCTGTTTTAGGATCATCATTTCTTGTACTTAATGCTTTCATAGCAGCAAAACCACCAACACCAGCACCACATACAGCAGACTCAGCACCAACAACTAAAGCTCTATCAGCTCCATTTGTCATGATTGTTTTACAAGCTTCATTGATCGCATGAACACTCGCAGCACAAGCTGTTACACATGATAAACTTGGACCTTTTAATCCATATTCAATTGAGATAAATCCACTTAACATATTTACAAGTGCTGAAGGGATAAAGAAAGGTGAAATTCTTTTTGGTCCTTTTGTTTCTAATACGATTGAGTTTTTCTCAATATTAGTAAGTCCACCAATACCAGAACCAGAAATCATAGCAAATCTATCAGCAACATCAGCATTAACTTTTCCATCTTCTCCAACTACACCAGCATCACTCATAGCTTCTTTAGCTGCATGTAATCCAAGTTGAATAAATCTATCTGCTTTTTTAGCTTCTTTTTTATCCATAACTTTTGTAGGATCAAAATCCTTAACTTCCGCTGCGATTTGTGCCCCAAATGTCTCAGGGTCAAAAAGTGTGATTCTATCTATACCGCAAACACCATCTGTAACTGCATTAAATGAGTCTTCAACATTGTGTCCTACTGCACTGATCATACCTAGTCCAGTAATTACTACTCTTTTCATAAAACTCTCCAATATATTAAATTTTAAATAGTTTTTATTTATCAAATAAATATTTTAAATCAAATATTTATAAAAAAATACTTACAAAATAAATAAACCAAAGTCTTAAACTTTGGTTTAAATAATAGATATTATATTAAGCTTATTGGTGGTCTTCAATATATTTGATAGCATCTGCTACAGTTTGAATACCTTCAGCATCCTCATCTGGGATTTCGATATCAAATTTTTCTTCTAAAGCCATTACTAACTCAACAACATCTAAAGAATCTGCACCAAGATTTTCAATAAACTTTGAATCTTCTTTTACTTCATCTGGATTACAGTCTAGTTGCTCTACAACTACTTCTTTTACATCATCAAATAATGCCATTTCTTTTCCTTTTTTTTGAAATTAAACCAAATTGTATCAAATTATCTTTAATATTTAGCTTTTGTAATAATGAATACAATTTCAAAAATAAAATTGTTACGTTCTTACCCCATTTTCTAGGCAAAAAATAGAAACTAAAACTACTTAGTTTTTGTTTGATTTGGTATTAACCCCTTTTACTGTATAATCACGAATTAATATATAAGCCTCTAAATATTTATATATATGATACATAAAAAGAAGAGTTTTTTATCCCCTAAAAACCTCTTTATATGTTTATAAAATTATTTAGACTTTTCGATAATTTATGGAGACAAACTAAATGACAAAATATATTTTTGTAACAGGTGGAGTTTTAAGTTCACTAGGTAAAGGTATCACATCTGCCTCAATCGCTTCACTTTTAAAACAATCAGGATATCATGTAAGTATGCTAAAGATCGACCCATACTTAAATGTGGATCCAGGGACAATGAGTCCACTAGAGCATGGAGAGGTATTTGTTACAGCTGATGGTGCTGAGACTGACCTTGATATTGGAAACTATGAGAGATTTATTGATGCAACATTAAGTGCAAAAAACAACTTTACTACTGGTCAAGTATACCAATCAGTAATCAAAAGAGAGCGTGAAGGTGGATATTTAGGTAAAACTATCCAAGTAATCCCACACGTTGTTGATGAGATCAAAAGTAGAATCTATGATGCTGGAAAAGGTTTTGACTTTTTAATCGTTGAGCTTGGTGGAACAGTTGGTGATATCGAAGGTTTACCATTTATGGAAGCGGTAAGAGAGATCAGACACGATTTCAATAAAGATACTATGAATATCCATGTTACATTAGTACCTTATATAGCTGCTGCAGGTGAGCTTAAAACAAAACCAACTCAACACTCTGTTCAAGAGTTAAGAAGAATTGGTATTATGCCACATATGTTAGTTTGTAGAACTGAGCAAAAACTTCCAAAAGATCTAAAAAGAAAATTAGCAATCTCATGTGACGTTTCAGAAGATGCAGTAATTGAAGCTGGTGATGCACAAACAATTTATCAAGTTCCAATGAACTTCTTAAAAGACAATATCCTAAATCCAATTGCAAATCATTTTGGTATAGATGAAATTAAACCAGATATGGATGAGTGGGATAATCTTGTAAAACATATCATTGCTCCAAAAGATGAAGTAACTATCGCATTTGTAGGAAAATATCTAAACCTAAAAGAATCATATAAATCATTAACAGAAGCACTTATCCACGCAGGTGCACATATCAATGCAAAAGTAAATGTACACTGGTGTGATTCTGAAGATATTGAAGATATGGGTGCTGCTGAAGTTATCCAATCTGCTGATGCGATACTTGTTGCTGGTGGATTTGGTAATAGAGGTGTTGAAGGTAAGATCGAAGCTATTAGATATGCTAGGGAAAATGATGTGCCATTCTTAGGTATTTGTCTTGGTATGCAAATGGCATTTGTTGAGTACCTAAGAAATGTTGTAGGTATCAAAGAGGCTAATTCAGTAGAATTTGATCCAGAGACAAAAGAGCCTGCAATCTATCTAATCGATGAGTTTATTGATCAAAGTGGAAACTCTCAAATTAGAACGCACTCTTCACCAATGGGTGGAACACTAAGACTTGGTGCTTACCCATTTACTCCAAGAAAAGGATCAAACCTTCAAAAAGCTTATGGTGATGGAGATGAATATTTTGAAAGACATAGACATAGATATGAAGCAAACCCTAAATATAAAGAAGCACTAGAAGCAAATGGTATGATCATATCTGGTGAATCAAATGGATTAATTGAAGCAGTTGAGATCAAAGATCACAAGTGGTTCGTAGGAGTACAATTCCACCCAGAGTTTACTTCACACTTACAAACACCAAACCCAATTATTTTAGATTTCGTAAAGAATGCAATAGCAAATAAATAATGAAATTAATAGATAAGAACACCCTAAAAGAGATATTGAGTTCTAGGCATACTTCAAATGAGTATGCAAAACTCTCATCTCTACCTTCCCCTTATCTATTTAAAGATATCAAAAAAGCCACCAAAAGAATAGTTAGAGCTGTGCATGGTCGTGAAAGAATCACTATCGTAGGTGATTATGATGTGGATGGGGTTATCTCTACACTTATTATGGTGGAATTTTTCAAAAAAGCAAATATACATGTTGAGTATATCATCCCAAATAGATTTGAGCATGGTTATGGTATCTCTCCAAAAATTATGGAGATTATAGATACAGATGTGGCTATCACTGTAGATAATGGTATCTCTGCTCATGCCGCAGCTGATCTTTGTAAAGAAAAAAATATAGATCTTATTATCACAGATCACCACACAGTTGGTGAAACACTGCCAGATGCTTATGCAATAGTAAATCCTAAACAAAATGATTGTGAATTTCCTTTTAAAGATATATGTGGAGCACAAGTTGCTTGGTATTTTTGTGCGGCTTTAAAAAATGAGCTAAATCTAAATATAGATATGAGAGAGTTTTTAGATGTGTTATCAATTGCAATTATTGCTGATGTTATGCCTATGAACTCATTAAATCATACCCTTGTAAAATCTGGTATGCAAATGTTAAGCCAAACAAAAAGAGTAGCACTAAAAGAGCTTTTATCAAATATGAATAAAAGCTTATCTTCAGATGATATTGGATTTTTTATAGCTCCAAAAATAAACTCTGCAGGTAGAATGGAAAGTGCTATGATAGCCCTAGAGTTTTTACTATCTCAAGACTCTTTTGATGCCTTAGAGGGACTATCATATCTAAATCAATTAAATGAAGATAGAAAAGTATACCAACAGCGCATAATAGAACAAGCAAAATTTGAAGCAGACATATCTGATGATATTATTGTAGTATGGGGAGAAGATTGGCATGAGGGTATTATAGGGATTGTAGCATCATCCTTATCAAACCATTTTAAAAGACCAGCTTTTGTATTTTCTATCACAGGTGAGATCGCAAAAGGTAGTGCTAGATCAAGTGGAGAGGTAAATCTATATGATCTACTTGATAAACTAGACTCTGAAATCTTACTTGGTTTTGGTGGACATAAAAGTGCTGCTGGATTATCACTGCAAGCTTCAAATCTTACAAAATTTAAAGAAAATATAAATAGTATAGTAAAAACTGTAGATCTTACCCTACATCAAGAAATTGAACCTCTAGGTGAATTAGCTTTAGATAATGTAGACTTTGAGTTTTTAGATATCATTGATGCATATGAGCCTTATGGTTTACAAAACACTAAACCAATCTTTCAAATCTCAAATGCAAAACTTCTAAACACTACAAAATTTGGAAAAGATAAAAATCATCTAAAACTATTACTTCAAAAAGAGTATCAAACCATAGAAGTGATAGGGTTTCATACAAGTGGGGATGAGATCGATCAAAAAGAGGATATAAGCCTTATAGTTTCTCTAAATAAAAACTATTTCAGGGGTGAAACAAATATCCAGTACCTTTTAAAAGCTATTGTTTAAATTTTTTATTGGCATTACAAGAGCTTAGAGTTTTAAAATCCAATAGCTCAAAAGGTATCTTTTTCTTGAGCGCTCTTTTTCTTTTAATATAATCTAAAATTGAAAGAAGAAATCTCATGTGGAACTACTATTTTTGTTTTAATCTATTTGCTTTTTTATATAAAGGACAAAAAAGTGCGCACTCTTTAGGAAGTTTTTTCTCTTCAATTTCATCACTATGTAGGTTTTCAAATAATTGATCAAACTGCTGTTGAATCTCTGTATCCTCTTCTATATAAAAAATATCCATTTGATTACTTTTATCCACATTAAAATCTATTTTAAATAAATTTCTCATGACTATCCCCCAACTAAATCTACCCTATCAAGAAGAAAATATTAAAATAAAAAAGTGGCTAAAAGTGTCATTTTAAAGAGAAAAAGTAATGAAAGTAGTCCTTGATACTAGATTTATGGACTTAAACATCATCTTGACATATGACAAAGATTTTTATATAATCATTCACAACAATAACTTAAACACATTTTCTTGGTGAAAGAGTGTACATTAAGCAGAGGAAGTCATGAGCCTCTGCTTTTTTTATGTGCATTCTAAACCAAGAAAAGGAGGTTAAAGTGTTTAGAGTTATTGTTATCATAGTTTTATTGATGTCTATCATCACAAAACTATATTAAGCACTTGGGGAGTCTATCTCCCCACCTCCTTAGTTAAATATCACTTAACTCTTTTACATAAGATCCTAAGAATTTAATATCATCTTTGTGTTTTTCAAAAACAACTTTTACATTTTCATCATCTTTATGACCATCAAAATCGATAAAGAATGTTGAGATACCCTCTACAATATGAGATTTGATTTTTGTAAGATTTATGCCATTATTATTGAAATCTGTAAGAAGTTCTACTAGAGCTCCTTGTCTATCTGGTACTTGTGCAAAGATTGATGTTTTATCACTTCCACTTGATCCATTATCAAAATTACTAATGATCACAAATCTTGTACGATTGTTTCCTGAGTCTTCTATATCTTCAAATAAAATTGGTAGTCCATACATCTTTGCACCAACATGTGAACAAATAGCAGCACTTCCCTCTTCCTCTTTTGCCATTTTTACAGCTTTAGAAGTACTCTCAACAGGGATTAATTCTATACTATGTAAACCATGGTTTTCTAAAAATCTATGACATTGTTCAAAAGCTATATCTTTTGAATATATCTTTTTAATATCTTTTACATGATCACAATTTGAAGCAAAAGCAAAATGAACATCTACCATCACTTCAGCGATGATCTTTAGATCATATTCGATTAATGAAGTGATAGTATCACTTACGATTCCATTTGAGCTATTTTCAATTGGAACAACACCAAATTTTGCCTTTTGATTTGATACCTCTTCAAATACACCTTTAATAGAATTAATAGGAAGATATGAACTCATAGCACCAAATCTACTCTCAGCAGCTTGGTGAGTAAAACTACCTTCTGGACCAAGATATGCAATATTTTCGGGAAGCTCAAGATTTCTACTTATGGCAAAAATCTCTAGGAAAAGAGCTTCAATAGCTGCACGATTTAATAATCCATCATTATTTTTTTCTAACCTATCTAAGATAGATTTTTCCCTCTCTGGTCTATATATCGCTCCACCACTTTTTGCTTTTATCACACCAACTTGATGTACTAAATCCATCCTTTGGTTTAAAAGTTTTAATAGCTCATCATCAATACTATCAAGTTGTACTCTTATCTTACCTAACTCTACTTCTTCATTCATATATCTTCCCTAGTTAAATTGTTTTTTCTTTGCTTCTTCAACAATTGTAGTAGCAAGTTCACTAGTCTCACTTGCTATCACATTTGCATCTTTAGCCATATTTGTACTTTGTTCTGTACTTTTCTCAATCTGATTTATCTCATCATTTATCTGCTCTATACCACGCTGTTGCTCTTGTGTGGCATTTGATACTTTTTCTATAAGTTCAAGTGTAGCATTTATATTTTCATTTAATACTAGATATCCATCACTCATCTTTGTAGCGATCTCTTTACCCTCACCTGTTTTTGCTATAGCATTTTCCACAAGATCTTTTATATCTTTTGCAGCCTCAGCACTTTTATTTGCTAAGTTTCTAACTTCCCCAGTAACAACAGCAAAACCTTTTCCAGCTTCACCAGCTGTAGCAGCTTCAACTGCTGCATTTAGTGAAAGGATATTTGTTTGGAATGCAATCTGGTCAATTATGGTTATAGCTTCATTGATAGCTCCAACTTGCTCAGCAATTTGATCCATCTCATTTGTAGTATTTGAAGCTAACTCTTGCCCTACTTTTACAGAACTTGTAACCTTACTTGCATATTCAGCCATATTTTTAGCATGGTTATTTGTCTCTCTAATCTTATCTGTAATATTTTTTATCTCTGTTGTACTAGAGTGTAGAGCACTTGCTTGTTTTAAAGCAAGATTTTCTATTTTTGATACAATATCATCAAGAACTTTTGCATCATCATATAGTTTTGATCCATTTACGAAGTTTTCTCTAGATACTTTACTTAAACTATCCCCTAAAGAATCAACCATCTCAAATACATCTTTCATAGTTCCAGTTGTTTTACCTTTAGATGAGATTCTACTTTTATAGTCATCCTCATCATAAGATTTTAATACTGTAAGAACCCTATTCATATTGTAATTTACAGCACCTATCAACTCATTTACAATATCTCTTAATTCATTGATCTCTGGATTGTGGGCTGTATTTTTAATCTGAACATCATAAGAACCATGGGATGCTAGTTTACAAACCTCTTTTGCCTCTTCAATTACAGCTTCATCTTTTCTAACACCAGCAACTGTTGAATCGATATTTTTATTTACAGAGTCTACAAGATCCCCAATCTCATCATTTGTATATCCATCGATATATCCAACATCTTTTGATTCTTTATTGATAAATCTAAAGAAAAGCTCCAGTCCCCTTTGAAATACATCAATAGGTTTTGTCGCACGTCTAATAAGTATTGTTAAAAAGATAGTAATAAAAGTAAGTACAATAATCGCCTGAATCACTAGATTTCTAACAGTATTATCAATGATCAGATCAGATTGTTCAAGGTTAAAAGTTAAGTCCATTACCCCTATCACATCACCTTTTTTCTGATTCACGTGACAATATAAACACTCATCAGTAGCAATCATAGGTCTTAGAGATCTAATTGTATGTTCACCATCTTCAAAACTCTCTAGTATAGATTCTTTTTTTGAAGCAAAGACCTTTAAAGTCTCAGGGTCTTTTGTATATGTAAGCTGTGGTGAAAAAAGTTCTATCATCTTTTCACTTCTCGCAACCACAAACTTTTCAAGACCTTGGATATTTTCACGACTTTTATTTTCTGCATCTTCAATGATCGTAGAATCACCAGTATTCATGGCAGTTCTAAGATTTAAAAAGATTGAATCTGTTAATTGACTTAGAGCCATTTTAGCATTGCTCTTGGCAAGATCATCCATTTGATACGCCGATGTAAAAACGGATACTAAGTTACTAAGAACCAAGATCATAATTGTAGGAACAATAATCTTAGTCCTTATACGGATTTTACCAAAAAGCTTATTCATGCTAAACCCTTTTTAATTTTATTTTTTTATAAAAATTCTATCTCATTTGCGATTTGATCTTCAAAAGTTTCCCTTTTTCTGATCAGTCTGTCATTTCCATCTTCTATTGCAATCTCTGCAACTTTATTTCTTGTGTTATAGTTACTAGCCATAGTAAAACCATAAGCACCCGAACTGTAAATAGCCATAAGGTCATTATGTTCTGTTTTTGGAAGTTCTACATTCTTAGCAAAAAAGTCACCACTTTCACAAATTGGTCCAACCACATTACAAGATGATACCTCTTCATTTTTATCTAATACTTCAATCTTATGGTAAGCATCATATAAACTTGGTCTGATAAGGTCATTCATAGCTCCATCAACCACTACAAATCTTTTCTCACCATTCATTTTTTCATAAAGTACTTTTGTTACAAATGTACCTGAGTTTCCTACTAGATATCTTCCTGGTTCACAAATAACTGTGATATCAAGACCAAATAGTGCATCAAGAACAGATTGTGCATATTCATAAGTATCAATGAGTGTCTCATCATCATATTTGATACCTAGACCCCCACCAACGTCAAAGAATTTTAACTCAACATCTAAAGCAGCTTTGATATTTCTAACTAAATCAGCTGTAATTTGTACTGCTTCTTTAATTGGTTCAAGCTCAGTTAATTGAGATCCAATATGACAGTGAATACCTAAAGGATCAAGGTTTTCTGACTTTTTAGCCAAGATATACATTCTTTTTGCGGTATTTAAATCTACACCAAACTTATTTTCATGAAGTCCTGTAGAGATATATGGGTGTGTTTTAGGATCAACATCTGGGTTTACTCTAACACTAATTCTAGCTTGTACACCAAGATTTTTAGCCATAAGCTCAACACGAGATAGCTCAGCCTCACTTTCAACATTTATCATTAAGATATCAAGTTTTAGTGCTTCAGTGATCTCATCATCTGTTTTTCCTACACCTGAGAAGATAATCTTATATTTAGCTACACCAGCTTTTAGTGCTCTTTTTACTTCACCAATACTAACACAATCAGCACCAGCACCAAGTTGCGCTAGGTGTTTTACTACGCTTAGATTTGAGTTTGCTTTAATTGCATAAGAGATTAATGATTTTCTTGCTTTAAAAGAATCTTTCAAACTTTGATATTGATTTGTGATATGATTAAAATCATATACATAATATGGAGTTTGATATTTATCTGCAAGTGCTTTAAAATCGATATTCATTTAATTTATACCTTTAAAAATTTTTAAGGTGATAATAGCGAAATTTATCTGATATATGCTTTATAAAAGCTAGTGAAATTATCAAGAAATAGAGTGCCTACATGGATGAAAAAAAAGTTTCAATTTTTTGTAATTTTGGTGTAAGTTTTAAACTAGGAGATAAGAAGAATAAAACAAAAATTCAAAACTCCATAAATAGGCACTAGAACTGTTCTATGCAAACAGCTTTGGTATAAAAAAGTATGAGCTTAGTACTACACTAGCTTCAAAAGCTAAAACAGCAAAAAGATCCGATCTATTTATCATAAGTTTGGAGGCTAAACATTTCATTTTAATCCTTTATTTGTTTTACAATTGATACTATAAATATCAAGTTGTAGTGAAATGATAGCAGATATCTTATCACTTGTCAAGACAGAGTGCTAATTTTTATCACTTTATTATAACAAGTGATAAATTAGAGCAAACTAATCAATTATCAGAATTTAAAAAAAAATCCTTATAATACGTTAAAAAAAGGAATCATATGAAAAGTATAAATACAACAAACGCACCAAGTGCAATCGGACCATATTCACAAGCAGTAGAAGATGATGGTATCATCTATGTATCAGGACAAATCCCAATCGATCCAGCAACTGGTGAGTTTGTAGGTGAAGATATAAAATCTCAAGCAAAACAATCTATGGAAAATATCAAAGCAATTTTAGCAGAAGCAGGACTTACTATGAAAAATGTAAGAAAAACTACAATCTTACTAAAAGATATGGAAGATTTTGCAGTTGTAAATGAAGTTTATGGATCTTATTTTGAAGCACCATTTCCAGCAAGAGCTACATTTGAAGTGGCAAGATTACCAAAAGACGCTCTAATCGAAATAGAAGCGGTTGCTAAAAGATAGACAAATTTAAGTGGAGAGATTCCACTTAAATTTACAAAAGAAAACATATGCAAAAAAACTTTGAACTATTAAAAAATATACCAACAGAATCAAAAGATGAGATATTTGAAACCTTAATTGAAAAAAAAGATATAAAGATTGAGAGGATAATATCATATGGACAAACAACTCCAGAAGATTACTGGTATGACCAAGAACAAGATGAGTTTGTATTGATTTTAGATGGTTTTGCAAAAATTAAATATGAAAATGGAAAAATTATTGAATTAAAAAAAGGATCATCTTTATATATAAAAGCACATGAGAAACACCAAGTGATTTATACATCAAATCCAACCATATGGTTAGCAATTTTTTTCAAAGCAGAAAACTAGTATATAACCTCAAAACCTCTAGAAAAAGTCTCTTTTATATCAAACTTTTCTATCTGCTCAACCTCACTTGCTTTTGATCCAGATCTTAAAATCCATAAAAACTCATCTAAAGAGTTATCTTCACAGGTTACAGCAGCCTCAACTGTACCATCATTTAGATTCTTTACATAACCACAAAAACCAGCATCAGATGCACTATCAGATACACTTTTTCTATAATAAACATCCTGCACACTACCGCTTACTATAAACTTGTAACTTCTCATACCCTTCCCCAAGATTATATTATCTTATATCAAATTTATTGATATAAGATAATTTTTGTTCCAAGTATATCTAAAAAAATGCAACTTTTGTGTAACAATTTAACGAATATTTAAAAAAATTCTTTTAAAATGTTTTGAAATTTGTGATGGATCCCATGATGTCACGAATGAAGGGTTGGATAAAGTACCATAATCTTCTACCTCATATTCAATATTAAAACCACCAAATTTTTGATACCATTTATAATGATCCTTCTTCATTCCTGAAATTATTAGATCAATATCATTATATTTATATATATTATAAATAGCTGCTGTCATATTTTTATACTCTAAACCTAATCCCTCTTTTTCTTTTAGAATTACTAGTCTTGATAATTCTGCTAAAAGATTATAATTTTCTCTAAACTTATCAAAAGAATATACATTTTCAACTGGTAGTTTTTTAGAAGAGTCAAATATTAACCTACAAGTACCAGTAATAACCTTATTTTGTTTATAATATATAATTGCTGAGTTTTTATCATATAAATCAAAATTTAAACCATCTATAGGATCTGGAAACTCTTTACTATATCCAATATCCTCATAAACAATACTTCTCAATTTATATACATCAACTAATTCCTCAGCGGTACTAATGATTTTTACATTTTCGTTATCATTTTTCCATTCAAGGTTTCTATTAAAACTAATTGACTCTTCTATTACTTCCTCAAAGAAAATTCTCTGTTTAAAAAGATCAAATGCCATTTGTTGTTGTTCATTAAATTCTTGTGGCATATTTTGAAGATTTTGAGAAAAACTTTGTTCTACTAATCCCTGAAGTGTATCTAAAGCACTATTTCTATTTATATTTACCATCTTGTGTCCCTTTTGCTAAACTAAATAGAAGTTTAATAGATACACGTCAGTGCAGGCGTCACAAGTTGCTTAAGTTATTTATAAGATTATGTAATAAAAGTGTAATTTTTTTACTGAAAAAATGTAGTTTTAATAATATTTAAATAGCCATTTTTAGGCTATTTATTGAAGTTTTTGTTATTTTTAAAATCTTTTTAGATTGTAGCTTTTTTGTAATAAAAATATTATTTAAAAGTTTGGAGTGAGTTTACATCCAAAGGATGGGATAGTTTCTATAAGCTTATAGTCAAGCTTACTTCTAAGCCTATAAACTAAAGTTCGTAGGGCACTATTTGATACAGGCTTATCAGGCCAAAGGATATGTTCTATCTGAGTAAAAGTCACTATAGCACCTTTTGCCTCAACTAAGATAGCAATAAGCTCTTTCTCCTTTACACTAAGCTTTATGGGTCTATTTCTATAATATAAGCTTTTATTTTTAAGATCAAAGTAATAATCAAAACCAATATGTAAACAGTTTTTATAGATTATCACATCATTTGGATGATTTATCTTATATAGTCCTAGGAGTATAGTGGATTTTAACTCTTGGGGTTTAAAAGGTTTTATAAGATATCCTACAGGGTTTGTAGCTATGGCTCTCTCTATGGTTTCATCATCCCCATAGGCTGTAAGATATATCACTGGTATGTTTCTTATCTTGAATACTTCTTGAGCTATCTCTATGCCATCCTTAGGACTTCCATCAAGTCTTATATCCATCATTATGATATCTGGCTCATTCTCAGTTATACAACCAATTACATCCTCATAGGTTGAGACCATATTACTCACTTGAAACCCTAACTTTAAAAGAGCTTTTTTTACTTGAAGAGCTACTATAGCTTCATCTTCTACTATCAATACCCTAGTCTTACTTGTCATTTTCTCTCCACATGATATCCACTTTTACACCATCTTTTGTATCCATATTTAGCTCTCCCCTTAATTGATTTTTTGCTAATGTATCCACTAGCAATAATCCCAATGAGCCATCTTTATGTTTTCCATCAAAACCTATTCCATTATCTTCTATATGAAAAATATATTTACCATCCATATGCTTTAGAGATATCGAAATATAACCACTATTTTCCCTAAAAGCATACTTCATGGAATTTGTTACAAGCTCATTTAAAATAAGTCCACAATAAATAGCTTGAGCTATCTCCACCTTTGCTTGTATATCAAACTTTATATCTATATATTCCATACTATAACTTTGTTTTAATTCATCCACGATTCTATCAAAATACTCATAAGCATCTATTTTAAGTATATTTACATCTTCACGATATAAAAGCTCATGTAGTTCACTCATAGCATATATACGACTTTGAACAGTTGTAAATATCTCTTTTAGTTTTTTATCTTCTATATCATCCGATTGGAGTTCTATCAAGGATAAAATAAGTTGCATATTATTTTTAACCCTATGGTGAACCTCCCTAAGTAAAAGATTTTTTTCATCTAAAGCATTTTTTAAATCCTTAGTTTTATCTTCAACTAAGACTTTTAATCTTTCACCCTCTTCTTTTTCTTGTAATAGTAAT
This sequence comes from uncultured Arcobacteraceae bacterium, assembly GCA_964342525.1. Taxonomy (GTDB): domain Bacteria; phylum Campylobacterota; class Campylobacteria; order Campylobacterales; family Arcobacteraceae. Next base: position 40,337 of record CAYFGQ010000014.1, read on the forward strand.
TTATTAGTTATTGCATTTTTTTCTTTCTGCAATTGCTTAATTCTATCAGCCAAAGCAATTGAAAAAATTGTTGCTTCTAAAACAAGTCCTATTTCTACATAATATTTAAAACTATCTCCAATATTAAAGAAACCAGCGCTTGAAAGGAACATAAACATACCTGAGGTTAAGAAGATAACCCAACCAGAAAGAATAAAATATGCCTGTCTATTCTTTTTTATTGCGGCATATACGGTAATACTCATTAAATAGACTAATAACAAAAATGGAAATAAACTTCTAAATCTATTTACTGCATCTGTAAATAAAAATAATACTGAACTGAGAATAGTGACAATTAAAAATATATTTAATATTTTATTTAAATTTTCATATTTCTCTACTCGCAAAAATGATTTAGTAAATAAACCTAAAGCTAATGCAGGTATTGCCACTAAAAAAGATGAACCGTATTCAGTAATAAAAATAAATATTTCTTGACTAGTTAAATAAATATTTGCCATTCCAACATACATAAGTTGATGAAGTATAATACCAAAAAGATAAAAAACATAATATAAATAACTAGTTTCTTTTGTAAAGAAAAATATAGATAAATTATACAATCCCAATATAACCATTGCACCAAAAAATAAAGCTAATATTAATTGATTGCTTATCTCTTTTTCATAAAAAGATTCACTATTCCAAAGATTTATTTTTATTATTAATGTTGTAATACTTGAACTTGCTTTTAAATAATACACTTTCTCTTCAAAAGGATATAACTTTACTTTAAATATAGGAGCTAAAGTACTTCTTTTTTTTGAGGAAACAAAACTTCCTTCTCTAATAAATTCTCGATTTTCTACATCATAAAAATTAACATGTGTGGTAATAGAATTTTCATACTCAATTATTTTTTCAAGTATCCCATTTGTATTATTCTTCAGCTTAAATTTTATCCAAACATCCAAATCAGGAGAATATCCAAAAGACAAGTTGTCTTTATCATTCTTCTCAAACTCAACCTTACCACCTATAACATCATCAATAGTTACCTTTCTACTGTGATCGATAAAAATCTCAGACTTAGATAATATCTCTTGAAACTCCGTATTTTTATCCAATAAAATAGTATCTGAATATGAAAAAGTGATTAAGAAAAGGAGTAAAAATAGTTTGATTTGATTCATAAATACCTAGTGTTTTATTTTTATTTTACAATATTATAAATAAATTTATTATACTTTAAATATTTGGGAGTAGCATAGTTGTCACGTTTTTAAAATTCTATTTAAATATTATATTAAAGGAAGCACCTGTATAATTTTTGTCATTATATTTAAACTCTTCATTAAATACTTGGATCTGTCCTTGGTGTCTTTCTCTGATTATTTTATTTACCATTGATAAACCTATACCAGTACCCAAGGATTGATGTTTTGTAGTAAAGTATGGCTCAAATATCCTATCTATGATATCTAAAGGGATTCCACCACCTGAATCTAATATCTTAAGTGAAAATGATCCATCATCTAGCGTTTTTGTACTTATAAAGATATATTTGTCATCATCATTTTTCACATGTTCTTTTAGTGAATCTTTTGCGTTATTTATTATATTTATAAAAGCTTGTTCTAGTTCATTTTTATTACCAAATAATTGGATATCATCATTTATATCTGTTACTAATTCTATGTAGTTATTATCGATTGTTGCTTTGGTTAGGTTTATCACTTCATTGATAGTATCTTTTACACTAAGCTCTTTATCAACCTTATCACCCTTTACAAAGTTTTTAAAGTCATCAATGGTCTTAGATAAATATTTTGTCTGACTTACAATATTTGCAGTGATCTCTTTCACTTCTTCTTTATCAATCTCATCATTAAACTCTAATTTAAAACTAACCCCACTTGCAGCAGTTGAGATCACAGATAGTGGTTGTCTCCACTGGTGGGCAATATTTCCAATCATCTCACCCATTGAGGCTAGTTTTGATTGCTCTTCCATTAATTTTAATACGGTAGTATCGTGTAAAAGAACTAATAAACTCTTTTTATCAGGAAGTAAAGAGATACTCATACTTACTGTGAGTCTTTTTCCATTTGCTACTATAAAGTTTTTCTCTATATTTTCCACATGTCCATTTTTTATAGCTTCATTTATAGTTTCTTTATTTAAAGCTTTTGCCTCATCTAGAGTAAAATCATCACAGTTTTTGCTTAGAATCTCTTTCATACTATAACCAGTCATATCTAAAAATGCTTGATTACAATTTAAAAAGTTTAGATCAAGATCAACAATAGCTATACCATCTTGTGCATAGTCAAATATTGTTTTATATTCTAGTTTTTGTTTCTCCATTTGCGCACTAAGCTCTTTTTGTTTTGTAATATCTGTATGAAAACCAATAGCTCTAGTCGCTTTACCATTTTCATCAAAGACAGCTTTTCCCCTAGCAAAAATCCATACCCAAGAACCATCCTTATGGGCTAATCTATAAACACTCTCATAAAATGGTGTTTTACCTTCTAAGTGAGTATTTAGATCATTCATAACCCTATCATAGTCTTCCCTATGAAGTTTAGTATGCCATGCTTCAAAACTATTTTCCATATCATCATGGGTATATCCAAGCATTGTTTTTAATGAAAGATTAAAATATACCTCATTTGAAATAGGATCCCAATCCCAAAGTCCATCTTTAGTAGATTCCATAGCTAGAGAAAATCTTTTATTTGATTCTTCCAACTCTTTAGCTAATTTGTTTCTTTGAATAAGATTTATAATAGCAATAAATAAAGCAAGCCCTAAAAGAATAAAGCCTATTAAATATATTTGTCTTATTTTTGATTCATTTTGTTTTATTAGATCTGTTTGTAAAACCACTTGCTCTTCAAGGGTTTCATTAAAATGATCTAAAAACTCCTCTTCTAAGACAAGAGGATAAATAGTAGAGTATAATAGCTTTTTTCCATCCATAACAATAGGTGAAGAAAAAACCCTCACTTTTGAGACACTTCCATCTGCTAATTTATGTGAAAATAAAAAGTAGTTTCTTTTTTGCTCTTTTGCTTTTCTCATCTCCTCTTGAACTTGCTCTTTAGTAAAAGTATTGAAGTTTTGAATACGCATTTTTTCAAGCTGAGATATACTATAACCATAAAAATCTGAGGCACTTTTATTTGCTTTTACGATAGCCCCATTTGTAGGATCAATAAAAAGCATAATATTTTTATTGTTTTTAAAATAGTTCTCGTAGCTTATATTATTTTGTTCAGCTAGCAGAGTTGAGAAAAGAAATATTAAGAGTATAAGATACCTATTCATTTTTATTTCCGTAATTTTTATATATTATTATACATTTTTTACATTATTTTAGACTTATTAGTTACTAAATAAAATGATAATTTAATAAAAACTTTATAAATTATTTAAGCAACTAAGTCTAATAGGTATACTTATATGTCGTTATCTTTTTCTAAAATTACGGTTACTATCTCTTTTTGTTGTCTTTTTTGATTTTGCACCTGTAGACTTTGGTGAGTTTGAAATACGCTTATTTTTCTTTTCAGATAATTTTTTCTTTGCAAATTGTTTTTGCCTTGGTTGTCTATCTTTTAGCTCAAAACCATCCTCTATATCACGTCTTATAGATAACTTTAAATGTCTCTCTATCTTTGTAAAATGATTATAATCTTTTGTAGTAAGTAAAGTTATAACTGATCCACGATTTCCTGCACGTCCAGTTCTTCCACTTCTATGGGTAAACTCATCGGTTGCTTCAGGAAGTTCATAATTGATAACAAAAGCTAACTCTTTTATATCTATACCCCTAGCAGCCACATCAGTAGCAACTAAAACTTGAGCTTTTGCACTTCTAAAGTTTTTTATAGCACTTACCCTATCTTTATACTCAATATCCCCATGGATAACACCCACACGAATACCAGTAGTTTTTAATGAAGCAAAAACCTTATCTGCCATCTCTTTGGTATTTACAAAAACAAGTACTTGCTCTAAAGGATTCTTTTTTATAAGGTGAGCTAAAAGTTCATCTTTTCTTTTTACATCCACTTTATAAGCATAGTGATCTATCAACATAACCCTATCTCTTCTATCAGATACCTCTATCACTTCAGGATGATGTAAAAACTCTTTTGCAAGTTTTTTGATATTTTGAGATACTGTTGCAGAACACATTATGATCTGGCGTTTTATATTACATCTTGAAAGTAAGAACTCTATCTCTTTTAAAAATCCCATCTCAAGCATCACATCAGTCTCATCAAGCACTATATGACGTACTGAGCTTAGATCAATAATCTCATCTTCGATCATATCTTTTAAACGCCCAGGAGTAGCGATAATAATATCTATACCAGTATCAAGCTTTTTTTCTTGAAGATTTCTTGATACTCCCCCTTGGATTTTTGTATGACGAACCTTTAGATCACTTCCATATCCATTCATAGCTATAGAAATTTGATCCACAAGTTCTCTTGTAGGAACTATGATAAGACCCCTTAACACTCTATTTTCATAGTTTAGATGATTATTGATATTTTGAAGCATAGGAAGTACAAAAGAAGCAGTTTTTCCCGTACCTGATTTACTTGCTGCGATCACATCTTTATTTTTAAGTAATTGAGGGATCACTCTTTTTTGAATTTTTGTAGGATTTTCATAACCTTGTTTTTTAATAGCTTTTACTAAATTTTTATCAAGCCCTAGTTCTATAAAATTTTTGATCTCTTATCCTTTATAACATATTACCAAGTTCATAATCTAAATAGCTATCTATCTTATCAACTAAAATTTTATAATCCACATCACCCTTTTTATCAAATAATACAATCATCTCACCAAACTCATCTTTGATATAATGATCACCCTTTGAAACCTTTTTAAATAGTTTATGTATCTCAGGTGTAGAATCATCTTTATTATACAAAAACCAATTAGCAATAGTATCTTCAATACGAATAAGCCCATAAGTATTATTCTCATCCACATAGTCTTGTATAGTACCACCATCAAACATAGCACCCACAACCATATCATGCTCATTCATAATCATTTCCATATTAACTGCCCTTTTTGTAAGCCAATTTACATAAATCGACTTTATCTTTTTATTAGGCGAATAATAGCTTTTTTTTGATTTATATCTAGTAAAGTATTTATAAACAGATTTGGAATCCTAAATCCTGAATTAAAGTTTGCCCTATAGTGCTCATGCTTGTGACATAGTGGATTGATAAAACTTTGCAGGACTAGCCTTAGCTAATTCAAAAAGTTTTATCAATTCAATATGTTGCAATGATGAGTATTAGAGGGTGAATTTTAGTTCAGGATTTAGGATATATCCAGAAGAGAATAAAGATAAGTAAAAAAGCTCTTCTAGATAAATTTATTAAAGGGCGAAGAGTTTAAGGAATATAATAAAGAAAAACTCTTCAAAAATACTTATTCAGATTCTATTCCACAAAATATAAAATTAAAAATTGATGATTTAAATGTAGTAATAATACAAAGAGCTAAGCTTTAAAAATGACTAGGATTACTAAGGAGGCACTTAACTCTTCATATTTGTATTGGGACTATTCAAATTATACAAAAAGAGTGTTACACAAAAGTGGAATTAGTAAAAGAAGATGAGTATAATATCGTGTACTAAGGAAGATATAAACAGGTATGAAAACACTCACCTTCTATGTATAAGAAGATATTGTAAAATTATTATAGCAAGAAAATTTAGCAAAATATTAAAAGAAGTGTCTATTTACTATACAATAAGCTAGATTAATGAGGGCATTTTAATCTAGCTTATAAAAACTGTTCTATAAATACACTAAGATACTATTACGATTAAAAAGTTCATATTACCATTTGGCTAGATAAGTGTAAATCAACTTTTTAAAACTAAAGAAAGAAGTAATAGTTCTGAGATAATTATAAGTTTTAAAAGTATCAATAGGATTACAATAGATCAATTCTTTTGTTTTTTATTGTAATAATCTAAGAGCATTTTGTTTTACACTATTTGCTTGAGATAATGCAAAACCACCAGCTTGAGATACAATATTTTTCTGAGAAAAATTAGCACTCTCTTTAGAATAATCCACATCTCTAATAACAGATTCTGCTGCTTTAAGATTTGTTTTTTGTGTCATCATATTTCTTACAGATGATTCAATTTGATTTTGAACAGCACCAAATTCACCTCTCCATGCATTTAATTGATCTAAAGTATCATCAATCACTTCCATATAATCACCAGCAGCAAAAGAAGATAAAAAACCACCACTATTCAAATATCCATACATTCCATCTAGACCACTATATCCTTCTGTAGTAGAGTTTACTCCACTTGGACCATAAATTTCATCTAGAGCAGACTCTCCCATATGAAACCTTAATGGCTCCGATGGAGAAAAACTCCATGTTGCTGGCGCAGATCCATCATTCATTGAGGTTATTAGATGTTTACCATTATATTTTGTTTGTTCAGCAATATTATTAAATTGATCAAGTAACTTTATAATATCCTTTGAGATAGCTATTTTACCTTCAGGGCTTGTAGTATCTGTTTTTGCTTGAATTAACTTTTGTTTTACGGTGTCAAGGATATTTGATTGTTCAGACATAGCTTTATCTGCGATTTGAAGAAGTGCAACAGCACTATTTCCATTACTTATAGCTTGGGATATAGAACTTGCTTGTGTTCTAAGTTTATCAGATATAGATAAGCCAGAAGAATCATCTGATGATTTATTTATTCTAAGTCCAGAACTTAATTTACCTATTGATCTATCAGCATTTTTATCATTTAGTGATTTTGATTCTATAGCATTAAGTGCAGATACATTTGTTCGAATAACCATGTAAAAGAGTATATTGTAAAATTATTTAAATCTTCGAATGAAAGTGGCACGCCCTGAGGAAGTCGAATCCCCGACCTACAGTACCGTAACCTGTTACTCTATCTACCTAAGCTAGGACTTCATAAAATCTAAAATTTAGATATTGATAATAAGGTATCAAAACAACTTCAAATTTTATTTACTCTAAATTAACTACAACATTATGATATAAGAATATTAAAACTACTCAATACTACTTGGGTATAAACTAAAAAATAACTAAAGTAGAAACTGATAAGTTTTTAGCTATGATAAATAACACTAAAGTTTATAAAAGACCTAAAGGATAATAAAATTGAAATATTATTTATATATAGATGAAATGCTTGAAAATATACATGGAAATATTGACTATTTTTCTTTAGCTGGATTCGCAATTTCTGAAGTTGAAAAAGATGTTCTTGATGCTACAATGACTAGACTTAAAAGTCAACATAATATTAATGGTATATTACATTGGACTGATTTGAGACGTTCTAAAAATATTTGGGCTACAAAAAATGAAAATGAAATAAAATCGTTTTTAAAAGATTTCACTTCAATGATTCAGAATGCCGATTTAACTGTATTTGCATCTCTATATAATGCTAAACTTATGAAAAATAATGTAAAAAGTAAAAAGTGGTTTACTCATAGTCATGTATATTCAATGAAAAAAATAATTGAAAACTTTTTTATTTTCTTAAATATGAAAAATGCTACAACATCTGGAGAAGTTGAAGGGCACATAATTGTTGAATCTAGTACTATTGATGAAGAATTAAAAAAACTTTTTCATTCTGTAATGATTTTTGGTACAGATTTTATTTCACAACAAGGACTAACAAAATTTATTAAAAATATTGAGTTTATTCCTAAATCATCAAATAATAATTTATTACAAATTGCAGACCCTATGCCTAGTGAGCTTCACAGATTTATAAAGAGTAATAATAGGTTTTCAGCAAATTTGAATCCATATAAAATAGAAATACAAAACCTAAGAACCGCTATTAATAATAAAGCTTTTACTGGCTATGACAATAGACCTGATCTATTTGGAGTTTATATTATGGAATAAAAAAAGGGAAGCACATACATGCTTCCCTATTTGCAAAGTGCAAAACACTTTGTAAATGTACAGAGATTATACCATACTATTTACATAATGTCAAGTGTATAATATATAAACTTTCAGAATTAGAAAAAAAAGTTTTTATACGCATTTTTCTTGTAATAGATTACTGAAACCTCTGATTGATAAAAAATTCATTTTAAGATTTAATATTGCTAAATATAAGTTGTATTATAAACTTTAATTACATTTACTATTTTTTAATAGAGAGATAAGTTTATTATTCTAATAATGGTACGCCCAGAGGAAGTCGAATCCCCGACCTACAGTACCGCAAACTGTTGCTCTATCCAGCTGAGCTATGGGCGCATTTATTTTGAAGTGTGGAAGTTTATCTAAAATATTTTAAATTTTAAATAAAAAAGCCCCACTAAAAAGTGAGGCTTTAATAAAAAGATTAATTTAATCTATTCTAGATTATCTAGAAGCCATTAATCCTGTTAATTGCTCTTCTGAAACTTGGTGGAAGTTTAAGTATTTATAAACACCATCTTTGTTTTGCTCAGTGATTTTTGAAGGTACGATCTCCATATACTCAGCAGCAGTTGGAAGTCTTCCAAGTAGTGCAGATACAGCAGCCATTTCTGCAGATCCTAAGTATACTTTAGAGTTTTTACCAAGTCTGTTATCGAAGTTTCTTGTAGAAGTTGAGAATACAACTGAACCTTCAGATACTTGTGCTTGGTTACCCATACATAAAGAACATCCTGGCATCTCTAGTCTTGCACCAGCAGCACCGAAGATTGCATAGTAACCCTCTTCTGTTAATTGAGCCTCATCCATTTTTGTTGGAGGAGCAACCCATAATTTAGCTTGAACTTCACCTTCACCTTTTACAACTTCACCAAGAGCTCTAAATAGTCCGATGTTAGTCATACAAGATCCAACGAATACCTCGTCGATTTTTGTTGGTCTGTTTTCATCAGCTAAGATGTTTGATAATGTATCAACATCATCCGGATCGTTAGGACAAGCTAATAATGGCTCAGTAATTGTATTAAGATCGATTTCGATTACAGCTTTATACTCTGCATCTGCATCTGGTTGTAATAACTCTGGGTTAGCTAACCATTCTTTCATTTTATCAGCTCTTCTTTGAAGAGTTCTAGCATCTTCGTAACCCTCTGCAATCATTTTCTCGATTAGAGCAATGTTTGAAGATAAGTACTCAATGATTGGTTCTTTATCTAATTGAACTGAACAAGCTGCTGCTGATCTTTCAGCTGCTGAATCTGATAACTCAAATGCTTGCTCAACTTTAAGATCTGGTAAACCTTGGATCTCAATAATTGTACCAGCAAATACGTTCTTTTTGTTTTTCTTAGGAACTGTTAACTCACCATCTTTGATAGCTTGGTAAGGGATAGCATTTACAAGGTCTCTTAATGTGATACCTGGTTGCATTTCACCTGTAAACTTAACAAGTACAGACTCAGGCATTGTAAGTGGCATAGCACCTGTAACACCAGCGAATGCAATAAGACCAGAACCAGCTGGGAATGAGATACCAATTGGGAATCTTGTATGTGAATCTCCACCAGTACCTACTGTATCTGGTAAACATAATCTATTTAACCATGAGTGGATAACACCATCACCTGGCTTAAGTGTAACACCACCTCTTGAGTTGATGAAATCTGGTAAAGTGTGTCTTAATTTGATATCAGCTGGTTTTGGATAAGCAGCTGTGTGACAGAATGATTGCATAACCATATCAGCACCAAAAGATAGTGCAGCAAGTTCTTTAATCTCATCTCTTGTCATTGGTCCAGTTGTATCTTGTGATCCAACAGTTGTACAGATTGGCTCAACATACATACCAGGCTTAATACCTTCAACACCACAAGCTCTACCAACCATTTTTTGTGCTTGAGTAAACCCTTTACCATTATCAGCTGGTTGCTCAGGAGCAACAAACATATCAGTAGCAGGTAGCCCTAAAGCTTCTCTAGCTTTAGCTGTAAGACCTTTACCAATGATTAGTGGAATTCTACCACCAGCTCTCATTTCATCTGTTAATGTGTTTGGAGCTAAGTTGAACTCAGATACAACTTCACCATTTTTAGTGATTTGTCCAGCGTATGGCTTAACAACAATCTCATCACCAGTTTCTAATGCATCTACTGGAGCTTGGATTGGTAAACATCCTGAATCTTCTGCTGTATTGAAGAAAATTGGAGCAATGATAGGACCGATAACAACTCCACCTGTTCTCTTATTAGGAACACCTGGAATATCTCTACCCATGTGCCATTGAACAGAGTTGATACCTGATTTTCTTGAAGAACCAGTACCTACAACATCACCAACGTATGCTAATGGGTTACCTTTCTTTCTTAACTCTTCCATTGTCTCTAGTGGATTTTCCATTCTAGATTGTAACATTGCAGTTGCGTGTAGTGGGATATCTGGTCTAGTAAATGCAACTGTTGCAGGAGATAAATCATCTGTATTAGTCTCACCAGGGATCTTATATACAGTTAGTTTAATCTCTTCTTCTAAAGCTGGCTTGTTAGTGAACCACTCAGCATTTGCCCATGACTCGATAACTTCTTTAGCTTTAGCGTTTCCACCATCTGCTAAATCTTTTACATCATTGAATGCATCATATACTAGAATAGTATTTTTTAATTGAGTAGCAGCTAATTCAGCAACCTCTTCAACTTTTAATGCCTCTACTAATGGAGTAACGTTGAATCCACCCATCATAGTTCCAAGAATTTCAACAGCCTCAGACTTTGAAATAACAGAACATGCTACGTTACCTTGAACTACGTCATTTAAAAATGCAGCTTTAACATAAGCAGCATCATCAACACCTGGGTTGATTTTGTTTTTAAATAGATCTAAACAATACTCAGCTTCCTCAACTGAATCAGCTTTTAATAACTCAACTAATTCTGCAGTTTGCTCAGCAGTTAATGCTAATGGAGGTAGACCACCTTCATTTAACCTTTCTTCTGTATGTGCTTTATAAGTCGCTAATAAACTCATTAGACAATCTCCTATTATAAATTTTGGGGTACTAAACAAAAGAAAACTATTACTATCTTTATGAATGGTCATTCGCAAACCACTCTTAGTAAAAAGTTCTTTATAGTCGGCGGTAGTATACCTTATTTTTACTTAGATTTCAAGTGGGGTAATATAATTTTATTTTATAATTGATTTTTGATTTTTCTGTAAGTGTAAAAATAGAGCTAAGATTCGATATTAGTTTAGGAGGAGAGATATGATTCTTAGCTCTTTTTTATAAAAAAAGTTATAGCATAATTTGAACTGAGCATTATAAAGATAAAAAATTAAATTAAAATTAATTATAAAAAATAGTTATACTAAGTAAGTTTTTATAAAATCAACTAAACTCTATTGTAAATTCACTATAGCTTCCATATTCACTATTCACTGTTATTTTATAGCCATGTAAATCAACTATACTTTTTACTATTGATAGTCCTAGACCATATCCACCTCTGCCTCTAGAACTATCAACCCTATAGAACCTATCAAAAATATATTTTAAATCCTCTTCTTTCATCCCTATTCCATTGTCTTTTATTACTAAAGAATTGGGAGTTAAAAATATCTCAACTGAAGATTCATTGTCTGAATATTTAATAGCATTTTTCACTAAATTACCCACCAAGATTTTTATAAGTAGTTTATTTCCTAAAAGATTAACCTCACTCATCTTTTCACATTTCACTTGTATCTGCTTTTTCTTTGCTAGGTATTGTGTCTCTAAGATCACATCAAAAATCACCTCATCAAGATCAACTTGCTCAAACTTTTTTTGCATCTGCTCTTTATTTGAGGTGGATAAAAATAAAAGATTATCAATCAATTCTTGTAGCTGTTTTGTTTCATCTAAAGAATCTTTTAATATCCCTATATATTCATCTGATGTTCTATCTTTTCTAAGTCCAAGCTCTAGCTCACCCCTTATAACTGTCAGAGGTGTTTTAAGCTCATGGGATACATCATTTGAAAATCTTTTTATCTTCTCCACAGACTCTTCTATCTTTTCAAGCATATTATTAAAAGTATCGATTAGCTCTTCGATTTCATCATTTGAGTCAGTATTTTTTATCCTTTTATCTAAACCATCTACACCTATTTGTTTAACCTCATCAATTACACCCTTTACAGTTTTAAGGGAGCTATTTACGATCAGATATCCCATCAAAATTGAGATGATAAAGATTATAGGGATATAAGTATAAAGTGTATCTTCTAAAGTATCAAGTGGAGCATGTATCTTATCATATAAGGTTGTAGCACACTCCACATAAATAGGTTCACCCTTATATTCTAAAGCATACCTTACTACTCTTATTTGATCAAAGATACCTTTTCCTATAGTAAAACTTTGCCATGAACCTTTATCCATCTTTTCTAAATGACCAGCATTAAACTCTTTATTTGTATCTACATATTTTATAAACTCTCCATCTTTGTATTGGTAGATTTTTAGGTATAAGTTTTTTATCTGGAACTCTTCATGCTCATTAAAATCTTCAGCTGCTTGTTCAAACACTTCACCTATCTCATGATCTATATCATGTACTATAGTCATCAAAGAAGAATCGACTGTTTTAATATTTTGCTTAGTAAATACATTCATCAAAATAGCTGAAAAACTAAAAAGCAATAAAAAGATTACTAGGGCATACCAAAAAAGTAGTTTTACTTTTATATTTTTAAAGTTAAATGTTTTCACTTAGTTTGTACCCCATTCCTCTTATTGTATGAATAAGTTTTTTATCATATTTTTTATCTATTTTAGTTCTAAGTCTATACATATATACACTTACAATATTACTTGCTGTACTTGCATCTATATCCCAAAGGGATTGATTTATCATCTCTTCATTTATGAGTTTATCTTTATTCATCACTAAATACTCCAATAAGATATACTCCTTTGAAGTAAGTTCTATAATATCATCAGCCCTTTTTACTTGCTTTTTATCCGTATCAAGTTCTAGATCAGCTACTTTTAAAATATTGTTTAAACTCTTACCACTTCTAAGTTGAACTTTTATCCTTGCTATAAGTTCATCAAAAGAAAAAGGTTTAGTTACATAATCATTTGCTCCTTCATTTAAACCTAAAACCTTATCTTCTATTGTACTTTTAGCTGTGAGCATTATGATAGGGATATCTATATCTTTTTGCCTAAGTTTTTGACATACGGATAAACCATCAAGGCTAGGTATCATAATATCTAGGATAATAAGATCATAAGAGTTTGTCTCTACTAGATATAAAGCCTCTTTTCCATCATGGCTAGTATCTACAACATAGTTTTCCTCTTTTAATCCCTTATTTAAAAAGGAGCATATTTTTAAATCATCTTCAACTAATAGTATCTTCATCTTATCACTTCCAAATTTTTATTTATAATATATTTTTTCTCTTTTACTTTTAGAGTATTATCACTCATCAAAGCTGTACTATTTACTCCAGATTTTAGACAAGTATCTGAGATAATAGTCACGCTAAGTATATCTTTTGTTTTATCATCCTTGGATAAAATATGTGAAAACTCTTGATCTTCAATATTTATATTTCTCTCATAAGATGCAGAGGTTGTTAGGGCTTGATTTTCTATCTCTAAGCTAAAAAGAGTTTTACTTTTATTTTTGGGATTTACTATACCTATAGAAAATGATTGTTTATTTGGCTTTTTTCCCACAGCATATATATCACCACCAAAATTTACTAGAGCAGATTTAATTCCATACTTTTTTATAATAGATACTGCCCTATCGACACTATACTCTTTTACAAAACCACCTAAATCTATTTTGGTAAATTCATTATCAAAATAAAGCTTATTTTTTTTCACTTGAAAATGTTCACACCCTACATATGGAAGTAAGTTTTCTCTTTGTTCATTTATATCTTTTATACTAGAGCCTTCTTTATATATATCTTTTATAGTTGCTAAGGATATATCAAAAATACCATTAGTCTTTTTATAATAGTTTTTTGCTTGAGCTAAAAGATTTTTTGTTTCCATATCTAAGAGTTTTTCTAATCTATTATTTAACTTACTTAAATAGCTATTTGATTTATAATAATTATATTTAAACTCCAATCTTTTTGCCTCTTTCAAAATATCACTTGCACAAGAATCAGCCCTACTTTTATTTTCACAATAAAGATGAATTTCACATGGTGTAGTAAACACATCAAATTTATATATCTCCAACATAGGTACTCCTTTTAAAAACTATATTTAAGACCTACAGAACTATAAGTAGCCTTTAATCCTGTACTTTGTTCATATAGATTAAAACTTAGATTAAAAGAAAGCTCCTCATCATACTTAATATCTATAGATGTCTTATAGGTCTTTGCATCAAAAGCACTCAACCTATCATCATGGGAAGCATATTTTTGATCTGTAAAGTGGTAAATACTATCACTAAAAAACTCTGCCTCACTTTGTTTATAATACCTTAGTCCAAATCCCAAGATAAGATCTTCATTAGCTTCATAATAATTGTTTATATCAAAGGTATGGGAAGTAATCTGCCAATCATCCCTATAAAACCTATATCTAAAATTACTACTTAATTTTGAAGTAAAAGCTCTTATATATTTTGTATTAAACCCATAGGAGCTTCTAATATCTGGTCGCCTTTCTTTTTCAAAATCTGCCGTGCTTCCATTATAATTTCTTACTACATTATAATGGGGATTTGAAAGATAGCCCTCTTCTTTTCCATAAAAAATAAAAAACTTTCCAAGAGACTTATCATCTATGATCTGAGTAAGCCCTAACTCTGTTGAGATATTTGTAGCATCCTTTTTTGCACTTGCTCCACTAGTAATACCTTCACAAGCATAATTTGAGGAACTACAGTTCTCTATCAAAATCTCATTTAACTGATAAGCTAGTCCAATATTTAAACTTCTATTCTTACTTGAATCAATATAAAAAAGATAATCAGCACTAAAACTACTAGAATCATAATCACTCTCCCTAGATTTACTAAAAGAAGTTGTAATCTCATCCCTATTTTCTAATCTAGTAGTCAAACTTACATCACCATATATTCGATCCTCTTTCATCTCAACCTTATTTTTTGAAGGTACTGAACTACTTGAACTTGTATTAGCTTTGCTAGATGCTCCAGAATTACTATCAGGTGTTGTATTTGAAGAAGCACCAGATATACTATCATCATCGTCATCATCTTCTCCATCATCATTATCCCTTGATATAATATTTGCCTTTGAGCTATTTACAGATGCACTTGATGTACTATCTGTATATATAGGAGTAGCTCCACTTACACTATCACTTATAAGTTTTACATTTAAAGTATAATCCACCCCTAAATCTTTATTTAACTCAAAAGATGGAGCAGAAACTTGAATTCTACCATCGCTTTCACTATATTGAAGGTAGTTTACCCTCACATAATCTTCAGCATTTAAAACTGTGGTGATAAGTATAGAAGATGTGATTATTGATATTTTATTTTTTAATTGCATCCACAACCTCCTCCACTTATACCGTTTCCATTTTTTGTAGATTCTTTGGAAAAATAGATATGCTCTTCAAAATTTTTCTCTAAAGAGTTCATACCGCCATCTTTCATAGTATCCTTTGCATGAATAGCTTTCTCCCATGGCTTTACATCTTTTACACAAGAAGTTAATAAAAAAGTCAATGCTATTAAAACTATAAATCTAAGCATCTTATTCCCCTATTGAGTTTAAATCACTTTTTATTTTTTGATCTATATGTGATACTGCACCAAAAACAGTTTTTAAAACTTTTTTATCTTTTATATAATAGATTGCTGGTACACCTATTGGATTAAATTTAGATACTAAATCATTTGAGTTATCAAAATAAACTCTAAAATTTAGGTTTAGTTTTGCCACATATGTATTTGCTAGATATCTATCCCTATCAATATTTACACCAAGGATTTCATATTTATCATCTAGTTGTTTTCCAAGTTTTGAAATTAAAGGTAATTCAATATTACAAGACTTACACCATGAAGCAAAAAAATCAACTATATAAACCTTTCCATCTTCAAGTTTAAGTTGTTTTATTACCTCTTCATTTATAGTATCACCAGTTTTATATGCAAACATTGATGTTGATAAAACAACAATAAGTAATAATTTTTTTATCATATTCATCTCCTAAATCTTTTGATATTGAAAGCTTATGAAAAGAATATGAATAGGATATGAATTTAAATAAACAATCTAAAAGTAAAGTATCAATAATCTTATACTAAAATTCCATTTTTAAATAAAAGGTAGGAAATGGATAACTTCAAACAAATAGCAATAGTAGCACCAACAGCTTCAGGTAAAACTGGATTATCCATTGAACTAGCACAACAAACAAACTCTATCATCTTATCTCTAGATTCTCTTAGTGTTTATAAGGAGATAGATATAAGCTCAGCAAAACCTACTCTTATTGAGCGAGCTGGTATAAAACATTTTGGTATAGATGAAGTTTATGTGGATGAACCTTTTGATGTGATGGAGTTTATCGCTTGTTATAATAATGCAAAAGATTATGCAATAAGAAATAACCAAAATCTAATCATTGTAGGGGGAAGTGGATTTTACCTTAAAGCTATGATTGATGGACTTTCACCTTCAGTTACTCCTTCAAATGAAACAAATATCTGGGTAAAAAATAAATTAATTGATTTATCTAACGCCTATAAGCTATTAGAAAAAATTGATAATACCTATGCAATAAATATCAAATCCAATGATAAATATAGAATAGAAAAAGCACTTACCATTTATAAACAAAGTGGATTAAGCCCAAGTGAATTTTTTAAACAAAACCCTAAAAAAAAGATCATAGATCATATTGATATCTTTGAGATTATCTGGGATACAGATAAACTAAGGGATAGAATAGCCCTACGTACAAAACAAATGTTAAAACAGGGCATTATAGATGAAGTGATCTATCTAGAAAAAAAATACACAAGAAAACCAAAAGCAATGGGATCAATAGGTATAGTTGAGACTTTAGCTTATCTTGATTCAAAGATCACAAAAAATGAACTAGAAGAAAAAATATTTACAAATACGGCAAGACTTGCTAAAAAACAAAGAACCTTTAATAGAAGTCAATTTCAAGGCCAAACAAAAAATACCCTTGATAAGCTAAAAGATGAAATCTTAAAAAAGTTTCTTAAATCATAATTTTAATCCCCATATAATCTTATTTACCTTTTGTTAACTGATTTTTAATAAACTTCAAAAAAATTAGTGAAAGAATTTATTCCATTAAATTCACATCAAGGACATCCCCCCATGTTTAAACATTTTAACTTAACAACAAAAATCTCACTTGCCATGACTATCATTATAATTGGAATGTTAACTATCTCAATAGTTGCATATTCAGGTATAAATAAAATAGGTGAAGAGATAAAAGAGATCGCTGAGTATGAAACTCCATTATTAAATACGATAATAGAAATAGAAAAAGATATTTTACACGAAGAGATTTTAATAAATGAGCTAATAATAGCTAGTAAAGATGTAAAATCTGAAAAGTTTAAATCCCTAGAGCTTAAAATTGAAGAATTAGAAAAAGCAACAAATGAAGAGATTTTAGAGTGTATAAGACTTGCAAAAAGAGCAATGGAGCATGCAAAAAGTGAAAATCTTAGAAAAAAATATAAAGAAGTATTAGATACTTGTGATCTATTTAAAAAAGAGCAAGAAGTATTTGATAAGCACTTAAAAGAGTTTGAACACCATCTTGAAACAAATAAGCTAGAAAATATAGAAGAAGAAAAAGAAGTAATTTTAAAAGAATTAAAAGTTATGGATAAACAAGCAGTTAAACTTACTCATAGCATGGAAGAGCTTACACTAGAGCTTACACATCAAGCAAAAGAGGATGAAGAATCAGTGATTTTAATTATTGAGATTGTTGCTTTAATTGTTTTAATACTTGCAATTGCTATTTCAATTTTCCTTAGTAGAATAGTAAAAGAGAAAATAAGCAGTTTTCAAAATGGGCTATTAAACTTTTTTAAATATATCAATAGGGAAGTAAGTGAAGTAAAACTATTGGATGATTCTAAAGAAGATGAATTTGGAGTAATGTCAAAAGTTGTAAATGAAAATATCACAAAAGCTAAAAAAGGTATTGAAGAAGATAGGGAAGTTATAGATAATACTATCCAAGTACTAAGCGAGTTTGAACAAGGTGATCTTTGCCAAAGAGTACATACAAACAGTAGTAATCCAGCACTTCAAGAATTAACAAAACTTCTAAATCAAATGGGTGGAAATATTGAAAAAAATATTGATAGTGTACTTGATATCTTAGAAGAGTATTCAAGCTATAAATATACAAATAAAGTAGATACAAGTAATGTAAAAGCCCACCTTGAAAAACTAGCAAATGGAGTAAACTCCTTAGGAGATTCCATAACTCAAATGCTTATTCAAAATAAAAAAGATGGTATTACCCTACAAGACTCATCTAAAACCCTTCTAAAAAATGTAGATATCTTAAATACTAGCTCAAATGAAGCAGCATCGAGTTTAGAAGAAACTTCTGCAACAATAGAGCAAATCACCTCTAATGTAAAAGCAAGTTCTGAAAAAATAGTACAAATGACAGAGATAGCCAATGAAGTGACAAGTTCAGCGAATGCAGGACAAAAACTAGCGAGTAAAACCACTAAAGCTATGGATGAGATCAATACACAAGTATCTTCAATAAATGAAGCAATCACAGTTATTGATCAAATCGCATTTCAAACAAATATCTTATCACTAAATGCAGCAGTTGAAGCAGCAACAGCAGGTGAAGCTGGTAAAGGTTTTGCAGTAGTTGCAGGGGAAGTTAGAAACCTAGCAAGTAGATCAGCTGAAGCGGCAAATGAGATCAAAAAGCTTGTTGAAGATGCAACAAACAAAGCAAATGAGGGTAAAACTATTGCCGATGAAATGATTGAAGGATATAATGGATTAAATAACAATATCGATAAAACCATCGAACTTATTAATGATGTAACATCAGCTAGTAGAGAACAACAAACAGGAATTATACAAATCAATGATGCTATAAATTCTTTAGATCAACAAACACAACAAAATGCCTCTGTAGCAAGTCAAACAAATGAGATAGCAGAGCAAACATCAAATATAGCACAAGATATTGTTGATAATACAGATGAAAAAGAGTTTAATGGAAAAAATGAGATAAAATTAGAAGTGCAAAACAAAAAAGTAAATAAAAAAACTTCGATAAAATCGGATATAAATGATGATGGATGGGAAAACTTTTAAAGTTAAGAACATCTTAATTTAACTAATATTTAAGTTTTTTTAGATATAATCCCACACCAAAAATGAAACCATATTTTACTTAAAGGGCAACATCAGACGTGTACTTTTTTGTAAAATAAAACAAATAAGGAAAAACGGATGAAAAAAGATATTCACCCAGATTACAAAGAGTGTACAGTAACTTGTGCTTGTGGTAACTCTTTCGTTACTAAGTCAAATACAGAAACAATGAAAATTGATATCTGTTCTGCTTGTCACCCATTCTTCACAGGTGAGCAAAAAGTTGTTGATGCTGCAGGAAGAATCGAGAAGTTCAAAGCAAGATACGCTCAAAAGTAATAAGCGCAAAATAGTGCTTACTTTAGCTCCCACTCCCATAGGCAACCTAGAAGATATCTCTTTTAGAGTTATAAGAGCCTTCGAGAGTGCGGAGCTTTTTTTTTGTGAAGATACAAGAGTCACAAAAAAACTTTTAAACCTACTAAGTGAAAAACACGACATCACTTTTAAATGTGATGATTTTAGATCACTACACCATCATAATCAAGATAAAGTATTAAAAGAGCTTACACCTGAATTTTTTGAATCAAAAAATATAGTTTATGTAAGTGATGCAGGTATGCCATGTATCAGTGATCCTGGTGCAAAACTAGTTGAATACTGTATTGATCACTCATTAGAGTATGATGTGATTCCAGGAGCAAATGCAGTACTTACAGCATATGCCATGAGTGGATTTGATAGTGCAGAGTTTACATTTTTTGCCTTCTTAGCCCATAAAGGAGCTGAACGAAAAGATAAGCTTGATATGGTAATGAATAATCAAAATATATCAATTCTTTATGAATCACCTCATAGATTAGCTAAACTACTTGAAGAGATAAAAAATATAGATGAAAATAGAGAGATCTTTTTAGTAAAAGAGCTTACTAAAATGCATCAAAACTATTATAAAGATACTGCTTTAAATATTTTTGAACAATTTAAAAATGAAAATATAAAAGGTGAATGGGTTGTAGTAATAGATAAGGGACAAAATAGCTCTGGTAAAGCCATAACCGTAGAAGATATAAATGATCTAAAACTACCACCAAAACAAAAAGCAAAACTACTTTCAAAACTTACAGGAAAATCTACTAAAGAGATTTACGATTCTCTTATTAACTAACAATTAAATCAATATTGATATAATATTTATATCCCAACAAAAGAATTAATATGTACAAAAAACTTATATTTATAACACTTACTATTTTAAATCTAAATGCCAATGAATTCGAAGAATGGAAAGCAAAACAAGACAAAGAGTTTTTACAATCCCAGCAAGAATATATTGATTGGAAAAAACAACATGATGCAGAGTTTGAAGCATATAAAAAAGCCCAAGAGGAAGCTTTTAGCGAATATAAAAAAGAAATAGAAAATAACTGGCCAAAAGCGGAGCTTTCAACAAATCATAAATGGGTAGAATACAATAAAGACTATACCACTAAAAAAAGTGTAGATTTTAAAAATGAAAATATCAAATTTGAAGTTGTTGCAAAAGATGAAAAAGAGGCTAAAAAAAAGATAGAAGATCTTTATATGCAACTTCTAAAAGATGATGTAAAAACAGCCTATAAAAACGATAAAGTAGAATCAAAAATAGCGAAAAAATTGGGTATTCCCAAACAACACATAGAATCTAAAGAGAAAATCATCACTGATGTACTTAGTTTTGAAGATATGAAATCTATGTATAAAGATGTAAAAACACAAAAACTTCAAAAAATAAAACATAATGATAAGTTTATCTATAAAGCAAATGTAAAAATGCCACCAAAAACAATGATAAAAAAAGCAAGATTATATAAAGATGATGTAAATAAAAATGCATATGAGCAAAAAATACGTGAAGCTTTAGTATTTGCAATCATGCATAGTGAAAGTTCATTTAACCCTATGGCTAGATCACATATACCAGCTTTTGGACTTATGCAAATAGTTCCAAGATCAGCAGGAATTGATAGCTATAAATATCTATATGGTAAAAGAAAAGTTGTAAGTAGTACATACCTATATGATAGTAAAAAAAATATTAAAATGGGTTCAGCATATCTTCACCTTTTACAATATAAATATCTAAGTCATATAAAAGATCCAATAAGCAAACTATATTGTGTAATCGCGGCATATAATACAGGTGCAGGAAATGTGGCTAAAGCTTTTACTGGTACTACAAATATACGTAAGGCAGCTATTAAAATAAATGCGATGGAATCTACAAAAGTATATAAACATCTAATGAGAAAACTTCCATATAATGAAACAAAAGGTTACTTAAAAAAAGTAACTGATAGATTAGCTAGTTATTCTAAACTAATTGATCAAAATAAACTATAGGAGATATTATGAAAAAGATAATAATTTCAAGCTTTTTAGTACTAAGTTTATCCCATGCTGAACAAAGTATGTGGGATAAGGTAAAAAGTGGAGTTAGCTCTACATATGAGACTGCCAAAGAAAAAATAGAAGATATTGATAAAGATGATGTAAAAGATAGTGCAGAAGATACTTGGGATAAAACTAAAGAAACATCAAGTGAACTATATGAAGATACAAAAGATTTTATCAAAGAAAAGACAGAGCCAAGTACAAGTGAAAAAATTTGGGATAAAACTAAAGAGTATAGTGGCAAAGTATGGGACACAACAAAAGATGTAAGTGAAAAAGCTTGGGATAAAACTAAAGAATATAGTGGAAAAGCTTGGGATGCATCAAAAGAGGCATACGAAGATGCCACAAAAGAAGAAAAACCTCAAATAGACTAAATCTTAGTCTATTTGAGTATTTATTTATATACTAATCAAACTTCTTATCACTTAGATTTGATACAATCTCTTTTGCAATAGAATCTGTTTTAAAAGCGATCTCTTTTGTTTTAGATGAGATTTGAGAATTTCTTTGGGTTTGATTATTTAATTGATTCATCTCCTCATTTATTTGAGAAATCTCCCTTTCTTGTTCATTTGAAGTTTCTTCAATATCCCCTATAATATCTACAGTTTTTTCAATATTTCCAAGTAATTCATCATAACCTTCAATCATCTTATCACTTATGGATTTACCATAACTAGCTTTATTTGTAGCAAGTTCCACAATATCTTTGATCTCTTTTGCTGCTTCTGCTGATCTATTTGCTAAGTTTCTAACCTCACTTGCAACCACTGCAAAACCTTTACCTGCTTCACCAGCTGTAGCTGCTTCAACTGCTGCATTTAAAGATAAGATATTTGTTTGAAACGCTATTTGATCAATTACACTTATGGCATCATTGATAGTTTTTACCTGCTCTTCGATCTCTGACATAGATTGACTTGTATTTTTTGCTAAGGTTTGTCCCTCTTTGGCTGAACTATCAACCTCTTTTGAGAATATGGACATCTTATTTACATTTGAAGAGTTTGTTTTTACTGTTTGAGTTATCTTCTCTAGAGCATTTGAAGTTTGTTCTAATGATAAAGATGTCTCTTTTGAGCTTTCATCTAATTCTTCAACATTTGAGATTAAAATTGAAGAAGCATCTTCAAGTGTTTTTCCAATATTAAATGATCCTTTTAAAAGCTCAGAGATCACTTCTCCAAGTTTATTTACCGCAATAGCAACCCTAGCCTTAGCATCAGAAGATTTTGCCGTAAAATCTTGTTCATTATATTTTTCAAGAACCTCTAATAATGATGGGATTGAGTTAGAGATAGTTGATTCAAGCTCTTTTTGCATATTTGTAAAAATCTCTTTTAATTCTATTAAAGAATCTGTATCAGGATTTTTTTCTATTTTTGCAGATAGATTTCCTTTTCCAATCTCTTGTGCAAATGTAGCCACATCTTTTACAAACTCATCATTTTCAACAATAGATTTTCTAATATGTTTAATATTATCATTGATAATTAATGCCATCTCCCCAAATTCATCTTTTCCATTAAGATCAACAAGAGCAGAATCTTTTGTCTTTTTATTTAAAAAGTCAAAGAAACTTTGTAGTCCTATTTGTACTTTATTTACCGATTTTATCAAATTATTTGAGATTAGATAAGCGATTAAGACCCCAATAATTAAAGCAATAACTAAAGCAGTGATCATTAATGATGAAAAACCACTCGCAATCTCTTTTGCCTCTTTTGATAATTGTTGATTTTTTTCCTCTTCATAATCAATAAATTCATTAATCACTTTTAACCAAATAGTAAAATTATCTCTAGCTTTTTGTATAAGTACCTCATGGGCTTTTGCATGGGAGCCATTAGTTTTTAGATTTACAATCTCTATAATTAAAGGTAAAGTTTTTGCTTCAATATCTTTAATCTTTTTTAAGATCATTCTTTCTTTTGCATCTACATTCATACCCTTTGCAAAAATCTTATCAAGTGCCTTAGCTGAATCAATATAAAACACTTCAAGCTTTTTTATATCAGCCAGTGAATCTTCAAATAATTTATCATCCTTATCTTTTGCTAACACCACATCTCTTATGGCAATAGCCCTATCGTGTACACTACCTCTAAAGTTTATTGAGTATCTTTGTTTTACTGCATTATTCTCTATAACACTATTTAGTTTATTTATTGAATTAACTTCATTTATCCCTATAAAAGTGATAGCTAAAACAATTAAAATTATTAAACTAAAACCTAAATATAGTTTCTTTGAGATCTTGAGATTATTTAACATTTTCGTCTCCTATTTTATTTTTAGGAGTCGATTTTATTGGAAGTTTGTTTAGTAAATGTAAATTATTATGTTTTTAAAAAAGTTTTTTATATTATAATTTGATCAAATATTTAGATAAATTTTTCTTATAATTTAATATGGAGATACACCTAGATAGATTAGTATTTTAATCTATCTAAATGTGCTAAGAAATCCTCAGGATCTTTAAATCCTATAATCTTATCTGAACTCTCTACTCCATTCTCATTCCAAAAAATAATACCTGGAGGTCCAAATAGATTAAACTTCTCTAGTAGCCTTTTATCCTCATCAGTATTTTTTGTAGTATCCACTTGAAGAATAGTATAGTTTTTTAAAGCCTCTATTACCCTTTTATCTTTAAAAGTTATATGCTCCATCTCTTTACAAGATACACACCAATCAGCATAAAAATCAAGCATAATAGGTTTATTTGTATTTTTGATAATATCTTCAAGCTCGGCTACACTCATCACCCTTTGAAAAGTTATACCATGAGCCACTTTTTG